>NZ_ALPU01000010.1:0-716936 GCF_000294465.1 Staphylococcus sp. OJ82 | reverse complement strand
TAATATAGATCGTATAACTTCGTATATGTATGCTATACGAAGTTTATTACGTATAACTTTATCGATATTTTTTTGTTAGTATATTACATTTAATTATCCATTTTTCTAAGGCTATGAGTACTGGTAGAAACTTTAATCATATTTCGGTTAATGAATAAACATTTATTGTATTTTATATGCTCTCTTCAAAGTGGAAGTTTAAAAAGTGAAAAACTTTATTTTTTGTATGCTACACAAAAATCTATACTAAACTTATAATTGTTATTAACATTGATTTAATTTAAACTGCTATGTTATTTATTTTCCGAATTATCAGACTTGTCGTACTTTTTTAGTTATGCTATTGTAAAAAAGAATATTAATAGCTAAATAATTAACTCCACCTTATAAACTATATAAAGAAAAGGATGACGACCCGATGTAAGATTATATTTAATTTAAAATAAAAATTAAATAATAAATTAATTCAAGGAGTAATTTCTGATGAATAAATCATCGTTTCGTTTTTTATGGATTGGTCAATCTCTCGCAAATAGCGGAGATGTTTTTTATATGGTGGGTTTAATAGCGATAATATACGAATTAACAGGTTCTGTAACTTATATGGCTTTTGTACCTTTTTTTATAACAGCATCAAGGTTTGTAAGTGGCATCATAGCTCCTTTAATTATTGAACGAGTTAGCCTAAAGGCACTTTTAGCTTATTCCCAATTAGGTAAAACAATAGCTATAATTATACTTATAGGTTATATAGATGTTTTTTCTTCTATTAACACAACTGTTTTAATTTTTTTCTTTGTAATTGCCATCTCCTTTTTAGACGGATGGGCAAATCCAGCGAGAAATGCATTTATTCCAATATTAGTCGAACAAAATGCTCTGGTGAAAGCTAATAGTTTACTTGCTATTCTTGATCAAACAATTCGTTTAGGCGGATGGGCAGTTGGAGGAATGCTTGTTGCTATTATAGGGGGAGTAAACGTTCTTTGGTTTACATTTTTCTTGTTTGTAACATCAACTTTTATGATGTTTTTAATTCCTAGTATTGATAAAAATATAGTGAGAGATGAACAGTCAATAAAACTATCAAATTGGGAAGTGTTAAAAAAAGGATGGGTAACTATTTGGCAAACACCCACCTTACGTACTATTAGTATCGTAGAATTTTTTGAATCGATTGCAAATGTGGTATGGGTAGCTGCAATTATGTACGTGTATGTAGACCAAGTTTTGCAAACTGGAGAACAATGGTGGGGGTATATAAACGCGACTTTTTTTTCTGGATTAATGATAGGTGGGTTTTTAAGTTTAAAATGGTCACATTTAGTAGATAGACTTTCCAGTAAAGTTATTTTAGTTGGAGCTCTCTTAGCTAGTTTAACAACTCTAATGTTTGGTTTAACGTCGACTCCGTGGATGGCATTAGTATTATCCTTATTATTTGGTTTGGTAAATCAGATGAAGGATGTTGCTCAAGAGACATTAGTACAGAAGAGTGTGGTTCATAGACTTTTACCTAATATTTACTCAGCAAAAGACGCTTTAATAACGGCAATTTTCGGGGGTTCCTCGCTAATTTTAGGTAATTTGACCGACTTATTTGGTGTGAGATTCATATTTATGTTAGCTGCAACACTGCTTTTTATATCTTCGATTATTGTGATTATAAATAGAAAGGATATTTGAGTAATCTATAATAAATGAAAAGGAAAATACATTTATTATTCGTTTTACACCTAAATAAAATATCAAAATATAAACACACTTATAAGATTTTAAAAGGAGGAGTACTATGTTTAAAACAAAGATTAATGACAATTTAAGCCTTAAAATTTTAGAAGAAAGAGATACTCAAGCACTTTTTAATATAGTAGATAATTCAAGAGACTATCTAAATGAATGGCTTCCCTTTGTAAAATTCACGAAAACAAGTGAAGATACTAAGCAATTTATAAAATCTGCGCTAAATCAATTTATAGAAAATGATGGGTTTCACTGTGGTATTTGGTACAACGAACAATTGATTGGTGTCATCGGATTACATTACATAAATTGGTTGAATGAAAAAACATCTATAGGCTATTATATTGATCAAAATTACGAAAATTTAGGAATAATGACAAAATGCACAAAATTTTTAATAGATTACTGTTTCAATGAAATAAATTTGAACAGAATTGAAATACAAACAGCGACTAAAAATATTAAAAGTCAAAAAATCCCCCGCAAATTAGGATTTAAACAAGAAGGCATTTTAAGAGAAGATGAAAAATTGAATGGAAAATTCGTTGATAGTTACGTGTTTAGCTTGCTTAAATCTGAATATAATAATTAAAAACTAAATTTTTCAGAAGATTATAGTTACCGAAGTTTACAAATAAAAAACTTACATTTTAAACTCACATTTTAAAACAAAGACAAATCAATTGTGATGTGAACCCCAAAAGTTGGACTTAAAAATCTAATTTTTAGGGGTGTTTTTTATAGATATTATATCTTTGAAACACTCTATTCCATGAAACTTATCATTTAATTCTTTTTGAAATTTAGGGTATCTCTATTTGTTGACACAGTAAATATATTAATTTCATTTTCTTTTGAAAAAGGGTGATTTATTGTGCGATTCCTTACTCGGTAAAAAAGCACTAGACAAAGAATACAGAAGAGGCTGTGTCCGTGGAAAGTGTGCATAAAAAAATGTCAACAAAGTCACAGAATTTGTTGACACTCTAAAAAGTTAGTTTGAAAACTAACTTTTTAAGTAAATGCGTTTAATAAATTTAATAGTTAATCCATATATCCAGTAATGGGATGATTATTAAAAAATAATACTTTCCTCAACACTATTATTTTTACCAGCTATTTTTTATCATAAAAATTAGCTGGTAATGTTTTTACAAAAGTAAATAAAACTATCGTCTGCAACGTTACCATGACTAATAAACCCAATCTTATATAAGGATGATCTATCATGAAAATTGAAAAGCCGATAACTATATAAAGACTTAACAAAAGTTTGAACTTATCCTTCAATGTATAGCCTTTGTTTTCTTTAAAGCTCTCAACATAATTAACATAAACCTTTGTTTGTACTAACCATTTTTCAAATTTATCAGAGCTTTTAGAAAAACAAAGTACTGCAACTAATAAAAATGGCGTAGTTGGTAACAAAGGTAATAAAACGCCAGCAAAACCAATGACTGTAAATAACACACCAATAATAATTAAAAAATATTTCAAAAAAACACTCCTATTGATAGCTATTATCAATAATAAACTAATTCATCACTATAGTAAATAACATAACATTTTACAGGATAGTTTTTATTTTGGTTGTTAATTTAGACATTTGTTGTAGGTAATGGAAATTCTTATTTTGCTTGTGTTTCATTTTCATTAATTACTTGTTTGTATAAATCTGGATAATTCGTAAAGACGCCATTTACGCCATATTCATTGAGTCGTTGCATGTCTGCTTTTTCATTAACAGTAAACGGATGAACTAAGAGACCTGCTTTTTTGAGATTATGCACATTTTGTTTTGTTAAATCTGTATGTTCAGGTCCTACGCCGACTACATACTGTTTGATTGCATTAAAGTCTTGTTGTGTCATACTAGGTAATTCACCCTTATCTAATAAGCGTACAAGCGGTATGTTAGGGTTAAGGTTTTGTAGCTTTAATAAACTTTCTTGTGAAAAGGATTGAAGCATAACATGTCCATTTTCAAGCGAATCACTATTTAATAAATTGTGTTTATTTAATGTATCTAGAAGTTTTTCTTCCATGCCAGGATAAACATCAGGCGATTTTGTTTCAATATAATAATTGGCACCTGAACCATAGCGTTGGAAAATTTCATCTAATGTCGGTACTTGGACACCTTCATAGTTTGAATTTGCATATTGAGGATTTTCCGCATTAAATTTACTTCCTGCATCTAATTGTTTCAGTTCTTCAAGTGTATATTGATCGACTCTACCTGTACCATTCGTTGTTCTATCAACAGTTTCATCGTGCATTGCGACGAGGTGACCATCTTTAGTCATTTGTAAATCAATTTCTATATATGATGCGCCTATGGCATTGTGACTCTTATCGTAAGCCGCTAGGGTATGCTCTGGTGCATAGCCACTTGCGCCTCTGTGAGCGATTGTTGTGAATTTTTCACCTGTTAAATTATGTAATTCGTTCTGCTTATTATTTATACCGTTTGAATGAGCGCTTTGTTGTGAATGAGAAGCGTTCTGATTTTCCATCTGACTGCCTTTACCACTTGCGTGAATCTCTGGAGATGCACCGAGACTCAATAATGATGTTACTGCAATACTTGAAATGATAAATTTACTGACGTGTTTCATAATGTTGTCACTCCTTAATCTGAACTGTAATTTCATAGTACAAAATAAAATCAGAAATAAGAATAGGATTTACAACATATTTATTCAAACTAAATAATGTTAAACATATAATTACAATTTATATCAAAAAATTACAAATAAAAGAACGACACTATACCTTGAATGGCTAATACAAGCTGTTTTCTCAAGAATTGTGGCTATTTGAAGATATATTAACTAGCAATACTGTCATTACGTCACAGGGTGCTATATATGTAACAAAAAGAACTGGAAGACCGCTTTTTTAAGCACGTTTCCCAGTTCTTTTTGCTAAAGTTGTTGCTTTATTATATTGATTTGTTGTTTTACTGCTTCTTGTCCCGTTGAACCATAACTGATTCTACGACTTACACAGTTTTCAGGTTTTAAGTAATCATAAATGTCCGCTTCGATACTAGCATGCGCGTTTTGATATTCTTCTAATGGAACGTCTAGTAAATAAACGTTATGTTGTATAGACCAAAGCACAATTTTACCAACGATCTCATGCGCATTTCTAAATGGCACACCTTTGTTGACTAAGTAATCTGCAAGTTCTGTTGCATTTGAAAAATCATTGTAGACTGTTTCTTGTAAGTGATCCACATTCACAGTCATTGTATCGACCATGCCTTCGAAGATACGTAGAGAACCTTTAAGTGTATGCACAGCATCAAAGAGTCCTTCTTTATCTTCTTGCATATCTTTATTGTATGCTAAAGGCAAACCTTTAAGTGTCATAAGCATACTCATAAGATTACCTGTCGTACGTCCAACTTTACCTCTAATTAATTCTGCCATATCAGGATTTTTCTTCTGTGGCATGATAGAAGAACCAGTTGAAAACACATCGGATAAAGTTATGAAATTTGCTTCTGCTGATGACCAAAAAATAATTTCTTCAGCAAAACGAGAAAGGTGAACCATAGTTAATGAAATGTTGTGTAACGTTTCAACAATGTAATCTCTATCGCTTACAGCATCCATGCTATTTTCATAAAGTGCGCTAAAGTTTAATAAAGATTGTGTTTCATGACGATCAATTGGATAAGTAGTACCACTTAATGCAGCTGCACCAAGAGGGGAAATGTCAATACGCTTTAAGCTATCTTGGAAACGTGATTTATCTCTTTCTAACATCCAATAATACGTCAATATATGATGTGCAAACGATATTGGTTGTGCTCTTTGTAAATGCGTATAACCAGGCATAATTGTATCAACATGTGCTTCAGCAACTTTTACAATAGTTTGTTGGAAAGCAGTGATAGATTCAATTAAGTAGTTAACTTCTTCTTTTGTATATAAATGCATATCAGTAGCGACTTGATCATTTCTACTACGTCCAGTGTGTAATCTGCCACCAGCATCACCGATACGTTTAATTAATTCATGTTCAATATTTAAGTGAATATCTTCTAAAGAAACGTCTAAGTTTAAATTACCTTGTTTATAATCAGCTAAAATAGCATTTAAGCCATCTATAATTTGTTCACAGTCTGAATCAGAAATAATACCTTGTTTGGCTAACATCGTTGCGTGAGCAATACTACCTTGGACATCGTATTCGATTAATGCTTTGTCAAAGTGGATAGAAGCATTGAATTCATCGACCCATGCTTCTGGTTGTTCACTAAATCTACCACCCCAAGCTTTACTGCTCATCGTTATATCCGCCATGTAACATAGAATTCACTTTAGTAGGTAGGCCAAAGATATCGATGAAACCAACTGCTGATTCTTGATTAAACGCGTCTTCTTTTGTATAAGTAGCTAATTTTTCATTATATAGTGTATGTGGCGATTTTCTGCCATTAACGATTGCATTACCTTTGTATAATTTAATACGTACATCACCTGTAACATATTGTTGCGTACTATCGACGAATACTTTTAAGCTATCTGTTAATGGAGAGAACCATAAGCCATTATAAATTTGTTCTGAGAATTGTTTTTCGATTACTGGTTTGAAATGTGCTACATCTTTTGTAAGGGTAATTGTTTCAAGTGCTTTGTGCGCTTTTACAATTACTTCAGCTGCAGGTGTTTCATAGACTTCTCTTGATTTAATACCTACAAGTCTATTTTCTACATGGTCAATTCTACCAATACCATGTTTACCAGCTAATTTATTTAAATATAAAATGAGCTCACTTAATTTATATGATTGACCGTCTAAAGCAGTAGGGATACCTTGCTCAAATGAAAGTACAATTTCATCTGATTCGTCAGGTGTATTTTCTATTGGATTAGTTAAGTCATATGCATCTTCTGGTGGTGTGGCATATGGATCTTCGAGAATACCACATTCGTTACTTCTACCCCATAAGTTTTGGTCTATTGAATAAGGTGTATCGTGTTGAATCGGTACTGGGATATTATGTTTAATTGCATAATCTATTTCTTCTTCACGACTCCAAGCCCATTCTCTAACTGGAGCAAATACTTTTAATTCTGGATCCAAAGCTTTAATTGCTACTTCAAAACGAACTTGGTCATTACCTTTACCAGTACAACCGTGTGCAATACCAACTGAATTTGTTTTGCTAGCAATTTCAACTAATTTTTTTGAAATTAAAGGTCTTGATAATGCAGATACTAATGGATAAGTACCTTCATACATTAAATTACCTTTAATTGCATATGATACGAAATCTTGACTGAATTCTTCAGTAGCATCAATAATGTGACATTCACTTGCCCCCATATCTAATGCTTTTTGATGAACGATGTCTAAATCCTTACCTTCACCTACGTCTAAACAACAAGCTACAATGTCGTAACCTTTATCTAATAACCATTTTACTGCAACACTTGTGTCTAAACCGCCTGAATATGCTAATACTATTTTCTCTTTCATAATTTCCACCTCTAATTGATATTTTTAAAATTTGTTTTTTTATTTGATATTGAATAGTATAGCAGATGTTTATTGAAAATAAAACCACTTTTATACATAAATATGCAAAAATATTCAGATAGGCTTATTCGTTAAAGGAAGTATTTATGTTACGAATATTGGAATAGTGTTGATTAAAAGGTTATATCTATATGTATATAATAATGAATAAAAAAAGTGATACGCTAAAAATAATTAGCAAAATTGTCATAATTTATGACTGATTATAGGCTAGTTGTTTGAATAGTCAAAATAAACTTAGTAATATTATACTGAAACTAAAAACACTGGAGGCAATATCAAATGACTCATATTCAATTAGATTATGGTAAAACTTTAGAATTTTTTGGAGAACACGAACTACAACAACAAAAAGATATCGTTAAATCAATTCATAAAACAATTCATGAAGGAACAGGCGCTGGTAGTGATTTCTTAGGTTGGATAGACCTTCCTGTTGATTATGATAAAGAAGAGTTTTCACGTATTTTAGAAGCTTCTAAACGTGTTAAAGAAAATACAGATGTATTTGTAGTAATTGGTATCGGCGGTTCATATTTAGGTGCACGTGCAGCTATTGAAATGTTAACTTCTTCATTTAGAAATAGTGATGAATATCCAGAAATCGTCTTTGTAGGTAATCATTTATCTTCAACATATACACAAGAGCTAATTGATTATTTAGATGGAAAAGATTTCTCAGTCAATGTAATTTCAAAATCTGGTACAACAACTGAACCAGCAGTTGCATTCAGATTGTTTAAACAATTACTTGAAAATAAATATGGCAAAGATGAAGCGAAAAAACGTATTTTTGCAACTACAGATAAAGAAAAAGGTGCATTAAAAGAATTAGCTACAAATGAAGGCTATGAAACATTTGTTGTACCTGACGATATTGGTGGTCGTTATTCAGTATTAACTGCAGTGGGCTTATTACCAATTGCAGTTGCTGGAATTGATATTAAAGCAATGATGGAAGGTGCAGCTAAAGCACGTGAAGAATTGTCATCAGAAAACATAGAAGACAATATTGCTTATCAATATGCAACTATCCGTAACGTTTTATATGCAAAAGGTTATGACACTGAAATGTTAATCAACTACGATCCTTCAATGCAATATTTCAATGAATGGTGGAAACAATTATTTGGCGAATCTGAAGGTAAAGACTTCAAAGGTATTTATCCTTCAAGTGCAAACTATACAACAGATTTACATTCTCTTGGCCAATATGTTCAAGAAGGACGTCGTTTCTTATTTGAAACAGTAGTAAAAGTAAATAATCCAAAACATAACATTACTATAGAAGAAGATAATGATAATTTAGATGGATTAAATTACTTAGCAGGTAAAACAATAGACGAAGTTAATACAAAAGCTTTTGAAGGTACACTATTAGCGCATACAGATGGTGGCGTTCCAAACATTGTTGTTGATATTCCTCGTTTAGATGAAGAAACATTTGGTTATATCGTTTACTTCTTCGAATTGGCTTGTACAATGAGTGGTTACCAATTAGGTGTGAATCCATTCAACCAACCAGGCGTTGAAGCATACAAACAAAATATGTTTGCTTTATTAGGTAAACCTGGATTTGAAGATAAAAAAGCAGAATTAGAAAAACGTTTATAATATAGAAACACTTGTTTCATTAAAATAGTGATTTAAGAAAAGACTCATTCCAAAAATAAATTTGGAATGAGTCTTTTCTGTATTGAAAACGCTAAAGTGAATAATAATTAGCTATATTTTTTCAAGCACATTACGATTACTAATACTATAAGTCTCTGACATGATGCTTTCTTCATTCTCGAGACTGATTTATATTAAATCTAGTACTTTATAGTTTTAAAAACATGATATTACACTTATAATTATAATCAATAGAAATGATGGAGATGGGTTAGATGACAGAAGAACAAGTACAATATTGGTTTGATTTATTCGGAAACCTAGGATATATTGTAGGTTTTTTATTGCCATTTATTGAAGCTTTTATTCCTATTTTGCCAATCATTGTATTTGTCATTGTTAACGTTAATGCATATGGTTTTATAATCGGAACTTTATTGGCTTGGATGGGTACAGTGGCTGGTAGTTATATAGTGTTCCTATTTTTTAGAAGGCTTACGCATACACGTTATATGAAGAAAATACAACAACGTACCTCTGTTCAGAGATTGATACATTTCATTGATAGAAAAGGCGTTCTTCCAATTTTTATTTTAATGTGTTTTCCATTTACACCAAGTGCTCTAGTCAATATTGTCGCAAGTTTATCGCATATTAAAGCACATGCCTATTTGACCGTTCTTATAGCTTCAAAATTTGTAATGATTGGGCTTGTAGGTTGGTTGGGGAATGATATTACAACTTTATTCACAAGCCCTACAAGATTGATAACTATCATCATCGTCATTTTAATAGTATGGTTTGTAGGACGAAAAATCGAGAAACATTTTATGCATTCTTCAGAGGAGTGACAACGTGCGATTCATAGTAAAACATTTGATTTCCATAATATTTGCGATTATTATTGTACTATTGATACAAGCGTTTGTAATTACAGGCGCCGTCATTAAAAATGATTGGATGGCTCCGAACCTTAAACAAGATGATCGAATTATTGTAAATAAGATTAAAACTACATTTAACATATTAGATAATAATGATATTATAATGTATCGTAAAGGCGATGAAATTCAATTCAGTAGAATTATTGGTAAACCTGGTCAATCTATTGCATATAAGAACGGGACGTTATACAGAGATGACAGGGCAGTGGATGAGCCTTATGCGAGTAATAGTATAAATGATTTATCACTTAGAAATATTCAGCAATCTGAAGGAGATATCATTCCACCGAATGCTTATTTTGTACTCAATGATAATCGTGAAAATAAACAAGATTCTAGAACGACTGGATTTATACAGAAAGAAGACATTATTGGAAATGTGAGTTTGAGGTATTTCCCATTTGAAAAATTCACAGTGAACTTTGATTAAATAGACGAGGTGTAAAAATTGAAAAAAGAGATATTGGAATGGATTGTGTCGATTGTCGTTGCAGTGGCATTGGTATTACTAATTGTAAATTTTGTGGCAAAACCATATACAGTTAAAGGTGACTCCATGGATCCTACGCTAAAAGACGGCGAACGTGTCATGGTCAATTTATTTGGTTATAAATTTGGCGATATAAAAAACGGTAACGTCATTGTCTTTCATGCAAATAAAGAAAGCGATTATGTTAAACGTGTTATCGGAACTGCTGGCGATAATGTTGAATACAAAAAAGACAAATTGTTTGTTAATGGTAAAGAAGTAGAAGAACCATATTTAGATTCAAACAAAAAAAATAAACAATATGAATATATTACAGGCAGCTTTGAAACAAAAGATTTAAATCAAGTAGATGGGAAAAATAAAATTCCTGAAGACAAGCTACTTGTGCTCGGTGATAATCGTGAAGTAAGTAAAGATAGCCGCTCATTTGGTTTAATAGACGAAGATCAAGTGGTTGGTAAAGTAACATTTAGTTTCTGGCCACTTAATGAAATGAAATTTGGATTTGATCCTGATACAGATCAAGATAAATAATAACTGAATTTAAGATATGGTTACCTAATATTATAAGAGAAGTGTTAATCTGTTAATTTAATGGATTAGCACTTTTTCTATACAAAAATCTATGAAATTAAATAATTTTCATTAATCAGCGTAGAGGTAATTTAAATCAGAGATCGTTACGGAATTTAAAAAAACATATGAAGGGGTATTTTTTATAAAGAACTGATTCAAATACTTAAAATAGTTGAATCAGTCAGATGAAAGATTCGTAAAGAAGAACCTTTTCTATGTTAAAATGTGAGTCAAAGGAGTGGAAGTTTGCCATGGAATTAAATGCTTATATTGGAAGAGCAGGAACAGGGAAGTCACATGAAATCATTGAAGAAATTAAAAGTAAAATGAAACAAGATCCACTAGGCGATCCCATTGTATTAATTGCTCCTACGCAAAATACTTTTCAACTCGAACAAGCATTTGTAAACGATCCTGAACTAAGTGGTAGTCTTAGAACAGAAGTGCTACACTTTGAACGTTTGAGTTACCGTGTGTTTCAAGAAGTCGGTGGCTTGATGGAACAACAGTTATCAAAAGCAGGTACAGAGATGATGATTTATGATATCATCCAACAACATCAAACAGAGTTGAAGCTCTATCGCTCTCAAGTTAAATACTATGGTTTTAGTGAAAAACTTTATGAACAAATACAAGATTTTAAAAAATATGCAGTTTCTCCAGAACAATTAGAGGAATATATAGCTGCAAATCAGTTACAAACACGCACGAAACATAAATTGCAAGACATCGCGCTTATTTATAAGCATTTAGAAGATAGAATAAATGGTGAATATGTATCAACTGAGGATTCGCTTCAACGTTTTATAACGATGATGGATCAATCTGAGTGGTTGAAACGAGCCGAAATATATATCGATGGTTTTCATAACTTTTCGACGTTAGAATATCAAATTATTCGTAGCTTAGTAAGTTATGCGAAAAAGGTTACCGTAGTATTAACTACAGACGGGGACAAAGATACGTTTAGTTTATTTAGAAAACCATCTGAATCTTTAACGCATATTGAAGACATCGCGAATGATTTGAATATTAAGGTCAACACTAAACGTTTTAATGAAACAAATCGGTTTAATAATAGTGATTTAAAACATTTAGAGCATAACTTTAACGCATTACAATTTGAGCCAATCTCGGCACAAGGCAATATTGAAATTTTAGAGGCATCTGTAATGCGCGAAGAAATTAATGAAGTAGCTCGTCGTATTTTGAGAGAAAATCGCGAACAAGGAAGACGTTTTCAAGATATCGCAATTTTGTATAGAGATGAATCTTATGCATATTTGATGGAATCGATATTACCGCAATATGATATTCCATACAATATAGATATTAAAGAATCTATGACGCATCACCCAGTAATGGAAATGATGCGCTCACTCATTGAAGTCATACAAACAAATTGGAATTTTGATCCACTTATGCGTCTGTTTAAGACAAATATACTTTCTAAAAAGTTTAAAGATAGTCATTATCTTATTGATATTTTAGAAAACTTTGTACTGGAACGTGGAATTTATGGCAAACGCTGGATTGATGAAAAATATTTCCATGTTGAACAATTTAGAAAAATGGGATTAAAGCGCCAGCCATTAACTGATGAAGAACGTGAAACGTTTGAACGTGTAATTCAAATGAAAACAGATGTGATTGATAAAGTGATGATGTTTGAATCGAAAATGAATAATGCTACAACTGCAATTGAATTTGCGACAGCCTTTTATGAAGCTATAGAAACATTCGATTTACCTAGTCAATTGATGACAGACCGAGACACATTAGATGTTGAGGGCGAACATAAAAAAGCAGAAGAAATTGACCAGATATGGAATGGTTTTATTCAAACATTGGATGATTTAGTTACTGTTTTTGGCGAACAGACTATGACTCAAACACGTTTTTTAGAATTGTTTGATATTGGCTTAGAGCAATTAGAATTTGTGATGATACCGCAAACGATTGATCAAGTGAGTATAGGGACGATGGATTTAGCTAAAGTTGATAACAAAGCACATGTATACCTTGTCGGTGTAAATGATGGGGTCATGCCACAAACTGTTGCATCATCGAGTTTGATTACAGACGACGAAAAGAAATACTTCCAAGAACAGTCAACGATAGAATTGAGCCCTACAGCAGATATATTACAAATGGATGAAGCATTTGTGTGCTACATTGCTATGACAAGAAGCCGTATAGCTGTTACATTTTCTTATTCTTTGATGGGAACTAGCGGAGATGAAAAAGAACCGAGCCCATTTTTAAATCAAATTCAACAGTTATATACAAATCTAGATATTCAAAATATTCATCATCAACATCAAGCTAATCCATTATTACTAATGGAACACCCACATCAAACTAAAATTGCATTATTTGAATCGTTAAAAGCATGGTTAGATGATGAGATTGTGGCTGATACATGGTTAGACACATATCAAGTGATGAGAGACGATAACAATTTAAATGATGGTTTGAGTTACTTATTATCGGCATTAATGTATGATAATGAAACGGTCCAATTAAGTGAATCATTGTCTTCAGATTTATATGGGAAGACGATTAATGCAAGTGTATCCAGATTTGAAGGATATCAAGCTTGTCCATTTAAACATTTTGCCTCACATGGTTTACGACTTAACGAACGTACAAAATACAAACTTGAAAATTTTGATTTAGGTGATATTTTCCACCAAGTGTTGAAATTCATTTCAGAAAAAGTGAATGGTGACTTTAAAAACTTAAATACGAAACAAATTCATAAATTAACATTAGAAGCTTTATCTGAAATATTACCTGAAGTTCAATTTAACTTGTTGAATTCAACGGCTTACTATCGCTATTTATCGCAACGAATCGGCGCTATTGTTGAGACCACTTTGACTGCGCTCAAATATCAAGGTAGTCACACAAAATTTACACCACAACGTTTCGAAGCAGGATTTAGAAGAAAACCGCGTGATAATAGTGAATTGTTAGCTGAGCCATTGAAGACAACACAAGGCGTTCCAATCAATATTCGTGGACAAATTGATCGTATAGATACATATCAGCAAGGTGATCAAAGTTTTGTGAATATTATTGATTATAAGTCTTCAAAATATAGTGGGACACTAGATTTGACTAAAGTCTATTATGGTATGCAAATGCAAATGATGACGTATATGGATATTGTGTTACAAAATAAATCACGTCTTGGTTTAACAGAGATGACTAAACCAGGAGGACTTTTATATTTTCATGTTCATGAACCGCGTATTAAATTAGCGTGGAACCAATTAAATGAAGATAAAAGAGATACAGAGTTTATTAATTCGTTTAAATTAAGTGGATTATTAAATAGTGATGAATCAGTATTAGATGCTTTTGATACAAGATTAGAGCCAAGTTATAATTCTGATATTGTACCACTTGGATTGAAAAAAGATGGCGGAATTAAAAGTAACGGTAAAGTTGCAGATGAAGAAACAATTTATAAATTAATAAAGCATAATAAAAAGAATTTTATTGAAACTGCCTCCAGTATTATGGATGGTCATACAGAAGTTGCACCAATGAAATATAATCAAACATTACCTTGTGAATTTTGTAATTATAAATCTGTATGTCATGTAGATGGTGCTATTGATAGCAAACGTTATCGTACTGTAGACGAGTCGATTAATCCGTTAGAAGCAGTGCAAAATGTGGAGTTAGAAAGCGAGGAAGATGAATTATGAGTCAAATTCCAGCAAAGCCAGCTGATACAAGATGGACTGATAACCAATGGAAAAGTATTTATGCCAAAGGACAAGATGTACTTGTAGCTGCGGCTGCAGGATCAGGCAAAACAGCTGTTTTAGTTGAGCGTATTATTCAGCGGATTATCAAAGATAAAATAGATGTTGACCGCTTACTTGTAGTGACTTTTACAAACGCAAGTGCACGTGAAATGAAACATCGTGTAGATCAACGTATTCAAGAAGCATCTATGGCATCACCTGATAATGCACATTTGAAAAATCAGCGGATCAAAATTCACCAAGCACAAATTTCTACACTCCATAGTTTTTGTTTGAAATTAATACAACACCATTACGATGTTTTAGATATTGATCCAAACTTTAGAACAAGTAGTGAAGCGGAAAATATTTTATTGCTTGAACAAACGATTGATGAAGTATTGGAAAGTCATTATGATGTGTTAGACCCAAGTTTCGTAGATTTGACTGAACAATTATCGTCTGATCGAAATGATGATCAATTACGGAATACGATTAAACAAATGTTTTATTTTAGTGTGGCGAATCCCAATCCTTTAACTTGGCTGCAAAATTTAGCAGACCCTTATTACAATGCTGAGCAACAAGATGATTTACTACAATTATTGAATGAAGTAGCAATGATTTTTATGAATTCAGCATTAGAAGCGTTGAATAAAAGTTATGATTTATTCATGATGCTAGAAGAAGTAGATAAACAAGTAGCTGTATTAGATAAGGAACGACACTTTTTAAATCAAGCGATGGAAGGCGGTCAATTGAATACGCAAGTCATTGCTGAACACCAATTTGAAGCGCGTTTCCCAGCTAAAAATAAGAAGATTAAAGAAGCGAATGAGATGATGCTTGATGCGTATGATGATGGTAAAAAACACTATGATCAATATAAAGCATTGGTCTCAAAAGTTCAGGAAGATTATTTTTCACGTGAAGCAGAAGAATTGAAGCTTGATATGCAGCGCTTAGCACCGAGAGTATCATATCTAACGCAAGTGACAGCAGATGTAATAAAGCAATTTAATTCGAAAAAAAGAAGTAGAAATCTCTTGGATTTTTCTGATTATGAACATTTTGCGTTACGCGTATTAATGAATGATGACGATACGCCTTCAGAAATTGCGGACATGTACCGTCAACAATTTGAAGAAATTCTTGTTGATGAATATCAAGATACGAATAGAGTTCAAGAGAAAATATTATCATGTATTAAACGAGGTAACGAGTCAGACGGCAACTTATTCATGGTAGGTGACGTGAAACAGTCTATCTATAAATTTAGACAGGCAGATCCAAGTTTATTTATAGGAAAATATAATCGTTTTTCATTAGATGGCTTAGAAAATGGTATGAGAATTGATTTGTCACAAAACTTTCGTTCAAGAGAAGAAGTACTAACAACAACGAATTATTTATTCAAACATATGATGGATGAAGCAGTAGGAGAAATTGTATATGACGATGCTGCACAATTGTATTATGGTGCTCCTTATGATGATAAGCCTCATGATGTTCAGATGAATATGTTGATAGAAGATGCTGAGTCAGATTTAAAAGGCGCAGAGCAAGAAGCTGAATATATCGTACAACAAGTTGAAGAAATAATGGATAAACATGAAATATATGATATGAAATTAGATGAATATCGTAAACCAAGCTATAAAGATATTGTCATACTTGAACGTTCATATGGTCAAGCACGTAAGATTCAACAGGCGTTTAAAGATCACAATATACCGTTCCATGTGAATAGTAAAGAAGGGTATTTTGAACAAGTAGAAATACGATTGATATTATCCTTTTTAAGAACAG
Organism: Staphylococcus sp. OJ82; assembly: GCF_000294465.1. NCBI lineage: Bacteria > Bacillati > Bacillota > Bacilli > Caryophanales > Staphylococcaceae > Staphylococcus > Staphylococcus sp. OJ82. The sequence goes on along the minus strand of NZ_ALPU01000010.1, from coordinate 700,443 downwards.
TTGATAATCCGTTACAAGATATCTATTTAGTAGGGTTAATGCGTTCTGTGATTTATCAATTTACTGAAGATGAATTATCTAATATTCGCGTATTTAGTCCTAACGATGATTATTTTTATCAATCAATTAAAAATTATATGCTGAATGATGTTGCAAATAAAAAATTAGTGAAAAAATTAGATGCATTTCTAAAAGATATAGAGATGTATCAACATTATAGCCAAAGCCATCCGGTTTATCAGCTAATAGATAAGTTTTATAATGAGCATTATGTGATTCAATATTTCAGTGGTATTGTTGGAGGCAAAGGGCGTCGCGCCAATTTATATGGATTATTTAATAAAGCAGTAGAATTTGAGAATTCTAGTTTCCGTGGTTTATATCAATTTATCCGCTTTATAGATGAATTAATAGAACGTGGCAAAGATTTTGGAGAAGAAAACGTTATCGGTCCAAATGATGATGTGGTTAGAATGATGACGATTCATAGTAGTAAAGGGTTAGAATTTCCTTTTGTAATATATTCGGGGTTATCTCGTAAATTCAGAAGAGATGATTTACATAAACCAGTGATTTTAAATCAAACTTACGGTTTAGGAATGACTTATTACGATGTGGAAAGTAATTTATCGTATCCTTCGCTATCTTCCGTTACGTATAAAGCCATTGCAGAAAAAGAAATGGTCTCTGAAGAGATGAGACTCATATACGTTGCGCTCACACGTGCAAAAGAACAATTATTTTTAATAGGACGTGTTAAAGATGAGAAGGAATTAGCTCAGTTTGAACAAGTTTCTGTGTCGGATACTCATTTGCCTGTAAGTTATCGACTAACTGCGCAAAGACCGATTGATATGATTTATCCAATATTGTCTAAATATCAGTCATCTGCTTTACCGAATGAATTGCGTTTTGAACGCTCGATTGGTGACATCGATGCAACGATGAAACCCTATGTTCAATTAAATATAGATTTTTATCAAGATATTGCATCAGAAGCGGTAGTTGAAGAAAGTGAACGACGCACGATAGAAGATATTGAGACGCTGAATACGAATGACGAAGCAATTAAATCACAAATTCATCAACAGCTGAGCTATACGTATCCTTATCAAGACGTTGTCGATAAACCTTCAAAGCAGTCTGTATCTGAATTAAAACGTCAACTAGACACGGAACAAGCAGATACAAATTATGATAGAGTAAGACAATATCGTATAGGAACATCGTCTTATGAAAGACCTGGCTTTTTAAGTCATAGCTCTAAAAGGAAAGCAAATGAAGTTGGTACATTGATGCATACAGTGATGCAACACCTACCATTTAAACGCGATGGTCTATCACAACGTGAATTACATGCACATATTGATCAAATGATTGAAAAACACATCATACCGGAAGATGCGAAAGACGATATGCGCTATGAGGATATCTACACATTTATTAGTAGTGAACTATACACAATCATCGCCTCTAGTGATGCAATATATCGTGAATTACCATTCGTTGTGAATCAATCCAATGTGGATCATTTAAAAACCGATGACGAAGATGCTTCAATCATTCAAGGTATGATTGATCTTATATTTTTAAAAGATGACCAATATTATTTTGTAGATTATAAGACAGACGCATTTAATAGACGCCGGAACATGTCAGATGAAGAAATTGGTGCTCAATTAAGAGCGCGTTATAAGATACAGATGGAATATTACCGCACCACATTAGAAACAATATTAAAAACCGAAGTTAAAGGATATTTATATTTCTTTAAATTTGGACAACTTTCAATTGATACTTAAATTTCCAAAAAGAGGTGCTATATTGTGTCACCGCAACGCAGGTTATTTGAATTAGATGCATTACGTGGTTTTAGTTTGTTTGGCATCATATTAATGAATATTTTAGTTTTTAGTTTTCCTTATGAGGAAACTTATCTACCTGGAGTATTAAATGGTGCCAATGAAGGGCTATTCCGCATTGTTACACTTTTTGTTATCAGTTCATTTTATCCAATATTTACAATGTTATTTGGATATGGATTAAGCATTATGTATGAAAATAGTAAACGTAGAGGGATGTCATATTATCCTTTTATATATCGAAGATTAGTAGTTTTACTTATTTTTGGTGTACTACATGGCTATTTTTTATTTAATGGAGATATTTTATTTGGATATGGTTTTACCGGTATGATTGCAGTTTTATTTATCAAATTGAAACCTAAGACTTTAATTAAATCAGCTGCTGGCTTATTTATAATGAAAATTGTCATATTGGTTATTCCAATTTCTTTAGCATACTGGAATAAAGGTCGCCATGAAGCAAGTAATTATTCAGGTAAGTCACTTGCGCAATTGGTTGATATCAAACAAAATGGTCATTACTTTGAATTCTTACAAGTAAATGGATTGGAAAGTAAGTATAGTGTTATAGATATTGTTACAAGAGCTGCATATCTTGATCTTTTACCTTACATACTTATAGGTATTGCCGCACAAAAATTAAGTTTGATAACTAAGATTCAAAACAACCCACGTAGTGCCATGACATGGGGGAGCACTTTATTTATTATCGGTTATTTTATTAAACTTCCATTTGCCTTAGATTATGCAAACAATACGTTTTCAGTCATAAGTTCAATGGTAGGTGGTCCGATTCTTGCGATGGGATACATCTTGATCTTTGTTCGTTTATGTCAATATGCCAAAGCTGCGAAGGTACTAGACATTTTTAAATATCCTGGAAAACTTAGTTTATCAGTTTATATATCACAAAGTATCATTTTCACATTCATTTATAATGACATAGGATTAAGTTTATACAACAAGTTACCGCTCTATCAATCTTATATTATCGTAGTAGTTGTATATAGTTTGCAACTTTTAGCTTGTTATTATTATTTGAAATTCTTTAAGTATGGACCCATCGAGTGGTTATGGCGGAAAATTACTTACTTAAAATAAGACGCATTAGACACAAAACAATAGAATTTTGAAAATTCTAGTTATTTATTTGTTATTTAGTAGTAAATATAGTTATAATATGTAATAAGATATAGATGAGGAGCTGATATTGAATGAAATTCCTATCATTCAGACATGAAGGACAGACATCATATGGTGTGAAAGTAAAACGTGAAGAAGCTGCGTGGGACTTACAAAAAGTTTTTGCAGATTTTTCGGAGGGCGCGTTCCATCCTAAAACGTTATTAGACGGCCTTCAACAAAACCAAGTCGTAGATTTTCAAGAAGAAGTTCGTAAAGCAGTTGTTGCTGCAGAAGATAGTGGTAAAGGCGAAGATTATAAAGTACAATTTGCTGACATTGAATTTTTACCACCAGTAACACCAACTAATAATGTCATTGCCTTTGGACGTAATTATCAAGATCATGCTAACGAATTAAATCACGAAGTTCAACGCTTGTACGTATTTACTAAAGCCGCTTCTTCATTAACTGGAGATAATAGTACAATTCCTAATCATAAAGATATTACAGATCAATTAGATTATGAAGGTGAATTAGGTATTGTTATTGGAAAATCTGGTGAAAAAATACCAAAAGGCTTAGCATTAGATTACATTTATGGTTATACAATTATTAATGATGTTACAGACCGTAAAGCTCAAGATGCACAAGATCAAGCATTCTTATCTAAAAGTTTAACTGGCGGATGCCCCGTTGGACCTTACATCGTAACTAAAGATGAATTACCTACACCTGAAGACGTGAATATTGTTACAAAAGTAAACAATGATATTCGTCAAGATGGTAATACGAGTGCAATGATTCTTAAAATAGATGAATTAATTGAAGAAATTTCTAAATATGTTGCTTTACATCCAGGTGATATTATTGCAACTGGCACACCTGCTGGCGTAGGTGCAGGAATGAATCCTCCGCAATTTTTACAACCAGGTGATGAAGTTAAAGTTACAATTGATAATATTGGTACACTGACTAATTTTATCGCAGAAAAATAAACGATAGATATATTAACCGGGCTGACATATGTGATGCCCGGTTTTAATATGCGGAAAATAGAATTAACATTGCAATAACCGGCATATTCAAATAAAATAAGTAGTGCAGAATTTCTTTTTTGAAAAATATACTTATTTTGAGTATGATTAAGAAAGGCACTTTTTATTTTACTAATTAAAAGGTGCAACATACTTCTGTTTTACATATTATTGAAGTAAAAATTGTGTGGGGGTTATATATTATGTTACACATGCATATTGCAAGTTGGGTGTTATTAGTAATCTTGTTCTTTGCTGCTTATTTTAATTTTTCAGTAAAACAAGGCGCATCACCTTACTTTAAACCAATCCATATGCTCTTAAGAGTGTTTATGGTATTAGTTTTAATTTCAGGTTTTTGGACATGGATTCAAGCATTCTCATCTGGTAACGCTGGCGGGCATATGTTACTTACGTTGAAAATGATTGGTGGCGTAGCAGTAGTTGCACTTATGGAAGTGTCACTTGCAAAACGTAAAAAAGGTCAATCAAGTCATGGTTTATTGTGGACAACGATTATTGTTATTTTAATTACTATGCTGTTAGGTGTTATCTTGCCATGGGGACCAATTACGCAACTATTTGGTTTATAAAAAATTTAAAACATAAATCAAGTTTAATTAAAAAGGGATCTTCCAATTTTGGAAGGTCCCTTTTAGTTTGAATCACTAGTGCTATTTATTGCGTGCTTTGTAACCAATCATATTAATGATATCTTTAGGTCTACTATAGGGTGGGGCATAAGCAACTTCAAATTCTGTTAATTCGTCTATAGTTAATTTATGCATCATTGCCATAGACAGCACATCTATACGTTTGTCTGCACCTTTCTTTCCAACAGCAGCGGCACGTAAAATACGTCGGTTCGTTTTGTCAAAATGAATGCGTAAATGTAACTTTGTATTACCTGGATAATAACCCGCATGTTCTCCTTGTTTGGCTTCAACAGTTTCATAGTCGAAGTTCGAAAGTTCCTGTGGAGATACACCGACACTTGCAAAAGTATAATCGAAAAATTTTACAATATTTGAACCTAAGTAACCTTTAAATTGTATAGATGGGTCACCGGCTAATTGTTCTGCAATGATGCTTGCACCACGATGTGCACCCCAAGCTAACGGGATATGTGCATTTAAATCTACATGGCGATAATGTGAAGTGATAATATCACCTAAAGCATAGATATTAGGAATGTTAGTTTGAAATTGATCATTCACTGGCACATAGCCCTTGTCATCTAGAATGACATTGGATGACTCAATAAATGCTGAATTTGGTTTGACTCCGATACCTTCTATTATAAGGTCATAATCTTCGACTTTACCCGACTTAAAGTGAACTTCATTACCAATAACTTTGGATACTTGTTCATTTAAACGATAGTCTATATGTCTTTTTTCAATTTCATCGATAATTGGCTGATTCATGTCTTCGTCCATTAATTTATTGAGATGTGTTGAACGATGAACTAACGTAGGTGCGATACCTCTTTCATATAAATTATCTATAATTTCTAAACCAATATAGCCAGCGCCGATAACGAGCGCTTTTTTAACTTGGTTAGCTTCAATAAAGTCTTCAATTGCATCTGTATCTTCCATATTTCTTAAAGTGAATGTCATATCGCTATTTAAGTTTAACGTATTAGCACTACAGCCAGGGCTTAGAATTAATGTGTCATATCGTTCTTCAAAGGTTTTATCTTGGGTGTAATCGTAAACAGTTATGGTTTGTGAAGTATCATTGATTGAGGTTACTTCATGATAAGGTTTCACTACAATCTGTTTAGCATCGTAAAATGATTCTGGTGTTGCTTCTAGTATTTGATCTCTTGATGCTACGACGTTTCCTAAATAATAAGGCAAGGCGCAGTTTGCAAAACTCATATCACGATCTTTCTCGAAGACAATGATTTCACTTTCTTGATCTAATCTTCTTATTTGGCTGGCGACAGTCGCACCACCAGCAACAGCACCAACGACTATGATCTTATTCATAATAAATTGCCTCCTAGTGAGTAATTCTCATATTAAATATAAGATTTTACAGTTACTTCATATGGAATGTTTAATTGGAAGTAATCATTTAAATAACGACCAATACCATCATTATTATTTGAATGCGTGACTTCATTCGCAATATGTTTTAACTCATCTAAGCCATTTTCCATTGCGATACCATGTTTTGCGTATTTAATCATTTCTAAATCATTATCTTCATCACCGAATGCGATAATATGATTTCTATCAATATCTAAATGTGTTTTAACATAATCAATACCGCGTGCTTTGCTGATACCTTGTTTTACGATTTCTATAACTGGGAAAGGTGAACCCCATCTACGGTGTTCAATATTTTCTGCATAGAATCGTGTAAGCATTTGTTTAACTCTAGGAATCATAAATTCTTCTGCTTCTACTAAAATTGAAGTCGGTGATTCATTTAAACATGTAAGTAAATCGCCTGTTTCAATTTTTGGCGTACCCATGGAAAAACCATCGAATAATTTTTGATCATAGCTATTAAGAAATACATAATCTTTCACTTCTGCAATAATATTAGTAACGCCAAAATCATTTAAAGATTGAATAATATTTCGAGCTAAATCAAAATCTAGTCTTTCATGCATTGTTTCAAATTGATCATCTTTTGGATGATGTACAAATGCGCCGTTAAAGTTAACGACAGGTGTATTCATGTTAAGTTCATGATAATAAATTTGGCTTGCTCTGTAAGGTCGACCAGTAGCAATCATTAATTTGTGACCTTGATTTTGTAAAGTTGTTAGTACTTCTTTGGTATATGGTGTGATCACTTTTTCGTCGTTCAAAAGTGTTCCGTCTAAATCTAGACAAATTAAATAAGGTTTCATGTAAATCTCCTTAATCTTTGATAATTGATGTATAAATATCATAGCATTTTATTGGCGTTTTGTAAGATATTTGATATATTGTTAATAAGATTAAATACGAAGAGGTGAAATTTATGGAGGAAGATTTAAAAGATAGCATATTAGGTGCTTTAGAAATGGTAATTGACCCTGAGTTAGGTATTGATATTGTGAACTTAGGCTTAATATATAATGTGAATGTTGATGATGAAGGCTTATGCACAGTAGATATGACACTGACTTCTATGGGTTGTCCAATGGGACCGCAGATTATGAATCAAGTAAAAGAAGTATTAGCTGAAGTTCCGGAAGTTAAGGATACAGAGATTAATATCGTTTGGAGTCCACCATGGGGCAAAGATAAGATGTCTCGTTACGCTAAGATTGCTTTAGGCGTAAGCTAAGCTTTAATATGTAGAATGAAAACTAGTCTAGTAAGTACATTTTCAAATGTACTTTTACTTAGACTAGTTTTTTTGTCTTCTAAAATACAAACAATTTAAAATGTTTGATTTTATATTGCTCAATTCATTAAAAGTATTGCAGTTATATTACAAAAGTATTACAATGACTTTTGTAATACGTTACTATACATACAGTCATTTATACATTTTAATGAAGAAAGTTTGAGATAAAATGAAAAATAATTTGAATCAGCGTAATGGTATACAACAGCATACGCGTTATATGCCAGGACTAGATGGATTGAGAGCAATATCAGTAATTGGAATTATCATATATCATTTAAATAAACAATGGTTATCTGGTGGTTTCATTGGTGTCGATACTTTTTTTGTTATATCAGGTTATCTAATAACGAGTTTATTGTTAAAAGAATATGAAGAAACAGGTATTATAAATTTGAAACAATTTTGGTTGCGTCGAGTTAAAAGACTTATACCTGCAGTTTTCGTATTAGTACTTGTAGTTACATTGGCTACACTTATCTTTAAACCTGAACATATTGTTAGCATAAAACATGATGCATTTGCGGCATTTCTTTATGTATCTAATTGGTGGTATATAGCAACAGATGTTAATTATTTTGAACAGTTTGCATTCATGCCACTTAAACATTTATGGTCGCTTGCGATTGAAGAACAATTCTACATATTTTTTCCGGTAATTTTGATAATGTTGCTTTTAACAATGAAAAAACGTCGTAATGTCATCTTAATTTTTTTAGCGACATCAATCATTTCTTTATTGACGATGGTCATTATTTCAGGGCCACATTCATCACATTCTCGTGTGTATTTTGGGACTGATACGAGACTACAGACAATGTTGTTAGGGGTAATCCTTGCATTTATTTGGCCTCCATTCAAACTAAAAAAAGACCCTAATATCATTTTGCGCAATATAATTGATAGTATAGGCATGTTCGCTTTACTAGGACTATTGTTAGTGTTTTTCAAAGTAAGTGATGATAGTAGTTGGATATATAATGGAGGATTCTATTTAATATCCACATTAACTTTATTTGTGATAATTAGCGTAGTACATCCATCTGGTTATTTCGCTAAAATTATTGGTAACCGTTTGTTTGTCTATATTGGCAAACGCTCGTATAGTTTATATTTATGGCATTTTCCAATTATTAGTTTTTTACATGCTTATTATGTAGACGGTCAAATACCTGTTTACGTTTATATTATAGACTTAACTTTCACAGCTATTTTCGCAGAATTATCTTATCGTTATATTGAGACACCGTTTAGGAAAAATGGTTTTAAAATATTTACGTTTAAAAAGCTTAATAAAGTTCGATTTATTAGAACTGTAATATTAACTCTTATTGTGATTCCAACGCTCTTCGTTTTTGTAGGCGCTTTTGATCATTTAGGTAAAGATACAGATTCAAATAAAAAGACGACTTTTAATACAGAAAAAATTGATAAAACTTTAGTGCATCCAATACCAGTAGATGATGTTAATTTCTTAGGTAATGCAAATTTTAAAAAGGATAAGGATAATAAAGTGTACACGGATTTAAAACCGTTGTTTATTGGTGATTCCGTTATGGTTGATATTGGTCAACATCTAAATTCGCGTGTGCCTAATGCTAAAATTGACGGTGAAGTTGGACGAAATTTATATGATGCTATACCGTTAGTGGAACGGCAATATAATAAAAAGTATGACCAAGTCATATTAGAATTAGGTACAAACGGTGATTTTTCTAAAGAACAATTAAATGAATTAATTGGTAAATTTGGTAGTGCTAAAGTTTATTTAATAAACACACGAGTACCAAGAAATTATGAAAGTCACGTTAATGCGCTGATGAATGATGCAGCTAAAGAACATGATAATGTCATGCTCATCGATTGGTACAAACGTTCTGCAGGTCACTCTGAATACTTTGCACCAGATGGTATTCATTTAGAAAAGTCAGGTGTTGAAGCTATGACTGATAAAATATTAAAACATATAATTCCGAAAAAATGATGAATAAACAAGAAGTAATATGAGGAAGTGTATAATTAAAATAATAAAACGCCCTCAATTTTTGAGGACGTTCAGAATGTCGACAAAGTCTTACGCTTTGTCGATAATTTTTATGCATGCTTTCCAAGACTATAGCTTCAAACTGTAGTCTTTGTCTAGTGTTGTATTAACTAGTCAAACGTGGTCATAAAATACAGCTATGATGAATTGCACATTTTAATTTCAATATTTTTTATCTGCTGCATGAATAGGGTAATCATTCGCGCTCATATCACGTCTTGTCATGAATCCATTAGCATTAAATTCCCAATGTTCATTACCATGCGTACGCATCCACTGATTTGTACTTGCATCTCGCCATTCGTATTCAAATCTAACAGATATACGGTTGTCAGTATAGGACCACAATTCTTTCATTAATTTATAATCTAGTTCTTTATCCCATTTTCTATAAAGAAATGCTTTAATTTGCTCACGACCTTCGAAAAATTCACTACGGTTTCGCCAAACTGAATCTTCTGTATATGCTAAGCATACTTTTTCTGGATCTCTAGTATTCCATGTAGTTTCTGCCATTTTCACTTTTTGTAAGGCGCTCTGTGCATTGAAAGGTGGGACAGGCACTTTGATTTCTTCAGTCATTTTTGGACACTTCCTTTATTGTAAAGTTACAAGAAGTCTAGCAGAATATACTTTTTAATCAAGTTTTTACCACGCTATTTAAAAGCGGAAAAACAGTGTTTAAGCGTAGTGAAAAATGGGCAAAAGACTGATAGACATTGACTTATAAATAGGTGAAATAAATTTTAAAATGTAGACTAATTTGTTGATTATTTAAATGGAAAAGACTATAATTAAATTAAGGTCAAAGAAAGTCAAAGTCAAACTTGATTTATTTTGATCAAACTTTTAATGGTGAGGTGAATCATTTTGGATATTAATCAAATGACCTATGCAGTTCAAGGTGCTTTACAAAAAGCAGTTGAATTGGCAAAAGAAAATGAGAACCAAAATATAGAAATTGAAGCTGTGCTTAAAGCAGCACTTGAAGAAAATGAAAGCCTATTTAAAAGTGTTCTAGAAAGAGCAAATATTAATACAGAACAACTTGTTAATGCATATAATGAAAAATTAAAAAATTATCCATCGGTTCAAGGAGAAAACATTCAATATGGGCAATACATCAGCCCTAAAGCAAACGAACTTTTAAATAAAGCAGAATTTTATATGAATTCCTATGAAGATGAATATATATCTATGGAACATCTTATACTTTCTGCCATGGAAATTGATGAAACAACAAAACAGTTTGTCGGTAACAAAAAAGAAGTCATCGAAGAAATTATTAAAAAAATAAGAGGAGGTAATCACGTGACGTCACAAAATCCAGAATCAAATTATGAAGCATTAGAAAAATATGGTCGCGATCTAGTTGAAGAAGTACGTAAAGGGAATATGGATCCAGTCATAGGTCGTGACGAAGAAATTAGAAATACAGTCAGAATTTTAAGTAGAAAAACAAAAAATAATCCAGTATTGATAGGTGAACCTGGCGTTGGTAAAACAGCAATTGTTGAAGGACTAGCTCAACGTATTGTGCGTAAAGACGTACCTGAATCTTTACTAGATAAAACAATTTTCGAATTAGATTTAAGTGCACTTGTAGCAGGTGCTAAATATCGTGGTGAATTTGAAGAACGTTTGAAAGCAGTATTAAAAGAAGTGAAAGATTCAGATGGCAGAATTTTATTATTTATTGATGAAATTCATATGCTTGTTGGTGCAGGTAAAACAGAAGGTGCTATGGATGCTGGGAATATGTTGAAACCTATGCTTGCACGTGGCGAATTACATTGTATTGGTGCAACAACATTGAATGAATATAGAGAATATATTGAAAAAGATTCGGCTTTAGAACGTCGTTTCCAAAAAGTAAATGTATCTGAACCTGATGTAGAAGACACAATTTCAATTTTACGTGGACTAAAAGAACGTTACGAAGTGTATCATGGTGTCCGTATACAAGATAAAGCAATCGTAGCTGCTGCAGAATTATCAGATCGCTATATTACAGATCGTTTTTTACCTGATAAAGCGATTGATTTAGTGGATCAAGCGTGTGCAACGATCCGCACTGAGATGGGTTCCAATCCTACTGAACTAGATCAAGTCAATAGACGTGTAATGCAATTAGAAATTGAGGAAAGCGCCTTAAAAAATGAATCTGATAATTTAAGTAAACAGCGTTTACAAGAATTGCAACAAGAATTATCTAATGAAAAAGAAAAACAAAATGCAATACAATCTCGTGTTGAAGAAGAAAAAGGTAAAATAGCAAAACTACAAGAAAAACGTACAGAATTAGATGAAAGTAGAAAAGCATTAGAAGATGCTGAAAATAATTATGATTTAGAAAAAGCAGCGGAATTACAACATGGTAAAATTCCAGAATTAGAAAAAGAATTACGTGAACTTGAAGATGCGTTCCAAAACGAACAAAATGGTGATAATGATCGCATCATTCGCGAAATTGTTACAGATGAAGAAATTGGCGATATTGTTAGTTCTTGGACAGGTATACCAGTATCTAAACTTGTTGAAACTGAAAGAGAAAAATTATTAAATCTATCTGATATTTTACATGAGCGTGTAGTAGGACAAGATAAAGCGGTAGATTTAGTTGCAGACGCTGTTGTAAGAGCACGTGCGGGTATTAAAGATCCCAATAGACCCATTGGTAGTTTCTTATTCTTAGGTCCAACAGGTGTAGGTAAAACAGAACTTGCTAAATCATTAGCATCAACGTTATTTGATTCTGAAAAACATATGATTCGTATCGATATGAGTGAATATATGGAAAAACACTCAGTTTCACGCTTAATCGGTGCACCTCCAGGTTATGTAGGCCATGATGAAGGTGGACAATTAACAGAGGCAGTTCGCCGTAATCCTTATTCAGTGATATTGTTAGATGAAATTGAAAAGGCACATTCAGATGTATTTAATGTGCTTTTACAAATATTAGAAGAAGGTCGTTTAACGGATTCTAAAGGTCGAGAAGTTGATTTTAAAAATACAATTATTATTATGACAAGTAATATAGGATCTCAAGTACTATTAGAAAATGTTAAAGATGCAGGTGTCATTACTGATGCAACTGAAAAAGCTGTAATGAATAGCTTGAATCAATATTTCAAACCTGAAATTATCAACCGTATGGATGATATTGTACTCTTTAAACCATTAACAATTGGCGATATGAGTTTAATTGTAGATAAAATATTAACGCAATTAAACATCAGACTTATGTCACAAAGACTCTCAATTGATGTGTCTGATAAAGCAAAAGCATGGCTAGGTGAAGAAGCTTATGAACCACAATTTGGTGCTAGACCATTGAAACGTTTTGTGCAAAGACAAATTGAAACACCACTGGCACGCAAAATGATTAAAGAAAACTTAACAGAAGGTACAAAAGTAAACATAGACTTAGTGGATGATGGTTTGATATTTGAAGAAATCAAACCAAACAATGAATAAGAGTTTGATAAGTAGACACTTAATTTTAAAAATTAGTACAAAAAATGCCAACAAAGTCTCTGACTTTGTTGGCATTTTTTTTCGCGTCTAATTATAGACGTGTTCTAATGTTGTTCCTTTGTATCATCATTATTGCCTTTAATAACCATTTCAAATAATACAATAATAATAGTGAAAAATATCGCGCCTACAATAGGTGTGATGAGATTAAGCTCGCCACCGCCTGCTAAACTATTAAGCACAAAATTAATCATTTGCAATAAGACAATAGACCAAAATAAAGTTGCGAGGTATTTCATTATGTAATGCCTCCAATATAATATATATAGGTTCATTATAAATAAGAAAGCGCTATTTGTATAGTAGCAAAGTTAGATTCATAGTTTTACATTGTTATAACAGTAGCTTTAAATTATAATTAATCTGTAAAACATCTTATATGTTAGGTGTTGTTCTTGTATTTGAAATGTGTATTATGTTAAATTAATACCTGGTATTAAAATTAAAAATAAGAAGGTGTACAACCATGGACGTGGGTATTAAAGGTTTTGGTGCATACACACCTAAAAATGTTGTAGACAATACCTATTTTGAATCATTTTTAGAAACTTCAGATAAATGGATTTCACAAATGACTGGCATTAAGGAAAGAAGATGGGCGGATGAAGATGAAGAAACTTCAGATTTAGCTTATCATGCAAGTTTAAAAGCGATAGAAGATGCGAATATCGAAGCATCAGAAATTGATATGATTATCGTTGCAACATCAACTGGAGATTTTCCATTTCCTACAGTTGCTAACATATTACAAGAAAAATTAGGCATTGGTAAAGTTGCATCAATGGACCAACTTGCAGCATGTAGTGGTTTTATGTATGCCATGATAAATGCCAAGCAATTTGTTCAATCAGGCGACTACAAAAACATACTTGTTGTTGGTGCAGATAAATTATCTAAAATCACTGATTTTACAGACCGCTCAACTGCAATTTTATTTGGTGATGGTGCTGGCGCAGTTGTCATTGGAGAAGTATCTGAAGGCCGTGGTATTTTAAGCTACGAATTAGGTTCAGATGGTTCAGGAGGTAAATATCTATATTTAAATCCTGAAAATGGAAAAATATCTATGAATGGACGTGAAGTATTTAAGTTTGCAGTAAGAATCATGGGCGAAGCATCTAACAATGCAGTAGCTAAAGCAAATTTAACACCTGAAGATGTAGACTTGTTTGTACCACATCAAGCAAATATAAGAATTATGGAATCAGCGCGAGAACGCTTAGGCATTCCAAAAGAAAAAATGAGTGTTTCAGTAGATAAATATGGTAATACTTCAGCGGCTTCTATTCCGTTAAGTATTTCTCAAGAATTAGAAAATGGCAAGATTAAAGATGATGATGTCCTAGTACTAGTAGGATTTGGCGGCGGTCTTACATGGGGCGCTGTAACATTAAGATGGGGAAAATAGGAGGATAAAATATGACCAAAGAACAACGTGTTGTAATTACAGGAATTGGAGCATTATCACCTCTTGGTAACGATGCAAAAACATCATGGAATAATGCTCTAAACGGTGTAAGCGGTATTGATACCATTACACGTGTAGATACAACAGATTATAATGTTCATTTAGCGAGTGAGCTAAAAGATTTTAATATTGAAGACCACATGCCTAAAAAAGAAGCGCGACGTATGGATCGTTTTACACAATACGCAGTGGTTGCAGCTAGAGAAGCAGTACAAGATGCTAAATTAGTCATTAACGAAAATACTGCTAATAGAATAGGTGTATGGATTGGGTCTGGTATTGGCGGTATGGAAACATTTGAAATTTCACATAGCCAATTATTAAACCGTGGTCCTAGACGCGTGAGTCCTTTCTTTGTACCAATGCTTATTCCAGATATGGCAGCAGGGCAAGTATCAATTGATTTAGGTGCTAAAGGCCCTAATGGTGCGACAGTGACTGCATGTGCGACAGGTACGAATTCAATTGGTGAAGCATTTAAAGTTATACAACGTGGAGATGCAGACGCAATGATTTCAGGCGGAGCTGAGGCACCTATAACGCATATGGCATTAGCAGGTTTTAGTGCAAGTCGCGCTTTATCTACAAATGATGATAAAGAAACAGCTTGTAGACCATTCCAAGAAGGTCGTGATGGTTTTATTATGGGCGAAGGCGCTGGTATCGTAGTTCTTGAATCTCTTGATTCAGCTCTAGCGCGTGGGGCAGAAATCTATGCTGAAGTTGTAGGTTATGGTTCTAGTGGCGACGCACATCATATTACTGCACCTTCACCAGAAGGCGAAGGCGGTTCGCGTGCAATGCAAGCTGCTTTAGATGATGCTGGTATAGAGGCTAAAGAAGTACAATATCTTAATGCACATGGCACAAGTACACCAGTTGGAGATTTAACAGAAATCCAAGCAATTAAAAATACGTTTGGAGAAGCTGCTGCATCATTAAAGATAAGTTCGACGAAATCGATGACAGGTCATTTACTAGGTGCTACAGGTGGATTAGAAGCAATATTCTCTGCACTTTCTATTAGAGATAGTCGTATTGCGCCAACAATTCATGCAGACTCTCCAGATCCAGAATGTGATCTTGATATTGTACCAAATAAAGCGGAAGACTTAGAAATTAATTATGCGATGAGTAATAGTTTAGGCTTCGGTGGACATAATGCTGTAATCGTATTAAAAAAGTTCGCTGACTAAATCTATAAACTTTAATTTAAAAAGATTTAAAATGAATATGTCTAAGACGAATATAAATTAATGAAAACAGCCGAAATTTAAGATTTTGGCTGTTTTTTAGGTTGAGGTTTTATTTTTTCAATGTTAATACATTTTCTAAGTTTGTACTTAGACTACATTTTGATTTTTATTAACTTTATAATGATAAAATATTAATTTTGAAAATTGTGTTTACAGAACAAACGATTCATGTATAATGGGAATAATTTAGCAGTCAGGAGGGATGAAATTTGAAGAAATTTATGACGTTATCAACCACTTTGAAAACAAGATTAATAGCAGATTTCATCTTGAATGTAGCGAGTCAAGCGATTTTACCCTTTATGGCTTTATATTTAACGAGCAAAACAAATGCAGTTTTTGCTGGCGCTTTTTTAATCACAAATATTGTAGTTAGTTTTTTTGTGTCTTTTCTAGGTGGATACTTAGGCGACAATTATAATAGGAAGAAAGTCGTTAATTACATACATTTCTTATATGCTATATGCTTAATTATATTAAGTATAACTGTAACTATGGATGGTGTCGGTTTAATTATTTTTTGTGCTACAGTATTTATTTTTGAAATTTTATTTGCGGCGAGTCAACCTATTTTTGATGCGGCCATCATGGATGCGATATACGAAGAGGTAAGGGAATATGTATATCAAGTCAATTATTGGATGTTTAATATTAGTACGGCGATAGGGATGATGTTAGGTGCATTACTATACTTAGGTCATAAGCATTTATTATTTATTATGTTTTTCTTCGCTATGTTAGTGAGTTGGTATTTATTTGAAAAATATTATGACGTAGCACAAATTTATAATAAGAAAGAAGAACTGACATCTCGCTTTAAACATTTTGTGAATAGTTATCATGTTGTACTTAAAGATAAATACTATATGATTTTTAATTTAGGAATGATGTTAGTTTTTATGGCAGAACTCAGTTTAAATTCATATGTCGTAGTTAGATTAAAAGATGAGTTTGAAGCTTTTTATTTTTTAGGATTTTACATAGATGGTGTCAGAATGTTTACTGTCATTATGATTATCAATACGATTGTGGTAGCGACGTTAACTTTTACAGTGAATCGACTTATAGCGCAAACTTCTAAAAAAACTGTCTTTATCATCGGTATAGTGTTATATACGATAGGTTATAGTGTATTGACGTCAGCCAGTGCATTTTGGATATTGTGTTTATTTGCAATCATTGCCACGTTAGGAGAATTAATTTATTCACCGATTCAAAATGCGCAGCGCTTTTTAATGATACCTGATGACAAGCGCAGTACCTATTCTACATTTGGCATGGTATCTTATTATGGAGCCAATGTATTATCTAGATTCGGATTGATTTTGGGGGCATTTTTACTGCCATGGATGATGTCAGTCTATGTTGCTGCAGTTGTATTAATCGGTTTCGCCTTACTTTACTATGCACTATTCTTTAATCCCAATATAGAAACAAGATAATAAAAAGACTGTATTAGAGTATTGTTGAAAAATAAACAATATCTAATGCAGTCTTTTATATTGCAAAAGAAATTACGATAGAGAGTAATAAATAAAATAAATTACAAGCAAATGCAATTTTAACCCATGGCGTAACAAAATAATTTTCTTTTTTTGCTTGCGTAGGTTTGAAAAACTCGTCATTTTCGAGTGTGTCTTTATGTTTTTTGTTAGTAAGTTGGTATTTTAATCTTCTAAAACCATAGCTTGTAGGATCTAAAATACCTTCTTGGACAACAATAATAATGAAGAAGAAGATAGCTAATGAAATGGAAATATAGAAAAAGGTATTGATGTATAAGACTAATGTATGTGAAGCAAATAGCCAAACTAACAAAGCGAGTAAAGGTGTAAAAAGTATCCAAATCAGTAAACTTGTTATGCGTTTCATATTAACTCCTCCAATTATACAATAAATTTATTGTAACTTAATATAACTAAAAAATGAATATAAACTTCTATAAATTCAATTATATCAACACTTGTATAAGATTATAAAATAAATTGTTAATAAATTCTTTAATAATGTAAAGCAAAACAATATTGCTTTACACGTAAAGTAAAAGTATAATGTTAATAAATATTCTGAATATTTCAAAGGGAATGTTAATTCTGAATTTAAAGGGGGATAAAATATGCTTAAGTATGTTTTAAAGCGTTTGGGATATATGATTTTATCATTGTTCATAATCATTACGATTACATTTTTCTTAATGAAGCTTATGCCAGGTTCACCATTTAATGATGAAAAATTAAATGAAGAGCAGAAGCAAATTTTAAATGAAAAGTATGGTTTGAATGAACCTGTACCTGTACAGTATGCAAGTTATTTAAAGAATGTCGTTACGGGGGATTTTGGTAACTCATTCCAATATGATAACCAACCTGTATGGGACTTAATAAAACCAAGATTATTACCATCGCTTGAAATGGGACTGACAGCTATGGTTATTGGTGTGATATTAGGGTTGATTTTAGGAGTTATAGCAGCAGTACGGCAAAACAGTTGGGTCGACTATACAGCCACCGTCATTTCGGTTATTGCAGTATCAGTACCATCATTCGTTTTAGCAGTATTGCTCCAATACGTATTTGCAGTTAGATTACAATGGTTACCAGTTGCAGGTTGGGAAGGAATATCGACCGCGATACTGCCATCATTAGCACTATCGGCAGCAGTATTAGCAACGGTGGCAAGATACATAAGAGCAGAGATGATAGAAGTTTTAAGTTCGGATTATATCTTGTTAGCACGTGCAAAAGGTAATTCAACAATGAGAGTACTATTTGGTCACGCATTACGAAATGCATTGATACCGGTTGTTACGATTATTGTACCGATGTTAGCAAGTATCTTAACTGGTACTTTGACAATTGAAAATATTTTCGGTGTGCCAGGATTAGGGGATCAATTCGTGAGATCAATCACTACGAATGACTTCCCAGTTATCATGGCGACAACAATTTTATTCAGTACATTGTTTATTGTCTCCATTTTCATTGTAGATATTTTATACGGTTTAATTGATCCGCGTATCCGTATACAAGGGGGTAAAAAATAATGGCTGATAAAAAAGACGAAAAATTAACAGATGATCATTCAAATGCAGTTATGACGCATACTTCAGAAGGTATACCGGCATCTGATTTTATTAGAAGTAAGAATGATATTGAAAAAGAACCGGAAATGCAAAGAGAAAGTAAAAACTTTTGGCAAGATGCATGGAAGCAATTGAAACAAAATAAATTGGCCGTAGTTGGGATGATTGGCTTAATCCTTATCGTACTACTAGCATTGATTGGGCCTTTATTAAGTTCACATGATTATGCAGAACAAGATGTAGATAGACGTAACTTACCAGCTAAAATACCTGTGCTAGATCAAATACCATTTTTGCCATTTGATGGTGAAGGCGCAAAAGGTGTCGATGCTTATAAAGAAGCAGGCGTTACAGAAAACTTTTGGTTTGGTACAGATCAATTAGGTAGAGATTTATGGTCAAGAACTTGGCAAGGTGCGCAAGTATCATTATTCATTGGTGTGGTAGCAGCTTTGCTCGATATATTTATAGGTGTTGTGTATGGTGCAATATCTGGATTCTTTGGAGGACGGATAGATAATGTCATGCAGCGTATTATAGAAGTTGTTGCTTCGATACCTACACTGATCGTGGTTATCTTATTCGTATTAATTTTCGAGCCATCTATTTGGACCATCATTTTAGCCATGGCACTTACGGGTTGGATTGGTATGAGTCGTGTAGTACGTGGTGAATTCTTAAAATTAAAAACACAAGAATTTGTCTTAGCATCTACAACATTAGGTGCATCAAAATTAAAATTAATATTCAAACATATTTTACCTAATACACTTGGCGTTATCGTAGTAACTTCTATGTTTACAGTACCTAATGCCATATTCTTCGAAGCGTTCTTAAGTTTCATTGGTATTGGTGTACCGGCACCTAAGACGTCGTTAGGTTCGTTAGTAAATGAAGGTAGAGCAATGCTGTTAATTCACCCGCATGAATTATTTATACCAGCAGTAGTATTAAGTTTATTAATTTTATTCTTCTACTTATTTAGTGATGGATTACGCGATGCATTTGATCCTAAAATGCGCAGATAATAAAAGGGGGCAACATTTATGTCAGAACGAGTATTAGAAGTGAATAATTTGCATGTTTCCTTTGATATCGATGCTGGGGAAGTGCAAGCAGTTAGAGGTGTTGATTTCTTTGTCGATAAAGGTGAAACACTCGCAATTGTTGGTGAATCTGGTTCGGGGAAATCAGTCACAACAAAAGCAATCACTAAATTATTTCAAGGTGATGCAGGTAGAATTAAAAAAGGTGAAATTAATTTCTTAGGAGAAGATTTAGCAAAGAAATCAGAACAAGAATTAATTAAACTTAGAGGTAAAGATATATCTATGATCTTCCAAGATCCAATGACTTCTTTAAATCCAACGATGAAGATTGGCAAGCAAGTTATGGAACCTTTGATGAAGCATAGAAATTATAATAAAGTAGATGCGAAAAAACGTGCTTTAGAGATACTCAATTTAGTAGGTTTACCAAATGCAGAAAAACGTTTCACTGCCTATCCGCACCAATTTTCAGGCGGACAAAGACAAAGAATCGTTATTGCAACAGCACTAGCATGTGAACCGAAAGTATTGATTGCCGATGAACCAACAACCGCTTTAGATGTAACGATGCAGGCACAAATATTAGAGTTGATGAAAGAGCTTCAAGATAAAATTAGTACATCAATTATATTTATCACACATGATTTAGGTGTGGTTGCGAATATCGCAGATCGTGTGGCAGTAATGTATGGTGGTCAGATGATAGAAACCGGAGATGTAGATGAAATATTCTATGATCCTAAACATCCATACACTTGGGGATTATTATCATCAATGCCAGATTTAACTACAGGTTCAGAAACAGAATTGTTAGCTATACCAGGGACACCGCCAGATTTATTACACCCACCTAAAGGAGATGCTTTTGCAGAGCGTAGCCAATTTGCATTAGATATAGACTTTAAGACGCCACCACCTTGGTTTCAAGTATCACCTACACATTTTGTGAAATCGTGGTTGTTGGACGAACGTTCACCTTATATTGAGCCGCCAAAAATGGTGCAGAAACGTTTACGTGAAATGCCAAATAATTACGATAAACCTCAACAAGTAGAAAGGGTGTCGTTCGATGGAAAATAATAAAGATGTGCTATTACAAGTGAAAAACTTAAAACAATATTTTAATGAAGGTAAGCGAAATGAAGTTAGAGCCATCGAAAACATTTCCTTCGATGTATTTAAAGGGGAAACATTTGGTTTAGTAGGAGAATCAGGCTGTGGTAAATCAACTACAGGTAAAGCCATTATTAAATTGAATGATATTACAGATGGAGAAATACTATATGAAGGCGTAGATATTCAAAAGATAAAAAATCGTAAAGACTCATTGAAATTTAATAAAAAAATACAAATGATTTTCCAAGATCCCTATGCATCATTAAATCCACGTTTAAAAGTTATGGATATCGTAGCTGAAGGTATTGATATACATAAACTTGCTTCTGGGGTTAAAGATCGTAAGAAACGTGTTTATGATTTATTGGAAACAGTAGGTCTAAGTAAAGAGCATGCGAACCGTTACCCACATGAATTTTCTGGTGGACAACGCCAACGTATCGGCATTGCACGTGCATTAGCAGTACAACCAGAGTTTATTATTGCTGATGAACCGATTTCTGCATTAGACGTTTCTATCCAAGCGCAAGTTGTAAACTTGTTATTAAAATTACAGAAAGAGCGTGGCATTACATTCTTATTCATCGCCCATGACCTTTCAATGGTGAAATACATTTCTGACAGAATTGCAGTGATGCATTTCGGTAAAATCGTTGAGTTAGGTAGTGCTGATGAGATTTATCATCATCCTATGCATCCTTATACCAAATCTTTACTTTCAGCTGTACCTCAGCCAGATCCTGAAAGTGAAAGAGTGAGAAAGAGAACCGTTTTTAAAGAAGATGCAGAGAACAATGACAAGCGTTCATTGCACGAAGTACGACCAAACCATTATGTATTTACAACAGATGAAGAAGCGGAAAAACTGCAATCTGAAACACAGGAACCGTCTGTATAAAAGGGGAAAGGGGGATTATGATGAAAAAGTTTAAGTTATTTACGATACTCATTGCGCTGACAGTAGTATTAGCAGGCTGTGGTAGTGCTGAAGGTATATATTCAGATAAAGGACAAGTATTTAGAAAAGTGTTATCTCAAGATATTACGTCACTGGATTCAGCATTGGCAACAGATACAGTGTCATTTGATATGTATAACCAAATTTATGAAGGACTGTATACATTAGATAAAGATGATAAAGCGCAACCAGGTGTGGCAAAGGCAATGCCTAAAGAAAGCAATGGCGGTAAAACATTAACGATTGAATTGCGTAAAGATGCTAAATGGTCAAATGGAGATCCAGTTACTGCGCATGACTTCGAGTTTGCATGGAAACGAGTAGTTAATCCTGAAACAGCATCTGAATATGCCTATATTATGTACGATTTGAAAAATGCGGAAGATATTAATATGGGTAAAAAAGATGTGGATGAATTAGGCGTTAAAGCAGTTGATGATCATACATTAAAAGTAGAATTAAACAAACCAATTCCGTATATTAATGAAATGTTCGCTTTTGGTACATTTATGCCACAAAATGAAAAAGTTGTTAAAAAACATGGTCAGCAATATGGTACTACAGCTGATAAAACAGTGTTTAATGGACCTTTCAAAATAGAACAATGGAGGGTTGAAGATAAAATTCAACTGGTAAAAAATGAAGATTATTGGGATAAAGAAGCGGTTCATTTAGATCGTGTAAATTATAAAGTATTGAAAGACCAACAAGCAGGGGCATCATTATATGATACAGGCTCTGTTGATGATACTGTCATTACTGCTGACCAGGTTGATAAATATGAAGATAAT
Source organism: Staphylococcus sp. OJ82 (assembly GCF_000294465.1). NCBI lineage: Bacteria > Bacillati > Bacillota > Bacilli > Caryophanales > Staphylococcaceae > Staphylococcus > Staphylococcus sp. OJ82. The sequence goes on along the minus strand of NZ_ALPU01000010.1, from coordinate 677,758 downwards.
GCAGGTTTGAAAAAACGCTTATTAGCAAGTACATTTTATATCAAATTAAACCAAAAAACTGTACCAGCATTTAAGAATAAAGATATGAGGCTTGCAATTTCACAAGCAATTAATAAAGAAGGCTATGTAAATGCTGTTAAAAATGATGGTTCGGAAGCAACAGATGGTTTCACATCTAAATTAACAGCAGAAACACCTGATGGTAAAGATTTTGCGGAAACGATTGATTCGCCATTATCATATAACCCAGAAGCTGCTAAAGAACATTATGAAAAAGCTAAAAAAGATTTAGGTATAAAAGATCTGACATTCACGATGAATACTGAAGATACACCAAGTTCAAAAATTTCAGCAGAATATATTAAAGCTCAAGTAGAAAAAACGTTGCCTGGTGTCACAATGAAAATTAAACAATTACCATTTAAACAACGTTTGAATCAAGAGTCTTCTGAAACACACGAAGCCTCATTATCTGGTTGGGGACCAGACTACCCAGACCCATTAACATTCTTAAGTATTATGACAACAGGTGCTGCTCAGAATAATACTGGCTGGGGTAGTAAAGAATATGATCAATTAATTGAAGATGCTAATGGCAAATTATTGAAAAAACCGGAAGAACGTAATGCTGCTATGAAGAAAGCAGAAGAAATGATGTTGGAAGATGCACCAGTTGCACCGATATATCAAAAAGGGGAAGCGCATTTAACAAATCCACAAGTTAAAGGCTTAATCTACCACCAAATTGGAGGAGATACATCTCTGAAAAATGTAAGAATAGATAAGAGTATTGATAGAGAAACTGGTGAAAAGAAAGAATAGAATTTTAACAATAAAATAAATATTATAAACAGCACATCAACATAAGGTTGGTGTGCTGTTTGCTTTCATATTAAACTAAAAGTTTACTAGTAAGTACTTATTTGAAATCAAGGCAACATTTCTATTTCCATTAGTTATACATTTATTTAAAGCACTAGCTGAAGACTACAGGATGAGATTGTGATTGCGGATAGCGAGCACAAAAAATGCCAACAAAGTCACTGACTTTGTTGGCATTATGATATATTCTAATCAAATAGAATGTGCCTGTTATAATTATCTTTTACGACCTAAGCCCATAGCTTTTTCCATTTTCTTCAATGTTTTGAAAGAAACTTTTTGTGCTTTATCTCTACCATTATCTAAAATAGTATCTAATTCATCTGAATTAAAATAGTACTCATATTTTTCTTGAAAATCTGTTAAGAATGTTTTTACGATTTCTGCTAAATCTGATTTAAACACACCATAATTAGAGTCTTTATATTTAAGTTGTAATGATTCTAGAGATTCATCCGTTAAACTAGAATAAATGGATAATAAATTAGAAATACCAGGTTTGTTATCTCTATCAAATTTTATAATACCATCTGAATCAGTTACTGCACTTTTGATTTTTTTAGCTGCAGTATTTGGTTGATCAAGTAAGGAAATGAAGTTCTTTTGATTATCATCACTTTTACTCATTTTTCTAGTCGGATCCTGTAAACTCATGACACGGCCACCAACTTTTGGTATGCGTATTTCAGGTTTGATTAATATATCGTTAAAGCGAGAATTAAATCTGTCTACTAAATTTCTAGTTAATTCTATATGTTGCTTTTGATCGTCGCCCACAGGAACAATATTCGTGTTATAGATTATGATGTCTGCAGCCATTAACGGTGGATATGTAAGTAAACCTGCTGGAACGCCTTCAGTTTGTTTAGTAGCTTTGTCTTTAAATTGTGTCATACGTTCCAATTCTCCAATAGAAGAGATCGTAGTGAGCATCCAACTCGCCTGTATATGCGCTGGTACTTCTGATTGTATGAATAATGTGGATTTCTCTGGGTCGATACCAGAAGCTAAATAAATCGCTGCAAGCTGTCTTGTTTGTTTACGTAACTTCAAACGATCTTGTGGAACAGTAATTGCGTGCTGATCCACGATGCAGAAGAAACAATTGTAATCGTCTTGGACTTCACTAAATTGTTTCAATGCACCAATGTAATTACCAAGTGTTGGAATACCACTGGGCTGGATACCTGAAAATAATGTTTCCATTTTTAGATGCCTACCTTCTAAAATTTAATTTAATATATATTACCTACATTATAACAGTATTTCAATCATTTGTAATTTATGTTAAACTATAGACATATCAATATTTCTACCTGAATTTATTGAGAAATGGTTTTATTTTAAATTTTTTGATAAAAATTAAAGAATTCTCATTTAATTTTAATGTTGAAAGGGTATACTTTGATTGTAAGGTTAAGGAAGACGAAGTTTACTTAAAAGTTTCTTGATCATATAAATATTGAAATCTAATGAATTTAAATTCATGAAAAATAGGAGAGTGAGATGTATGGTAACATTATTTACTTCACCAAGTTGCACATCTTGCCGTAAAGCGAAAGCATGGTTACAAGAACATGACATTCCGTATACGGAGCGTAACATTTTTTCAGAACACTTAACAATTGACGAAATCAAACAAATTTTAAAAATGACTGAAGACGGAACAGATGAAATTATATCTACACGTTCTAAGACTTACCAAAAGTTAAACGTTGATATAGACGCATTACCGCTTCAAGATTTATATTCAATTATTCAAGATAACCCTGGTTTATTACGTCGTCCAATTATTTTAGACGAAAAACGTTTACAAGTTGGTTATAACGAAGACGAAATCAGACGTTTCTTACCAAGAAAAGTACGTACGTTCCAATTACAAGAAGCGCAACGTATGGTTGACTAAAACAAATTACAATATTGGCCATAAAGTAGCATGCTTATGATGTTGCTTTATGGCTTTATTATATTTAGCATAACAAATAGACTCAGAGTGAAGTCAAACGAACCGATTGTTTTATATTTCAATACTTTTATAAACAATTGGTCATTTGATTAAAGAATGATAAATGCGAAACAGCACTTGGTAATTAGTGCTGTTTTTTTGGCTTATGTTAGGGTATGTGTTAATATAAGAGACCAATTAGGAAATAGTAAAAATCAATGAAACAAATCAATTGTAATTATTACTACGTTCTAATACAATAATGATTACTATTCATCGACTGTAAGGAGTGAGATGATATGAGAATAGAGCGTGTTGACGATACTACTGTTAAATTATTTATAACATATAGTGATATAGAGGCTAGAGGTTTTAAACGTGAGGATTTATGGACAAATCGTAAGCGTGGTGAAGAGTTCTTTTGGAACATGATGGAAGAAATCAACGAAGAAGAAGATTTTGTAGTTGAAGGACCTTTATGGATACAAGTACATGCTTTTGAAAAAGGTGTTGAAGTAACAATATCTAAATCTAAAAATGAAGATCTTATTAATATGTCAGAGAATGGTGATAATGAACAACTTGATTATCAAGTAAATGATTTATTATCACAGACGTTTGATCAAGATGATAGTTTAGAAGATTTATTTGAACAACGTCAACAACAAAAAGAAAGCAACCACAACCAAGATAATAACGACCATAAACAACAAAGCACACGTACAGTGATTGTTAGATTTAACGATTTAGAAGAAGTGATTGATTATGCACATCACAATAATCAATCAATAGATGACTTTGAAGATTTATTATACAGTTTTAATAATATATACTACTATGCTGTTCATTTTGATGAAACAGTGGATCAAGAATCAATTAATGATAGTTATAGTCAATTACTTGAATTCGCATATCCTACTGACAAATCAGAAGTATATTTAAACGACTATGCAAAAATTATTATGAGTCATAATGTTGCGTCACAAGTACGTCGTTATTTCCCAAGTGCGACAGAATAATGTAAATGTTTTGAATTTAAAATTGAGGCCTATTGAAATTTAATTTTCAGTAGGTCTTTTTGTGTACTCTTTTTTATTTAATGTTCAATTGTTAGAGGTATATAAGTAAGTTTCTATTATTACTATATTTTAAAAGTAATTATGCGTTAGTAACAGTGTAATAAAATGAGGTGATAAAATTTTGTTATGTGCAAAAAATGAAAGAAACCAAATCATATCAGCAATGATTGCTCATAAAGGGCATCAATATACGTGTCCGCATTGTCATAATAAGGTTATATTTAAAAAGGGCCAGTTCATTGCACCTCATTTTGCCCATGTAAGTGAAAGGGGGCTTACATGCAATAAAGGAGAAACTTATGAACACTATCGACTTAAATACCAGCTTGCTCAATGGTTTGAAAAATATAATTATGATGTTGCCATAGAACCTTATATAACAAAATGTTATCAATATCCTGATTTAATCATAAATCACAGTGTAGCAATTGAAATACAATTTTCACGAATTACGATATTAAATATAAAAAAACGCAGTATATCCTTACAAAAATGTGGACTAGATGTTGTGTGGATTATTAATAATCCAAGTTATGATAAGGTAACACAAATTTTAATGCTTACAACTTATGAACGGACTTATATTAATTTGAAAGAGCGCCATTTATTTGCTTGGAATAGTTACACCCAACAACTGTACAGATATAAGATTTTACAATATCTAGGAGGCAAACGTTATGTTGCGATAAGGGAGATTGTTTCAAATGATACTTTGATACATACTTCGACTCACGTAAATATTCAACATAACAATTTAACTTTAAAATTAAGTGGAACTGCAATTACTAAATACTTGAAGCATTGTCGTAATAGGCGTTCGGTACTCGAGCCGAGCCTTAGCGTTATGTACCAATTACAATTATCAGAAGCATGGATAAGTAAACACCTTGGCATAATTTTCCCAGAGCAATTATATGTGAAATCTCATCCGGTATATTGGCAATTACAACTTCTATTTATGCTAGCACATTTACAATTTAAGTTAAGTGATTTTATAAAACTAATTGAGTATAATGAATTTTATATAGGTGATATTAATAAGGAAGAAATTGCTAGTGAAATGGTTAGAAAATTTCAACAATTGAATTATAGCATTGGACTTAATAACGTGCAAAAATGATTGTTACGTGAGAAAATTATAATAATGAACTTTATAGGAGGTTTACTTAATATTATGACTGAACAATTAACAAGAGAAGAACAAGAACGTAAGTACCCTGAATATACTTGGGACTTAACTACTATTTTCGAATCAGATGAAGCTTTTGAAGCAGCATTTAAAGAAGTGGAAAATAACATAGGACAAGAAGAACAATTTAGAGGTCATTTAGCTGATAGTGCAGAAACACTTTATAACGCGTTAGCTTTAGAAGACGAACTAGGTTCTCAATTAGAAAAAGTATATGTATATGCACATTTAAAACAAGATCAAGACACTGCAAATGATAAGTACACTGGGTACGAATCACGTGCGCATCAACTTATTATTAAATTTAGTTCTGGATGGAGTTTCTTAGTTCCAGAAATTTTACAAATTGATGAAGCACAAATCCAAAATTTTATTGAATCTAATGATGATTTAAAACGTTACGCATTTGATTTGAAATTGATTAATGAAAAACGACCTCATGTTTTAAGTGCAGATAAAGAAAAATTACTTACTGAAGCACAAGATGCCTTATCAACAGCAGATAATGTATATGGTATGTTTAGTAACGCTGATTTAGAATTTGAGGATGCCATTGATAAAGATGGCAATCATCATTCATTAACTCAAGGCACGTTTATAAAATGTTTAGAATCAGATGATCGTATTTTACGTAAATCTGCATTTGAAAATTTATATAAAGCCTATGGTGCTTATAACAATACATTAAGCGCAACTTTAGCTGGTGAAGTGAAAAAGAATGTGTTTAATGCCAAAACACATAATTATGAAACTGCAAGAGCAGCAGCATTAAGTAATAATCATATACCAGAAGAAGTATATGATAATTTAGTTAAAACTGTGCATAACTACTTACCATTATTACATCGCTATACGAAATTACGTAAAGACTTATTAGGATTAGAAGATATGAAGATGTACGATCTTTATACACCTTTAGTTAAAGATGTGAAATTTGAAATGCCATATGAAGAAGCTAAAGATTGGATGGTAAAAGCTTTACAACCTATGGGAGAAGAGTATATGAAAGTTGTTGAAGAAGGGTTAAATCATCGTTGGGTAGACGTATACGAAAATAAAGGGAAACGTTCAGGTGGTTATTCTTCAGGTGCGCATTTAACTAATCCTTTTATATTATTAAATTGGTCTAATACAGTGAGCGATTTATATACATTAGTGCATGAATTTGGACACTCTGCACATAGTTATTTCAGTCGTCAAAACCAACCAGCCAATTCAAGTGGTTATACAATATTTGTAGCAGAAGTAGCTTCTACATGTAATGAGGCATTGTTAAGCGACTATATGGACAAACATTTAGATGATGAGCGTAGACTATTATTACTTAATCAAGAGCTTGAACGTTTCCGTGCAACGTTATTTAGACAAACAATGTTTGCTGAATTTGAGCATAAGATTCATCAAATCGAAGAAGCAGGAGAGCCACTTACAGCAAACCGTATGAATGAAGAATACGCAGAACTGAATAGACAATATTTTGGTGATTCTGTTGAAACAGATGAAGATATTAGTAAAGAATGGTCAAGAATACCTCACTTCTATATGAATTATTATGTGTATCAATATGCAACAGGATATAGTGCGGCTCAAAGTTTAAGTCGTCAAATTTTGACTGAAGGCCAACCAGCAGTAGATAGATATATTAATGAATTCTTGAAAAAAGGCAGCTCAGATTACCCAATTGAAATACTTAAAAATGCAGGTGTAGATATGACAACTCCTGAACCAATTGAACAAGCTTGCCAAGTATTTGAACAAAAATTAGACGCTTTTGAAAAGCTTATGAAAGCTTAGTGTGAATGTATTCGTTTTCAATATGACAAGTTTGTGACAAAGTGATTTTATTTAATCTAAAAGGTTGAAAGACGCATTTTAGCGTGTTATATTATAAACATGAAATTAATCACATAACAAACATACCCCTTTGTTTGAAGTGAGAAAATTTCTCCCATCCCCTTTGTTTAGCGCCGTGTAATCAGACACGGTGTTTTTTTATACCCTTTTTTAATTAAATTCAAAAATATGAATAACTATTCGTTTGACTTTAAAAAAGTAAAACTATAAAATTAACTTGTACTTAAAATAAATACAAGGAAGAGGCTGAATATATGAAATTAGCAGTTGTAGCAGCAAATGGTAAAGCAGGGCAACTCATTACGAAAGAAGCTTACGATAGAGGCTTAGATGTTACTGCCATTGTAAGAAGTTCAAATAAAACAGTAACAGATCAAGTGATTCAAAAAGATTTGTTCGATTTAACAACGGCTGACATTGCAGAATTTGACGTACTTATCGATGCTTTTGGACAATCTGATGAAAATAAATTAGATGAACATAGTAAATCAATGAAACATCTAGGTGATTTAGTAAGCAACAGCAACAAGCGTTTGTTAATTATTGGCGGGGCAGGTAGTTTATATGTAGATGAAGCACATACGCTGAAGTTGATAGACTCACCGGATTTTCCTGAACAATTTAAAAAGATTAGCCAAGCACAAATCAAAACACTAGAAGAAATACAAAAACGAAAAGATGTAAAATGGACATTTGTTTGTCCAGCGCCAGTTTTTCAATATGATGGTGAGAAAACTGGAGAATATAAATTGAGTGCAGACGAAGTTATTGGTTCAAAAGTAAGTTATGCAGATTTTGCTCAAGCAATGGTAGATGAAGTATTAGAAGCACAACACATCCAACAACGTTTTGCTGTATTTGCGAAATAAAATAATAATGAAAACTATAGTGAGATGAGAGTGGGACAGAAATTTAAATTTTCTAATAAAATTTAAATTTCTGTCCTAGCCTCGCTCAGCTGACTAGAAAATGGAATACAAGAACTTAATCTCTTGCATAAGAACTACTTGTCTTCAAAAATGAAGTAGCAGTTCTTTAAAAGCTTGATATAAGCGCATTTTGAATTCAGTCAACCACTGCCAATATAAAAATTGAGGTCGAGACATGTGGTATGTCCCACTCCTGAAATATAAATGGTGATTTGGACCGATACTTGCGGAAAAGCACTAGAAGAAGATTATAGAGTGAAGCTGTGCTAGCGAAAAGCATGCACAAAAAAATGCCAACAAAGCCTGAGACTTTGTTGGCATTCTGAGATAGCCTTTAGGGCTATCTTTTTATTTATTAAAAAATGTGGTTATCTGTTTATTGCACATTCAAATTTTAGATCTCCAAAATTTTCCATCTGGAGATTTAAGTTTTTCTATCTTTTGTTGCAGTGCTAATTTTTTAAGCTCTTTATTCATTAATTTTTCAGGCCATTCATAAATGGTAAGTAACTCTTCTTTAGTAACTAATTGCTGTTGTTGTATATAACCTTCTAGTGTAGGCGGTAATTTTTTTTCAATAGGTGTTCCAATTAGTTCATTTATGATATACGTATAGATGTGATAAGGATATAGACCTTCAACTTTCAAACCTTCTTCGTGAACGTCTTCGTTAAAGAATACGAGTGAAGGTGCTTCTTCAATCTCCATTTCTCGTGCAATATGCAAGTCTACTTGTAAGCTTTCTTTTAAATAGCTACTATGCAAATCTTCTTTAAAGACTTCGTAATCTAATCCTGCGTTACTTATGCAATTATTGACCATTGATTCAGTGATTATATCTCGTTTTGGTATAATTTCATTTTGTACAAGGTGTATAAAACGTTCTGCACGTAAGCGTCCTTGAAGTTCAGCAGCCTTATATGCGAGCGCAATATTATCTAAGTCCGATGTGCTTTGCGCTTGGCATTTAGTTAAGACACGTAAAGATGGATTTAATATATGTCTTATACTGATATATTGCTTATACTCTATACGCAATTTGGAGAGAATTGCTGACAATTTAAAGCAATCTTTACTGAATGGGTCGAAAAAAGAATAAATTTCTATCTTACTCACAGGTGAAAGATTCGCATCTTCACGACTATTAGCGTGTATTAATTTTAATTCTTCAGTCATGTACATTTCACCTACAATTAGTTTTCGGTATTAACAATATGATTCGCTGTTAAACGTAATCTTTCATACAAATAATCGCCGACACCCGCTTGGAAATCTGCATGCTGAATAGCACTATACATATTTTCGAGCCATGCGTCGCGTTCGTTGTTTGTTATTATAAACTCCATATGACGTCTTTTTAACATTGGATGACCATGTTCTTCTGAATAAAGGCTTGGTCCACCTAAAAATTGAGTCAAGAATTGTTTTTGTTTTCTACTTGTTTCTTGAAAATCTCCAGGAAACAAATGGTTAATTCTGTCGTCTTTTTCCACTAAGAAATAGAAATGGTCAATCATCTTATATAATGCGTCATGTCCAATGATTTCGTAAGGTGTCTGTGCCATTTTATCACCATATTCTCTTAATATATAACTAATATAACACGAATATTTACATTTGGAAGTAATTCGACTTTTTAAACTTGCGTACAATTAGTTATTGTTCAAATTTGATTTACGATTGAAAAATCTTTGAACTTTATTTTCGGGTGTTTCATGTTTAATGTCGAATGCTTCAAGAATCATTTTAAATTGAATTAAACCATCATCATAATCTTCAACTTCATATTCCAATTCATAGTCTTGATAATTTAAATAGTCACTTTTATCTAAGACGAGTAAATTGCCTTGAACTTCTTTTTCTAAACGTGAAGTAGTCAAAGCACCAAGAATCACAAGCTGATTAACGTCAACATTCATTTTATTTAATTGTTCGGTGATTTCTAATGGTAAATCATTCGCGACTAATTCTTTATTTAGTTCGGGTATAACATGTGTTTCAAAATTATATTCCATCAAGCCAACTTCGGCAGGTACCTTTAAGGTCATTTCATAGTAATCATCTTTTACGCGTATTCTCAATGCAGACTTATGCGAGCGTAAATCAAATTGCTCAGTATCTATATAATAGTTTGTCTGACTGAAGGGTTGCATCTCTGGGAAATACTTATTATATATAGATTGGTACTGTGATTGAGATAATAATTGTTTGAATTCAATTTCATTGTTAGTTGCCACGAGAAACACTCCTTTTAAGCATATAATGATTTATTTTAAAACACTTACGACATAATTTAAATTGAACTGCATTTTAAAATTAAAAATACTTCAGGTATTATGCTAAATTGTTGTCATAACATTAGAGTTGTAACGTGTTATGTACGATAGAATTATGTTAAAATGATGGAGAATAAGGAGGAACAAGCATGCGTATTTATGTAAATGAAATTAAAGTAACAGAAGATAGTATTAATTGTTATACAGAAGCGTCTACAGAAGGTCTGGAAGAAGCAGGACAAATGCTTGTTGACAGTGATAATTATAGTTTTGCATACATCTTGGATGATGGACAATCGTATTCATATTTAATTTTTGTTCAAGAAACTTGGTCTATGCTACATGAAAATAAAGGTAAGAAAATAATAGTAAATGATAAATTAGAATTACAGCAGTTCGAAAGGGAATTTAATTACATATTGGATAACATACAAGGTAATTTAAATTATGGTAAAGAGTTTGTTTCCGTTGTAGAAGATACTTTCGAATTAGAGTGAAGCGGAGTGAGGCATTATGAATCAATGGGATCAATTTTTATCTCCATATAAACAAGCAGTGGACGAATTGAAAATTAAATTAAAAGGCCTTAGAAAACAATACGAAGTAGAAGACAATGCTTCGCCAATTGAATTTGTAACCGGCCGTGTCAAACCAATGACTAGCATTATTGATAAAGCAAATAAGCGTCAAATTTCGTTTGATCGATTACATGAAGAAATGTATGATATCGCAGGATTACGCTTAATGTGTCAATTTGTTGATGACATTGAAGTAGTAGTTAATTTATTAAGACAACGTGAAGATTTTAAAGTTGTGGAAGAACGAGATTACATTAGTAATACCAAACAAAGTGGTTACCGTTCATTCCATGTTATTATTGAATATCCTATTGAAACACTAAAGGGAGAAAAGAAAATATTAGCAGAAATTCAAATCAGAACGCTAGCCATGAACTTTTGGGCCACTGTTGAACATACATTACGTTATAAATATGATGGAGATTACCCACCTGAGATTCAACATCGCCTTGAACGGGCAGCAGAAGCAGCGTTTTTACTTGATGAAGAAATGTCGGAAATCAAAGAAGAAATTCAAGAAGCCCAAAAATATTATTCTAAAAAACGCTCTAAGAAACACAATAATGACTAGGGGGTGTAATCATGCGTTATACGATATTATCTAAAGGTGATTCAAAATCGAATGCACTGAAACATAAAATGATTAACCATATGAAAGATTTTCAAATGGTTGAAGACCCAGACAACCCAGAGATAGTTATATCAGTGGGTGGTGATGGGACATTGTTACAAGCTTTCCATCAATATAGTCACATGTTATCTCGCTGTGCGTTTGTAGGGGTACATACTGGTCATTTAGGATTTTATGCGGATTGGTTACCACATGAAGTAGAAAAGTTAATTATTGAAATTAATAATTCAGAATTCCAAGTCATAGAATATCCTTTGTTAGAAATTATTGTGCGTTATAACGATAATGGTTACGAAACAAGATATTTAGCTTTAAACGAAGCAACTATGAAAACAGAAAATGGATCTACTTTAGTGGTCGATGTGAATATACGAGGTAATCAATTTGAACGATTTAGAGGTGATGGTTTATGTGTATCTACACCATCAGGTTCAACGGCATATAACAAAGCCCTAGGTGGCGCATTAATTCATCCATCTCTAGAAGCAATGCAAATTGCAGAAATTGCATCAATTAATAATAGAGTGTTTAGAACTGTAGGTTCGCCTTTAGTATTGCCGAAACACCATACATGTTTGATAACACCTGTAAACCATGACACGATATTAACTACTATTGATCATGTAAGTATTAAACATAAAAATGTTAATGCTATACAATTTAGAGTAGCAAATGAAAAAGTAAGGTTTGCTAGATTTAGACCATTTCCTTTCTGGAAAAGAGTACATGACTCCTTTATCTCTAGTGAGGAAGATGAGTAATGAAATTCACATATGATATTGAATTTCCAGAATTGGTAAGAACATTTTTACAAAAAAATCACTATTCTAAGCGGACTATAAGCGCCATTAAACATAATGGCGCTTTAGTTGTTAACGGACAGCCAGTTACAGTCAGAAAGCAGTTGGAAATTGGCGATGTGCTTCAAGTTCATTTAGGGCAAGAAACGCCAAGTTCGAATTTGCTGCCATTTACGGATAGATTGAATATCTTATATGAAGATGAATATTTACTTGTTGTATCGAAACCTGCACTTCAAAATTGTGCACCCTCGAGAGATCATAAACATTTGAGTTTAGTCGAACAAGTATTAGGATATTTTAAGCAGTCATCCCTCTCAATTACCCCTCATATCGTTACTCGGATAGATCGGAATACATCTGGCATCGTTATTTTTACCAAACATGGATTCATACATCATCTAATGTCTCAAACACAGGTTGATAAGCGATATTTATGTATATGCCATGGTAATTTGAAAAGTGAAGGCTTAATTGATGCACCTATTGCAAGGGATCCATCTAGTATTATTCAACGCCAAGTCAATGTGAAGGGTAAAGAAGCGAGAACACGTTTTAAATGCCTTCAATATTCTGAAGATTATAGTTTGAGTGAAGTACATTTATTAACTGGTAGGACACATCAAATACGTGTGCATTTTCAACATATAGGACATCCAATCGTGGGCGATGATTTATACGGAGAAAAGCATCCAATATATACACATCAATTATTACGCTGTGTACGTGTGTCTTTTATTCATCCAATCACGTATAAAAAGCTTGAAATAAATGATGATTATAGCGCAATAGAATCTATATTTAATATGATATAATTTTTAACATTCATGGAGGTGGGGCTATTGGCTAATGAAAAGGATTCAATCACTTTAGAAGATGAACAAGTATATGATCAAGCATTGCTAGATAAATTGCTGTTTGAAAATCATATCGATGAATTCAGAAAAGAATTCTTAGCGATGCATACATATGAACAAAGTGAATACTTTGAAGACAGTGATGAAGAAATTCGACAAAGAATATTTGAAGTATTATCACCAGAAGAAGTAGCTGATTTCTTTGAGCAATTAGAAATTGACGAAGATGAATATGAATCACTTTTTGACACTATGGATGCCGAATATGCGAGTAAAGTGTTAGAAGACATGTCTTATGATAATGCTGTAGATATAATGAATAAGTTATCTAAGCAAAAAATTGTTAGCTTGCTCACATTAATGAAACGTGAAGATGCTAAAGAAATCAAAGCATTACTACACTACGAAGAAGATACTGCTGGTGGTATCATGACGACAGAGTATATTTCTTTAAAAGCGACAATGCCAGTTAAAGAAGCAATGATGCATGTAAAAGAACAAGCACCAGATGCCGAAACAATTTATGTTATTTTTACAGTGAATGATAATAAACAACTCGCAGGTGTACTTTCGTTAAGAGATTTGATTGTGGCTGAAAATGATTCATATATTGAAGATATTATGAGTGAACGTGTAATCAGTGCAAATGCGGCAGATGATCAAGAAGATGTTGCTCAAAAAATGAGAGATTATGATTTTATTGCTATGCCTGTAGTAGATTATCAAGATCATTTACTTGGTATTATTACTATCGATGATATTTTAGATGTTATGGATGAAGAAGCTAGCGAAGACTACTCACGCTTAGCTGGTGTATCAGATGTTGATGCAACCAATGATTCCATTATAAAAACAGCTAGAAAACGCTTGCCTTGGTTAATCATATTAACATTTCTAGGTATGATTACTGCCACAATTTTAGGCTCTTTTGAAGATACTTTATCGCAAGTGGCATTATTAGCTGCCTTTATTCCCATTATAAGTGGGATGTCAGGTAATTCTGGAACGCAATCGCTTGCCGTTTCTGTACGTAATATTTCAACTGGTGAAATTTACGAGCAAAGTAAATTCAAAGTAGCATTGAGAGAAACAGGAAGCGGATTTTTAAGTGGTTTAATTTGCTCAATATTGCTATTTTTAATTATAATAATACTTTATGGTCAACCAATATTAGCAGTGATTGTTGGCGCTAGTTTGACGATAGCAATGACAGTCGGTACATTAGTAGGCTCAATGATTCCGTTAGTTATGGATAAACTGAAAATCGACCCCGCAGTGGCGAGTGGACCTTTTATTACAACAATTAACGATATTGTAAGTATGTTAATTTATTTTGGTTTAGCAACGTCATTTATGGCTTATTTAACGTAGGAGGGTTATATGGAATTTCTATCACTTGTTGTCGTTGTATTAGCGGCATTTTTAACACCAATTTTAGTCAATAGACTACGTGTTAGTTTTTTACCTGTCGTAGTTGCTGAAATATTAATGGGGATCGTCATTGGTCACTCATTTTTAAATTTAGTAGAACGCGATGCGATGCTTAATATTTTATCCACTTTAGGATTTATCTTTTTAATGTTTTTAAGTGGTTTAGAAATAGATTTTAAAGCATTTAAAAAAGATAAAAGTTCGACTGCACAAGAAGAAAAATCTAAAAAACAAGAACCTGGGCATTTACAATTAGCAGTTATTGTATTTATGGCTATTATGATTATTTCAATTGTATTTGCTTATATGTTTAAATGGTTTGGTTTAATTGATGACGTCTTACTTATGGTAATTATTATTTCAACAATTTCATTAGGTGTAGTAGTACCAACTTTAAAAGAAATGAACATTATGCGTACTACAATAGGACAATTTATCTTACTTGTTGCTGTATTAGCAGATTTAGTGACAATGATATTACTTACAGGTTATGGTGCGATACATGCTTCTGGTAGTACATCACTTTGGTTAATTGGTAGTTTAGTAGTATTTACGCTAATCTTTTATTTCTTAGGAGGCATCTTTAAGAAAGCGCAGTTCCTACAAATGTTGATGGATGGTACGACACAAATTGGAATACGTGCAGTCTTTGCATTGATTATTTTGTTAGTAGCTTTAGCAGAAGGCGTAGGAGCTGAAAATATACTTGGGGCATTTTTAGCAGGTGTCGTTGTATCACTCTTAGGTCCAGATGAAGATATGGTAGAGAAGTTAGACTCATTTGGTTATGGTTTCTTTATTCCTATATTTTTTATAATGGTAGGGGTAGATTTAAATATTCCAGAGTTAATTAAAGAACCTTCGTTATTATTAATAATACCCTTTTTAATATTAGCATTTTTAATTTCGAAATTAGTTCCTGTGTTTTACATACGTAGATGGTTTGATATGAAAACCACAATTTCTTCGGCCTTTCTACTAACTTCAACATTGTCTTTAGTAATCGCATCGGCGAAAATTGCTGAACAATTAGGTACTATTTCTAGTGAAATATCAGGTATTTTAATACTAAGTGCAGTTATTACATGTGTATTTGTACCTATTGTCTTTAAAAAGATGTTCCCAATGCCAGATGAAGCAACAAGACAAATTGAAGTTAGCTTAATCGGTAAAAATCAATTAACAATACCTATCGCTCAAAATTTAACTTCACAACTTTATCAAGTTTCACTTTATTATAGAAATGATTTAAGTGATAAACGCAAGCTTTCTGACGCCATTTCTATGGTTGAAATTGCAGATTATGAAGAAGAATTGTTGGAACGTTTAGGATTATTTGAAAGAAATATTGTAGTCTGTTCAACTAATGATGATGATATAAACCGAAAAGTTGCTTTAATGGCTAAAGAACGTGGCGTTAAACGAGTGATTTGTAGGTTAGAATCAAGTTCTAGTGATATTGAACTACAAAGAGAAGGCATAGAAGTATTCAGTAGCTATTTGAGTAACAAGATATTACTGAAAGGTCTAATTGAAACACCAAACATGCTTAATCTTTTAAGTAATGTTGAAACTTCATTATATGAAATTGCAATGTTAAATCATCAATATGACCAAATCCAATTACGTAATTTCCCATTCGATGGTGATATTATCTTTGTACGTATCATTAGAAATAATGAGTCTATCGTACCTCATGGTGATACACAATTACGTTATAGAGATAGAGTGATTGTAACTGGGTCTAAAGAATATGTGGATGAATTGAAACGTGAATTAGAATTTTATTATTAGTAAAAAGTATAGCGTTAAGTTGAAAAAGTGCTTTTTATGTTTTGATACCTCTGACGCCTTACTTTTATACATAGGTTAAAAATATCTTTTATTCATTAGAAGGTGTAGATATTTATTAAATAAATTATATATAGCAAAAAAACTGTTTAAACAATTAAACCAATGTTAAAATAAAGGATATTGGAATTGAGCCAATGAGCCCAAGCTTTCTGATGATTTCTCGAATCGCTTTAAAATGAAAACTTAAATAAAGGAGTTATTCTCATGTTTAATTTAGAAAATAAAACGTTTGTCATTATGGGTATTGCTAATAAACGTAGTATCGGATTTGGTGTAGCTAAAGTATTAGATGAATTAGGTGCAAATTTAGTATTTACATATCGTAAAGATAGAAGTAAAAAAGAGTTGGAAAAATTAGTAGCACAACTGAATCAAGAAACACATCATATGTACCAAATTGATGTTCAAAAAGATGAAGATGTTGTTGACGGTTTTGCGAAAATTGGCGAAGAAGTCGGAAACATTAATGGTGTTTATCACTCAATCGCTTTTGCAAACATGGAAGATTTACGTGGTCGTTTCATAGATACTTCTCGCGATGGTTTTTTATTAGCGCAAGACATAAGTTCGTACTCATTAACAATCGTGTCACGTGAAGCTAAAAAATTGATGCCTGAAGGTGGTAGTATCGTAGCTACAACTTACTTAGGTGGAGAATTTGCTGTTCAAAATTATAATGTTATGGGTGTTGCTAAAGCAAGTTTAGAAGCAAATGTCCGTTATTTAGCATTAGATTTAGGTGAAGACAATATTCGTGTAAATGCAATCTCAGCAGGACCAATACGTACTTTAAGTGCAAAAGGTGTAGGCGGATTCAATACGATTTTAAATGAGATAAAAGAACGCGCACCATTAAAACGTAATGTTGATCAAGAAGAAGTAGGTAAAACTGCAGCATACTTATTAAGTGATTTCTCTAGTGGAGTAACTGGTGAAAACATTCATGTTGACAGTGGTTATCATATCGTTAAATAATAATCAAAACACCTCTAAAATGCAATGTGTAGAAATTAACATTGCATGTTAGAGGTGTTTTTTTAAACTATGAAAATGGTAAATCGATGACAAACTAAAAAGCTGAAAGGTCTTTTACATTAAAAGAATCTTTCAGCTTTTTTAGTTAAATAACAATGAAGTTTTGATTTTATAAACGAGCTAATCTTTGACGTCACTATTAGCTGTTTCAATAAGCTGTTGTCTATACCGGAATACATTACGGACGATAGATTTAATAATAGCATATAGTGGCACTGCAACAAGAATGAGTACAAAACCACCAAGGTTACCTGCTGCTAAAATTACAACAATGACTGTTAATGGATGGATGTTTAAAGATTTACCCATAACATTTGGCGTAATGACATTTCCTTCTAGCTGTTGTGCAATCAGTGTAATGATACAGACCCAAATAAATATTGTTGGACTTTGTATAATGCCAATGATTCCAGCTGGTACAAATGCCATCCAAGGGCCTAAGAACGGAATCATATTGGCAAGACAGGCAAACATAACAAGTAATAATGTATAGTTAAGTCCTAGTATAGAATAACCAATATATAAAATGACACCTAAAATAATACTTACAGTTACTTGACCTTGAATATAAGATTTAACTGTTTCATTTAAGTCTTTTAATAATTCAACTACGAATACTTTTCTATCCCCTTTAAATAATCTTGCAATAAAAGGAATGAATCTTTCGTGGTCTTTTAGCATATAAATTAGGAAGAATGGCACCATGATAAGTAGAAACATAGTAGAAATAAATGATGTCACGAACCCTAATGAATTAGATAATATACTAGTAGCGCCATCGCTCATTGATTTAATCATATTATTAATTCTGTCTGTTACATCTGCTGGTAATCTTTCCATTTGATCTAAAGCAAAATTAACAATGCTTTGAATTTCATTTTGTAGAGCTGGGATTTGTTTAATTAATTTTGAAATTTGATCTATTATCAGCGGTGCAATATAACCTACAAAGCTGCTTATAATAATAACTAACGCAATCAAGATAATTGTTATACTACCCCAACGTGGAACTTTGTATTTTTCAAGAATTTTTTGAAAAGGTAAACAGACATAGAATAAGAAGCCGCTAAGTAACAGTGGTAACAATACCGATTGAATAATAACAATAAATGGTGTGAATACACTATGGACTTCCATTACTAATTTGATAAGTAAAAACAGGATGAGCAAGGCAACACCTGTTCTAAACCAAACCTTATTAAGCATAGGACTTTTCCTCCTAAAAAATCGTATTTGAAGTACTATTCAGTATATCTCAAATAGCTACAGAACAAAAGATAAAAATTGATGTCAATTCGATGAATAATTAAATCGATTCAAATAACTTTATAGAATATTAAGTAAAGTCACATAATGCATTAAATAGTGTAAAATTATTTTAACGGAGAATTTAAGTCATTAAAAATTTTTATTATTAATTCACAATCGAAAATATATAAATTGTGAAAAAGATAACTTATGAAATGCGTTGCGCGGAATATTTTATATGTGTATAATGATAAAAAATATCATTATACATAATGGTACAACAAGGGGGATACGTTATGTTAGAGAGTTTACTTACGTGGTTGTATGATATTGTATGGAGCAAGCCTTTAGTCTATGGTTTGTTACTTACGGGGGTATTATTTTCATTTATGTTACGCTTTTTCCAAGTTAGACATTTTAAAGAAATGATACGTCTAATGTTTCAAGGGGAGAAATCACCTACAGGTATATCCAGTTTCCAAGCGATTGCACTATCATTAGCAGGTCGTGTAGGTACTGGTAATATTGTAGGGGTGTCAACTGCCATATTCATTGGTGGTCCTGGTGCAATATTCTGGATGTGGGCATCAGCATTTTTAGGAGCTGGTAGTGCGTTTATTGAATCTACACTCGGTCAGATTTATAAAAGGGAAGAAAAGGGGCAATACCGAGGTGGACCAGCATTCTATATCGAATATGGTATCAAAGGTAAACTCGGTAAAATTTATGGTTTAATCTTTGCTGTAGTAACAGTAATTTCAGTAGGGTTATTATTACCAGGTGTTCAATCCAATGCAATTTCTAGTTCAATGAAAAATGCGTTTAGTTTTGATCCATGGATAGTCGCAACAGTTTTGGCAGTATTAATTGCTTTAATTATTTTCGGTGGTATTAAATGGATTGCAAACGCTGCAACAGCAGTTGTGCCGTTTATGGCAATTTTATATATTTTAATGGCAGTTGTTATTATATTTATTAATATTGAACAAGTTCCAGCGCTATTTGCTTTAATATTCAAATCTGCGTTTGGGTTTGAAGCAGCATTTGGTGGGATCGTTGGGGCAATGATTGAAATTGGTGTTAAAAGAGGTCTATATTCCAATGAAGCAGGTCAAGGAACGGGGCCACATGCTGCGTCTGCAGCAGAAGTATCTCATCCAGCTAAACAAGGTCTAGTACAATCATTCTCAGTATATATTGATACACTTTTTGTGTGTACAGCAACAGGTTTAATAATTTTACTTTCAGGTACATATAATGTCACTGTTAATGCTGACATGTCAGACGGTAAATCCAGTTTGATTAAAGATAATGGTGTTTTTGTAGAGATGTCGAATGGAGATAAAGATTACTCTGGTACAGCAATGTACGCGCAAGCTAGTATTGATAAAGCTTTCCAAGGAAGTGGTTATCAATTCGATCCTGCATTCTCAGGAATAGGGTCATACTTCATTGCGATTGCATTATTCTTCTTTGCCTTTACAACAATATTGGCATATTACTATATTGCTGAAACCAATATTACGTATCTAACTAGAAAAAGTTCGAAAAAAATGACTTTTGTTTATATTAATATCACTAGAACTGTTCTCATTGCAGCTACAGTGTATGGTGCAGTGAAAACTGCTGACTTAGCGTGGATGATGGGTGATTTAGGTGTAGGTATGATGGCTTGGCTAAATATCATTGCTATATGGATATTGCATAAGCCTGCAATTAACGCTTTGAAAGATTATGAGAAACAGAAGAACGACCTTGGATCAGGTAAAAAAGCAATTTATAAACCAGATCCTAAGAAATTACCTAATGCTGTCTTCTGGCACAAAGATTATCCTAAACGCCTAAAAGAAGAAAATTTTGAGGAATAACTCAGTATTCAATTTATAAAAATTAAGTTGAAATATTTTAAAATAATGCGTCTCTTGGTACAATGTCATTAAGACTACTAGGGGGCGCATTATTTATGTATGATTTTCAACCAGGAAGAATTAATAAAATTAGTTTTCCTAGCGAATTATTAGAAAGAGATGTCACACTATCTATTTACTTACCAAAAGATTTTTCGGAATTATTTAAGTATAAAGTTGTATTTTGTTTTGATGGTTTAGATTTTTTTAGTTTTGGAAGAATTCATAGAAGTTATGAAAATCTACGTGAAGCGAATGAAATTGAAAAAGCAATCTTCGTTGGCTTTCATTATGAAGACGTTGATAAACGCCGTGCTGAATTTCATCCACAAGGAGCGCGTACGCATTTAACAGTTAAAGCGGTAGCGAACGAAATTTTACCTTTCATTGATCGAACGTTTCCTACATATAAAGTAGGTAATGCGCGTATATTACTTGGAGATAGTTTAGCTGGAAGCGTAGCCTTAATGACTGCTTTATCTTATCCAAGAATTTTTAGTCAAGTCGGTTTATTAAGTCCACAACATGATGAAGTGATTCAGACTTTAATTGATCGATGTCAATTTCAAGAACAGTTAACAATATGGCATGCTGTTGGTTTAGAAGAAGAAGACTTTGAGTTACCAACAAACGGTAAACGTGCAGATTTTCTAACGCCTAACCGTGAACTGAAATCCATTATTGAAGCAAATAACTTCACGCATCATTACATAGAGTTTGAAGGCGGCCATAGATGGAAATCATGGAAGCATTTACTCGATGATTTGCTAAAGTATTTTTTGTCAGATAATATTTCATTTTAATAATCTGAATAAAATTTAGTTTAAAGTAACGAATTTTTCAGAAATTTGATATAATGTAATTATGTTAAACAAAGGAGGAATTTAAATGATTTTAGGATTAGCATTAATTCCGTCAAAAGCGTTTCAAGATGAAGTGAATGCATATCGTAAGCGTTATGATGCTCACTATGCGTCAATTATGCCGCATATCACGATTAAGGGGCAATTTAAAATAAACGATAGCGATTTAGAATCTGTCAAAGAGACAATTAAATCTAGACTTGAGGGTATACCAGCAGTTGATGTTCATGCAACAAAAGCATCGAACTTCGCGCCGATTACCAATGTCATTTATTTTAAAGTTGAAAAAACTGAAACTTTAGAAAAATTATTCTACAAATTTAACAATGGTGATTTCCATGGCGTGCCAGATCACTCATTTGTACCACATTTCACAATTGCGCAAGGACTAACAAGCCAAGAGTTCGAAGATATTTATGGACAATTGAAATTAGCGGGTATTGATTATAAAGAAACAATTGAACAACTTTCTTTAGTTTATTACGATGAGAAAGATGAAAAATGGAAAGTATTAGATAACTTTAACTTAGCTTAAATAATGCCCATTAGTAGCATCTATGATTGCTTACGATAAAAAATGGAATTAAAGAGGAGTCACTAACAAATTGTTAGTGACTCCTTATTTTGTGATTATAATCTTTGTGAATATGTTATGAGTTAAGGTGATATTTTTTATTTCTAATAAAGTATATGCCATAGAATATAGCTAAGAATAAGAATAATAATGCTGAGAAATAAAACGTATTATTTACAGAAGCTGTGAATTGGGTGATTAAGCCACCGACAAGCGGACCAATCATTGAACCAAATCCTTGTACACTGTTAAATACGCCCCAAGTCTCTTCTTGTTCATCTATATGTATATGGCTTGCCATAAATGTGTTCCATGCAGGTAGTAATATACCATACATCAGACCAATAAAGATTGCCAATATCCATACAAGTGCAATATCTGTAATCAGTGATAGAGCAAATATCATTATCGTATATAATATAAAACCACCAAAAATGACGCAGTACATAAATAATGTGCCATGTTTATCAATGACTTTTGATAAGAAGAGCATTGAGATTGCACAACCAATACCGCCAAATACAAGTGCCATAGTATATTCTACTGTAGATACACCGACAACTTTTGTTGCATATGTAGGTAGGATAGGAACTAATGCTGTGATAGAAGCACCTTGTAATAAAATACCTGGGAATAAAATTAAATGACGTTTTGTCACATCTACGATTTGACCTAATTGTTGTTTAACTGGTCGAGTATTATAATTCGTAAGTCTTATCTTCACGAAGTAATATAAAATCCAAGCAATTAGTACTACCAACGCCATCATAAATGCAAATTTCGTCGGATGGAACTTGAAGATAAGATTCATGCCCACCATACCGACAAGTAAACCGAGGAGCCATGAAAAATAAACATATCCCATTTGTTTGCCACGATTTTTCTCATCGACACTTGCAAGCATAATAACCCAAATAGGACTAACAGCTATACCAAGTAGTAGTGCACTGATAATTAGAACAATGGGAGAAGTCGGGAACCAAATGACTAAGAACAAGCTTCCGAATGCAAGTAGGAAACCTAATGTGAGTACGAGTTTCGTGCCTAATCGTTTAAGTAAAAAACCAATCACGAAGTTGGTAGTTGCATCAGCTATAAAATGAGCAGAAATAGCGATAGATGTAATACCTACCGCAATTGAGGTTGCTGTTGGAAGTAATGCTAAGTAACTTAATATATACATGCCTCGGGCAAATTCCATTAAGAACAAAATTACTAACAATATTATAAAGTTTTTATTTGAATGATAATTATCTTTATTTAACGAATAGCTTTGCATATAAAGGAACCTTTCCGTAAACTTCTTCATAGCGAGATGAATGATCTAGTAAATTTAACAAGTCATTACACAACTTGTAAGTTGAATATGGAATTCGAGATTCATTCATTGACTGAGTCATTTCTGCTATTTTTGATGGTGTATTTGTTAATGTTGCCACCTGTTGAATTGCTTCTTCAGGTGTGTCAGCAATCAAACCAAATCCTTTTTCTTCAAAGTAATTTGCATTCTCTAACTCTTGACCTGGAGCAGGATTTAAGAAAATCATAGGTGTTTGACGTGTCAAGGCTTCGGATATTGTGATGCCGCCTGGTTTAGTAATCATCAATTGGCTTGAAGCCATCCATTCATTCATATGCTTAGTATAGCCTACGATAAGTACGTTGTCGTAATTTTTAAATTGTGCAGATAACGTACGTTTCAATTCTTTATTTTTACCACAAATCATTACGACTTGAGAGTGAGGACTTCGGTTTAATATTTCTTGTATCATTTGATCGAAACCTTTTGATACACCAAAGGCACCTGCAGACATGAGTATTGTTGGTTTGTCAGGGGCTAAACTATTTTGGCGTAGCCACGATGTTTTATCAATATCTTCTTCGAATTTATCTGCGATAGGGATTCCTGTAACTTTTATCTGCGATTTAGGAATACCTATGCTAGCAAACTCATCTTTTAAATCTTCTGTAGCTAGATAATATCTTTGAGAATGAGGAGTTATCCAGTTCTTTTGCATTCTATAATCTGTCATCACAGTTGCAATAGGAATGTTCATATCAAATTGTTCTGTTAAAACAGACATTACTGGTGTTGGGAAAGTAAGCAAGATTAAATCAGGCTTTTCCTTTAACAGTAAATTTATTAATTTATTAAGTCCATAGTATTTATAGAAACATTTGTCTAATTGGTCGGGACGACTATAGTAAAATGCTTTGTACATATTTCTGAAATATTTAAAACTGTTAATGTACCACTTTTTACATATAGAAGTCAGTATTGGGTGAGCTTCTAAAAACAAATCATGTTCAATAACTGTTAAATTGTCTAGATTCATTTCGTTAAACTGGTTCACTACACTTTGAGTAACCTGTAAATGACCATTACCAAAGGATCCAGTAAGGATTAGTATTTTTTTATTTTGAGTAACCATTTAAGCCACCCTCCAATAGTATAAATTTAGCTCATGCTAAGTTTAACGCATTTCTTTGACATGCGAAAGAAAAAACATAATTACTGAAGATTATATCATTTTACATACTGATATGAAATGATTCATACTGAATTCAGAAATATGTATGCAGTAAATCAAGTCATTGTATATTAATACATTACCACGCTTAATATAAATGTATGCTTGAAAAGTAAAAATTAAGTGAATATATAGAAAGCATTAACAAATTAGTTACATAAATTTAACAAAGGAATTCAAAGCTAATTTAAACTCAAAAAAATCATGTGATTTTCCTGTTATAAAAGCACATATATAATAGGAAGAAATTATTATAATCTAGATAATAGATTCTATAAAATCAAAGAAAAACGTGTATAATAGAAGTATTGGAAATAAAGGAGCGATAAATGTTGGATGCAAATTTGTTATTTGAAAAAATAAGAGTAAAACAAGTTGTCGGTACGTTAGAGAGAGATGTAACAGATATCACAACTGATTCTCGTACTGCACAACAAGGTAGCGTTTTTGTAGCATCAAAAGGTTATACTGTTGATAGTCACAAATTCTGTCAAGACGTAGTAAACCAAGGCTGCCAAATCGTCGTCGTAAGTCAAGCGCAAGAATTAGACGGTAATGTGACACAAATCATAGTACCTGATACTTTACGCGTAGCAAGTCTATTAGCAAACAAGTTATTTAATTATCCAAGTAAACAGCTTGTCACTTATGGTGTTACAGGAACAAATGGTAAGACGTCAATTGCTACAATGATACACCATATCTATAGAAAATTAGGTAAAGGTAGTGCTTACTTAGGAACAAATGGTTTTCAGATTAATGAAGAAAAATCAAAAGGCTCTAATACTACACCAGAAACTGTAGCTTTAACTAAAAAAATCAATGAAGCTGTTGAAAAGAAAGCTGAAGCTATGACTTTAGAAGTTTCAAGTCATGGGTTATCATTGGGACGCTTAAGTGGTGTTAACTTTGATGTGGCAATTTTTTCAAATTTAACACAAGACCATTTAGATTTTCACGGTACGATGGAAGCATATGGCCATGCAAAATCACTATTATTTAGCCAACTTGGCCAAGATTTGTCTCAAGAAAAGTTTGTTGTGTTAAATCAAGATGATGGATTTTCTGAATATCTTGCGTCAGTATCACCATTTGAAGCGTTTACTTACGGCATTAATAACAAAGCACAATTTATGGCTGAAGATATAAATGAATCATTACAGGGTGCGACTTTTAATTTTGTAACGCCAGAGGGTAATTTTTATGTGAAATCACCATATGTCGGGCTTTTTAATGTTTCTAATATTATGGCAGCAATGATTGCTGTTTGGAGTAAGGGCGTTAATCTAAGTGAAATTGTAAAAGCAGTTGAAAACTTAGAACCAGTCGAAGGCAGACTCGAAGTATTAGACGAAACGTTACCAATTGATTTGATTATTGATTATGCACATACAGCAGATGGTATGGATAAATTAATTGATGCAGTTCAACCCTTTACTTCACAAAAATTAATTTTCTTATGTGGTTTGGCAGGAGAACGAGATATGAGCAAAGCACCTGAAATGGGACGTATTGCATGCCGTGCGGACTACGTGGTTTTCACACCAGATAATCCAGCAAACGATGAGCCTAAAGTGTTAACACAGGCACTAGCACAAGGTGCGACACATCAAAATTACATTGAATTTGATGATCGTGCAGAAGGAATTCGCCATGCGATTGATATCGCTGAACCTGGAGATACAGTAGTATTAGCTTCGAAAGGGCGGGAGCCGTATCAGATTATGCCCGGCCATGTAAAAGTACCTCATAGAGATGATTTGATTGGTTTAGAAGCGGCATATAAAAAATTTGGTGGTGGGCCAGTTGAAGATTAGTAATATAGATTGTAATGATGTGTATTCAAATTTATATATTTACGAAAATACTGAAGCGGAAGTATACTTAATTGCGCTGCCAGAATTAAATTGGTCATTAGAAATAGATACAACATTAAATGAAGATGATATCAATGATGAACTTGTGATACACTTGTTTACGTTACTTGACGAGTCTACAGCAACTAAGATTGCCACTGACATTGTCAAATTGATACTTGAGGATTAAAGGAGACTAAAAATGAGTATAAAGGAAGAAGTAGAATCAAGAAAAACCTTTGCAATTATATCTCATCCTGATGCTGGTAAAACCACATTAACTGAAAAGTTATTATTATTTGGTGGTGCGATTAGAGAAGCAGGAACTGTTAAAGGTAAAAAAAGTGGAAAATTTGCAACTAGTGACTGGATGAAAGTAGAACAAGAGCGTGGTATTTCAGTTACAAGTTCAGTGATGCAGTTTGATTATGATCACTATAAAATCAACATTCTAGATACACCAGGACACGAAGATTTTTCAGAAGACACATATAGAACACTTTTAGCAGTAGATAGTGCTGTTATGGTAGTTGACTGTGCAAAAGGAATTGAACCACAAACACTAAAACTTTTTAAAGTTTGTAAAATGAGAGGTATTCCAATCTTTACTTTTATTAATAAACTTGATCGTGTTGGTAAAGAACCATTTGAATTATTAGATGAAATTGAATCTACTTTAGAAATTGAAACATATCCCATGAATTGGCCGATAGGAATGGGACAAAATTTCTTTGGTATTATCGATCGCGACTCACATACAATTGAGCCTTTTAGAGAAGAAGAAAATACGCTGCATTTAAATGATGATTTTGAATTAGAAGAAGATCATAAAATGAAAAATGATAGCGCGTTTTCTCAAGCTATTGAAGAGTTGATGCTAGTAGAAGAAGCGGGCGAAGACTTTGATAATGAAGCATTACTAAATGGTGAATTAACGCCTGTATTTTTCGGTTCGGCATTAGCTAATTTTGGAGTTCAAAACTTCTTAAACGCTTATGTGGATCATGCACCAATGCCTCATAGTCGTCAAACAAAAGAAGAAGTGGAAGTAAAACCTTATGATTTAGATTTTTCAGGATTTATTTTCAAAATACAAGCGAACATGGACCCTAAACATAGAGACCGTATTGCCTTTATGCGTGTAGTAAGCGGTGCCTTTGAACGTGGCATGGATGTTACGTTACAGCGTACCAAGAAAAAACAAAAAATCACACGTTCAACATCATTCATGGCTGATGATAAAGAAACAGTAAACCATGCGGTGGCTGGAGATATTATTGGTTTGTATGATACTGGTAATTACCAAATTGGTGACACGTTAGTTGGTGGTAATCAAAAATTCAGTTTCCAAGAATTACCACAATTTACGCCAGAGTTATTTATGAAAGTTTCAGCTAAAAACGTTATGAAACAAAAGCACTTTCATAAAGGTATTGAACAATTAGTTCAAGAAGGTGCGATTCAATATTATAAAGCACTACACACAAACCAAATTCTTATTGGGGCAGTTGGACAGTTACAATTTGAAGTATTCGAACACCGCTTAAAAAATGAATACAATGTCGATGTTGTCATGGAGGCAGTCGGTCCGAAAATTGCACGTTGGATAGAAAATGAAGAAGAAGTTAAAGATAAGATGAGTACATCGCGTTCAATTTTAGTTAAAGATATTTATGAAAATTATGTGTTTTTATTTGATAATGAATTTGCAACGAGATGGTTTGAAGAGAAGTTTCCAGAAATTAAATTATATGGTTTGTTATAAAACTATATTTTGTGTATAATAACGATATTAATAGAATACCTATGACTTTGTAGTCAGAGGGGAGTAACTCAACTTTTATTAAAAATATATATGAAGCATGCATTTATATGCTTAAAGAAAATACTGTATATATCTTTTTAACATAGTCATTTTATCGTCATTACGAAGCTTGATTGCTTCCGGTAAAGTGGGCAGATACAAACTGTCGAGTGAGACCTTTGCTAATAGTGAATAACGCGATTGATTTGTTCTTTAGTGTATAAAAACTAAATGAACTAAATTAAATAGCGGCAATACACTAACTTAGCTTAGGTCTCTATTTTTATGTTTAAAAAATTAAGGAGTTGTCCTAGATGGATCCAAGTATGATTTTACCTTATTTATGGGTGCTCGTTGTTCTAGTATTTTTAGAAGGACTATTGGCTGCAGATAATGCCGTAGTTATGGCAGTTATGGTTAAACATTTACCGCCTGAACAACGAAAAAAAGCTTTGTTTTATGGTTTATTAGGTGCATTAGTATTCCGTTTTATTTCTTTATTCTTAATCAGTATTATCGCAAATCTTTGGTGGATACAAGCACTTGGTGCATTATACCTACTATATATGTCCATAACCAATTTGATATCCTTCTTTAAAGAGAAAGATAAGGAAGAACAAGAAGCTGGTGATGATCATCACTTTGATGAAGATGGTGGAGAGATTCACGCAAGCCCTAAAGAATTTTGGGGCACTGTATTAAAAGTTGAATTTGCAGATATTGCATTTGCTATTGATTCAATGCTTGCAGCTCTTGCAATTGCAGTGACATTACCAGCAGTTGGCATCCACTTCGGCGGAATGGACTTAGGTCAGTTTGCTGTTATGTTCATAGGTGGTATGTTGGGCGTTGTAATTATGCGTTTCGCTGCAACATGGTTTGTAAACTTATTAAACAAATACCCAGGTTTAGAAGGCGCAGCGTTTGCTATTGTTGGTTGGGTAGGTGTTAAATTAGTGGTCATGGTGCTTGCACATGAAGAAATCGCTGTTTTACCTGAACACTTCCCACATAGTACGTTATGGCAATCTATTTTCTGGACTGTCATGATATTGTTAGTAGTTATTGGTTGGTTAACTTCATTAAGAAATAACAAGAAAAAAGAAAAGCAAAAGTAAATGTTAAGGTAACTGGAAAAGCTCATAGAGGTTTTCCAGTTTTTTTATGTAAAAACATGTAAGGTATTATTTATAAATTTTAATATTGTCGTTTACTAAAATTGAGCAAGGATGTGTCAAAATATTTGAGAAAATCATTTAAAGTTAGAAATTTAGAAAGAAAGTGATTATAATCAGAATGTATCTACTTTTATAAAAGAAAATAAAGAAGAATTATCTATTATATTATGTCATAATAGAGAGTGAATATTTATGTAATATTAGGGGGGATTAAGGTGACTCAAAATAAAAAACACGTCATTCCTAAAGAAAAATATGGACGTAAACGACGTGAGTTTTTTCATAATGAAGAACGTGAACAACGTGTACATTTAGAGCATGAGGCCAGAGAACAGCGTAAAGAAAAAGCGCAAAAATTAGCCAAAAATAATGAAGAGCGTGTGAAAGAAAATTTACGAAAAGCACGTATTGAAAAGCTAACACAAGAAGAGATACAACAACAACAGGCTTTGATGGCTAAACAAAGTGGTTCTAAAGAAGATATAGATGTACCAAGCGATAAACAGTCATCAGATACCACACAGTCCTCAAGTTACCCACAGAAGCAAAATGCTAATTATCATACTCAAAGTAAGTCTGAGCAAGAAACAGATGATCATCGAGAGAATACAGAAAATGATACAGTGGTTACTGAGCAGAGCACATTATCAAAAAATCAATCGTCAAAAATTGATGAAGTAGATAACTTTTATTCAGAAGAAGCACAACAATCTCGAGTTGAAACATACGTTGAAGAAGAAGATGTAGATGCAAAAGAAGAAAAAGCGCAAACAACAGCGCGTAACAAGCATGCATCTCAACATCAAGGATCAAATCACACCAATCAAAATGGACAATTAAGCAACGTTGATAAGATTAAATATTTCTTTAAGGAACATTGGCCTAAAGTACTTATCGTTATTGCAGTTATATTATTATTAACATTGATGAATGCAATATTTACTAACGTTGATCAAAATGGTAATGACAAGGATAGTATTTTCCAAAGTAATAATGGTAAAGAAAAGTCATATACCGCAACTATGAAGAGCGCAAATAGTGCTACG
Source organism: Staphylococcus sp. OJ82 (assembly GCF_000294465.1). Taxonomy (NCBI): domain Bacteria; kingdom Bacillati; phylum Bacillota; class Bacilli; order Caryophanales; family Staphylococcaceae; genus Staphylococcus; species Staphylococcus sp. OJ82. The sequence goes on along the minus strand of NZ_ALPU01000010.1, from coordinate 647,411 downwards.
CAATCAGTAGTAACGGTTGAGAATGATACAAGCAACAAAGGTTCTTCTGCAGAGAAAGAGACACAAGAAGCAGGTAAAGAAAATGAGCTAGGATCAGGTGTCGTCTACAAAAAAGTAAGCGACTCTATTTTTATCATGACAAATGCGCATGTAGTAAGAGACAAGAAAGAACAGAAGATTACATATGGTAACGGAGACTACTCAATAGGAAAAGTTATTGGTACAGATAAATTCTCTGATATTGCAGTGGTTAAAGCAAAGGTTAAGTCTAGGAGTGACGTTAAACCAATCAAAATGGGTGATTCAAGCACTTTAGTATTAGGGGAACCTATTATCGTTGTAGGGAATCCACTAGGTGTTGATTTTAAAGGTAGTGTTTCAGAAGGGATCGTATCAGGTCTTAATCGTCATATACCTGTAGATATTGATAAAGATGAACAATATGATGTACTAATGGATGCATTTCAAATCGATGCGCCGGTAAACCCTGGTAACTCTGGTGGTGGCGTGGTTAATAGAGATGGTAAATTAATAGGCATTGCATCGTTGAAGATAGATATGGATAATGTAGAAGGTATTGCATTTGCAATTCCAGTAAATCAAGCTGAATCAATAGCAAAAGAACTTGAAGCTAAAGGTGAAGTCAAATATCCTAATACAGGTGTTCGTATCATGAATGTTGCCGATATCGATGATGAAACGCGTCAATCATTACAACTACCTGAAGATGTGAAATCAGGTGTATTAATTGGTGAAGTTAAAGAAAATTCAACAGGTGAAAAATCTGGGTTGCAAAAAGATGATGTAATAGTAGAATTAGATGGTAAAGAATTAGAAGATAATCTAAGATATAGACAAATTATTTTTAATCATAAAGATGATTTGGATACATTACCAGCTAAAATATACAGAGATGGTAAGCTTAAGGATATCAAGATTAAATTGAAGTAGCGTTGGGGTGAATAAACGTTGTCCATTTTCAATCAATTGTTAAAAAAATCAAGCCCTCAACAAGGGATAGTGATGTATTATATTGTTGCAATTATCGTAGCATTTTTATTACTTAATTTACCATTTGTTCACAAATCTGGAATCAATGTTGACCCGATTGATTCTTTGTTTGTAGCAGTTTCAGGCGTGAGTGTGACTGGTTTATCGCCTGTTAATATCGTTGAGACATATACTACTTTTGGACAAATCATAATTATGATTATTCTAAATATCGGTGGTATTGGCGTCATGGCCATTGGTACGATGCTATGGGTGTTTTTAGGAAAACATATTGGCATGCGTGAACGTCAGCTTATTATGCTTGATAATAATAAAGATACCATGAGTGGTACAGTTAAACTGATTCTAGATATTGTACGTACAATTTTAATTATAGAACTTGTTGGAGCGTCATTATTAGCATTCTATTTTTATAGAGATAATCCAGATTTGCAATATGCAATTATGCAGGGTATGTTTGTAGCGGTATCTGCAACGACAAACGGCGGTTTAGACATAACAGGACAATCGTTAATTCCTTATGCTAATGACTATTTTGTTCAGACTATAGTTATGTTTTTAATTATTTTAGGATCTATTGGCTTTCCAGTATTAATTGAAGTAAAAGCATACATTAAAAATAGAATACCTAATTTTAGATTTTCGTTATTTGCTAAAATTACAACCATGACTTACTTAGTATTGTTTGTATTCGGCGCAATAATAATTTTATTATTTGAACATAACCATGCTTTTCAAAATATGACGTGGCATAAATCGTTATTTTACGCACTGTTCCAATCTGCAACAACAAGAAGTGCCGGATTACAAACCATTGATGTAAGTAATTTTGGAGAAGGTACGAATGTAATTATGAGTGTCTTAATGTTTATAGGTTCTTCACCGAGTTCAGTAGGTGGTGGTATTAGAACGACTACTTTCGCAATCTTAATCTTATTCTTATTGAACTTTAGCAATAATAATGAAAAAACCTCGATTAAAGCATTTAATCGTGAAATTCATACAACAGATGTACAACGCTCATTTGCTGTTTTTACAATGGCAGGAATACTCACATTTGCAGGTACGATTACAATACTTGTGGTTGAAAATGGCAAAATATCATTTCTACAAGCATTTTTCGAGGTCATGTCAGCGTTTGGGACATGTGGATTATCATTAGGTGTTACTGATGACATTAGTGGGATGAGTAAGATTGTATTGATGGTACTGATGTTTATTGGTCGTGTAGGACTTATTAGTTTTATTATTATGATTGGTGGGCGTAGAGAGCCAGACAAATACCATTATCCGAAAGAACGTATTCAAATTGGCTAAAACTTCATTTTGATAGTTTTAAGATGATTAATTATAAAGTTATTCCCTTTCTTGTGAAAACAGTGCAAGAGAGGGTTTTTTAATTTCAATGTTTTATAGAATAATGTAAAAGTACTAAAAAGAGGCAATTAAATGATTTAAGCAAGGCTTCTTAAATTATTAAAATTCTTAGAAGGTAATATTTTCTTTTGCTATCATGGGTATTCAGAAACATGTTATACTGAAGGAAATGAGGGGAGAGGCATATGAAAAAAAGCGAGAGAATTACAATAGATGTTATCACAACTTCAGATATGCACAGTCATTTTCTAAACGGAGATCATGGTTCTAATATATATAGAGCAGGTACTTACGTTAAAACGAAGAGAAAAGAAAATGAACATGTTATTTTGTTGGACAGTGGCGGTAGTTTGGCTGGTTCATTGGCTGCATTTTATTATGCTGTTGTTGCGCCATATAAGCGTCATCCTATGATAAAGCTGATGAATGCTATGCAATATGATGCAAGTGGTATTAGTCCTAATGAATTTAAATTCGGTTTGTCCTTCTTTTCAAGAGCGGTCTCTTTATCCAGGTTTCCATGGTTATCGGCGAATATTGAATATAAGCGTACAAGAGAACCTTATTTCTCTACACCTTATACGATAAAAGAAGTAGAAGGCGTCAAGATAGCTATTGTTGGATTAACTTCAGACGGATTGATGAACCGCGAACACTTTGAAATGGAAAATGAGCTACAAATTGATAAAACTTTAGTGGCTTCTAAAAGATGGATTCGCTTTATTCATGAAACTGAAATGCCAGATTTTCTTATAGTCATATATCATGGTGGTATAAACCAACTGAATAAATCCGCAAATGAACGCGAACAAAACGTGAATGAAGCGGAAAAAATTATGCAATCATTAGGCGTGATTGATTTACTGATTACTGGTCATCAACATCAAACTTTTATAGGTAGAGATGATCAAACATTGTATGTACAAGCTGGTCAAAATGCGGAACAATTAGTCCATGTAAAAATTAACTTTAAGCAAAGAACTACCTCATATGAATTAGAAGATGTTGAGTCACAAATTGTTGATTTAAACGAGTATAAGGAAGATGAGGATTTACTAAACTTAACATTTTATGATAGAAAAACTGTTGAACATTGGGGGAAAGAAGTTTTAAATGTTACGCCCGTTTCTGCTCAAGTAAACGGTTTAGGAGACGTTATTACGAAGCCCCATCCTTTCACGCAACTTTTACATGACGGTATTCGCTCAGAGTTTGATTATGATATTTCATGTGTACATTTACCTACCAGTGGAGAAGAAGGCTTAGAAGCAACAATAACCAATGAAGCATTATATAAAGCGTATCCGCATCCTGACGTGCCAGTTGATTTAACTTTAAAAGGACAGCAGATTAAAGATATTCTAGAGTATGGCTATTCACATATAGAATTTAGCCATGGTGAACTCAGTTTAACAATTATTGATGAAACATTATGTACGTTTTGGCAAGGCGTGGATTACACAATTGATATGAATGCTGCACCGTTTAATCGTGTTAATTTAAAAAACATAAGACTGAATCATATGTATCGTGTAAGTATGACAGATTATTGTTATAGAAATTATAGACAGTATTTAGAAAATGCAGTTATTCATGAAACTGGCGAAATAACGATGGTAGAATTAATATCTAGAAATTTGAAAAATGAGCATTATAAAATAAATCAAAAGCAAAGCTTTAATGTAATAACATAGGCTAAAGGATTGTAATATAAATACTACTATATCCTCGTTTGCATAAGATAGGGCTATAGACTCAGCATGTAGCCTTCAATTCATACTAGGCTATTCTAATTTGGCAAGTGTCTCGTATGCAACAGTGCTGTAATAACTGGAAAAATTAGTATTATAATATATTTATTTTATATAGCACAAAAAACTGGAAGGCGCTCATTATTTTAATGAGCGCCTTCCAGTTTTTAATTTTTAATAAAACGTATAAAGTTCCACAATAAGTTAAGCATGGAATATTAATAGAATTACTACTGCAACGATTTGTGCTATTACAGTGGTAGCAATTCTACGCGTATAAAAGTAGCTTATTGAGAGTGCAATTTGTACGATAAAGATGAAGAAAACAATCCATAAATTATCTAGATAGTAGAATAATGAAGCTGAGCAAAGCGCCGTAATTATAATGCTAAGCCAACTTGGTATGTTTAATTTAATCAATTCTTTTTGTAAAACTGTTCTCATATAGAGTTCATGACAAGGTATAACAAAGACTAATGTTATTAACATTTGCCATTTAAAATATACGCCAGTTCTTGTTAATTCTTTAATTAATTCAAGATATTTTATATCCGAAGAAATTGCTGCAATAATCAGCTGAATAATAATTAATACAATACCAGTAACAATTCCAACACCTAAAGAAGTAAGCAATCTCTTAGATTCTATATCTCTTTGATAAAAGATATAACTAATACCAGCTATGAGCATAATGCCAGTATATAAATACCAATACTCTTGTTTTTCTCCCCACATAATGAAGAGGATGATGTGGAATACAATAAAGCTTAAAAGAAACCATATTAAAGCCTTTGAAATTCTATTCATTTTTTACTATCCTTCTTGTTCAACGATTGTATATCGCTTATGATTAATAACAGTTTTTTCAGGCAAGTCTAAATCATTGAAATTCTCCATAATTGTTAAATCTACAATTACTGAATTATCATTAATTTTCTCTACACGGCCTTTTAAACCATCATAGAATTCTACTATATTTCCAACTTCTGCAACAGTCATTTTTAGTCCTCCCTAGAAATGCTAACTAGATAGTATTATACAAAAAAACTTAAGACAAATAAACAAATAACCATTAAATTGTGTGATATAAACCGATTTTGAAACTTTTTATCATATTTAATGTAAATGATTGGCATTTTTAGAGGAAATATAGCATAAATAAGGTAAGGGTATATTTTTAGGGAAAAGGAGTGCAATAGATGAAGTTTATTAGTAATAATGATATTACAGATCCAACATTAAATTTAGCAATGGAAGAATATGTATTAAAAAATATGCCGAAAGACGACAGCTATTTTCTATTTTATGTGAATAGACCGTCTATTATAATTGGTAAAAACCAAAATACGATTGAAGAAGTTAACAAACCATATATTGATGCACATAATATTGATGTTGTGAGACGTATATCTGGTGGAGGTGCTGTTTACCATGATGAAGGTAATTTAAATTTCAGTTTTATAACAGATGATGATGGTAACAGCTTCCATAATTTTAAAAAATTTACAGAGCCAATTGTTGAAGCATTAAAATCGTTGGGTGTTGATGCTGAAATGACTGGTAGAAATGATATTCAAGTAGGTAACGCCAAAATTTCAGGCAATGCTATGGTAAAAGTGAAAGATCGCATGTTTAGTCATGGTACATTAATGTTAAATAGTGAATTGGATGAAGTTCAGAACGCATTAAAAGTTAATCCTGCAAAAATTAAATCTAAAGGGATTAAATCTGTACGTAGCAGAGTCGCAAATATTTCAGAATTTCTTGAAGAACCTATTAATATTGATAACTTTAAAGATATTATTTTAAAAACTATTTTTGGAGAAGCAAATCAAGTTGAAACATATCAACTTACAGATGAAGATTGGAAAAATATTGAAGCATTGAGTAATGAGAAATATCGTACATGGGATTGGAATTATGGTAGAAATCCAAAATATAACTTTGAAAGAGAAGAGAAGTTTGAAAAAGGTTTCGTTCAGATTAAATTAGATGTTAAACAAGGTCGTATTGAGCACGCAAGAATTTTTGGAGATTTCTTCGGTGAAGGTGACATAACAGAACTTGAAAATGCATTAGAAGGTACGTTACACGAGTTTGATAGTATCGAGGAAGCATTTTCAAACTACGATATTTATCATTATTTTGGTGATATCGATCGCCATGAACTCATTAGATTAATGTCATAAACAAGAGTTATAAGTAAAAATAAAACTCAAAAAGGTCTATTCTCTAACTTATTGGTGTAAGTAGGGAATAGACCTTATTTTAAATAACAATCTATTAAATTATCCAACGAGAAATTCCTCCAGGTTTCTGTATTCTTCAGTATAACGTTTGAAATCCTGCTCGTTTTTATTCTTAAGCGCGTGGTCAATGAGGTATTCTAACTGCTGTTTACGGACATTTCTTAACGACTCATCAATGATTAATTCAATACCTAAATCATTAATCGTTGACACAAAAGATTCTAATGAATTGTATTTAACATTTGTATTGTTTTTCATTTTCAACACAGCCCCTCTATCTATATTTACATATAGTATACAGCCTTTTATTTTTGAAATCAATAAATAGTCAGATTTTTCCAAAAATATAAGTGTAATTTGCAACTTTTCAAAAAATAAGAAAATACAAAAGTATAATAACTAAAAATCAATTGTAGAAAATTTATAAAATATTTTATTAAATAAGTTGATTTTAAAATCTTTGTGTTATATTATTTGAGTATCACCATAAGTTTTAAGGAGGCGTCAGCTATGATTCAACAATACATTATTAAAAAAGGTGATATGGCTCTTCAACCTTGTAATTTATCTATAGGACTAAATGAAGGTACTTGTGTATTAAAGTATAAGGAGGAGCGTGATATCGTAAAGGAACGGACACATAAGATTATAGATCGTTCATGTAGATTTTATGGTAGCAGCTATGTATTTAAAAAAGAAGACACAATGAGAATTACAGGTATTAATAGTAAACCCCCGATATTATTCACTCCATTATTTCCTACTTATTTTTTTCCTACACATTCAGACCGAAAAGAAGAAAACACTTGGATCAATATTCATTATGTACAAACCATAAGAGCTTTAAAAGATAAAAAATGTAAAATCACATTTGTCGATAACCAGACTATAGTTGTTAATATTTCAGCACACAGTATGCATCATCAATACTTAAATGGTATATATTATTACTATATGATGGATAGAGCAGCTAGGGTGGCTACTTTTGATCCTGAATCTCCTATAGACTATACGAAACCACAATTAAATATTTATGAAGCATTAGCAAAATATTCTCTATTTGAAAATAAATAGCAAAACATTTCTAAAATATAAATGTAAAAATGTCATATGTGGAATATTATATTAATTTAGTGTAAATATTCCGTATATTTTTTTGGTTAAGGTACTTGAAAATTTCTCTGAAGTTGATATAATAGTATTTGTGCTTGATTGAGATATCAATTATTCCACAGTAGCTCAGTGGTAGAGCTATCGGCTGTTAACCGATCGGTCGTAGGTTCGAGTCCTACCTGTGGAGCCATTGGAAACGTACTCAAGTTGGCTGAAGAGGCGCCCCTGCTAAGGGTGTAGGTCGCGCAAGCGGCGCGAGAGTTCGAATCTCTCCGTTTCCGTTAATAAAAACAAGCTTTTTAATACCGAAGTCCTTAACAGGATTTCGGTATTTTTTTGTTCTAAAAAGAAAAATGTAAAGGCTAATTTATTTTGAACTTTACATTTTTTAACAAAATACTATTTATCTAAATGACGATACAAAGTTGCTCTGCTTATATTCGTTTTCTCTTTAATTTCATTTAAAGTATATTTTTTACTCATATACATTTCTATAGCATCTTTAAGATTCTTATCATCTCGCTTTGGCCTCCCCATATTTTTTCCTTCTTTGGTGTGGTTTTCTAATCCTATACGGGTTCTAAATTTAACGATATCACTCTGGAAATCAGTTATATTATGTAGTATTTCTAAGAATGATTCTTTAGTTGCTTTATTAATGTATTTTTTTAAATTTATTACGTATAGTGAAACATTCATCTTTGAAAGTCTATCTAATATATCTACTAAATGTTTGGTAGAATCAGCAAGTATGCATAAATCAGTTATATATAATGTATCTCCTGTAGATAAGTTTTCATTTAAAAGTAATTCTAATTGAATTCTTTTTTTATTATGAGCGTGAGACTCCTCAAAAATATCCTTTGTATAATTTGCAATTTTCTTATTTTGTTCTATCATTGAATCATTTATTATGACTGGCCTTACGTAGCCCAAATGCATTGGAAAGCACCACCTATAGATTTTTTTGAAAATAGTTTCATAAAGGGGTATACATATGAAACTATTCTGTTATACTTTATTTTATAATTTATTATAAAGGAGAGTAAATATGATTGAAACATTAAAACAGGAATGGCTAAATCAGCCTGGTAAAAATATCCTTGCTGGTATAGTTGTTGCATTGGCATTAATTCCTGAAGCCATCGCATTTTCAATTATAGCAGGAGTTGATCCTATGGTCGGGTTATATGCAGCCTTTATAATAGCCACTGTAACTGCTGTTGTAGGCGGAAGGCCTGCTATGATTTCAGGTGCAACGGGAGCTGTAGCGCTATTAGTGGTCCCTTTAGTTAAAGAACATGGCGTAGAATACCTTTTAGCTGCCACTATATTTATGGGTGCGATACAACTGATTTTAGGTTTGCTGAAAATTGGCCGTTTAATGAAATTTATACCCCGCTCAGTTATGATTGGTTTTGTTAATGCTTTAGGGATTATGATATTTATGTCCCAGATAGAACATATCTTTGGTATATCAATATCAACATATGTATATGTGATCATAACATTATTAATTGTTTATATTTTACCCCGTTTTTCAAAAGCAGTCCCTGCACCATTAATTGCTATTATCGTTTTAACTGGAATCTATATGTACACTGGAGCTGATGTGAGAACGGTAGGAGATTTAGGTACGATTAAGCAATCACTACCACATTTTTTAATTCCTAATGTTCCATTTAATTTCGAAACTTTACAAATTATTTTCCCTTATTCATTATCGATGGCAGTTGTCGGTCTAGTAGAAAGTTTACTTACAGCTAAAATTGTTGATGATGCTACAGATACTTACAGCAGTAAAAATAGAGAATCACGTGGACAAGGTATTGCTAATATCATCACTGGTTTCTTTGGTGGTATGGGAGGTTGTGCCATGATTGGTCAATCAGTCATTAATGTGAAATCAGGTGCAAATAGTAGATTGTCTACCTTTACAGCCGGCATTGTCCTGATATTTATGATTATAGTATTAGGCAACATTGTTGTACAAATTCCTATGCCTATCTTAGCAGGTATCATGGTTATGGTTTCTGTAGGAACTGTGGATTGGAATTCTTTTAAATATATCAAAAAAGCACCTAAAACAGATGCTATCGTTATGATAATAACTGTCATTATTGTTTTAATGACACACAATTTGGCAATTGGTGTAATTATTGGAGTCGTTTTCAGTGCATTGTTTTTTGCTACTAAAATTTCAAAAATTAATGTTATTTTAGAAGAATACAGTAATGTGAATTATTTGTATTTCAAAGGTCAAATCTTTTTTGTGTCTATTGATTCTATGATGGAACAAATTAATTTTAACGTTGAAAATAAAACGATAGAATTAGATTTTAATGATGCACATTTGTGGGATGACTCGGCAGTAGACGCAATAGATACTATAGTAAGGAAATTTGAAGAAAAGAATAATGTTGTCCATGTTGAAAAATTGAATTCGGATAGTCGGAAAATTGTGTCTGAGTTAAGCCAATTAAATGAGAATCACTTAAATTAAAGGAGTGCTATTTATGTATAAGTCAATTTTGTTAGCGGCGGATGGATCAGAGAACAGCTTGCGTTCAGCAAAAGAAATTTTAAATTTCATAGATGAAAATACGATTGTTACGATACTTACAGTTGTTGATGTTGATGAATCGAAAACAGACGTATTACATGGTAATAAGGGTGAAGGTTTAAATAATAAACGAGAAGATAAATTAGGAAATATCACTGAATTTTTCACCAAACATAGTGTGGAATATAAAGTGAAAATTGCACATGGCGTTCCTGCTGATACAGTAGTTGAAATTGCCAATGAGGGGGAGTATCAAGCTATAATTTTAGGAACCCGTGGCCTAAATAGCTTACAAGAAATGGTCTTAGGTAGTGTGAGTCATAAAGTAGCAAAACGCGCGCAAATCCCTGTAATTATCGTAAAGTAAAATGTAATTTGAATGATGTTGAGCTAAAATATAAGTAGTTGACTTTGATACCTACAAACAAAGGATCTTCTTAAATTTAGAAGATCCTTTGTTTGTAGGTTTTATTTTTTAGCTTTTAAACTTGTGAAAACTAGCAACAAGGTTTACTGTCTACTTCTTTTTCTCGTTATTTTCTTCTTTTTTATCCGTATGTTCTTCAATTTCTACTGAACAACATGATTGTTCTTGTGGTTTTAATTTTTTTAATGCATCTTTGAGACCCATTGACTACACCTCCTTAAATAATTAAGTTAACAATTAGACCAGTAGCAATTGCTACGACTAAAATTGCTATAACAAAAGATATTACAAATTTCTTTTTAAATAATTTAGATAACAAGACTACTTCAGGTATACTTGCGCCTGCGCCACCTATAATTAGTGCCACGACTGTACCTAGTGACATACCTTTAGATACTAAAGCTTCAGCTATAGGAAGCATTGTTTCTGGTCTGATATACATTGGAATACCAATAACAGAAGTAATAACAACAGAGATAATACCATCGCCACTTGCATATTGAGTTATAAATGTTTCTGGAATAAATCCATAAATAAACGCACCTATAAATACACCAATAATTAAATAAGGCAACATTAGATATAGGAAAGCCCAAGCATCGTTTAGCGCTTGCTTAACACGAGCCCCTGATTTATTTGAGAAGAAACCATCGCCTTTAACAGTAACGCCTTTATAACTCTCTGCCAGATTCATTTTTGAAAATACAAATCCTGTTAAAATACTGAAAATTGCTAAGACAATAAAATAAACAACAGCAACTTTCCAACCTAATAGAATCCATAGCATAAATATCATGAGTGGATTCATAAGTGGGGAAGCGATTAAGAAACTCATGGCTGGACCAAATGGAACTTTTGAATTTAATAATCCAGCAAGTATAGGAATAGTGGAACAAGAACAAAAGGGTGTAATAGCCCCAAAAGTCATTCCTAATACATAGTTAGTTGCTTTGTTAGGTTTGCTCAACAGCCTTCGTATTTTATCTTCTGAAACGAGTTGTTGAATTAAACTTACGATAAAACTTACAACTATAAATAGTGCTAACAATTCAAAAAATAACATTAAAAATGTTTTTATGAATTCGATGATTGACTCTGTCATTAGTGAAGCTCCTCTATATATTAATCAATTTTTCTTGATATATTAATCAAAAAATTGATTAATATAATATGAAAACTACAATATTTTACAACAAGTATCTTCAGTTAATACGACTTGGATTTGTGCTTCGTTGATTTTGTAATAGTTCCATGTACCATGCTTTTCAAGGATTAAAATTTGTGTATCGACCAATTTTTTTAAATGGTAAGAAAGTTTGGATTGTTTTAAATCTAATAACGCTTCTAAGTCACATACACATAGTGATTTATTAGTACTCTGACTAATTTTATTAAGTATTTTTAGACGGTTTTTGTCGGCAAGTGCGTTGAACATATTTTCATAATAGGTTAACTTGTCATCTTCATTTAAATGGTTTGCATTTTTTATAACATCCATAGATTACACCTTTCTAATTAATCAATTTTTTTTGATGTATTAACTATAATATATCATAATCATTTTTTCAATTAAAAATTCAGGATATTATTAATAGAATATAGACAATTATCTATATAGATGATATTCTATTTACTTGTGAGAGGAGAGATGAACTTGTCATATAAAGAATTATCAAACGTATTAAAAGTGCTTTCTAACCCAAGTAGATTAGAAATTATGGATTTACTTTCTTGTGGTGAGTTATGTGCATGTGATGTATTGGAACATTTTAAATTTTCTCAGCCAACTTTAAGTCATCATATGAAATCATTAGTAGAGTGTGAGTTAATTACTACACGAAAAGAGGGGAATAAGCGCATGTATCGGCTTAACCACGATGTATTTGAACAAATTAATCAAAGTTTAAATCTAATAAATACTACAAATGAATTATGTATTTGTAAAAATATGAAGTCAGGTGAGTGTTAATGATGACGATATTAGCAATCACAATCTTTGTATTAACGTTAATTTTTGTTATCTGGCAACCTAAAGGGTTAGATATTGGAATTACTGCATTAATTGGTGCTTTAGTAGCTATAATTACGGGTGTTGTAAGTTTTTCAGATGTACTGGAAGTTACTGGGATCGTTTGGAATGCGACTTTAACATTTGTTGCAGTTATTCTTATTTCACTTATATTAGATGAAATTGGGTTCTTTGAGTGGTCTGCTATACATATGGTTAGAGCATCAAAGGGTAATGGCCTGAAAATGTTTATCTTTATCATGCTTTTGGGTTCAGTTGTAGCAGCCTTCTTTGCAAATGATGGTGCAGCTTTAATACTTACCCCTATTGTATTAGCTATGGTACGTAATTTAGGCTTTGATAAAAAAGCAATATTTCCATTTATCATTGCTAGTGGTTTTATTGCAGATACAACTTCATTACCACTCATTGTTAGTAATTTAGTTAATATAGTTTCTGCAGATTATTTCGATATAGGTTTTATTGAATACTTTAGTAAAATGATTATACCTAATATATTCTCGTTGATTGCAAGTATTCTTGTGTTATGGCTTTATTTCAGAAAATCTATTCCAGGTAAATTTAACGAAGTAAATATTAGAGAACCAAGAGAAGCGATTAAAGATAAAAAGCTTTTTAACATCTCTTGGATTGTACTTGCTATCTTACTCGTTGGTTATTTAATAAGTGAGTTTATAAATATTCCAGTATCTATTATTGCTGGTATGATTGCTTTAATATTTGTATTATTAGCGCGTAAATCTAAAGCCGTTCATACGAAACAAGTAATTAAAGGTGCGCCATGGAATATTGTTTTATTCTCTATTGGTATGTATCTCGTTGTATTTGGCCTGAAAAATGTGGGGATTACAACACTTCTTGGTGATGTACTAACAAATATTTCAAGTTACGGCTTATTTAGTAGTATCATGGGCATGGGCTTTATAGCTGCATTTCTTTCATCTATTATGAACAACATGCCAACTGTATTAATAGATGCTATAGCAATTGGTCAATCGAGTGCCACAGGAATATTAAAAGAAGGCATGATTTATGCCAACGTTATTGGGTCTGATTTAGGACCTAAAATAACACCCATTGGCTCTTTAGCCACACTTCTTTGGTTACACGTGCTAACTCAAAAAGGAGTGAAAATATCTTGGGGTGTGTATTTCAAAACGGGAGTTATTATCACAATCCCTGTTTTATTTGTAACCTTATTAGGTTTATATTTAACACTAATTATTTTTTAAATGAGAGGTAATCATAAATGGATAAAAAAACAATTCACTTTATATGTACTGGTAATTCTTGTCGTAGTCAAATGGCTGAAGGCTGGGGAAGAGAAATACTCGGCAAAGAATGGAATGTTTACTCAGCAGGTATCGAAACGCATGGTGTAAACCCTAAGGCGATAGAAGCTATGAAAGAAGTTAATATTGATATTTCAAATCATACATCCGATATGATTGATAGTAATATTTTAAAACAGTCTGATCTCGTTGTTACACTTTGTAGTGATGCTGATGATAATTGTCCAGTTATACCGCCTAATGTGAAAAAAGAACATTGGGGCTTTGATGACCCAGCAGGTAAAGCATGGTCAGAGTTTCAACGCGTAAGAGATGAAATAGGAGATACAATTAAACGATTTAAAGAACTATAATTATCTCAATTTTAAAAATGAGCATAAATTAAATCAGAAAAATAATAAAAACCTTCAAAGTAGACACTAAAAGTGAAAACTTTGAAGGTTTTTACACGTCAAAATTAAAAAGTGTATTAATAATTATAGTTTGTAAAATTTCAAATAACTAGTTAAAGAAAATAATTAAAAAACACTCACCATTTGGTGGGTGTTTTTTGTTAATCATAAGAATTCTATAAGGTAATTGTAAAAATAAAAGCTAATCGTTTCTAAAATTAGAAACGATTAGCTTTTCAATTTTTTCGTAAATTTCAATGTATATGAAATCTATTTTTTACTTATTAAATTTCTGATTCCTTTTATAATAAAGCCTACTACTACAGATCTGAAAACACGTGATATAATATTTTTCATTATTAGTCCTCCTAAGTTACAATTCAACTTTCCATAGTTTGCTATATAGTTTCTTTACCCAATTTCAGATGAAATATTGGAGAAAATAGAAAATATTTTATCTTTTAATAAAAAAGTGGTTATTTTTCAAAAGAAATAAGACCGTCTTCGTCTGCTTTGTTAAAGAAAATCGTAATGATGCCACTAATGATAGCGATAACGTATGGAATGCCTGTCCAAAAGAACACTAAATGTATAATACCTTGTAAAAGTTGATTTGAGTAAAATTTATGAATGCCACACCAACCGAGTAAAAATGCAAGTATAACGTAAATGACTTTATTTACTTTCATATGTCTAGTCCTTTCATTTTAAAGTTCTTATCTTAATTATCTCTTATATTAAGCGATTCAACAATCGAAAACAATTAATGAAAGACGATTTCTCGTAAAAACCAATTATTACTTCGAATTTTTTATTTAATTCATATATAATATAGTTAAATAAACATAATAAGGAGAATACAAATGATTAGAAAAGCTAAACCTACCGATAAGCATGAAATTGCAAAATTATGTTATATCATATGGAGTCAATTAGACATAGATTTAGTGGAATACACCGATAAAGAAAGATTACTAAAAATCATGGAACAAAGTATGGTGGATGTACCATATAGAGGTCATTATAGTAATACTTGGATATACGAAGTTGATGGTAACATTGCAGGTTGCTTAATTGCATATCCTGGTAACAAAGAGTTAGAGCTTGAAAAGGCTTGGTTAGATATGGAGTTGGATGAAGACATTAGAGCATATGGGACGCCGATGCCAATGAAAGAGGCTAATGATGATGAATGGTATATCGAAACAGTTGCTACATTCCCAGAATTTAGAGGGCAGGGTGTCGCTACTAAATTAATTAAACATGTATTAGAAACGTATCCAGATGAAAAATGGAGCTTAAATTGTGATTTACTCAATGATGGGGCGTTACATGTTTATAAAAAATTAGGATTCCAACCTACAAGTGAATTCGATTTATATGGTCATATGCATTACCACATGGTACATATAAAAGACTGAGTTTTTATCTCTGTTAAAAAACAAAAAATCGACCTTCATGAGTATGAAGATCGAAAAAGTAATACTTACTTTATTTGATTGCTGGGTTAAACTTGCTAATTGAGAAATATATTAAATACCACCGAGCAGAGCACTAATATAAATACCTAGTGCATACAGTAGACCGAAGAATGTATTCGTTTTTCCTGTTGCAGCCATTGCTGGCATCATAGTTGCTGGCGTGTCATTCTTTTTGAATCTACGTACAGCCTTGATAGGTAGCGGGAATGACAGTAATGCAAGTAAAAAGAAAATTGAACCACCAGGTTGGAAGAATGTAATATAGATAACTAATGCATACGCGACAATGTACATTAATGCTAAGAAGCGTATTGAATTATTTTTACCCAATAAAATAGGTAATGTCTTACGACCACTTTCTTTATCTTTAACACGGTCACGAATGTTATTAGCCATATTGATTAAACCGATTGTTATAACAATCGGAAGACTGATCCAAACAACTAGACTTTGTAAATTACCTGTTTGAATGAAGAATGCAATTAAAATAATAATCATACCCATGAAAATTCCAGAGAATACTTCACCAAAAGGAGTCCAAGAAATAGGGAATGGTCCACCCGTGTATAAATAACCAATTGCCATACACACGAGTCCAATTGGTATGAGCCAGAATGAACTGTTGATGGCTATCAATAATCCTAGTAAAGCAGCAATGACATAAAATGCAATGGCTATATTCATGACTAACTTAGGACTCATGCCATTTCGAACGATTGCACCACCGATTCCTACAGAAGTGTGGTCATCTAACCCTTTTTTGAAATCATAGTATTCATTAAACATGTTTGTCGCAGCTTGAATTAATAAACAAGCGGTTAACATGGCTAAAAGCAAAGTAAGACTTAGATGATCTTCACTACCAAGTAGGAATATTTTTGCAGTAGCAGTACCAACAAGTACTGGTACCACAGCAGCGGTTAAAGTATGTGGTCTCATTAAGTGCCAGTATTTTCTGACAGTAGAATATTGTTGATATTTAGATGCCATAAAATTTTATACCTCGAATTCTTTTATATTAAAATATTTTTTATCAAATTTATTTTAATGGAAGAACTTGTAAAGGTCAAATAACGTGAAAATTATATAAATGAAATAGGCTAGATACCATACACATATTGTGAAAAGTGGTACAATATTATAATGAGTGCAAACTGATAAATGAAAGAAGTGAAATAGATGACTTTGGACGTCAAGGAAAGTGAAATTGTCGAAGCGGTATACGAAAGTAATCATACTTGGGTTTCTGTAGAAGCAAAATTAAATTATGAATTAGATCCTACTGTATTATTCCATGTTACGGAAGACAGTGCAGGAGACCGTTTTTATTTTAAAAAAAATGACAACGAAACTTCATTCTTTGGCTATCATGCTATTAAAAGATTTAAAAATGACTTTGAAAGTAAACAATCTATTTTCCGAGAATGGGAAAAATATAAAAGTGATATTGATTTAATTCATCCAAATTCAGAACGACATCATTTAAAGATATGTGGTGGATTCCAATTTTCAACACATAAATCTGGAGATGAGTGGCGTGAATTTGGTATTAATCATTTTATATTACCTGAAGTATTGGTAACTATGGAAGAAGGAAACACGTATATTACCTATACTGTAAAAGCAGATCAATTTGAAATTGACTCATTTTTATCGATTATAGATAAGTTAACTCAAGAGAATGTTAGCCCAAATTTTGAAAAAGGTGAAATTAAGCGCATTGAGGATATTTATAAAGATGAGTGGCGTGATTTAGTTAAAGATACAATAGATATATTAGACGAAAATAAAAAAATTGTGCTTGCAAGAAAACGATTGATTATGTTTGATAAAAACATAAACATCCCTTATATCTTAAACCAAGCAACACTAGGTGAACATAATAGTTACTTATTTGTATTAGAATCACAAGACAGTGTATTCTTTTCACAAACACCTGAACAGTTAATGGAAATTAATGATGAAATACTATCTACCAAAGCAGTTGCAGGTACGATTAAACGTACCCACCAAGATGATGTGGATAATGAAAATATAAATGCATTTTTAAACGATGAAAAAAACTTAAATGAACATCGTTTTGTCGTAGACAGTATATTGAATGACATTGAATTGTATGTTGAAGATATTACATACAATAAAAAACCGCAAATTTTAACAAATGATCATTTGTATCACTTATATACGAAAATTAAAGGACAATTGATTAGCAAATCTTATATTGGTTTATTAGATAATCTTCATCCGACGCCGGCGCTTGGAGGTTATCCTAAAGAGGAAGCAATTGAATATATTGAACAAAATGAGTTTGGAACACGTGGGCTTTATGGCGCGCCAGTTGGCTATATTGACATGTATGATAATTGTGAATTTATTGTTGCAATTAGATCTATGTTGATTAAGAAAAATCAGGCAACATTATTTGCTGGTTGTGGGATTGTAAGTGATTCTGATGCGGATAGTGAAGTAGAAGAGACTGCTGTTAAATTTAGCCCAATGATGAAAGCTTTAGGAGTCGAGAAATATGAATAACCATACAACTGCATTAACAAAACAGGTATTTACTTTTGTTTCAGAATTATATGCATACGGAATAAGAGAAATAGTGATAAGTCCAGGGTCTCGTTCAACACCAATGGCAATTGCAATTGAGGCACATCCTAAAATGAAATCTTGGATTCATCCAGATGAACGTAGTGCTGCTTTCTTTGCGATGGGGTTAATGAAAGGTAGTGAGCGACCAGTTGCTATTCTTTGTACATCTGGTAGTGCTGCCGCGAATTATACACCAGCCATTTCTGAAAGTAGCTTGAGTCATTTACCACTAGTGGTATTAACAAGTGATCGTCCACATGAACTCAGAGGTATTGGGGCACCACAAGCAATAGATCAAACAAATATGTTTGCAAATTATACACAATATCAATTTGATTTCCCTATTGCTGATAGTAATGGTGACCAAGACTTTATGACGAATACAGTTAAATTCCAATTACAAAAAGCGAGTCAGTATTTATATGGCCCGCATCGAGGTCCAATTCATCTGAATTTGCCATTTAGAGAGCCGCTGACACCTGATTTAGAAAAAGTTGAATGGTTAACTTCAGATACGAAGATTATGCCACATTATCAAAAAACGACGAGTCTCAATGAAATAAATGTAATTGTTAAAAAACGCAAAGGACTTATTATCGTTGGTGATATGCAGCATCAAGATGTAGATCAAATACTCACATTTGCGACGATACATGATATGCCTATACTTGCTGACCCATTAAGTCAACTACGTCGTGAGCATCATCCTAATGTTATAACGACATATGACTTATTATTTAGAGCCGGATTAGAAGTAGATGTTGACTTTATAATTAGAGTAGGTAAACCAGTTATTTCTAAAAAAATAAATCAATGGTTAAAAGATACGAAGGCATTTCAAATATTAGTGCAGAATAACGATAGACCAGATGCATTTCCAATAACACCTCATGTTTCTTACGAGATGTCTGCAAATGATTTCTTTAGACAATTATCTGAGACAACTACAGTTGAACGTAAGCAATGGTTAGAAAAATGGCAATCATTAGAGAAACATGCCAAAGTTGAAATTAAAGATTATGTAAGAACTGCGACAGATGAAGCGGCCTACGTAGCAAATGTACTAGACAAATTAACAACAGATGATGCATTATTTGTGAGTAATAGTATGCCAATTCGAGATGTAGATAATTTATTTATAGACTGTGAAGCAGCAGTCTTTTCAAATCGTGGCGCTAATGGTATTGATGGTGTTACTTCAACAGCATTAGGTATGGCGGTACACAAGAAAGTGACATTGTTAATTGGCGATTTAGCCTTTTATCATGATATGAATGGCTTGCTCATGTCTAAATTAAATGACATCAATTTGAATATCGTGCTATTAAATAATGATGGTGGAGGAATCTTTTCCTATTTACCACAGAAAGATACAGCCGATGCATATTTCGAAAGGTTATTTGGAACACCAACTGGATTGGATTTTGAACATACTGCGCTACTTTACGACTTTACATTTAAACGATTTGAATCTATTGAAGCATTTAAGTACACTGAGTTATCCAAATTTGGCGCACATATTTATGAAATTATGACGTATAGAGAAGATAACCTACAACAACATCTTAAACTCTATAAAAAGTTGAGTGATATTATCAATGTTACATTATAAATTTCATCGAGCGAATCAATCAACTAATCAATTATTAGTGATGCTACACGGCTTTATTAGTGATCAACAGGCATTTGATAACCATATTCACATATTGAAAGAAAGCGTAAATATCGTGACTATTGACTTGCCTGGACATGGTGCAGATGAATCTCCATTTCATCGAGAGTGGGACTTTCCTTTTATTAGCCAACAGTTAGATGAAACGCTAGAAGTGTTTAGTGCATATCAATTATTTTTACATGGCTATTCAATGGGTGGTAGAATAGCGTTGTATCATGCAATTCATGGCAACACTACATTGACGGGTCTTGTCTTGGAAAGTACGTCCCCAGGCATTGAAGATAGAACAGCACAGATAGAAAGGCAACAAGTTGATTATGCACGTGCCCGAGTATTAGAAATTGCAGGATTAGAAGTTTTTGTTAATGATTGGGAAAAACTGCCACTATTTTATACACAACATGACTTAGATAAGATTACTAAATTAAGTATTCGTAACATGAGAATGCGTCAAGACGCATCTAGATTAGCAAAAGCGTTGAGAGATTATGGTACTGGAAAAATGCCTAATTTATGGTCGGAATTGAATCAAATACAAATCCCAACATGTATTATTGTTGGAAATTTAGATGGTAAATTTTGTGAAATTGCTCAAAAGATAGTTTCAATTATACCGAAGACTGAACTTTTTGAAATAGCACAGAGTGGTCATACTGTTCATGTGGAAGAAATGGCAGAATTTGATAGAATAGTATTAGGTTTTATTCAAAAGGAGGAGCAAAATGACTAGACAGTGGGAAACAATTAAAGAATATAAAGAGATTAAGTATGAATATTACGATGGAATCGCTAAAGTAACAATTAATCGACCTGAAGTTCGTAATGCTTTTACACCAAACACGGTACAAGAAATGATGGATGCATTTACTAAAGCACGTGATGATCAACGTGTTGCTGTTATTATTTTAACAGGTGAGGGAGATAAAGCATTTTGTTCTGGTGGAGATCAGTCAGTACGTGGCCACGGTGGCTATGTAGGTGAAGATCAAGTTCCTCGTTTAAACGTATTAGATTTACAAAGACTTATTCGTGTAATTCCAAAACCAGTTATCGCAATGGTAAGAGGTTATGCAGTAGGTGGCGGTAATGTATTAAATGTTGTATGTGATTTAACAATTGCTGCTGATAATGCTATCTTTGGCCAAACTGGACCGAAAGTAGGGTCATTTGATGCAGGTTACGGTTCTGGTTATTTAGCACGTATAGTAGGGCATAAAAAAGCGCGTGAAATTTGGTATTTATGTCGCCAATATAATGCACAAGAAGCACTAGATATGGGATTAGTTAATACAGTAGTACCACTAGACGAAGTAGAAGATGAAACTGTTAGATGGTGTGAAGACATTAAGAAACATTCACCAACTGCTTTAAGATTCCTAAAAGCTGCTATGAACGCAGATACAGATGGCTTAGCTGGACTTCAACAAATGGCTGGAGATGCAACATTACTTTACTATACAACGGATGAAGCAAAAGAAGGTAGAGATGCGTTTAAAGAAAAACGTGATCCTGATTTTGACCAATTCCCTAAATTCCCGTAAGGAATTATTATATTAACCGTTATTGAGAGGTTAACATAAAATGTCGACAAAGTATCAGACTTTGTCGACATTTTTTTGCGCTTTTGCGCAAGTACAACTTCGATTTTACTATGTATCCTTATACGGAATTATCTAAGATATGATTTCGGTACATTATTGTGACTTTATTCAGTGATTTTGCCCATAGTAAAAGAATAAAAAAGATGAATAACTGGAATCATTACATAGATTTTATTTTTATATGAAAATAAGATAGTGTATCAATTTATAGTTGGAAATACGTTGTTTAAAAAACTCTTTTAATACTTATAATATATTTGACTATAATTTAAAAATATATAAATATTATAATGAAAAGAAATGAGGGAGAACAATGGCATCAGACGCTAACGACCAAATACGAAAAGAAATGTGCTACTTATTTTATATTACGAGTAAAGAAGTTGTAAATCGTTTTAATCGCTACTTAAAACAGTATGATATCAGCTTTCCTAACTATATTGTATTACTTTATATTGAAAACGATAAAAATGTTTATATTAAAACGTTATGTGATGAACTCTATTTAGATTCTGGTACTATAAGCCCTATAATTAAACGTTTAGAAAAAAAAGACCTAATTAATCGAATCAGAACAGAAGAAGATGAACGTAGAGTTAAAGTGAGATTAACAGAAAAAGGTTTGAAACTTAAAGAAGAATTCAGCAAAATCTCCGAAGATGTTATTCAACAATTTGATATGGAAGGTGAAGAGTCAGTTACTTATTATCAAATTTTAAAAGCGTTTGCTGAGAAAAATGTTTTTAAGAAAAATGAAGATTTATAAATATAAAGCACCCGCTAAACATTGAAGATAATTCAACATTTAGCGGGTGCTTTTGTGTCTATAATAAAAAATTATTGTTGATAGTATTCCTTAAGAAATTCTTCAAGTCTTCTCATACCTTCTTTTAAGGCGTCAAGTTCATAAGCATAGGATATACGTACATGACCTTTACCTAAATCAGTAAAAGCTGAACCTGGTACCATTGCTACATGTGCTTTTTCAAGTACATTAATACAAAATTCAAAATCGTCATCAGTAAATTTTTTGATGCTAGGGAAGATATAAAAAGCACCTTCTGGCTTAGCATCAAGTTCAAATCCGAGAGACTCTAATTTTTGAATTAAAAAATCACGACGTTCAATATAAGCTTTATTCATATATTGTGGTGCTTCTAAGCCTTCATTTAAAGCAGCAATACAAGCAATTTGTGCTGGTACATTTGCACAAATACAATTATAAGCATGCATAAATGTTAACTTTTCAATTAAGTACTCAGGTCCAATTAAAAATCCAATACGGATACCAGTTGCAGAATGTGATTTACTTAAACCACCTACGAGTAAAAGTTGATCGCGGATAGCATCAAATTCTGCAAAAGAAGTATGTTTTCCACTAAATGTGTTTTCAGCATAAATTTCATCACTAATTATGAATATCTCTTTATCTTTCAAGGTCTCAGTGATTGCTTGAACCTCATCATACGATAATATGACGCCAGTAGGGTTAGTTGGATAGTTAAGTAATATTGCTTTTGTATTGTTCGTAATATGAGCTTCTATGGCCTCAGGAGTGATTTTATACTGAGACTGAGTTGTATCTATGAAAATTGGAACGCCACCCAGTGTTTTAATTAAAGGAATGTATCCTGCATAAATAGGGCCAGGAACAATAATTTCATCGCCTTGATTAATAATACTTCGTAATGCTGTATCTAAAGCTTCACTAGCGCCATTAGTAATAATAATTTCTTCAGTACTATACTTAAAATGATAGCGTTGCTCAAAATATTCACTTACAGCGTTTCTTGTTTCAAATAATCCTTTATTATGCGAATAGGTTGTTTGATCTTCATTTATCGCATTAATATATGCAGATTTAACTACATCTGGCATAGGAAAATCTGGTTGGCCAATTGTTAAATTGATACAGTTATCAATGTTCTTAATACGACTTGAAAATTGACGTATGCTTGGTGCACTTAAATATTTAGTATTATTGTTTAAAGAAAGTTTCATTGATTATTTCACCTCGAGATTAAAAATACCGAATTGTATTTTTATATGTATGATTAATAGATATCATCAAATTATTTCTATCATAACATATTTAAAATAAATACAATTCGGTAAAAGCTTTTATTAACCTTTGAATTTAGAAGGTGACTGCAAATTAATAACTGGGTTTGTCCATTTTGATACAAAACGTGTCGATAAAATATAAACAATGAAACATGTTGCACTTAAAAGATAAATATAAGTTAAAACAGATATTTCATCTTTAAACGGATGAAGACCGAAACCACGAACCACTCCGATTACAAGACCATGTAATAAATAGATATGCATTGTTCTACGTCCTATATAAGTAAAGAATTTTTCTTTTTCAGGTATTAAATTCAAGAAAGAAAACATTGTTGCTAAAATAATAAAATAAAGGAGTAATCTTTTGAACGGACTGTAAAGATCTTGTTTCCCTTCTAATGACATATATGGCGAATCACCTAACAACCAGTCTGAATTGATTGGATGAATGGTATAGATTATATAGAAAGTCACTAAAATTATAAAAGCAATAGGGACGAACTTTTTATTTCGTAAAATTTGAGTATGTTTACTTGTAAATAAATAACCTAAATAAAATATCGGAAAGAACATAATCGTTCTTGAAAAACTCAAATAATTATCAATATTGTCAGAATAACCAGCAAATAATGAAAAAATGATTGCTATTGGTAAGACAAAATAAGGTTTATAGTCTTTAACAATTACTAAAATCACATGAAAGAAGAATAATGTAAGTAAAAACCAAAGTGCGAACACTGGATCGAAAGGATCGAATTGAACGCTATCTTCTTTACCAGTTAAATAATAGTATATAGAGAAAAAAACAAAGAAAATAATATAAGGTATTAATAGTTTTTTAGAGACTTTTTCTAAATAACCAGCTTCTCCTGCTTTTTTTGCAAAGTAACCAGAAATAAATAAAAATGCTGGCATATGAAAGCTGTATATTGTTAAGTACAACGACGATAGATATGTACTCGATTCATTGTAAGGTTGTAATAAATGCCCAAAGACAACAAGAAAAATCAATATTGCTCTTGCATTGTCAAAAAAGTAATCTCTCTTTTTTAATTGTGCCATGCTTTTTCTCCTTTAAAAGTGCCGGGTGAATTTTATAATCACTGATACTAATTTATTATAAATCATATGAGAAATGCAACAAAATAGATCGATTTGTATTTTATTATTGTATATTATGTAGAATGACATTATAATATTAAGAAATATAATAGTGTCATTTGATTGGTAGTAACAAGTAAATTAACATAGTGGAGATGAAGCAACATGTACAAACAACTAGAACAATTAATTACACTGACGAGTAACGATTTGAACTTAGTAAGTAGAAGGTTTGGCCAACGTACAGATTTAACTTCAGAGCAATTAGAAATGTTAAGAATTTTATACAATTATGAAGTTTTATCTCAATATGACTTAACTATGAAAATTAATAAAGAACAATCAATTGTATCACGTTGGATAAAAAAACTTTGCCAAATGGGTTACATAACTAGTAAACAATCTAATAAAGATTTGAGATGTAAAGATTTAATGGTAACGGATAAGACAAAGGAACTCGTACAACAAATTAATGAGGTAAGGGTAGCTTTAATTGAAGCGCGTTGCCAAAATTTAACTTCACAAGATATAGAAGACTTAAACCATTTGCTATATAAATTAAACGTTCGTCATGCTTATTTACGTTAGATTATTAGGGCTGATTAATTTATAAGAAAGCACCAATAAATAAAAATTTAAGAGTACATGTTTCACTCATAGAAAATATCTGTTGAGTGATCATGTACTCTTATTTTAATTGTATAAAAGAAAATATAGTATTGTAGGTGTAAATTAAGCTTTATAAGTATTTACATCAAAATATTTACCTAATTTACCCATTGAATCATAGAATCCTTTAATACGTGTGGCATTGTGCTCTGCCCATCTTACGTCAGTTGCGTATTGATGTTCACCTGGATTTTCAGGGTTCCAACGCATTTTATAAAGTGTATTTTGACCTTGGCTGATGTATGAACTTGAGATGAATTTAGCGCCACCAACGATTGCTTTTTTAACTGTATCCCAACCGTTAGATTTGGCAGTAGCGAAACCTTGTTTAACTGCATCGTTATCAACTGCTCCGATACCAAACATATTATAATATTTGTTTGGACCATCTGTTACGACTTTATCATCTACTACATCGCCACCGTTAGCAAGTTTTGAAGTACCATCGCCTGTTTCTAATAGGGCATGTGAGATTAAATAAACTTCATTTATATTGTAAGCCTTAGCTGCTTCACTGAATGCTTCGCCTTGACCTTCTAAAATGCCTTTACCAACTAAAAGTTTATCTAAATCTGCTGAAGCAATATCTTGAGATTTATCTAAACGTAAGAATTGATATTTTTGAGTAGGGTCTTGTGCTAATTTACCAGTATCCATAGCATTTTTTATTTCGATAGGTGTAGCATCTTCCCATTTACCTGGTGTGTGTTGAATTTGAGGTTTGGTTTTTAAACCTGCTTGAATTGCAACAGCTTCATCTAGCGTTAGACCAGATTGATAATATTTGATTAATTCTTTGCGTAAGTCTTCTTCTTTAATCCAAACCATTTGGCCATTAGATAGTTTACCGTGATACCAAGTCACACCATTGATAACTTGTGTCTCGAATACTGTAAAGATACTTTCATAGAAATCATTTAATGAGCCTGCTGGTTGATTAGAAGTTGGATCTAAGTAATAACTACCATCAGCATTATAAATAACATAATCAAATTTATAAGGTGTAACTGCCGATTTAGTTACGCCAGATTTTTGAGTTTCGGTTGCAACTTTATTATTTGTATTTGTATTTAAATCTTTAGCTGCAATCCATCCAGTCTTGTTATTAACATTACCGTACACGTATTCATCTTTATCTACTTTAACTGATTTAGAAGCATTAAATTGATTGTTTTTCACATTTTTTAATGAATCTAATTGTTGAGCTTTTGTACCCCAAGGTACTGCATAAAGTCCATTATTTGTAGATTTAACTGTGAATTGACCATTTTTAGCAGATGTTTTACTTAAATCACGTGTATTGATGTCTTTTGTATTAACCCAACCTAATGGTGTGTTTTGGTTAGAATTTTGAATTAATACGTAAGTGTTATCGTCTTGTGTACGTTGTTTTGTAATGTTAAATGTACGGCCTGATAATTTAGATGCATCTTTGGCTTTTGTATCATTAACTTTAGTCTTAATACCAGAATTTGTATTATTTAATTGACCAATTTTACTTACTGATTGAGTTGGGTTTGCTGTATTTTTAGTAGCAGCTTCATTAACTGTAATATCACCGGTTTGCATCCAACCTATATTACTATTCGTTTTGTTATCTGTTATTAAGTAGAAACTATTACTTCCAAGTGTAGCTTTTTTACTTAATTTATAAGTATTGCCATTCACATATGGTTTTTGTACACCTTGTTTGTCGTAAACTGAAGTGTAGACACCATGATTTGTTTTGGCTACAGTACCTTGTTGGTTAGTAAGATTAGTTACTGATAATTGACCTGTATTTGCAGGTGGGGCAACAGTTGAACTTGGTGAAGACAACTTACTTAAACTTACCCAACCAGATAAATCATTTACAGAGCCATAAACATAGTTTGTTTTACCAATTTGTTGTTGTTTCGTTGCTTTAAATGTTTGGTTAGCGTTACCTGAAACAGTTCCAGCTTTTTGAGAGCTAGTACCCCAAGGGACTGTATATAAAATTTCGCCTGGTTTAATATTATAAGTTTTGTTTATCGCAGTAACAGGTTTAGCTGTATTATAATCCACATCATTTTGGTGAACCCAACCAATTAAGTTCCCTTTATTATAATCAGTTACCAAATAGAAATTTTCGTTGCCTATTTTGGCTGATTTTGTAACTTTTAGTGTTTGATTTGTACGATCAGTTTTTTTACCTTGGTGGTCGTAAACTGTTGCATATAAGCCATCATTCGTAGTATTAATACGGCCAACACCATTATTAGCTTCTACTGTTAATGAACCTGTTTTTGGTGGGGTAACAGTACTACCAGTGTTACTAGAACCACCTGTACTACCTGAGCCACCAGTATTGCTAGAACCATCTGTATTTGTAGATTCGTCTTTTCCACTAGTACTACCTGAAGACGTTGCTCCCCAAGGTGCTACTTGACCAGTTTTAATTAAATATTTTTCATAGATTAGGTCATATAATTCATCATAACTGTAGTTATATGAAGCTAAGTAACCATGAGGGTCCGTATGATTAGAACCACCTAGGAAAGTACTAACGGCTTGGTGAGTCCAAACTGTACCTTGTCCATCGTACTCAGCACTATCTGGTGAAAGACCATAATATTGTAAGTTTGTCGCTGCATAATCAGCATAATTGTTAATTGAACGTGCAAATGAATCATAATCATGTGTATGAACTAACTCAACATGAATAAATCGATCGTTTGCAGCTGGACCAGCGCCCCAAGCAAGATAGTCAGTATTTGCAGTTTCAATAATACGATTACCGTCAATATATGCATGAACAAAAGCACTATTATAATTATTCTTCATGTAGTTAATTTCACCAGTAATAGTTGAGTTATCATTTGCAGTTTCGTGTAAAACGATACCTTCTGGTTTACCATAACGATAATTATATTGCGGTAAATAACTTGCAATATCTTGTTCATAATTTGGAGCTTGGAAGTTATTGTTACGAATATAGTTATTAAGTGATGAACTCACTTGTGGACTATATGCTGGTAGAGAACTTGTTGTGCCTGCTTCTCTTGTTATTGCAGAACGCGTTGAAAGCGTATTATTTACATTAGTGGATGCTACTCTTAATTTAGGAGTAGCTTCTGTACTTACCGTTGTCGCAGTAGTACTTGGCGTACTAGGCTTAGTTGCAACTGCTGTCGCAGTTGATGTTGCCTTACTATCTTCGCTTGTGCTTTGTTCACTTACGTCAGAAGAGTCATCTACTTTATTATCTTCAGTAGTTTTAGCATCTTCATCATCTTGAACGTCTTCATTAGAAGCGTCTTCTTCAGATTGTTGAGTATCTTCAGAATCTTGTTCACTTACGTCAGAAGAGTCATCTACTTTATTATCTTCAGTAGCTTTAGCATCTTCAGAATTCTGTTCGTTTACGTCAGAAGAGTCGTCTATTTTATTATCTTCAGAAGTTTTAGCATCTTCACCATCTTGAACGTCTTCATTAGAAGCATCTTCTTCAGTAGCTTTAGCATCTTCAGAATTTTGTTCACTTACGTCAGAAGAAGTGTTGTCCTCTTTATTTTGTTCAGTAGATTGATTAGTTTCATCATCTTGAACGTCTTCATTAGAAGCGTCTTCTTCAGTAGCTTTAGCATCTTCAGAATTCTGTTCGTTTACGTCAGAAGAGTCGTCTACTTTATTATCTTCAGAAGTTTTAGCATCTTCACCATCTTGAACGTCTTCATTAGAAGCATCTTCTTCAGTAGCTTTAGCATCCTCAGGATTCTGTTCGTTTACGTCAGAAGAAGTGTTATCCTCTTTATTTTGTTCAGTAGATTGATTAGTTTCATCATCTTGAACGTCTTCATTAGAAGCGTCTTCTTCAGTAACTTTAGCATCTTCAGGATTCTGTTCGTTTACGTCAGAAGAAGTGTTATCCTCTTTATTTTGTTCAGTAGATTGATTAGTTTCATCATCTTGAACGACTTTATTAGAAACGTCTTCTTCAGTAGCTTTAGTATCTTCAGGATTCTGTTCGTTTACGTCAGAAGAAGTATTGTCCTCTTTATTTTGTTCAGAATTTTGATTAGCTTGATCGTCTTGAACGTCTTTATTAGAAGCGTCTTCTTCAATAGCTTTAGTATCTTCAGAATTTTGTTCGTTTACATCAGAAGAAGTGTTGTCCTCTTTATTTTGTTCAGTAGATTGATTAGTTTCATCATCTTGAACGTCTTCATTAGAAGCGTCTTCTTCAGTAGCTTTAGCATCTTCAGAATCTTGTTCACTTACGTCAGAAGAAGTGTTGTCCTCTTTATTTTGTTCAGAATTTTGAGTAGCTTGATTGTCTTGAACATCTTTATTAGAAGTGTCTTCTTTAGTAGCTTTAGTATCTTCAGAATTTTGTTCGTTTACATCAGAAGAAGTGTTGTCTTGAGCTGTATTTTGTTCAGTAGCTTGCGTATTTTCAACAGTTTGATTGTTATTAATTGGAGTGGTTGTATCATCAGTTGACTTATCTTCATTATTTTGAACATTAGTATTTTCTTCAGACTGTTGAGCATCTTCAGAACTTTGTTCGTTTACGTCAGAAGAAGTGTTGTCTTGAGCTGTATTTTGTTCAGTAGTTTGCGCATTTTCAACAGCTTGACTGTTATCAACTGCAGTAGTTGTATCATCAGTTGAATTGCCTTCGTTGTGTTGAATATTTTGATTAGAAGTATCTTCTACAGATTGTTGAGTCTCTTCGGAATCTTGCTGGTTTAGGTCAGAAGAAGTATTGTTTTGAGCGGGCTCTTGTTCAATACTTTGAGCATCTTCAGAATCCTGATTGTTTTCAGTTACTTCATTAGCTTCAGATTGCGTGTTCGCTTGGTCTTCTTGACCTGAAATTTGTGGATTGTATGTATCTTGACTTGGTGTTTGCTCAGAGTTCAACTCATCTAATTCTGCATCGTAAGTGTTAACTTCGTTTGCTAAGGTCTGTTCAACTTGTGTAGGGTCTTGGTATGATTGTGTACCTGAAATATTAGCGGTAGGTTTACTAACTTCAGATTTGATTTGTTCACTTTGTTTAAGTGTATTCTTATCATCTAACACATTCTCGTTTGTAGATTTATTTTGTACGTCATCTGCAGCTTGTGCTTGATGAGATGTTAAAGCTGTACCTGCTAACGTTAGTGCTACCATCGACGGTACTTTATAAGTAAACTTTTTCTTAGTCATTAAACTGCCCCTTTAACTATATAATTTAATATCTATTATAATACGACTTTTGGAGGAGTGGTTTACTTTTTACTGATTTGTAATATAAAATTAATCTAATTAAGTTTTGGAAAAGTTATAACATCTGATTTAATGCGTTATAAAGCTTAATTTTGAAAATATTGAAATATTACACAAATCGAAATATTACAAAAGATAGTTGCAATATAAATACAAAAATATATTAAATTGGGTTAAATAGATTTTGTCATAGCAATATGATCAATATTTTCCTCAATAAAAATCTTTCCAAAAGGTTTATATCCTAGAGATTCATAAAAAGTTTGTGCGTGGCATTGTGCATTTAGCATTAAGGAATGATGGCCTTGATTTTTAGCGATTTCTTCTAAAAATTGCATGAGTAGTTTGCCATATCCAGATTTTCTATGAGATGAAATAATAGCAACTCTTTCTATTTTAACGGCATTGTCATAAGGACGAAATCTACCAGTGGCGAAGGGGATGTTGTTTTCATCATATCCAATGATATGCGTAGCAATAGCTTCGTATTGATCTATTTCATTTTCTAACGGTACACCTTGTTCAAGAACAAATACTTGTTTTCGTACACTGTATGCATCTTCCATCATGGAAGACGTTGTAACAATTTTAAACATAACTATTCCTCGTTTCATTTATTTTGGTTAAAAAAACACCCTATCAAAGTTTAATATGATAGGGCGTTTTTTAATGATTATTGTGCTTCTTTTCTAATTATCGCAGTATATTGCCAAAAAATTCGCATTTGTGCAATATTCCAATTATTCATACCCATTGTAAAACCAGATGGTCTAAATAAATTAACATCTGTAACCTCTAATGCAGCCGCAATAAGATATTGGATGGGTACGCTAATTTCTTTCATTGTTTCTGTAATACCATTTTGATTATAAACCCATGAAAACGGTAATTCTGATTCAAAAACATCAACTTTTTCGAATATTTCTGGAAGTCCAACAATATAACATGCACCATCGATGATAGGATTATTATCACTATCTTTATAGTATATGCGTAAAGCTTCATAGTTTTCACGGTGTTCATGATTGACATAGAAAAATTCATTTCTAAAAAGCGCCATATCTTTGCTGTGTATCATTTGTTGTTCTAAAACATTAAACATTCCGTTTATATGAGCAAGTTTTTCGTATGTTTTGCGTGACATATAGTGAGCTCCTCTCTACAGTTAATATTGATTAGTTGGTACTTCTTGAGTATTTTGTTGCTGGTTAGGATCTATTTGTTGCTGATTATTATTGTTTTGTTGCTGATTATTATTGTTTTGTTGCTGATTATTATTGTTTTGTTGCTGATTAGGATCTACTTGTTGTTGATTAGGATCAATTTGTTGTTGATTGTTATTCTGTTGTTGTGAATTATCATTGTTTTCAGTGCCATTTAATTCTGATGAATTGTCTTCATCATTATCATTGGAAGTATCATTTTGATTTTTTCTAAGTAGACTACTGTCTAACTCTGTTTGTGGTACGAGTGTACCATAAAAATCAGTGACACGTTGATTTAAGAAATCACTTGTATCTTCAATCTTAGGTAAATTTAAATCATCACGTAGTAAATTTGAAGTGTCTTGAATACTATTAATATCTGGATTGTAATAATAGATTCCATTTAAGTAATCATCTTCACCTTTAAGTTGTTTACTTTTGATTTCAACATCATCTTTTAAATAAGATGTTGCAAGAGCTTTTACCTCATCATAGCTTAAATTATGTTTTGAATTATTCCCAACTATTTCAATAACATCATCTAGCTTACTAAAGGAACCAGCATTTTGTGCCTTAGCAAAGAGTTTTTTAAGTAACTCCATTTGTCTTTGACCACGTTTTAAATCAGAATCATGATGTCGTGTTCTAGCGACTGCTAATGCTTCGTCGCCATTTAGTTTTTGAAGTCCTTTTTCAACTTTTATTTTGCCACTGTCATCAGTATTTGGTTCACTGATGTCATAAGGGACATTATATTCAATGCCACCAAGTTCATCAACAGCATCTACGAATGCATCCATATTAATACGTACATAATAATCAACCGGTACGTTTAAAGTAGCTTCTACAGAATCCATTGAAGCTGTAGGTCCACCATAAGCATGTGCATGAGTGATTTTATCGTAATAACCTACTTTTGGAATATAACTGATTGTATCACGTGGAATGCTTAGCATTCTTATTTGCTCTTTATCGGAATTAAATGTTGAAAGAATCATTGCATCGGTTCTTGATTGTTCAGTACTTTGCCCATTTTTTTCTCGTCCACTATTTCCATCAATACCTAAAAATAAGATAGAAATAGGACCTTTAGAAGGATCGACTTTAGATTCACGAATGTTTGATTTCCTAGAGGAGTCACCATCGTTAAAAGAATTCTCAAAAGCGCCTTGAGATGATTTGAGTAGAATGATAGCAAATATAACCGGAACAACGACAAGAACTAAAGATAGAAATATTAAAAAATATTTAAAAAATTTATTCATGTTTGAAGCTCCCCATGTATATGATTTTGTACATGTTACTATATTATCGTTAAATGTTATAGCTCTTTTAACTATATTAAATATTTGTAAAGAAGAAAATGTACTATAACTTATAATTTTATTACTATAGCTAGTAAATATCAACTATGAATGTGTTATTTTCAAGTTTAAAGTAAAATTAAATTAGGGTATGTGAAGTATAATGCTTATATATTGGAATTTATCAGTAGAAACTAACAAAATTGTCATTTGCTTAGAAATGATTTATAGCGATACATGAGCTATAATATATAATAGAAATATCATCTTGTGAACAATAACTGTGTTTCAAGGAAATGACAAAATAATTATAAATATAAGAAAAAAGGGCTTTGCTACGTTATAATTTAAGAACAATGCTTTCTATAAAATATTTTTAAAATTAATAATTGAAATGGATATATCTTTAGCAAAAGATATGAGGAGGAAAAGTGAGTATGAAGCAAGAATGGTTAGATAAAATAGATGAGAGTTTAGTGAAAGATTTTTATGAAATACAAACTGAAACAGAAAAAGAAGAAGGGTTCAAAGGAAGTTTAGCTTTTGGAACTGCAGGTATTAGAAGCACTTTTGGCTTAGGACCAGGAAGATTAAATGCATTTACAATTCGCAAAGTGGCTTTAGGTTTAGCTCAATTTTTAAGAAGTAAAATTGATTCACCAACTGTAGTAATACACTTTGATACGAGATTTTTATCTAAAGCATTTTCACAAGAAATGGCTAGTGTGCTAGCTAATAATAATGTTATACCTATTTTATCAGAAGATTATAAATCTACTCCAGAGTTATCATTTGCCGTTAGACATTTGAATGCAGATGCAGGTGTGATGATAACAGCTAGTCATAATCCTAAAAATTATAATGGTATAAAAATTTATGATGAAAAAGGTGGCCAATTATTACCTGATGAATCCGAACAACTTAGTAATTATATTAATACGATAGAATCTCCATTATCGATTAAAAAGGGCGATTTTGAAGTATTAAAAGAAAATAATAGAATTAAATATATTACTAGTGAAGTAACTGAAAAATATAAAAGTGAAGTTAAAGATTTAGTAGGTTCGATTGATGAAAAAGGTGCAAAAGTAGTATTAACCAGTTTACATGGTACAAGTTTACCGTTAGTTTCAAATATATTAACAGAATTGGATTACCAAAATTTTGTGATAGAAGAAGAGCAATCTACACCGGATGGTAATTTCCCAACTGTAGAAATTGCTAATCCTGAAGATGAAACTGCTTTTAATTACGGCCTAGCACTTGCAGAAAAAACAGACGCACAACTGATCATAGCTACAGACCCTGATGCAGATAGATTTGGTTTTATTGAGCGTTATGGAAAAAATGAATATAGATATTTTAATGGTAATGAAATTGGGTTACTGTTTATGAAATTGAGATTCCAAGAATTAGTTGAAGCAGGCGCACCACTTTACATTATTAAATCTATCGTCACAAGTGAGTTAGCAGAAAGATTAGCATTAGCGTTAGATGTACAAGTTAATAATGTGCTGACTGGATTTAAATATATTTCTGATTTAATTGAGCAAAAAGGTGCAGACAATGAGACGCAATTATTACTCGCATTTGAGGAAAGCCACGGCTATTTAGCGAAATCAATTTCTAGAGATAAAGATGCAATTCAAATGGTACCTTTATTAGTTAAATATAAAAATCTATTATCTAAAAATAGTTTAACATTTAAAGACACTATGGAAGATATTTATCAAAATATTGGTGCATTTAAAGATAGAACACTCGCACCGTCATTTGAAGGAGCCGAAGGTGTAGAAAAGATTTCGAATATAATGAGTCAATTTAGAAATAACGATATATTCTCAATTTGTGGTATAGATGTAAAACAAATAGAAGACTATCATACGGGTGAAAATAGAAATGTTATAGAGGGTACAACAGAAGTATTAACGTTACCGAAAACGGATTTAATTAGATTTATTTTTGATAATGGATTTATCGCGCTTAGACCATCTGGAACAGAGCCGAAAATTAAACTCTATTTCTCTCTGAATGTAGAAGATATAGATGCAATTACAGATCAATTTGAAAAAGACTATATTCAAAATATAGATTAATTTATGTAGAGGCAGCAAGATGACATCAAAAAAACTAAAACAATTTATGATTTTTTTAATCTTTATTTTAACAATAATCACTTTTACAATTGGATACAGATATTATCAAGATAATAAACAAGACACGAAATACCAAAGTATTCATACGAATAATTTGAAAACAGTTATGGATAAAAACAACCCACAAATAAACGCGATTCATCAATATTTAGAAAAAGTTAATTTTAACGGCACTGTAGCTGTTTTTGAACGTGGTCAACTTAAATTAAATAAAGGATATGGTTTCAAAAATTTTGAAACAGATGAAAAGAATAGGGCAGACACATTATATTTAATCGGATCTTCTCAAAAATTCACCACCGGATTAATGCTTAAGCAATTAGAAAATGAGCAAAAAATTAATATGAATGATGTGGTTCATCAATATTTGCCATGGTTCAAAACATCTAAACCTATTACATTAAATCAACTTATGCTTCATCAAAGTGGTTTATATAAATATAAAGCTTCAACTTCTTATAAAGATCTAGATAGTGCAGTACAGTCAATACAGCGCAAAGGTATTGAGACTAAATTTTATAATAAAAATAGATATAATGATGCTAATTATTTAGTTTTATCTCGTGTGATAGAAGAAGTAACTGGTAAATCTTTTTCAAAGAATTTCGAAAACAGATTATCAAAGCCATACGGATTGGAGCATACGGCATTTTTTAATGATGAAACTTTTAAAAAAAGATATGGCGGAAGGCTATAAAAAAGATGAAAATACAGGTAAACCGGTTAAGCAGAAGCCTAATGTTTTAAACCAATATTACGGCGCTGGTAATTTATATATGACACCTCATGATATGGGGAAATTGATATTAACTCTACAAAAAAATGAACTGTTCAAAGATAATATAACAACGCCTTTACTACATGAAAGTTTAACGCCACGTTATCCAAAAGCGTATCGTTATGGTTTTTATTCACTTCCTAATAAAAATCGAATTAATGGTGGTTTTTTTGGACAAGTATTTACGGCATATTTTAATGACGACTATATTGTGGTGCTTGGGACAAATTATGAAGATAATGATGTGAATAATGAGGAAAAGATAAAACACATTTTTAATAAATTACTAAAACAAGACAAACCTTATAATATAGTAGGGCAACGTTATTAATTACTTGATTATTGTAGTAACCTAAAGTGAAGTAATTTAAAACACTCCTAACTGCAAAGTGTAAAGGAATAACCTTTAACTTGATGACAGTATTAGGAGTGTTTTTTCTTAAGTATAAATAATAGTCATATTATGCTACAAATCATATTCAACTTATTTACAGTATTTTAGTGCATTGACGAACATGTCCTCAAACGTATCTGGATGAATGGACAAGACCACTGAACAATTAGGGAAGCGAGATTTGAAATCAGTTACTGTTGCACCTTTTGTAAACGTACCATTCGTTTCTATTTGTACATCGGCTTCCTGTACATTGAATTTTTCAGGATGAAGCAAATAAAGCACAGTATATGCATCGTATACATTAATCCCTTTTTCAAAATCATCGCCTTTGTAATGCTTGAAGAGTTGATGCAACATATCACCAGTTTCATTTAGTGTTGATAGTTTATTTACAAATGTATGGCTTAATGTTGAACTTCTTGCTACATCAAGTCCTACCATGGTTAAAGGCAAACCAGAATTAAAAACGATTTGTGCAGCTTCAGGGTCACAATAAATATTAAATTCCGCTAAAGGGGTGACATTACCACGGCCTGCGCTGCCTCCCATTAATACAATTTCCTTAATATAATCTTTTACTTCTGGATAAGTAGAAAGTAATAAGGCAATATTCGTTAATGGACCTATAGGTATAAGTGTTATAGGAATCTCACTACTTATTAAAGCTTTTCGCATTGCTTCTACAGCATGTGTTGAAGCTAAATCTTTTTCATTTACTTTAGGAAATGGATAACCATCCATACCTGACTCACCATGAACTTGGCTTGCATCTACAATATCAGAAACTAATGGTTGAGAAGCCCCTCTATGAACGGGCACGTCACTTGCAAAGAATTGCTTGAGTTTCAACGTATTTGCTGTAGTTTTCTCAATGCCAACATTACCATTAATTGTAGTAATCATTCGTAGGTCAAAGTTTGGATGATTTAGCGCGATACTTATAGCAGCGGCATCATCAATACCAGGATCGGCATCTATAATGATTGGTTGTTTCATAATTGTTAAGTCCTCCTAAGTCATTTTGTTATTGTATGGATCCATTTTACATTGTTTTCTTTTAAAAGTGTTGTATATAAATTAATGTATATTTAAGTTGAGCATAAAAGTAGGGAAAAAACATAAAATTTAACGGGAACTAACTTCTATAATTTAATTAATAATAAAAAAGACTTCTCTAAAAGAGAAGTCTTTTCTTGGATTATAAGTGAGCTGAGTGTCCACCTTGCATTACCCAATAAGTACCAATAACAGTAATTAAAGTAATGATAATCGCAAATATAACTTTAAATGCTTGTAAGTTTCCGTCTCTACCTTCAGTTAAGTGCATGAACATTAATAATTGAACTGCAGCTTGTATAAAAGCAAAACCAAAAATGATGGTAATCTTAACGTTAAGTTCCATAGATGTGTATAAAGTTACAAACACTGCTAATATTGTCAGAACGATTGAGGCAATAAAACCTACTGTGTGTTTTACTATTGTATTCATCCGCTAAACACCATCCCTATCATATATACGGCAGTGAAGATGAAGATCCATACAACATCTAAAAAGTGCCAATATAAACTTACTATAAATAATTTAGGAGCATTGTCTTTATTTAATCCTCGCATAGCTACTTGAATTAATAAGCAGATAATCCAGACGATACCTAACGATACGTGGGCACCATGTGTTCCTAATAGTATAAAGAAACTAGACCAATAAGAACCAATAGAAAGGTTAACACCTTCATGTACATAGTGTATGAATTCATAGATTTCAAAGCCCACGAACACGACACCTAATAATACAGTGATAATCATCCAAATCATCATTAATTTTTCTTTTTCTTTTCTCATGTAGTAAATTGCAATACCACATGTATAAGAACTAATCAATAAAGCGAATGTCATTATCAAAACGAGGGGCAATTCAAATAACTCGGTAGTCATTTTACCACCATAATCGCCACCATGTTGCAGTGTTAGTAACGCTGCAAACAACGTACCAAATAATGAGAATTCAGCTGTAAGGAAAATCCAAAAGCCAAGCTTATTTAATTCACCTTCATGCGAACGTTGATCAATTGTGTTTGCATCATGACTCATGACTTACAGCCTCCTTTTCTTTTATTCGTGCTTCACGTAAACGTTTTTCAGTTTCAATTACTTCAGAAACTGGAATATGATAACCGTGATCTACTTGGAAACTACGGTAAATCATAGTTCCGAAAATACCAATTAAACAAAGAATAGCCGGTAGCATTGTTTCAAAGACTAGGAAGAAACCACCAATAGTGAAGAATATTCCCATCCAAAAACCAACTGGCGTATTGTTCGGCATGTGGATATCTGTGTAATTATGGTTATCTAAATAATGACGACCATGTTCTTTCATATCAACAAATGTATCATAGTCGTTCCAGTCTGGTGTGATAGCAAAGTTGTATTTAGGTGGCATTGCAGCTGCAGTTGACCATTCTAAAGTACGACCTAAGCCATCCCAATTATCACCAGTTGCTTCACGTGGTGCTTTGAAGAAACTGTAAACAATACTTGCGACTAAGAACATAAAGCCTAATGCCATTAATAGGGCACCGAAAGTTGAAATTACGTTTAGTAACCACCAACCATCTTCAGGCATATAAGTGTATAAACGACGTGGCATACCATCAAGACCTAGTATGAATTGAGGTATGAAACAAATGTTGAAACCAATTACAAAGAACCAGAAACACCATTTATTTAATGTCTCGTTCAGCTTAAATCCAGTCATCTTAGGCCACCAGAATATTAAAGCTCCTAGACAGGCAAATACAACCCCCGCTACTAATGTGTAGTGGAAATGGGCTACTAAGAAGTACGTGTTGTGGTATTGGTAATCTGCTGCTGCCATAGAAAGCATAATACCAGTTACCCCACCAATTAAGAAGTTAGGTATGAATCCTAATGCGAATAGCATTGGTGATTCAAAGGTAATACGACCTTGGTAAAGCGTGAACAACCAGTTAAATATTTTGACACCGGTTGGTATACCAATAAGCATTGTTGAAATCGAGAAGAATGAGTTAATTAATGCACCATTACCCATTGTGAAGAAATGGTGAACCCAAACTAAGAAACTTAAGAATGCGATACCTGCAGTCGCCCAAACCATACTTTGGTGACCAAATAGGCGTTTACGCGCAAACGTTGGAATGATTTCAGAGTATATACCGAATGCTGGTAGGATAACGATGTATACTTCGGGGTGCCCCCATACCCAGAAGAAGTTAGCCCAAAGCATTGGCATACCACCATTAGCAACTGTAAAGAATGCTGTACCGAATATATTATCGGTTGTAAATAGTGCTAATGCTACTGTTAGTACTGGGAAAGCCAAGATAACGATTAAAGCTGTAATGAAAGTAGTAACCGTAAACATTGGCATCTCCATAAATTTCATTGTAGGTGTTTTCATTCTAAGTATAGTTACAAAGAAGTTAATACCTGTCATCAGTGTACCGATACCAGAAATCTGTATTGCAATTAAGTAATAATTGACACCTGGCCCGGGACTGAATTCGCCTGCGAGTGGTGCATAGTTAGTCCAACCAGCTGCAGGTGAGCCTCCGATTATAAATGACAGGTTGAATAAAATCATACCTGAGAAGAATAACCAGAAACTTACGCTATTTAATACAGGGAATGCAACGTCTCGAGCACCAATTTGTAAAGGTACAATGACATTCCATAAACCAAATATGAAAGGCATTGCCATAAAGATAATCATGATAACACCGTGTGTACTAAAAACTTCGTTATAGTGATTTGAGTCCAAGAACGTATTGTTAGGAATCGCTAATTGTGTACGCATCATTAATGCGTCAATACCACCACGAACGAACATTAATACGGCACAGATTAAGTACATTGCTCCGATTTTCTTATGGTCGACAGATGTGAACCATTCTCTGTATAAATATTTCCATAATTTAAAATAAGTAATTACTGCGATTAGTCCAATGATTCCAAATGGGGCACCGATTTGTGCCATTGTAATCATCCAAGTACCTTCAACAAGTAATTGATCCCATGGAAAATTCATTAATGTTCACCTCCAGATTCATGCTCTTTTTTCTCTATTTCAGATACTTTTTCGTCTTTAGCACCTTTAGAGATTTTGTCCATTTCCTCGACGTTATGTTTTTCTTCGTCTTTGAATTCACTGTTGTATGGTTCATCGTTGCCAAGAATCATGGCTTTCATACCATGTCTCTCATAGTTCGCATTTGTGATTTGCGGTTTACGTGCAGGTTGATCAGGTT
The DNA here is from genome assembly GCF_000294465.1 of Staphylococcus sp. OJ82. NCBI lineage: Bacteria > Bacillati > Bacillota > Bacilli > Caryophanales > Staphylococcaceae > Staphylococcus > Staphylococcus sp. OJ82. Next base: position 606,654 of record NZ_ALPU01000010.1, on the reverse strand, counting down.
CATCTAACACATCTTCAGTTAATTCTTCTTCAGTGTTAAAGTTCGGATCTTTCTGTACGTAATTGAAGCGATCATAAGCGTGGAAAATATACTCAGGATCTGCTGCAGGATCAACAAATGCTAGATGGGTACCACTGAAAGTTAACTCTTCATTTTCAGTAGTTGGTAAAAGTTGCTTATCAAATGTATCTTGATCTAACTCTTTTTTACTTTGAGCATCTTTGACCCAATCGTTAAATTCACTTTGACTTACTGAGTTAACATCGAAAGTTTGACGAGAAAAACCTTCGCCATTGAAGTTTGAGTTACGTCCACGGAACGTACCTTCTTCACTGGATGTTAATGTCCAGTCCATCGTCATACCTGTCATCGCGTATTTCTGACCACCAAGTTGTGGTATCCAGAAACTTGTCATCATATCCATTGATTGGAGTTTGAAAACAACCGGACGATCTTTCGGTATTGTTAAGTGATTAACAGTTTCAATTTTTTCTTCAGGATAACTAAAGAACCACTTGTAACCAGCACTTGTAGCATAAACTACAATTGGATCATCCTCTTTGTCTGGTGTTTCCTCATACATGTAAAGTGATTTAACCGTTGGAATGGCTATAGCAATTACAATGAGAATTGGAATAATGAACCAGATCGATTCAAGTAAAAAACTATGATGCATCTTTCCTGTTTCCTCTGTTTTGCCCATTCTATATTTGAATAGAAAGACTGTGAACAAGAGAATTACAGCGACAACTATAGCAAGCATGAAGATGATTGAATAGATAATCAAGAACTTCGTATCACTTGCCATTGGCCCTTTTGGGTTTAAAACTTCTACATTCTCACAACCACTAAGTAAAATTAGCGAGCCAAAGAGTAGAAGCAAAGACTTAAATTTTGACACTTTTTTGACCTCCTAATACTACAATTGTAGGGCTTAACATCAATTTTAAGATATTACGCAATTATTACAAGTGTTTGTGCGAAAAAAATTATTGTAAAATTAAAAGAAACCCAACAGAACCAATGTCTGACGGGCTTTTAAAGATTTGTTAAAATTATGTGTACATTTTGTGAAAAGTGTCATAATTAAGTCGAAAGAGTAATTTTGTCTTAAAAATTGTGATAATCGTTATCATTTACGATTTTTGAGAGTATGTATGGAACCTAGGTGTTACTTAACTTCAACATAGCGTATAGATTTTTTTACAGCGCCATTTGAATCTTCAACTTTGTATTCAACTTTATACTTTCCAGTTTTATTTGTATTTATATCTCCATCAACGGTAATTTTATGAGTTAAATCGCCATCTTCTTTATCAAAGGCACTTACACCATTAAGTAAATTGTAATCGTCACCTTTTTCGATGATTGTATCATTAGTACCTTTTAGTTCTGGTGTTGAATTATCAGTAGCTTCTGCACTTAAGTTAGGTGACACAAGTGTTGCAGATACGCCTAACGCTGATAATGACTGTATTAGTTTATTCATAACGTTAACCTCCGTATGACCGTCATTTGTTTTATTCAACTATACTATACTTTAAATGAGTTTAGAATACATCGTACTATAGTCTTAATATAACCTATGACTTTGAATCTAGCTGTAATTTTCAGTAAACATTTAGTAAATTGAACGTTCTGCGAGTTTTGACATAACAAACTTCAAATAATATTAAATTTAATTCGAAAGTCTTGGGGGAGGGTTTTAACTGTAAATGAAAAATGTCATTGAAAGATCTCAGTCATTTTTATATTTGGACAATATATTATTATAGATGTAGAAAGTGGAAAATTGGAATGTCATGTAAAAGACACTATTTATATAGTAGAAGGTGGTCTAAATTATTCATATTTACAGTAAAAAGAGATGTTGATAAGGATTATGAAGGTGGAGTTTCTTCAATAATAGTTGATAAATTTAAAGTAGGTAAGTTTATTTCAAGAGATTCAGAAATATATGGAGGAAGTTTTTACTTAAAATCTATTATCACAACTTTACGACAAAAAGGTATAAATGAATAGAAAATAAAGTTCGAATCATTTATACCTTAAATAAGTACTGGTGTGAAATTATTATTTAGATGTTTAGATGAAGCATTTGAATTTTGAATATTATATAAAAAGAGAGGTTAGATTTCACATTGTGACATCTAACCTCTCTTTATTTAAATATTAATTGTAACAATACGTAATAATTATTCTAGAATGATTATTCAATACCTCTACGCATTTTTTCCGCCATAAGCGTATTATTTAAAACCATAGTAATAGTCATTGGGCCAACGCCACCAGGAACTGGAGTAATTGCGCCTGCAACTTCTTTTACTTCATCATAAGCAATATCACCTTTTAATTTACCATTTTCGTCTGGTGTGTTACCAACATCAATTACAACTGCGCCTTCTTTGACATCTTCTTTTGTAACTAATCCCGGACGACCAACAGCACTAACGATGACATCAGCATTTTTTAAATAATTTTGCATATCCTTAGTTCTTGAATGCAGAATCGTAACAGATGCATTTTTTTGTAATAACAATTTAGATACTGGTTGTCCTACGATATGACTACGTCCGATAACAACTGCATCTTTACCTTCTAAATCAATATCAGCATGATTTAATAATTCCATAATGCCTAAAGGTGTACATGGAACGAAAGTTTGTTGGTCTATATAAAGTTTACCAATATTTTCAGGGTGGAAGCCATCCACATCTTTTGTTGGATCTATAGATTCTATAACTTTTTGTTCACTTACTTGTTTTGGTAAAGGTACTTGTACTAATATACCGCTCACAGTATCATCTTCATTTAAACGTTTAAGTTCGTTTAGAACGTCTTCTTCAGATGTTGATTCATCTAAATGTACGATTTCAGAAATCATACCAATTTTTTCTGCTGCTTTCTTTTTAGAATTTACATAACTTTGACTTGCACCATCGTTACCTACAAGTATTACAGATAGTTTAGGTGTGTAACCCTTAGATTGCAAAGCTTCAACTTGATCTTTAAGACCTTGTCTGTAATCTTTTGCGATTTGTTTCCCGTCTAAAATTTTAGCGACCATGAAAAATCCTCCTCCAATGTGTGTACTTTACTTAACTTTAACATAAAAAACTCGATGAATAACAACCAAAAGACGTAGATTGAATCATTTTTTTGATTTAAAGTTCGATTTTTGATTGAAAAACCATCGTTTAGTTGTTATGCTATATCTGTAATATACATCTAATAGTAGTATCATTTCAAATTTCTGAAAGGGTGTTCATTGTGAAAGTGGTAGTTATAATGGGGAGTTCTTCTGATTGGGAGACAATGAAAGAAAGTTGTCTTATGCTAGACCAATTAGAAATTCCTTATGATAAAAAAGTAGTCTCAGCGCATCGTACGCCACAATTAATGTTTGAATTTTCTAAAGAAGCAAGAGAAAAAGGATATGATGTCATTATTGCTGGAGCAGGTGGTGCGGCACATTTACCAGGTATGGTAGCATCAATGACAACATTACCCGTGATTGGGGTACCAATCGAGTCAAAAAGTTTAAAAGGATTAGATTCGCTATTATCTATCGTTCAAATGCCAGGAGGTATACCAGTAGCAACAACTGCGATAGGCAAAGCTGGTGCCAAAAATGCAGGCGTGTTAGCGGCTAGGATTTTAAGTATTGGCAATAAAACAGTCCAAAAAAATTTGGAAAATTTCGAAAAATCATTAGTTGAGAAAGTGAGTGAGATGCAACATGAGCTTCAGTAAATTAAAATTCGGTTCGACTATTGGAATTATTGGCGGAGGTCAGCTAGGTAAAATGATGGCACAATCTGCCCAAAAAATGGGATTTAAAGTCATTGTACTTGATCCTGATCAAGAATGCCCTTGTCAATATGTTGCACATGAATTTATTAATGCCGCTTACGATAATCAAGAAGCTTTAAATCAACTTGGTGAATCATCGGACGTCATTACTTACGAATTTGAAAACATTTCAGCAAGTCAATTACAAACATTAGTCTCAAAATATAATGTTCCTCAAGGTTATCAAGCAATTCAGTTACTACAAGACCGATTGACTGAAAAGCAAACGTTGCAAGCAGCACAAACTCAAATTGCACCATTTGTTCAATTATCTGAACCGAGTGATTTGAATCAAGCAATTGAAAATATTGGTTATCCATTTATCGTAAAAACACGTTTCGGTGGTTATGATGGTAAAGGTCAAGTTTTGGTTAAAGACGCAATTTATATTGATGAAGCAAAGTCGCTTGTTGATAAACAAGAATGTGTAGCCGAACAATTTCTAGACTTACAAAAAGAAGTTTCACTTACAGTGACGATTGGCAATGATAACCAAATCACGTACTTTCCACTCCAAGAAAATGAACATCAACATCAAATACTTTTTAAAACAATTGTACCAGCCCGTACAGATATAGAAAAAGAACAAGAAGCACAAAATGAAGTTAAAAAAATTATTGATCACATCCATTTTGTAGGTACATTTACCGTTGAATTCTTCATCGATACACATAATCATTTATATGTTAATGAAATTGCACCGAGACCACATAATTCAGGACACTATTCAATAGAAGCATGTGATTACTCTCAATTCGATACACATATATTAGCAATTACAGGACAAAAATTACCACAATCTATTGAATTGCTAAAACCTGCAGTAATGATGAATTTATTAGGTAGAGATTTAGATCTTTTAGAAGATCAATTTGCTGACCATCCAGATTGGCATGTGCATATATATGGTAAAAACACACGTAAATCAGATAGAAAAATGGGTCATTTAACTGTTTTAACTGATGATGTGACTCGTTCTGAAGAAATATTGTTAAACAGATATGAAGGGAGATACAACTAATGTCTTTGTTATATGAAGGGAAAGCGAAAAGAATTTTCTCAACTGGAGAACCTGAAATACTACGCGTTGAATATAAAGATGAAGTGACAGCTGGAAATGGGGCTAAAAAAGATTTCATAGAAGGTAAAGGACGATTAAACAATCAAATTACTACTAGAATTTTTAATTTTATAAAAGCTCAAGGCGTGAATAGTCACTTTATTGAACAGACTTCTGAAACTGAACAACTTGTGAAATCGGTAGATATTATTCCTTTGGAAGTAGTAGTAAGAAATATTGCAGCTGGTTCTATAACAAAGAGATTAGGTTTTGAAAAAGGTCATGAATTTGATGCTCCACTCGTAGAGTTTTTCTATAAAAATGATGATTTAAATGATCCATTGATTACAGAAGATCATATTAAGTTATTACACATAGCAACAGATGATGAAATTGCTATTTTAAAAGAAGCGGCTAAAGAAATAAACACGATACTTGTTCAATTAATGGATCAAATGGATTTAAGGTTAGTTGACTTTAAAATTGAATTTGGGCGTACGACAGATGGTCAAATTATATTAGCTGACGAAATTTCACCAGACACTTGTCGCATATGGGATAAACATAGCGATACAAATTTTGATAAAGATGTATATCGTGAAGACACGGGATCAATTATTGAAACATATCAAACTTTCTTAAATAAATTGGAGGCACTATAAAAATGAAAACAATCGAATTACACATCACTTTACAACCGCAAGTACTTGATACACAAGGACAAGCATTAAACCGCGCAGTACATGATTTAGGATATAAACAAGTGAACGATATTCGTGTAGGTAAAGTTTTATATATGACAATTGATGAAGCAACTGACGAAGCTGTACACAATGTGGTTACAACACTAAGTGAAAAATTATTTGCTAATACTGTAATTGAAGAATATAGTTACAAAGTTTTGGATGAAGGAGAGAAAGCTTAATGAAATTTGCAGTGTTGAAATTTCCAGGATCAAACTGTGACCGAGATATGTATAACGCGGCAGTGAAATCTGGTGTCCAAGCAGAATTTGTAGATTATAGAAATACTTCTTTAGAAGGGTTTGATGGTGTACTTATACCTGGCGGCTTCTCATTTGGAGATTATTTACGCTCAGGTGCGATGGCGAGTGTTGCACCGATTACTGAAGAAGTTAAACGTTTTGCATATGAAGGGAAACCAGTTTTAGGTGTATGTAATGGTTTTCAAATTTTGACTGAAATTGGACTGTTACCAGGTGCATTATTGCATAACGACTCTCATTTATTTGTGAGCCGTAATGAAACTTTAAAAGTTGTAAATAATAAAACGATGTATACCAATTTATATGAAGCAAATGAAGAAGTAATTTATCCAGTTGCACATGGTGAAGGGCACTATTATTGTACACCAGAAATGTATGAAGCATTAGAAGCCAACAATCAAATTGTTTTAAAATATCTGGACAATCCGAATGGTTCGTATAATGACATAGCCGGAATTATTAACGAAAAAGGAAATGTATGCGGTATGATGCCACATCCAGAACGCGCAATTGAGTCAATTCTAGGCACTGATAGTGGAGTGAAATTATTTGAAGCAATGGTAAATAGTTGGAGGGAACAAAATGTCTAAATTTTTAGAACCAAGCTCAGAGGAAATTAAATTAGAACGCTTATATAAAGATATGGGTTTAACTGATAAAGAATACGACAAAGTTTGTGAAATCTTAGGACGTGCACCTAATTTTACTGAAATAGGTATTTTTTCTGTAATGTGGAGTGAACATTGTTCATACAAACATTCAAAGCCATTTTTAACACAATTCCCAACTACTGGTAAACATGTATTAATGGGGCCGGGTGAAGGCGCTGGTGTCGTGGATATTGGCGATGATCAAGCAGTAGTATTCAAAGTTGAATCACATAACCATCCTTCAGCAGTAGAACCTTATCAAGGCGCAGCTACAGGAGTGGGCGGCATCATTAGAGATATCGTTTCTATGGGTGCAAAACCTATCAATTTACTAAATAGTTTACGCTTTGGTGAATTAACAGAGAAACAAAATCGTCGTTTATTGCGTGGTGTTGTCGCTGGTATCGGTGGTTATGGTAACTGTATTGGTATTCCAACTACTGCAGGTGAAATTGAGTTCGATAGTAGATATGATGGCAACCCTTTAGTTAATGCAATGTGTGTAGGTGTAATCGACCACGACATGATTCAAAAAGGGACTGCAAAAGGTGAAGGCAACCCAGTGATTTATGTTGGATTAAAAACTGGCCGCGATGGTATTCATGGTGCTACATTTGCTTCTGAAGAACTAAGTGAAGATAGCGAAAGCAAACGACCATCTGTTCAAATTGGTGATCCATTTGTGGGTAAAAAACTAATGGAAGCAACACTTGAAGCAATTACATTTGACGAACTTGTGGGGATACAAGATATGGGTGCAGCCGGACTTACTTCTTCATCTTCAGAGATGGCAGCAAAAGGTGGCAGTGGTTTACACCTTAAACTTGAAAATGTACCAACTAGAGAAGAAGGCATTTCACCATATGAAATGATGCTCTCTGAAACGCAAGAACGTATGCTACTTGTTGTTGAAAAAGGTACAGAGGATAAATTTTTGAAATTATTCGACAAGCATGAATTAGATAGTGCAGTAATTGGTGAAGTGACAAATACAGACCGTTTTGTTCTTACTTATGAAGACGAAGTATATGCTGACATACCAGTACAACCGTTATCAGACGAAGCACCTGTATACACTCTAGAAGGTGAAGCACCAGAATATAGTACAGCAAAAAATGATTATAGCAATATTGATGTGGAAAATGTGTTTGACCAATTACTACAACATCCTACAATTGCATCAAAGCGTTATTTATATGAACAATATGACCAACAAGTCGGTGCAAACACCATTGTAAAACCTGGTTTGCAATCATCTGTAGTACGTGTTGAAGGTACAAATAAAGCTATTGCATCCACAATTGATGGTGAAGCACGTTACGTATTTAATAATCCGTATGAAGGCGGAAAAATGGTCGTCGCTGAAGCATATCGTAATTTAATATCTGTAGGTGCTACACCATTAGCTATGACTGATTGTTTGAATTATGGTTCTCCAGAAAATAAAGAAATCTATCAACAACTTGCAGACTCAACAAAAGGTATGGCAGAAGCTTGTGAAGTCTTAAGCACTCCTGTCGTGTCTGGTAACGTGTCGTTATATAACGAAAATAGAGAAGCATCTATTTTCCCAACACCGGTTGTAGGTATGGTTGGATTAATTGAAGATATTCAATATCTAAATGAATTTACTCCGCATGCAGGAGATACTTTATACATTGTTGGTGAAACAAAAGACGATTTTGGCGGAAGTCAAATTGAGAAACTACTTTACAAAGAGGTCAATCATGAGTTTGAAGCGATTGATTTATCGGACGAAGTACGTAAAGGCGAATCTATTAAACAAGTAATTCGTAATGGTGTTGCATCACATGTACAAACAGTTGGTAAGGGTGGATTACTAGTGACATTGGCTCGTATAAGTGCACATTACCAATTAGGTATGAACGTTAATTTAGATGTTACAAATGAACAACTTTTCAGTGAAACACAAGGTCGTTATGTTGTTGTAGTTAAAGAAGGTCAATCGTTCGATGTAGAAAACGCAGTAGAAATTGGTAAGTTAACTCAAGACAACCATTTCCTCGTATCAAACAAGGAAGTTCGAGTAACACGAGAAGTTAAAAATCTGAATGAATTATGGGAAGGGGCTATTCCTAAATGTATGACTACAGTGGATTAAATGAAGAGTGTGGTGTATTTGGAATTTGGGATCATCCGGAAGCTGCACAGTTAACATATATGGGGTTACACAGTTTACAACACCGTGGCCAAGAAGGCGCTGGTATCGTGTGTTCGGATGGCGAATCACTTGTTGGACAACGCGGTATGGGTTTACTTACTGAAGCAATTTCAGATACCCAACTTGAATCTTTTAAATCCTATAAACATGCAATTGGTCATGTACGTTATGCCACTTCTGGTAATAAAGGAATAGAAAATATCCAACCGTTTTTATATCATTTTTATGATATGAGTGCCGCAGTTTGTCATAATGGTAATCTAATTAATGCACAAAGTTTAAAAAGATCGTTAGAACATCAAGGTTCTATTTTTCATTCTTCATCAGATACAGAAGTAATTATGCATTTAATACGTCGAAGTAAGGCACCAACCTTTGAAGATGCGCTTCAAGAAAGTTTGAGAAAAATCAAAGGTGGCTTTACTTTCGCATTATTAACGAAAGATGCGTTATATGGTGCAGTTGATCCTAATGCAATTCGCCCGTTAGTTGTAGGCAAAATGAAGACTGGTGCATATATCATTGCTAGTGAAACATGTGCGATTGATGTATTAGGCGCAGAATTTGTGCAAGATATTCATGCAGGTGAATATGTTGTGATTAATGACGAGGGTATTAGAGTAGAGTCATATACAAGACATACGACAACTGCAATTTCAGCAATGGAATACATTTATTTCGCAAGACCTGATTCTACGATTGCTGGTAAAAATGTTCATGCGATTAGAAAACAATCAGGTAAACAGCTTGCCCAAGAAAGCCCATCTGACAATGCTGACATGGTCATTGGTGTGCCAAACTCTTCTCTATCTGCGGCTTCAGGTTATGCAGAGGAAAGCGGATTACCTTATGAGATGGGACTTGTTAAAAATCAATACGTAGCACGTACATTTATTCAACCTACGCAAGAACTACGAGAGCAAGGCGTACGAGTTAAGCTGTCTGCAGTTAAAGATATCGTTCATAATAAAAATATTGTACTTGTTGATGATTCCATTGTAAGGGGTACGACAAGTAAACGCATTGTACAAATGTTAAAAGACGCTGGTGCAAATGAAGTGCACGTTCGTATTGCATCACCAGAGTTCATGTTCCCAAGTTTTTATGGTATAGATGTCTCGACTACAGCTGAATTGATTTCTGCGAATAAATCGCCTCAAGAAATTAGCGAGCATATTGGATCAGATTCCTTAGCATACTTAACTGTCGATGGACTTATTCAATCTATTGGACTGAATGAAGATGCACCATACAGTGGTTTATGTGTAGAAAGTTTTACTGGAGATTATCCAGCTGGACTTTATGACTATGAGTCTGACTATCTAGAGCATTTAAGTGAGCGTCAAAAGGAATATTTAGCAAATCATACACAATACTTTGATAAAGAGGGGAATTTAAATGTCTAAAGCATACCAACAAGCAGGTGTCGACATTAACGCAGGTTATGAAGCGGTAGATCGTATGTCAAGTCATGTCAAAAGAACAATGCGTAAGGAAGTACTTGGTGGACTTGGCGGTTTCGGCGCAACATTTGATTTGTCACAATTGAATATGAAAGCACCATTACTTGTTTCAGGAACTGATGGTGTTGGAACAAAGTTGAAATTAGCTATAGATAACAATAAGCACGATACAATAGGTGTCGATGCCGTTGCAATGTGTGTGAATGATATTTTAACAACCGGTGCAGAGCCACTTTATTTCTTAGATTATATCGCAACACATAAAGTTATTCCTGAAGTCGTTGAACAGATTGTCAAAGGGGTAAGCGATGGCTGTGAAGAAACAAACACTGCACTTATTGGTGGAGAAACAGCTGAAATGGGAGAAATGTATCACGAAGGAGAATATGATTTAGCAGGTTTTGCTGTAGGCGCTGTAGAAAAAGATGAATATATCGATGGTACTTCAGTAGCACCAGGACAAGTCATTATAGGTCTCGAATCTAGTGGTATTCATTCAAATGGTTATAGTTTAGTTAGAAATTTAATTAAAAAATCTGGCATTAACTTAAATGATAAGTTTGATGAACAACGCACATATCTAAATGTCTTTTTAGAACCTACACGCTTATATGTTAAACCAGTGCTTGCTGTCAAAGATGCAGTGAAAATCCATGCAATGACGCATATTACTGGCGGTGGTTTCTATGAAAACATTCCTAGAGCTTTGCCTGAAGGAATTACGGCAAAAATTAATACGTCACAATTCCCAACACCACCAATATTTGACTGGTTACAAGCACAAGGAGAAATCTCAACTGAAGAAATGTATAACGTTTTTAATATGGGTGTTGGCTTTACATTAATTGTAGACAAAGAAAATGAAGCAGCAGTGTTAAATATATTGAAAAAACAACAAGTTAAAGCATACCAAATTGGTGAAATTGTTAAAGGTGATCAGCCAATTCAATTATTGGAGGTATAACTGTGACTAAAATAGCTATTTTTGCGTCAGGATCAGGCAGTAACTTTGAAAGCATCATGACTCAAATCGAAGAAGGTAATTTACCGAATATAGAAGTCACTGCCTTATATACAGACCAAGTAAATGCGTATTGTATTGAGCGTGCTAGAAAATATAATTTAGATGTTCATATCAATGAACTTAAAAATTTTCCTTCTAAAGCAGATTATGAGCGCAAAATTATCGAATGGCTTACTTCAGAACAAGTAGAATGGATTGTCCTAGCTGGTTATATGAAACTGATTGGTGAAAATATATTAAAAGCATACAATAGACGTATTATTAATATACACCCTTCACTGTTACCTAAATATAAAGGTAAAGACGCAGTAGGCCAAGCTCTGGAGAGTGGCGACACGATTACAGGTACAACAGTGCATTATGTGGACAGTGGGATGGACACAGGAGAAATTATCGAACAATGGACATGTGATATATATACGGACGATACTAAAGAACAACTAGAAGAAAGAATTAAAGTGATGGAACATAAGTTATATCCGAAAGTGATATCCAAAATCATTCAATAAGAGGTGCCAATACAAAATGAAAAAAGCAATTTTAAGTGTGTCTAATAAAAGTGGTGTTGTGGCATTTGCCCAATCCTTAAACCAATTAGGGTATGAGTTATATTCTACAGGTGGCACGATGCAAGCTTTAGTTGAAGCAAATGTTCCAGTAAAATCAATTTCAGAATTAACACAATTTGAAGAAATTATGGATGGAAGAGTTAAAACATTACATCCATCTGTTCATGGTGGTATACTAGCTGATCGTGATAAGCCAGAGCATTTGGAACAATTAAAAGAGCAACATATTGATCTTATAGATATGGTTGTAGTTAATCTATATCCATTTAAAGAAACTGTAGCGAATCCTGACGTTACAGAAGGCGATGCAATTGAAAACATCGATATTGGTGGACCAACTATGTTACGTGCTGCAGCTAAAAACTTTAAGCACGTGACGACAGTCGTACATCCAGCAGATTATAATGAAGTTATCGAAAAATTGAAAAATGACGATTTGGATGAAGCGTACCGTAAGTCACTTATGATTAAAGTGTTTGATCACACAAATCAATATGATGCAGCAATTGTTGAATTCTTTAAAAATAATAAAGAAAGTTTACGTTATGGCGAAAATCCACAACAATCAGCACAGTTTGTTCGTACATCTACTGCAGCGCACACACTTGGAGGCGCTAAACAGTTACATGGTAAACAATTAAGCTATAACAATATTAAAGATGCAGATGCAGCTTTATCACTTGTTAAGCAATTTGAACAACCAGCGGCAGTAGCGGTAAAACATATGAATCCTTGTGGTGTAGGTGTTGGAGAAACAATTAATGATGCTTATCAACATGCTTTTGAAGCGGATAGTCAATCTATTTTCGGTGGAATCGTTGCTTTAAATAGATCTGTAGATAGTACGTTGGCAGAAACTTTACATGAAATATTCTTAGAAGTTATCATTGCTCCAAAATTCACACAAGAAGCATTAGATATTTTAAGTAAAAAGAAAAATATAAGACTTTTAGAAATTGATATGACGATTGATAATAGTGAACAAGAAGTCGTGTCTGTTTCAGGTGGTTATTTAGTACAAGATAAAGATAATGTGAAATTAACACGTGACGATATGAAAGTGGTTACGGAAGTTGAGCCTACTGAAGCACAATGGGATGCAATGTTATTAGGATGGAAAGTGGTTGCATCTGTGAAAAGTAATGCTGTCATTCTAAGTAATGCAAAACAAACAGTCGGTATTGGCGCAGGGCAAATGAACCGTGTTGGGTCAGCAGAAATCGCCATAGATCGTGCGATAGAAATGAATGATCAAGTTGCAATGGTATCAGATGGTTTCTTCCCAATGGATGATACAGTTGAATTAGCAGCTAAGTCAGGTATCAAAGCTATTATTCAACCAGGTGGATCAATTAAAGATCAAGCATCTATTGATATGGCGAACAAATATGGTATTGCAATGGTAACTACAGGCGTTCGACACTTTAAACATTAAGGGAATTGGAGGCAATATACTTTATGAAAGTACTTGTAATTGGTGCAGGTGGTAGAGAGCACGTAATAGCGCACAAACTGAAGCAATCACCACTTGTTAATGAAATATTTGCAATCCCAGGTAATGACGCAATGTCGAAAGTTGCACAGGTACATAGTGAAATAGCAGAAACAGAACATGAACAAATTGTGGCTTTTGCACAACAACACGGTATTACATGGGCAATCATTGGCCCTGAACAACCTTTAACAGAAGGATTAACTGACAAATTAGAAGCTGCACAAATAAAAGTATTTGGACCTAATCGAGCAGCAGCACAAATAGAAGGTTCTAAATTATTTGCGAAAGAATTAATGAAAAAATATGATATTCCAACTGCTGAATATACTCAAATTACAAATAAGCAAGATGCATTAACTTATATTCAATCATGTGAATATCCTGTTGTATTGAAAAAGGATGGATTAGCGGCAGGTAAAGGTGTTATCATTGCGGAAAGTTATGAGGAAGCATTATCGGGTGTAGAAGAACTATACCAAGAAGAAGGAATCGTGGTTTTTGAACAATTTCTTGAGGGTGAAGAATTCTCATTAATGACTTTCGTAAATAATGACTATGCTGTGCCGTTTGATTGTATAGCTCAAGACCATAAACGTGCATTTGATGGCGACTTAGGTCCAAACACTGGAGGAATGGGGGCGTATTGTCCAGTTCCTCATATTGACGCATCTATTATCAAACGAACAAATGATGAAATTGCACAGCCTATTGCAAAAGCAATGGTTAATGAAGGCTACTCATTTTTTGGTGTACTTTACATTGGAGCAATTATTACAGATGAAGGTCCAAAAGTGATTGAGTTTAATGCACGTTTCGGCGATCCCGAAGCTCAAGTGCTTTTAACTCGTATGGAAAGTGATTTGATGCAGCATATTTTAGATTTAGAAGCTAAAAAACCAATACAATTTCAATGGAAAGTCGATTCCGTAGTAGGTGTTATGCTTGCATCTAAAGGTTATCCAGCAAATTATGAAAAGGGTAAAACTGTTTCTGGATTCGATTTAGATGGTCAATACTTTGTAAGTGGATTAAAAAAAGAACAAGATATATATGTGACATCTGGTGGCCGTGTCATTCTAGCTTTAGGTGAGGGAAAAGATATTGCAAGTGCAAAAGCTAAAGCGTATGAAGCAGTCGATAAAATTAAAAGCAATGCATTGTTTTATCGAAAGGATATTAGTGATAAAGCACTTAAATAGCAATTAAAGTAATTTACAAATGATTATTTTGAATTATATAAATGTAATCAAGAAAATTGAATTAGCTATCAAAAAAACGTTAAGACAAAATGGTTTAAGTTTTGTCTTAACGCTTTTTTATTTAAATTATATGGATAGTAAAGTGATTCAGTAAATACTTGAAATACGCACATCATTAATTCCTGTGATTGGAATATATTGTGCTAGGAAATATGCAGCGATTAAAATAGAACTTACAACTACGATTAATAAAAGATCTTTATACGAGAAAGGTGCATAATAATAGTATGTTCTAGGTCCGTCTTTAAATCCTTTTTTCTCCATAGCAACTGATAATTGATGTGCTTTTCTGATGTTTTGACTTAGTAGTGGTATTACAAGGTGTTTTAAACGTTGAAATCCTCTATAATTACGTGAATCAATCATTTGATAGCGCATTTTCAATGATTTTCTGAGTTCGAACAATGAAGTGAACATCAAAGGTACCATTCTAATTGCTGCCATAAAGGCATAAGCCACTTTAGGTTTAACTTTGAGATGTTGCATAAGACTATAGAAAATCATGACGATTTGTGATGTGAAGGCAATTAAAATTCCAAAAAGAGAAACTGTTGTCGTACGCATTGCTAAATGTAGACCACGATATAAACTTTCGGTAGTAATTTGAATAAAGCCTAGCTTAAATATCGTGTGTGTCCCATCACCATAAAAAATCATGAATAAAGCAGATATCAAACTAAAAGTGACAGTAAAGAGTATGAAAACAAAAGTGACCTTGAATTTCAAACCATTAAATAAAAGTAGGAATATCAACATTAATAACGTTATATAGAGCATATAATCAAATTGATGTACAAAGATTACAAAGAAAAACAAAATGACTGCAATTGCTAATTTAGTAATAATGTTGACGTCATCAACAAATGAATAGTGTTTTTTCCACATCTCAAACATAAGTATCACCCTTTAATTCAGTTAATTGATGTTGATCGACATGGAGTCTACGGGTCGGATACCGTGCAATAATTTCTGAATCATGCGTCACCATTACAATCGTTTGTCCATTTTGTATACGGTTTTGGAATAATTTAATAAGGTTAAATGTATTATGACTATCGAGACCAAAGGTAGGTTCATCAAGTAAAATAAAGTCAGAAGATGAACTTAGTGCAATAGCAACGCTTAGACGTCTTTTTTGGCCTGTAGACAGTTCAAATGGATGCTGTGTTTTAACGGCTTGTAAATTTAGTATTTCAAGCATGTTTTGAGTCTCTCGCTCAGCTTCAGCAGTTGAACGGTTTTTATTCTTATATTGAATGTAAATTTCATCATATACAGAATGTGTAATAAATTGTAATTCTGGGTTTTGGTAAACTAAATACATATGCTTTGCGGCGGTTTTAATTTTTGATAGAGTATGATTGTTAAAATACATTTTTCCGTCATATTTAATTAGTTGCATCATCGATTCTAACAAGGACGTTTTGCCACTACCATTTGAGCCAGTAATGGTAATCCATTCGCCAGCATAAATGTTTAATTCTGATATGTTGATCAGTTGCTGTTTACCTCGTTTAATCAAACCGTTTTTAAATTTAAAGCTATCATCTGATTGTTGTGTAGTTGCATCATTTTGAGTTTTCGATGATGGTGGGGCGTATTGCCAAGCATTAGGATGCCAGACACCATATTCTGTTAATAGATGCTCATAGTCATGCAATATCTTATTAGGAGGTGCATCGGCTATTATGGCACCATCATAATTTAATAGAATGACACGATCAACATGTTGCCAAATATGTTCTACTTTGTGTTCTACAATTAACACAGTTTGGTCATGCCACAATGATTTTATTTTTTGCCATAAATCCGCAGTTGCATCCACATCTAGCATTGCTGTTGGTTCATCTAAGAATAGGGTGTTTGCTTGTTGTAACAAAGTTTCTGCAATTGCTAATTTTTGTTTCATTCCACCACTCAATTGATTAATATGTTGATTTTCATCGACATTTAAATCTACTGCTGACAAGGCAGATTGAATTCGGCTTTCCATTTCATCACGTGGTACGTGCAAATTTTCTAAAACAAAAGCCAGTTCCTCATATACTTTAGGCATACAAAATTGAGTGTCTGGATCTTGAAAAATAACGCCACAATCTTCTTCAATTTGTAATTCATCATATTTCATAGGTAAATCAATTAGAGTAGGAACGATACCACTTAAAACGTTTAATAACGTACTTTTACCTGAACCAGAAGGACCTAAGAGCAACACTTTTTCTTTGTTTTTTATATGAAGTGTTAAATTATCAAATATTTTATTATTACTGTTAGGGTATTTTAAGCGTAAATTTTTTGTGACTATCAACTTGATTGCTCCTTATAAATTGTCGTAATCGCTCTGAGTTGCAGGTCTGAATAATTTAGTGACACCGGTTTGATCTAAGGCTTTTACAATATAGTAAGATAAAAGTCCAGCCACAACAATTCCGCTTATAAGTCGAAATACGATATATAGCATAAGGTTCCAACCAGCTATTTCACCGAGATAACCGTAAGCAAAATCCAAGGGTAAAGTTGATACTGAGGCTAAGAAACCAGCCAACATTGCAACCATTGCTGAGCGAGATTTATATCTGAAAAGTGCAAAGATGAGTTCACATGCTAAACCTTGTATTAAAGCATAAATCATTGTAGCGATATCAAAACGGCCCATAACGATGGTTTCGCCGGCACCTGCAGCAAATTCAGCTAAAATAGCAATGCCTGCTTTAGGAATAATAAGATAAGCTACTATAGCTGCCATAAACCAAGCACCGTAAGTTAGTTCTTCAAAATGTAGACCTGTAACTTGTAACGCTTTATAGACAAAATTCCAAATATTATAAATGACAGCGAAAACTACTGCTATTAATACAGTTACCAGTATCTCAGAAAGTTTTAATCCTTTTGACATATATACTCCTCCTATATAAAAAAACGCACAACCTTCTAGAAAGGTGAGCGTTAAATACAGGCATACGGATACCATTTTTTATAAAAGTATCGCAATACACTTTCCTACGCTAGTTTAATCTAGATCAGGTTCAAAGGGTTTGAGGGTATACCTCATCTCAGTCACTAAACACCCCTAGTGCGAATGATTATTTAATTTAACTCTAATGTATGATTTTTAATCACTTCTGTCAAGGTTGTAAATAAAATTAATCAAAAATATTATGTATTCAAAATATATTGAGCCTTTCACTATATAAAACACTCTAAATGATTTAAGTTAGACGAAAGGTGAGGGAAGATAACATAAAGCTAAAAAAGAGAGCGAAACAGTAATCAAAAATTGACTCTGTAATCTCGCTCCCACAAAGTAGAATAGCTATCAGATAACTACTACTAGTATAATAATTAAGTCTGATACGTTTATATACGTCTAATTTACGCTTTAATTAATCAAATGTATCTTGAATATTTTTTTGCGTTTCTTCGCTATTTTCTTCAGACGAATCTTTTTCATCTTTTAATTTATCTTCAGTTTCTTTAGCTTTTTCAGCTGCTTTTTTATTTAATTCTTCTTTACTCATAAACAAAACACTCCTTCATGTTTTAATCATCTATACAATATAAATACCACGAAGAAAAAGAGGTAAACAAAAGTACTTAAAAAATGAAGGATAAAACTGTAAAATTAAAAGTAATATTAAATAAATTGTTTAGAGTAAAGGTATATGTGGAAATTTGACTATACAACTAATTTATATCATACTATAGACTTATTTATTGAAATTATTAAAGACAAGAGCTAAATGTTAATATATAATAACTTTGAGGTGAATGGTATGTCTTTTATGAAGAAACACGCTGAGATATTATATAGTTATATTATAGGCATCGTTTCGCTTTTCACAGGTCTCATCATTTTAATTAATTTACCAATGATCCATAAATTAAATGGCAAAGGTAAAATTGATTTACACATTCATAATGTATGGGATTTTATAAACGCATTTTTTGCTGAAATAATTAGGGTAATGAGCAATTACATAGGGGATTTTCCAGTAGTTAGCGCCATTTTAATAATTATATTTGGCATTGGATTAATTATGCTAGGAATTACTTTATTTAGAACAACACGATATGACTACGATATTTCAATATTCTTTTTAGTTATTGGTATTTTATTCTTTATCATAACGCTAATTTTAATGACCCAAGTTTATAGTTTTTTCGCTATTATTTTCGTAATACCATTTGTAATTCACATTGGTTATATCGTTTATAAAGATGAGTTAAATATAGAGCATAGAAAATATCATTATTTATGGATTATTTTCAGTTATGGGTTTAGTTATTTGATAACACAATTGGTGTTATATGGAAGAATCGAAAGTGATGAAATTATACCAATCGACATCTTAAGTGTTAACACATTTTTCATAATTATGTGGCTACTGGGACAAATGTCAATTTGGAATTTCTTATTCTTAAGAAGATCATTGCCATTAACAAAACAGGAATTAGGCGAAGAAGAACCAGAATTATCAAGAACGAGTAAGGACACTGTAACGAACCAAACGATAGAACGTTGGAAGACTTTACAAGACAAAACGACAGAATTCACACGTAAAACTCGCAGAAGTGTAGATATTCAGAAAGTAAGAGATAAGAAAGATAAATTTATTGAAAAATGGAAGAACATTATTGATATACAAGAAGATGATGTTCCAAATTGGATGAAGAAACCGAAATGGATTAAACCGAGTTATGTAGAATTATTTTGTGGTGCTGTTTTATTATTCTTCACATTAATTGAATTTAATAATAGAAATTCATTATTCGTTTCTGGTAATTGGGAGATTGGCCAAACACAATATGTTATTGAATGGATAACGTTGTTCATCTTAATGATCATCATCATTATTTATATTTTAACGACATTGACGAATTATTTGAAAGGCCGATTTTATTATTTACAATTATTTATGGTAAGTTTATTGTTCTTTAAATTATTCACTGAATTTATGAATATAATGGTTCATGGGCTATTACTTTCAATTTTCATTACACCGATTCTAGTTATGATGTTAATTGCAATTGTGGTAGCGTTTATAATTAAATTGCGAGAACCTTCTAGAGATTAAGAACTTAATACTGTTGTTTGACGAACCTATCTTCCAATTGGTTGGAAGATAGGTTTTTTTATTAAAAAAGATAAATACTTAGTCAAAACGTTTGAGCTAAATGAATATTAATGATGTTACGATGTACTTGAAATGATAAAATAAGTAAGCGACAGATAAATATAAAAAAATAGTAGAAAGGCTGACATAATTTTATGAAAACTGCCACATTAAATAGAGGTAAAGAAACAAAATATTTAAATGAATATCCATTGGTAAGCGAAGATGATATTTACGCACACGATCACTTACACGAAGGAGATTTATTTCAATTATTAAATGATAAAGACCAGTATATTGCAACAGCATATGTTGGACGTCAGCATAAAGGCATCGGTTGGGTATTGAGTTACTCGCGTGATGAAATTGTTAACACACAATTTTTTGAAAGATTATTTGATATTGCGAAAAAAGAACGTGAATATTTTTATAATGTAGAGGGTACAAATGCATTTAGAGTATTTAACGGAGAAGGTGATGGTGTTGGTGGTCTTACAATCGACAATTACAACGGTCATTACTTAGTTCAATGGTATTCTAAAGGTATTTATAAGTTCCGTTATAATATTTTGAGTGCGCTGAAAGCAATATTTGGTTATACGTCAATTTTTGAAAAGTTACGTTTTAAAGATGCTAATGTAGAAGGTGGCTTCGTTGACGGAGATGCACCGGAATTCCCAATTGTCATCGAAGAAAACTTTACATTTTATAATGTGCATTTAAATGATGGGCCAATGACGGGCATCTTTTTAGATCAAAGAGAAGTAAGAAAGAAATTAAAAGACCAATACGCGCAAGATAAAAATTTATTGAATTTATTCAGTTATACAGGGGCATTCTCAGTTGTAGCTGCAGAAAATGCAGAGATGACAACAAGCGTTGATTTAGCTAACCGTTCTCGAGCGCTTACTGAAAGTAATTTCGGTTTAAATTCTATTGACCCAGCGTCACAATACATTTATGTTATGGATACTTTTAATTTCTATAATTACGCTCGTCGTCATGATTTCTTCTACGATACAATTGTTATCGATCCGCCAAGTTTTGCGAGAAATAAGAAAAAAACATTTTCTGTATTAAAAGACTACGATAAATTAATTGTTGGTGCACTCGATATACTTGGACCTGAAGGTACATTGCTATTATGTACAAATAATAGTACGTTTTCACTAAAAGCTTTTAAAAATGTAGTTACAGAAACATTAACTAAAGAAGAAGTGGACTTTGAAATTATTGATGTCATGGGCTTGCCAAAAGATTTTAAGACGCATGCACACTATAAACCTTCAAAATATTTAAAAGCGATTTTTGTAAAAATACAGTAAAGTGTGAAAAAACGGGTATTATTCTTAGTGTATAGAATTTACTAAGGAGTGAACATAATGAGTTTTAAAAATAAAATCACAAATAACGTTACACAAAAAGTAGGAAATAAAGTCTTAAATATAGAAGATATAAATAATAAAGGTAGCATACCAACAACACATAGTGAAATTGAAGAACGTCGCCAACGTGCAGAGGCTTTAGTAAGAAAAAAATCAATGCTATCATCTGGGGTAAGTGTAGTACCTATTCCTGGTTTAGGCTTCAGTGTAGATATTAAACTTATGAAAGATATAATTGAGGACGTAAATAAAATTTATGGTCTTGATCATAAACAAGTTAATACCATGGGAGATGACATGAAAGAGCGTGTGCTAACTACTGCGGCAATTCAAGGCAGCCAATTTATTGGTAAAAAAGTATCAAGTGCTATTCTCAAAGTAGTTATTCGTGATGTAGCGAAACGTACTACAGCAAAACAAACGAAATGGTTCCCGGTAGTAGGTCAAGCAATCACTGCTTCTATAAGTTATTATTTCATGAAAAAAATAGGTAATGATCATATTCAAAAATGTGAAAAAGTTGCTAAATCACTTGTGTAAAACTACAGCGTTTTCACAAATTGTTAAATAAACGCTGAATATTGTCATGTCATGGGTGCAAGGAATTGAATTTATATATATAATTTGGTAATCTTATTATATAAAACTTTGTTAGGTTTTATAATAAACTAACGATTCTAACTATACGAAGGAGAAATAAATTATGGAACAAAAATCATATGTAATTATCGATGAAACAGGTATTCACGCTCGTCCAGCGACAATGCTTGTTCAAACTGCCTCAAAATTTGATTCAGATATTCAATTAGAATATAACGGTAAAAAAGTTAACTTGAAATCAATCATGGGTGTTATGAGTTTAGGTGTAGGTAAAGATGCTGAAATCACTATCTACGCTGATGGTAGCGACGAAACAGACGCAATCGAAGCAATCACTGAGATTTTATCTAAAGAAGGATTAACTAAATAATATGACTAACTATATAAATGGCATTGCTGCATCTGATGGTGTAGCTATTGCTAAAGCATATTTATTAGTTGAACCAGATCTTTCATATAATAGTGAAAAGATTACAGATATCGACGCTGAAATTGCTAAGTTCAATGACGCCATCGAAACATCTAAAGTTGAGTTAACAAAAATAAGAAATAATGCTGAAAAAAATCTAGGTGCTGATAAAGCAGCGATTTTTGATGCTCATTTATTAGTTTTAGATGATCCAGAGTTAATTCAACCGATTGAAGACAAGATTAAAAATGACCAAGTTAACGCACCAACTGCATTATCTGAAGTAACTGGACAATTCATTACTATATTTGAAAATATGGATAATGAATACATGAAAGAACGTGCTGCTGATATCCGTGACGTTTCTAAACGTGTGTTAGCACATATTTTAGGTGTAGAGTTACCAAATCCTAGTATCATTGATGAAAGCGTTGTTATAATTGGAAACGATTTAACGCCTTCAGATACTGCTCAGTTAAATAAAGAATTCGTGCAAGGCTTTGTAACAAATATTGGTGGAAGAACATCACACTCAGCAATTATGAGCCGTTCTTTAGAAATACCTGCGGTTGTAGGTACAAAATCTATTACTGAAGACGTTAAACAAGGCGATATGATTATCGTTGACGGATTAACAGGCGAAGTAATTATTGATCCTACAGATGATGAAGTAATCGCTTATGAAAATAAACGTGAACGTTTCTTCGAAGATAAAAAGGAATTACAAAAATTACGCAATGAAGAAACAAAAACAATTGATGGTAAACATGCTGAATTAGCTGCAAACATCGGTACACCTAATGATTTAACAGGTGTTATTGAAAATGGTGCAGAAGGTATTGGTTTATATCGTACGGAATTTTTATATATGGGTAGAGATGAAATGCCTACTGAGGATGAACAATTCGAAGCTTATAAAAAAGTTCTAGAAACGATGGAAGATAAACGTGTTGTTGTACGTACATTAGATATCGGTGGCGATAAAGAGTTACCATATCTAAATTTACCTGAAGAAATGAATCCGTTCTTAGGTTATCGTGCGATTCGTTTATGTTTAGACCAACCTGATATTTTTAGACCACAACTTCGTGCATTATTACGTGCATCTGTTTACGGTAAATTAAATATCATGTTCCCAATGGTTGCAACAATCAATGAGTTCCGTGATGCTAAAGCATTATTACTTGAAGAAAAAGAAAACTTAAAACAAGAAGGTACAGATGTTTCTGATGATATTGAATTAGGTATCATGGTTGAAATTCCTTCAACTGCTGCATTAGCAGATGTCTTCGCAAAAGAAGTTGATTTCTTCAGTATTGGAACAAATGATTTAATTCAATATACAATGGCGGCTGACCGCATGTCTGAACGCGTTTCTTACTTGTATCAACCATACAATCCTTCAATTTTACGTTTAGTAAAACAAGTGATCGAAGCATCACATAAAGAAGGTAAATGGACTGGTATGTGTGGCGAAATGGCAGGCGACGAAATCGCTATTCCATTATTATTAGGCTTAGGATTAGATGAATTTTCAATGAGTGCTACATCAGTGCTTAAAGCGCGTCGTCAAATCAAAGGTTTAAGCCAAAATGAAATGGAAGAATTGTCACAAAGAGCAATTAATTGTGCAACTTCTGAAGAAGTACAAGAACTAGTTGAGCAATATGCTAAATAATAAATAATAATTGAACATTTGAGTTCGAAAAAAGCTGATAGACCATTTATAGTGGGGCTATCAGCTTTTTTATTTTGCTATAAATTCAAAAAAATTAGAATTAACGTAATAAGTCATTGCATGTTGTTAAACAGTAACTTTGTAATAACGCTAAAAATCATATAGTTTAGAAAGTGAAAGATTTACTAATTCAAATGTAGGATGGCTACATTGCTTGATAATTATTCTATATTTAAAGTGTGGTTGATTTTATCAATGTCAATTTGGTACATTGGCTCATTATTCAACAAGATAAAAGGTGTGGCGAAAGCATCATAGTCTATCATTTCATTTCTATATTGGGAATTCGAGATGTTTTTTTCGCTATATGAGACGCCTTTATCTGACAAATAGTTTTTTATGAAAGTACAAGGTGGGCATTCATTTTGCGTATAAATTATTATTTTATCCATTAAAACTCGTCCTTCCTATTTTAAATTCGATATACTTTAATATAAGAAACTTTTTAAATTATTACAAATCTTTGACTTACATGCAAGTGGTCATTAATTTGTCACTATATTTTGAACGCAACTTATTTCAATACAACGTAAAGCAGTTTATAATGAATGAACGTTGTGATTTTTGTCACAAATAAATAAAAAAGGTGATATTATGGATTCAGTTGAATTAGCCCGTTTTTTAACTGCGATGACACTCGCGGTTCATATCATATTCGCAACGATTGGTGTGGGCGTGCCATTAATGTTTGCTGTTGCTGAATTTTTAGGTATAAAAAGAAATGATCCAAAATATATAACATTAGCCAAAAGATGGTCTAAAGGATATACCATTACGGTAGCTGTTGGTGTTGTGACAGGAACAATTATTGGACTGCAATTATCACTATTATGGCCAACCTTTATGCAAATGGGCGGTCATGTTATTGCATTACCATTATTTATGGAAACATTTGCTTTCTTCTTTGAAGCAATTTTCTTAAGTATTTATTTATATACATGGGATAGATTTAAGAGTAAATGGACTCATTTCCTTATTAGTATACCTGTCATTATAGGTGGTACATTCTCAGCATTCTTCATTACAGCGGTCAATTCATTTATGAATACACCAGCTGGCTTTGAAATGAAGGATGGGAAAATGGTTAACGTCCAACCTTGGGCAGCAATGTTTAACGAATCATTCTTAATTAGATCATTCCACGTTGTTGCTACAGCACTTATGACGATGGCATTTGTACTTGCTGCAATTGCTGCATTTAAATTATTGAAAAATAAATTCAAAAAAGACACAGAATATCATAAAAAAGCATTGAAACTAACGATGATTCTTGGCGTAGTATTTACTTTAGGTTCTATGTTAGCTGGAGATTTATCAGCTAAGTTTCTACACCAAGAGCAACCAGAAAAACTTGCTGCTTATGAATGGCACTTTGAAACAGAGTCCAATGCAGATTTAATATTCTTTGGTAGTTTAGATGAAGAAACACAAGAAGTATCCGGTGCCATAAAAATACCTGGCATACTCAGTTTCTTGGCTGATAATAATACAGACACAGAAGTAAAAGGATTAAATGAGTTTCCAGAAGAACTGCATCCACCGATGATTGTACACTATTACTTTGATATTATGGTTTCTATGGGTGTATTCTGCTTGATTATATCCGGTGCGTTTATATTAACACTGATATTTAAGAAGTTACGCAAATTCACTTATTCAAAACCAATGTTGTATGGTGCATTGTTAACTGGACCAGCAGCAATGATTGCAATAGAAGCTGGGTGGTTCTTAACTGAACAAGGTCGTCAACCATGGTTGGTTCGTGGTTACCTTAAAGTAGCTGATGCTGCAACTCAAGCAGGTGGTTTAACACTCGTGACAATATTATTCGGTATCTTATATATAATATTAATCGTGACTACCGCATATGTATTAATTCGGATGTTCAGTAATAAACCAGCATATAAAGACGTAGAAGAAAATACACCAGAAAGAGGTGATGAGTAATGATATTTGCTTATATAGGTATTACAGTACTTGGAATATTCTTATTCTCTTATATTATTATCGCCTCTATTGATTTTGGTGCTGGTTTCTTTACACTTCACGCAAAAGTGACTAAACAAGATAAACAAATTAACCATTTAATAGGTCGTTATTTAAATCCTGTGTGGGAAGTAACAAACGTATTCTTTGTATTCTTTTTCGTTGGCATCGTAGGTTTTTTCCCTGATGCAGCGAAATACTTTGGTACCGTACTACTCGTACCAGCTTCAATTGCGTTAATATTACTAACAATTAGAGGTAGTTTTTACGCATTTGAAAATTATGGACCTGATTCAAAACTCATTTGGTTAGCAATGTACGGCTTGTCAGGATTGTTTATTCCAGCTGCGCTTGCTACAACGCTAACAATATCAGAAGGGGGCTTTATTACAGGTTCAGGTGATAATATAGATTTGAACTGGCTTGAATTAGCCTTGAGTCCTTATTCATGGTCTGTCGTATTCTTAGCCGTTATATCAGTGCTATATATTTCTTCAGGCTTCCTTACGTACTATGCTTCAAAAGCTAAAGATAAACCAGCATATGATTTATTAAGATATTGGTTCTTGTTCTGGGGACCGCCGATGATCGCAATTTCATTATTCGTATTTGTATCGTTAAGACTACAAAACGAAGCGCATTTCTTAAGCGCAGTAACTGATTATTGGTGGATGTTCCTACTAAGCTTTATAAGCTTTATAGGTGTCATGGTACTTACATTAATAAAAAAATGGCACGGATTTGCATTTATCCTTGTTATACTACAAATGGCATTTGCATTTTTCGGATATGGCGCCAGCAAAATGCCATACATCTTATACCCATATGTTCGTATAGATGAAGGTGTCGTTAATAGTAGCATGGCCATTGCTTTAATTATTGCATTTGTTTTAGGTTTACTTTTACTCATTCCATCGTTAATATTATTATTAAGATTATTTGTTTTCGACAAAGATTATGTTGAAGGAAAAAAATAAATTAATTTTTTAAAATGAGGTAATGATAGTTATTCATTTGCTTGCTTAGGTTGATGAGTAGCTATCTTATCCGTGATTTTTTAAATTGGAGGACGCATATGGACAAAGAGTATGTGGTTATCGGCTTAGGTCGATTCGGTGGCAGTATAGTAAGAGAACTTAATGCATTAGATATGGATGTTATGGCAATTGATATGAATGAAGCACGTGTAAATGAATATAGTGATATTGCCACACATGCTGTCATTGCTGATACAACAGATGAAGCTGTTATGAAAAGTTTAGGCATCAGAAATTTTGATCACGTTATCGTAGCAATAGGTGAGAATATACAATCAAGTACATTAACAACGCTAATTTTAAAAGAGTTAGGCGTTAAGAAAGTAACAGCTAAAGCGCAAAATGATTATCACGCAAAAATTTTGAATAAAATTGGTGCGGATACAGTTGTCCATCCAGAAAGAGATATGGGAAGAAGAATCGCTCACAATGTCGCAAGTGCAAGTGTGTTAGATTATTTAGAACTTGCAGATGAACATTCAATTGTAGAGATTAAAGCGAGCGAAAAAATGGCTGGCCAAACCATTATAGAATTAGATATTCGAGCACAATTCGGGATAAGTATTATTGCTATAAAAAGAGGTAAAGAAATTTTAGTTTCTCCTGATCCTAATATTAGTATTGAAATCGGTGATATATTAATTATGATAGGGCATGATAATGACTTAAATCGTTTTGAGAAAAAAGTAGTTCGATAACAATGTAATATTGAAGAAGTCTCCAAAATTGGAGGCTTCTTTTTATTATTTCGATTATTATATTGGCAGTGGCAGGCTGAACTGAAAATGCGCTTTTATCAATCTTTTAAAGAAATACTACTTCATTTATGAAGGAAGGTGGTTCTTATGCAAGAGTTGAAGTTTTTGTATTCCATTTTCTAGTCAACTTTGCTGGGCTGGGACGACGAAATCTTGTTAGAAAAATTAGATTTCTGTCTCACTCCCACCAGATGAACTGTTTGAATGCTTAAAAATACAATTGAAAGAATATGAAAATAACATCGATATAACAGCTGAAGAAATAAACAAGTATTCAACTTTAATAAAGATTATTAGTTCAAAACCACATAAAAATACTATTAATTAAACGAGGTGTGTTAATAAATGGTAAAAGGCTTAAAAAGTGCTATGTTAAGCAGTAGAAATTATGGAATTGCTTTTATGTAGTAAAATGTTCAGTTTTTATGAAATAGATTAGTCATAGCAAAACAGTCCACACATTGTTTTGACAATGTGTGGACTGTTTATAAGACCTATGATTCAGATGATTGATTTGTTTCATCTTTTTTAGGTTTAGGTTTTGGATTGTTATTGTTATTGCTTTTTTTCTTGTTTTGATTGTTAGGTTTTGAATTTTTTGCTGGTGCTTTCGTGTTGTTGTTTTTAGGTTTGTCATTTTTAGGGCTAGGTTTCTTAGCAAATGATTGGTTGTTATCTTCATTTACTTTCATAATGACTGGTAAGATCATTGGTTTACGTGCAGTCTTTTCAAATAGATAAGGCTGTAACGTTTCAATGATTGAGGATTTAATTTGATGCCATTGAATCTCTGGGTTTTGATTTAATTTTGAAATAACATCCGTTTTGATTCTACGTTGTGCATCATAAATCAATTGTCCAGATTCACGCATGTATACAAAACCACGTGAGATAATATCAGGTCCAGAAAGTAGTTTGTTTGTTTTGAAGTCTATACTTACAACAACAATCACTAAACCTTCTTCTGATAATAGTTTACGATCACGAATAACTACATTACCGATATCACCAATACCACTACCATCAACTAATACATTACCTGATGGTATTCTACCAGCTTTTCTAGCAGAATCATGTGTCAGTGCTAAGACATCACCTATATCAAAAATAAATACATTATCTGGTTCAACGCCACACTCAACACCTGATTGACCATGCGCTTTTAGCATACGGTATTCACCATGGATTGGTAAAAAGAACTTAGGACGTAACAGACGTAACATTAATTGTTGATCGCCTTTAGAACCGTGACCAGAAGTATGAATATTAGATACTTTATTATGAATAACTTCTGCACCGGCACGATAAAGTGAATTTATTGTGCGATTAATACTTTTCGTATTACCTGGAATAGGTGAAGAACTAAATACAACTGTATCTTCAGGGATGATTTTAATTTGTTTATGCGTACCGTTGGCAATTCTAGATAATGCTGCCATTGGTTCACCTTGAGAACCTGTACATAGAATCAATAATTCATGCTTAGGCACGGTATTGATTTTATTTGGTTCAACAAACGTTTCTGGTGGTGCTTTGATATAGCCTAATTCCATACCAATCTTAATGTTGTTTTCCATTGAACGACCAAATGTAACAATTTTACGGTTGTGTTTAATTGCAGCTTCAACTGCTTGTTGAACACGATAGATGTTTGATGCAAATGTGGCGAATATGATTCGTCCATTACAATCATGGAATATCTTTTCAACATTTTGGCCGACTTCACGTTCACTTAAAGTAAAATCTGGTACAAGTGAATTGGTAGAGTCAGAAAGCAAACAAAGTACGCCTTCTTCACCTAATTTTGCCATTTTAGCTATATTTGCTGGTTCACCAACTGGTGTGAAATCAAATTTGAAGTCACCCGTATGAACAATATTTCCTTCTGGCGTATTAACGATAACACCATATGCTTCTGGAATACTGTGTGTAGTTAAATAGAATGAAACTTCAAAATGTTTAGATTTGATGACACTACTTTCATCAATTTCAATAAGTTTTGCAGTTCTTAATAAATGATGTTCTTCTAATTTATTTCTGATTAAACCTAAAGCTAATGGTCCACCATATATAGGCACATTAATTTGCTTTAATAGGTAGGGCACACCACCTATATGGTCCTCATGTCCGTGAGTGATAAACAGACCAACAATTTTATCTTGGTTCTGCTCTAAATAAGTAATATCAGGAATGACATAGTCAATACCTAATAAATTATCATCAGGGAATTTGATACCTGCATCGATAATAACGATTTCGTCCTGATACTCAACGGCATAAGTATTTTTACCAATTTCGCCTAAGCCACCAAGAGCATAAACCGCAACTTCATTTTTATGAATTTGTTTCATTATTCAGCTTGCTCCACATTGAAGTGATCTGATTGTTTTTCATATTCTAAATGTGCGCCCTCTAATTTAGTAATAAATTCAATGTTAAAATTACGATCTTTTAAATATCTTCTTACTTGTTCTTCTGTTTGTCCTTCAACGTAAATTGTTTGTGTGTGTTCACGTACAATTACTTCTTCTTTGGTTTTTTGAAAAAACACTTTAAATACTGCCATTTTATATATTTCCTCCTAAAATCATGTTTGATTTTTAATTTTTTATATTAAAACCCTAGTAATATAAAAGTTTGAAGTACCCAATGGTTATTTGAAATTAACTGCACTTCTAATTATGCATGGACACTAATACTGTATATAAATAGAACATACTAGTTTTTTGCTTAGTATGTTTCTAGGGAGATCTTCAGTTCGTTCGTTTAGAAAACTACAAACACTATGATTCATATGTTTTCAGTTATTTCTCATTTTACATGATGTAGTAGAATAAATAAAGCGGTTTTATCTTTAGTACCTCTTTTAATAAGTACAAATAATTTCATTTTTATTATAATTAATATTTAATCTGCAAAATCAAATCTTTAGTTATGTAAAAAAGCTGCAAAAAATCATCATAAAACTTGAGTGCACGTTGAAAGTTAATTATGATGAAAGGGAGTTATTATTAATTATAGAAATGATAGATGGGTAAGGGTGATAGAAATGGATCGAGTAAAAAGAATTATAGAAGATGTTAAAAGAGAAAAAAATCGACACGATAAAATATTTCAAGATATCACTTTTGAAATCCGTACAGAACAAGTAATCATGTTTTTTAATTATAATGAAATAATTGATACTGTAAATGGTGATCAAAATTACGTCAAACATAATCATGATCCAGAATTTATAGACATTAAAGAATTAAACGACTTAAAGACAGAACTTAAAAAATTAGATATACCATTTACTGAACGTAGAGATGACTTTATGTAAAAAATGCCGTTAGCTAATGAGAAATTCTCAATGTGCTAACGGCATTATATTTTTAATAGATTAAACTTCTACTGCATCTTCATGTGGTGTAAGTAGATTATTTGGATCAATATGATCATAAAACATTACACCATTAATATGGTCTATCTCATGTTGAACGACAACAGCGGGATAACCTTTTAAACGTAATTTTACGTCATTACCATCTAAATCTGTTGCTTTTACTGTGATTCGATATTTACGGTGAACGAGTCCTGGAATGTTTTCATCTACACTTAGACAACCTTCGCCAGTTGGTAAATATGCTTCTTGAACACTGTGGCTCATGATTTTAGGGTTAACTAATGCTAAATCATAACTTTTGCCATCACCGTCATCTGGTAAATAAACTGCTATCATTTTTTTTGCAATATTAATTTGTGGAGCAGCAAGACCCACTCCTGAGCGAAGTCCATACTTATTAGCTGTTTCTTCATCTTGGCTATTAATTAGAAATTCGCGCATAGATTTTAAAGTTTCACGATCTTCGTCAGAAAGCGGTATTGTTACATCTTTTGCTTTTTCACGAAGTGTTGGGTGACCATCTCGGATAATATCTTTCATTGTTATCATTTTGTTCATACACCTTCCTTAATATAAAATATACCAAAGTTTAACGCTTAAAATACAGTGATACATTTGATTTCTTATAAAATATTATATAATATAACACACAAATAAAGGAGGATTTCTCAAAAAATGAAATTAAAGTATAGCATCGGTGCGATACTCGCTTCTACAATGTTAGTAGCGGGGTGTACAACAGACAAAGGTGAAATAGAAGATTATAACGAAAAAGTACAAAAAGCATTTGATGAAGAGAAACCTGTGTCTTCAGTAGGGAAGAAGTTAAATAGTCTTGAACAAGACAAGCAAAAATTAGTAGAGAAAATTAATGGTAAAGACCAAGCAGAAGTGAAGGATACTTCGAAAAAAG
Organism: Staphylococcus sp. OJ82; assembly: GCF_000294465.1. Taxonomy (NCBI): domain Bacteria; kingdom Bacillati; phylum Bacillota; class Bacilli; order Caryophanales; family Staphylococcaceae; genus Staphylococcus; species Staphylococcus sp. OJ82. The sequence continues at coordinate 574,769 of NZ_ALPU01000010.1, read as the reverse complement.
TCGTGGACAATGTTGAAGAAAGAGAAAAAACATTTAAAAAAGAAGAAGAAGCTATAGATAACTCAGAAAAAGAATTTGAAAAAGCTGAAAAGCATGTCGATAATATAAGTGATGATGATAAGAAAAAAGAAGTGACACAATTGAATCAAGCGCTTAAAGATAAATACAAAGCACATGATGAATATGCCAAAGCATATAAAAATATTTTGAATAAGGAAAAAGATATGTTTGGCTATACTTCAGGTGATCAAGTGAATCAAGAACAAATAGACAAAAAAGCAGAAGCAGTTTCGAAAGCATATAAAAACATGAATAAAGCATTTGAAAAATACTCGGATGCAATGAATAAAGTGAACAAAGAAAAAGAAGATATAGATAACCTTTCTTAAATTATAAAGCGGTAAATTTGAATTTTAAATTGCTACGTTATAGCATAAGTTATGAGGGCGCTTACAATTTTAAGGGAATAACTTTATAGCGACTTAGTTTTTAAATAGTACAGCGCCATGAAAAACAGTGGTACAGATTAAAAACTGTACTTGTCGTAAGTATTACAGAACTTTTTCAAATTATTTAACAGTGTAACAGTTTTGTGGTACAATATTGAAGGATAAAATAAGTTTCTATTATACGGGAAAGGTATGGTGAATTGAATGGCTCCGAAATTGAAAGCCCAATTCGATGCAGAGAAAGTATTGAAAGATACTGAATCTCAATTTGAAATGATCCAAATCTTGGATGAAGATGGTAACATCGTTAATGAAGATCTAGTACCAGATTTATCAGACGAGCAATTAGTTGAATTAATGGAGAGAATGGTTTGGACACGTATTCTTGATCAACGTTCTATTTCATTAAACAGACAAGGGAGATTAGGTTTCTACGCTCCGACAGCAGGACAAGAAGCTTCACAATTAGCTTCACAATATGCTTTAGAACAAGAAGATTTTATATTACCAGGTTACCGTGATGTTCCACAATTAATCTGGCAAGGTTTACCTTTAACTGAAGCCTTCTTATTCTCAAGAGGTCACTTTAAAGGAAACCAAATGCCTGAAGGCGTTAATGCATTAAGCCCACAAATTATTATCGGTGCTCAGTATGTTCAAACTGCTGGTGTAGCGCTTGGTATTAAAAAACGTGGCAAAAGTGCTGTAGCAATTACTTATACTGGTGATGGTGGTTCTTCACAAGGTGATTTCTATGAAGGTATTAACTTTGCTTCTGCATATAAAGCACCTGCAATTTTCGTTATACAAAACAACAACTATGCGATTTCAACACCACGTAGTAAGCAAACTGCTGCTATTACATTAGCTCAAAAAGCTATTGCAGTTGGTATCCCAGGTATTCAAGTTGATGGTATGGATGCTTTAGCAGTATACCAAGCAACTAAAGAAGCGCGTGATCGTGCTGTTAATGGTGAAGGTCCAACTTTAATTGAAACAATCACTTATCGTTATGGTCCACATACTATGGCTGGAGATGACCCAACGAAATACAGAACATCTGATGAAGATTCTGAATGGGAGAAAAAGGATCCATTAGTTCGTTTCAGAAAATATCTTGAAAATAAAGGTCTATGGACTGGCGATAAAGAAAATGAAGTTATCGACCGTGCAAAATCTGAAATTAAAGTTGCTATTAAAGAAGCAGACAATACTGAAAAACAAAAAGTTACTGACTTGATGGAAAATATGTATGAAGAAATGCCTCAACATTTAGCAGAGCAATATGAAATCTATAAAGAGAAGGAGTCGAAGTAACCGATGGCACAAATGACAATGGTTCAAGCGATTAACAACGCGCTTAAAACCGAATTACAAAACGATGAGAATGTTTTACTTTTCGGTGAAGACGTCGGTGTTAACGGTGGTGTTTTCCGTGTAACTGAAGGTTTACAAAAAGAATTCGGTGAAGACCGTGTATTTGATACACCTTTAGCAGAATCTGGTATTGGTGGTTTAGCTTTAGGTTTATCTACTCAAGGATACCGTCCAGTAATGGAAGTACAATTCTTTGGATTTGTATTTGAAGTATTCGACTCTATAGCAGGACAAATTGCACGTACGCGTTTCCGTTCTGGTAACTCTAAACAATCACCTGTTACTATTCGTGCACCATTTGGTGGCGGCGTTCATACACCAGAATTACATGCTGACAACTTAGAAGGTCTTTTAGCTCAATCACCAGGTTTACACGTTGTAATCCCGTCAAACCCATATGATGCTAAAGGATTATTAATCTCAGCAATCAGAAGTAATGACCCGGTTGTATATTTAGAACATATGAAATTATACCGCTCTTTCCGTGATGAAGTACCTGAAGAAGAGTACACAATTGAAATTGGTAAAGCAAGCGTGAAACAAGAAGGTAATGACATTACACTTATTGCATATGGTGCAATGGTACAAGAGTCATTAAAAGCAGCAGAAGAGTTAGAAAAAGATGGTTATTCAGTAGAAGTCATTGACTTACGTACTGTTCAACCAATCGATATCGAAACACTTGTTGCTTCAGTAGAAAAAACAGGACGTGCTGTAGTAGTACAAGAAGCGCAACGTCAAGCGGGTGTTGGAGCAACAGTTGTTTCTGAATTAGCAGAACGCTCTATCCTTTCATTAGAAGCACCAATCGCTCGTGTTGCAGCGGCAGATACAGTTTATCCGTTTACACAAGCTGAAAATGTTTGGTTACCAAACAAAAATGACATCATTGAAAAAGCGAAAGAAACTTTAGAATTTTAATATATATTTAATGAAGTAGGATGCTATCAGTTTAATTGATGCACCTACTTCATCCAAATTTATATTTATAGCATGAGATAGTGACTTAATTGTCCATCGCTCAATTTCTAATTTTTGACTTAATATGAATTTTTAGGAGGATAATAACGTGGCATTTGAATTTAAATTACCCGACATTGGTGAAGGTATCCACGAAGGTGAAATTGTAAAATGGTTTATTAAATCTGGAGATACAATTGAAGAGGACGATATTTTAGCTGAGGTACAAAACGATAAATCAGTTGTTGAAATCCCATCACCTGTTTCAGGTACTATTGAAGAAGTACTAGTAGATGAAGGTACTGTTGCAGTTGTTGGTGACACAATCGTAAAAATCGATTCACCAGATGCAGAAGATATGCAATTCAAAGGTAGTGAAAGTGACGATTCAGCAAGTGAAGAAACAGAAGCACCTGCAGAAGAAAGCACTAAAGAAGAAGCACCTGCACAAGCATCTAAAGACGAAGAAGTAGATGAAAGTAAACGCGTTAAAGCGATGCCTTCAGTTCGTAAATATGCTCGCGATAATGGTGTTAACATTAAAGCTGTTTCAGGTTCAGGTAAAAATGGCCGTACAACTAAAGAAGATGTGGACGCCTACTTAAATGGTGGCGGAGAAGCAGCTTCAAATGAAAGCGCAGCTACAGCAACTGAAGAAACTTCAAGTGCAGCACAATCAGCACCAGTTTCTACAGAAGGTGAATTCCCAGAATCAACTGAGAAAATACCTGCAATGCGTAAAGCAATTGCTAAAGCAATGGTTAATTCAAAACAAACTGCACCTCACGTAACATTAATGGATGAAATTGATGTTCAAGAATTATGGGATCACCGTAAAAAATTCAAAGAAGTTGCAGCTGAACAAGGTACTAAATTAACTTTCTTACCTTATGTTGTTAAAGCACTTGTTTCTGCACTTAAAAAATATCCAGCGCTTAACACTTCATTTAACGAAGATGCTGGCGAAATCGTACACAAACATTATTGGAACATTGGTATTGCTGCTGACACAGACAGAGGACTATTAGTGCCTGTTGTTAAACATGCAGACCGTAAATCAATGTTTAGCATCTCAGACGAAATTAACGAACTTGCTGTTAAAGCACGTGACGGAAAATTAGCGGCAGATGAAATGAAACATGCTACATGTACAATTAGTAATATCGGTTCAGCTGGTGGACAATGGTTCACTCCAGTAATCAACCACCCAGAAGTAGCTATCTTAGGTATTGGCCGTATTGCACAAAAACCAATTGTTAAAGATGGTGAAATAGTAGCTGCGCCAGTATTATCATTATCATTAAGCTTTGACCACAGACAAATTGATGGTGCTACTGGACAAAATGCTATGAATCATATCAAACGTTTATTGAATAATCCAGAATTATTATTAATGGAGGGGTAAAATATGGTAGTTGGAGATTTCCCAATTGAAACAGACACTATTGTAATCGGAGCAGGACCAGGAGGCTATGTTGCAGCAATTCGTGCAGCACAGTTAGGTCAAAAAGTAACAATCGTTGAAAAAGGAACATTAGGTGGCGTATGTCTTAATGTTGGTTGTATTCCTTCTAAAGCATTGTTACACGCTTCACACCGTTATGATGAAACTAAGAACTCAGAAAATTTAGGTGTTATTGCTGAAAGTGTTTCACTTAATTTTAATAAAGTTCAAGAATTCAAACAATCAGTAGTTGAAAAATTAACTGGTGGCGTTGAAGGATTGTTAAAAGGTAATAAAGTAGAAATCGTTAAAGGCGAAGCTTACTTTGTTGATAACAATAGCTTACGTGTTATGGATGAGAAAAGTGCTCAAACATATAACTTTAAAAACGCGATCATTGCAACTGGTTCAAGACCAATTGAAATCCCTAACTTTGAGTTTGGAAATCGTGTAATTGATTCATCTGGCGCTCTAAATTTACAAGAAGTTCCTGGTAAATTAGTAGTTGTTGGTGGCGGTTATATTGGTTCTGAACTCGGAACTGCTTTTGCAAACTTTGGTTCTGAAGTTACTATTTTAGAAGGCGCTAAAGATATCTTAGGCGGTTTTGAAAAACAAATGACTCAACCTGTTAAAAAAGGTATGAAAGAAAAAGGCGTTGATATTGTAACTGAAGCTATGGCTAAATCTGCTGAAGAAACTGAAAACGGTGTTAAAGTAACTTACGAAGTAAAAGGCGAAGAACAAACAATTGATGCTGATTACGTATTAGTTACTGTAGGTCGTCGTCCTAACACTGACGAATTAGGCTTAGAAGAATTAGGTCTTAAATTTGCAGAACGTGGATTAATCGAGGTAGACAAACAAAGCCGTACTTCAATTGAAAACATTTTTGCAATCGGTGATATTGTTCCTGGTTTACCACTTGCACATAAAGCAAGCTATGAAGCTAAAGTTGCAGCTGAAGTAATCTCTGGTGAAGCATCAGAAGTAGATTACATCGGTATGCCTGCTGTATGTTTCACTGAGCCAGAACTTGCTCAAGTAGGTTATACAGAAGCTCAAGCTAAAGAAGAAGGATTAAAAATTACTGCTTCTAAATTCCCTTATGCAGCTAATGGCCGTGCGTTATCATTAGATGACACTACTGGCTTTGTTAAACTTATTACGCTTAAAGAAGATAATACTTTAGTAGGTGCTCAAGTAGTTGGTACTGGCGCATCTGATATTATTTCTGAACTAGGTTTAGCAATCGAAGCTGGTATGAATGCTGAAGATTTAGCATTAACTGTACATGCTCACCCAACATTAGGTGAAATGTCTATGGAAGCAGCTGAAAAAGCTATAGGTTTACCAGTACACACAATGTAATTTCATTGTTGTAACAGATATAACGATAGCCTTGTGGGGCGGGAATATGAAATCAAATTTTGATTTCTGTCCCGCTCCTTTTTCATTTTAAAATGTAATATCTAAAATAAACTTTAACTATAAATATTCAATGGAAAAGTAGGAGGCATGCTTATATGGAGTATCAATATCCAATAGATTTTGATTGGTCAAATGACGAAATGATGCAAGTTGTGTCATTTTTCAATGCTGTGGAATCTTTTTATGAATCTGAAGTAGAAGGAAAATTATTAATTGATCGCTACAAGCAATTTAAAACAATCGTTCCTGGGAAAGCAGAAGAAAAACAGATTTTTAAAGAATTCGAAAAAAGTAGTGGATATAATAGTTACCAAGCTGTTAAAACAGTTCAAACTGACAACAGTCAAACGTTTTTTAGCGCAACGAAAAAATAACTATTGTCGTGTAAGCTATATTCTGATATTTTTATTAAGCATTAAACAAAATGTTTGATAAAAGTAAACAGTATATAGCTTTTTTTTCGAAATTTTATTATAGTGCACGTCATAAAAATACATAATCCTACACCAAATGAAACTCAAGTTATGATTGTTACAACCACGTCATATTTATAGGAGGAAGCACAAATGAATCCGTTATTATCTTTCAACGCAGTAAGTAAAGCTTATGATGATATACCAGTATTAAATAAAATCAATATAGATATTGAGTCAGGTCATTTCTATACATTACTTGGGCCTTCTGGTTGTGGTAAAACAACAATTTTAAAACTTATCGCAGGATTTGAACAAGCCCATGAAGGGGATATTATATATCGAAATCAGACAATTAATCATATACCATCAAACAGACGCAAAGTGAATACAGTATTTCAAGACTATGCTTTATTTCCTCATTTAAATGTCTATGATAATATTGCTTTTGGATTAAAACTAAAGAAAATGAACAAAAGCGACATAAATAAAAAAGTGCAAGAAGCATTAAAACTTGTAAAACTTACTGGTCATGAAGATAGAACAATTGAAAGTATGAGTGGGGGGCAAAAACAGCGTATTGCAATTGCACGTGCGATTGTGAATGAACCAGAAATATTATTATTAGATGAATCTTTATCAGCACTGGATTTAAAATTAAGAACCCAAATGCAATATGAATTAAGAGAAATACAGTCTAGATTAGGTATAACATTTATTTTTGTTACACATGATCAGGAAGAAGCTTTAGCGCTGAGTGATTATATATTTGTAATGAAAAATGGTGAAATTCAACAATTTGGCATACCTACTGATATATACGACGAACCTGTAAATCGCTTTGTTGCAGATTTTATTGGAGAATCAAATATTATTGTGGGTACTATGATTGAGGATTATGTGGTAAACATCTATGGTCAAGATTTAGAATGTGTAGATATGGGTATTTCACCACAAGAGCAAGTAGAAGTAGTGATTAGGCCAGAAGATATATCCTTGGTACAATCAGAGCAAGGTTTATTCGAAGTGACAGTTGTTTCTATGCTTTTCAGAGGCGTACATTATGAAATCAATTGTACTGATAGTAAAGGTTATAAATGGTTAGTTCATTCTACTAAAAAAGCAGAAGTTAATAGTAAAGTGGGTTTATACTTTGAACCAGAAACAATTCATATTATGGTGCCAGGTGAAAGTGAAGCTGAATTTGATAAGCGTATTCAAAGTTACGAGGAAATAAATCATGCGCAAGATTAATACATATCTATTTATACCCTATATACTGTGGATGGTTTTATTTATCGTTGTTCCAGTAATCCTTCTTGTTTATTTCTCATTCATTGATATACAAGGACATTTTGGATTGGAAAATTATAAAAAGTTGATTTCACTGAAATATTTCAAAATGATTTGGGACTCGGTATGTTTTGCGGCAGCGATTACGTGTATGACGCTACTTATAAGCTATCCAGCTGCGTATTTTATAAGTTCATCTAAATATCAAAATGTATGGTTACTTATACTGATTGTACCAACTTGGATTAATTTACTACTGAAGACCTATGCATTTATAGGCATATTCAGTCATGATGGTATTATCAATCAAATATTGAATGTTTTATCTTTGCCTAAAATGGAATTGTTATTTACTGTTCCTGCGTTTTTAATAGTAGCAAGTTATATTTACATTCCATTTATGATTTTACCTATTTTCAATAGTATGAAGGATATTCCTAATAATATTTTGCAAGCTTCAAGTGATTTAGGTGCGAGCAGGCTAACAACATTTAGAAAAATTATTATACCACTCACGAAGCAAGGCGTATTGACAGGAATTCAAGTCACATTTATACCAGCATTATCGCTTTTTATGATTACAAGACTAATTGCAGGAAATAAAGTGATTAATATTGGGACGGCGATAGAAGAACAATTTCTAGTGATACAAAACTATGGAATGGGTTCTACGATTGCGTTGTTTTTAATTGTATTTATGGCGCTAGTCTTAATTATTACAAATACTAAAGCTACGAATGGGAAAAGGTGAATCATATGAAATGGTATGGAAAAATATATATCGGCATATTAATCGCTGTTTTATATGCTCCAATTTTATTTTTAATGGTTTATTCATTTAATGCTGCTGGTAATATGGTTCATTTTGATGGGCTTACTTTAGAACATTATCAATCATTATTTAGTAATGACCGATTAATGTCTGTTATTTTTAATACGATAGGTGTAGCATTGTTAGCCGCTGCATTTGCTACTGTGATAGGAACACTAGGTGCGATTGGTTTATATCATTTAAAAAATAAAAAAATAAAGATTTCATTACTTACATTAAATAATGTTTTATTAGTGTCTTCTGATGTTGTTATAGGCGCTTCATTTTTGATTATGTTTACAGCAATCGGACATTTTACTGGTATGGGTCTCGGATTGATAACGGTACTTATTTCACATGTTGCTTTTTGTATTCCTATTGTGGTAATCATTGTGTTACCTAAACTGTATGAAATGAATAACCATACGTTAAATGCGGCACGTGATTTAGGTGCAACGGAGTTTCAAGTTTTGAATAAGGTCATGTTACCTCAGTTAATGCCAGCAATTATAGGTGGCTTTTTTATGGCATTGACCTATTCATTAGATGATTTCACTGTCAGTTTCTTTGTTACCGGTAATGGATTTAGTGTGCTTTCTGTGGAAGTTTATGCAATGGCAAGAAAAGGTATTAGCATGGAAATAAATGCAATATCTACACTTTTATTTGTCGGGATTATGTTCGGTATACTTGGTTATTATTTAATTAAAAATGTGCTTAAGCATAAAAAACAAGTGAAACGGGGTATATTATAATGAAACGTTTTTTACAGTTAATTATAATTTCTATCATCGTTGGTTTGATATGTTTATTTATCAGTCAAAAATTCACTTCAAAACATCATTGTGACTATACAGTGCAAAAATTAAAAAGACAACAATTGTTATTACCTCTAAATCATGAGAAACTGCCTAATATGAAAAATCTTGATTCAGATTATCTCGATATGCCATTTGATGAAGATAATACATATTCAATACCTTATTTTTTTGGTACTGTGGGTATTCTTTACAATAAAAATGTATATCCAAATGATAACTTTGAATCGTGGGATCAGCTTTATAAAGTGAAATATAAAAATGATATATTATTAGTAGATGGTGCGAGAGAAATTATAGGTGTAGCTTTAAATAAATTAGGTTATAGTTTAAATGAGACACATTCATCATATTTAGCAGAAGCTGAGAGAAATTTAACACATTTAGGTCCTAATGTAAAAGGCGTAGTAGGTGATGAAATTTCAATGATGTTAGAACAGCATGAAGCAAATGTTGCAGTAGTATGGAGCGGTGTAGCAGCTCCAATTGTACAACAAAATGAAGAATTTGATTATGTAGTTCCTAAAGAAGGTTCAAATCTCTGGTTTGATAATATGGTTATACCTAAAACAACACAAAATAAAGCAGGTGCCTATAAGTTTATGAACTTTTTATTAGATGCAGAGCATAGTAAACAAAATACAGAATGGGTGGGCTACGCGACGCCTAATAAATCAGCAAGAGCACAATTGCCTGCAAGCATAAAAAATGATGAGCGGTTTTATCCTACAAAGGAAGAACAAGTTAATTTAGAAGTTTATAAAGATTTAGGAAAAGAGACATTAAGTGAATATAATGAAAGATTTTTAAATTTTAAAATGTCACTAAAATAAGTCATAGTTAGTAGTTATTTTATCGTTAATTCGATATAATAGTTTGACAAGCAATATAAGGAGTTGTAAAGACATGTCAGGAGAGCAATATACTCAAGTTAGACGTCCGGTGAGTCGACTAGCAGAAAAAGTATTAGGTTGGTTGAGTTGGATATTCTTATTATTACTAACCATTATTACGATGTTTATTGCACTAGTATCGTTTAGTAGTGAAGCATCAATACAAAATTTGGAGACTTCATTGAATGGCAATGATTTTATTCAACAAATATTAGCGAATAATGGATTAAACACAATCCAATTTGTAATATGGCTACAAAATGGCGTGTGGGCGATTATAGTATATTTCATCGTTTGTTTGCTTTTATCATTTTTAGCCTTAATTTCAATGAATATAAGAATTTTATCAGGATTCTTATTTTTAGTCGCAACGATAGTGACGTTACCATTAGTGTTGCTATTTGTACCGCTAATTATCCCAATTCTATTTTTAATCGTGGCAATCATGATGTTTGCACGAAAAGAAAAGGTAGAAACGGTGCCTGCATATTATGCAGAAGGATACCAAGAACGTTATTCAGATTATGAGCAACAATCAGAACCGAACTCACCTCAATACATTGAAAAGCAACAAACTTCTGACGTAGAACAACAACAAAGTAATGATAACCAATTAAGAAGAGTCGGTTATAGCTCTGAAGTTGCAGAAAAAGTAAACTCTGAAAATAATGCATCTGATGAAGAACCACAAGTACTTTCTAGACAAGCAAAATATAATTATAAGCAAAGAAAACATAATAATGTTAAAGATGACAGTCAAAGTACTGAAGATGAATTCGGTCAAGTTAGCAATGTATATAATGAAGATGGTGAAGCAGTTGCTAACGAAGACCAAAATAGCAAAGATGAAGTAACGAATGAGCAAGAAGAACAACAAGATAATGAAACAGAATTAGAAAATCAACGTATGGCGGAAGAAGAAGCACGCCGTAAACAAGAAGCATACGAAGCGCAACAAAGAAAACAAGCTGAGCAAGAAGAACAACAACGCCGTAAACAAGAAAAAGCAGAAGAAAAAGCACGTATTAAACAAGAGAAAAAAGAACGCAGAAAACGTGAAAAAGAAAAACGTAAACAACAACCAAGTGCAGCCAATCAGCGTAGAAAGAATTTCGAAGAACGTAAGAAAATCACTTCGCAAGATGCCGAAGAATCACAAGATGCAAAGTCTAAAGAACAAAATGATTCTGAAACAAAAGACAAATCATAATAAAAGTTGTGTTATTTTTAAAACAATTCCATTTGTTATTCGATTAATAAACTCGATTGCTCACATGATGTGCGGCAATCGGGTTTTTATTTATATTGCTCTAACATAATATCATTTAGCGATAGGTCGTGGTAATTTTTAATTATTCATAAATTTGCTATGATATAATTAATGAATTTATAGGAGGAAGAGTATGAGTAGGAAAACAGAACGTATTCTAGCTTGGATAGCAAATAGTCTTAGTTTAATTTTCTTAATATTTTCGATAATTGTCTATGCGTTCATCAACGTGCCAGAATTTAAAGAAGTGTTTAATGAAATGAATCAACAACAAGGTGTAGAAATGTCGCCAGAAGCATTTAAAGCTTCTATCATATTCCAAGGTGTCTTTACACTTATTTCAACGATTTTAGCTTTTATTGCAGTATTTACGATTAAAGGCAATCGTATATTAGCAGGATGTTTATTTATCGTTTCTGCTATTATTGGTATGTTTGGTGGCAACTTTATTGCGATGATTTTATGGTTTATTGTTGGTATTATGCTATTTGTTAAAAAAGACGACAATAATCAAGCTAATCACATTAATCAGATGCCAAATTATAATATTTATAATAACGAAAAAGAAAAACAAAAGCCCCAGCAGCAAGATATGAATCCTGAGGCAGAAATGAAACGAAAAAAAGATGATGACCCGTATATTTACTAAATGTATCTGACAATCATTTATAAAGATAAATTGGTAAAAATAGAAAAGCACGTTACTTAAATTCATTTTAAGTAACGTGCTTTTTAGATATATCAGATGAATTATTTATAGAATTTGAGTAATTGTTCGAAGGTTTCTTCGAGGAAGTTTAAAAAGACTTTATCGCTTTGTAATTGTTCAGCATTTGGTGACAATGTACGAGCTACAAAGAACTCACCTTTTTTAACTTCTTTAACACGATTGAGCGCTTTTGTTAGGTCTTCATCTGACATTTCATGGATGTAAAATTTTTCTTGGCTCATATGATCAGGACTAATGCTATAGTCATTTGGTAAATTTTTAAGTGTTTCAAATTGGTCCTCGAAAGCTTTTATTTGTTGTGCTTTGTCTTTTGTTTCATGCATGATACCATACATGACAAATAATTGATTTTCAAACAGACCTATTTGAAAATGAGGTTGCATTTTATAACCGCGTTTATTTGTAGCGAATGCGACCCATGTATCTTTTGGTGGGTTAACTTTTCGACGCGCATGTTTAGCTACGTGTGGATAAAATTTTTCACCGGTTACTGTTTCTAAATATTGTGCAAAATAATCACCTAATTCATTAAGTTGTGGGCGGATACGTTCATTTAACGCTTCCATTCTTGCATCAAGACCATCAACTGAGAATGCTTTGAAATCTTTAGGTTTAAATATGTATTTAGTCATTGGGGCCTCCTGTAAACATTATTTACGTTTGTATTGTAGCATAATATAATTGGTTTAACATTGTCTTTGCCCATTTTGCGCACCTTAAAACATAACTTTATGGTGCACGTGTAGAAAAGACTAAATAGGGTATACATGTAAGAAATCATAAAATATACAAAAAATATTTTTATACATATTATTATTAGAAATTAGAAAAGTTAAGTATTAACTTTTTAAGTATTAATTACTGTATAATGAGAAGTCCATAAGGAGCTGATACAATGACTGTTTACGAGTTTGCTAAAGGTCTCATATTAGAGGCAGGGAATAATGTAAAAAAAATAATGAAAGAAGATATAGAGATAGAAACAAAATCAAATCCTAATGATTTAGTGACTAATGTAGATAAAGCTACAGAAAACTATATTTTTGAAAATATTTTAAAAACATATCCTAACCACCATGTCATTGGTGAAGAGGGGCATGGTCATGACCTTAACAACGTGACGGGTGTTGTGTGGGTAGTTGATCCAATTGATGGCACATTGAATTTTGTTCATCAAAAAGAAAATTTTGCAATTTCTATCGGTATTTATAATGATGGGCAGCCATATGCAGGATTTGTATATGATGTGATGAACGATGCACTATATCACGCTAAGGTTGGAGAAGGAGCATTCGAGAATGAAAATCGACTTCCTGAAATAAAATCGACAACTTTAAGTACAAGTATTATTGGCATTAATCCTAATTGGCTAACCAAGCCTCGTTTAGGAGAATTATTTAAACCTATAGTAGAAGAATCCAGGAGTGCCAGAGCTTATGGATCAGCTGCTTTAGAAATTATTTATGTCGCAACCGGAAAATTAGCTGGATATATTACACCTCGATTACAACCCTGGGATTTTGCTGGTGGTCACATCATCTTAAATGAAGTAGGTGGAAAAGGTACAGATTTAATGGGAGACGCATTATCAATTTATGAACCTAGTTCTATTATAATGGCGAATAAACAATTACACGCTGAACTCATTGAACAACATTTTCAAAAAAATAATGAAATCATTGGATTATTGCAACAACGTTTAAAAAATAAATAATAAAAGATCATTTTAGAAGAAAAAACAGCCTATGAAAAGCGCCTCAATCCTATTTTTTAGAATTGAGACGCTTTTATAGATTGTATATAAAATTTGACTCGATTATAGCCAATCGTTTTCGCGATATTTCTTTTTTAAAGTGAAACCGTAACCAAATGTTGCAATGAATAATATAAGTGTTAAAATCATCAATGGAACATTTGTTGCAGCTAAACTAAAGCTAAATAAAAGCAAGAATACTACAGCTACTACAGCAAGTACCCAGAATATTGCTTTCGATTTTTTTTGTTGCATACTACCACACCTTTATAGTTTTCTTTAACCAATTATATGATATAATAAAAAAGTTGCAAAGAAAAGTGGGAATTTACTCGAGAAAGGAATTTGTATAAATGACTAATAGAAGAGAAGACGTTCGTAATATAGCTATCATCGCTCACGTTGACCATGGTAAAACAACACTAGTAGATGAGTTATTAAAACAATCAGGAATATTCCGTGAAAATGAACAAGTAGACGAAAGAGCAATGGATTCTAATGATATTGAGAGAGAACGTGGTATCACAATCCTTGCTAAAAATACAGCAGTTAACTATAAAGACAATCGAATTAATATTTTAGATACACCAGGACATGCTGACTTCGGTGGCGAAGTTGAGCGTATCATGAAAATGGTTGATGGTGTTGTACTTGTAGTAGATGCTTATGAAGGAACGATGCCACAAACACGTTTCGTATTGAAAAAAGCATTAGAGCAAAACTTAAAACCAGTTGTAGTTGTAAATAAAATTGATAAACCAGAAGCACGTGCTGAAGGTGTAGTAGATGAAGTATTAGACCTATTTATCGAGTTAGAAGCTTCTGATGAACAATTAGATTTCCCAGTCGTTTACGCATCAGCTGTAAATGGTACTGCAAGTTTAGATGCAGAAAAACAAGATGAAAATATGCAATCTTTATACGAAACAATTATCGATTATGTACCAGCACCAGTTGATAATAGAGAAGAGCCGCTACAATTCCAAATTGCACTATTAGACTATAGTGACTATTTAGGACGTATTGGTGTAGGACGTGTGTTCCGAGGAACAATGCGTGTAGGAGACAGTGTATCTTTAATTAAATTAGATGGTACTGTTAAAAACTTCCGTGTAACAAAAATCTTTGGTTTCTTCGGATTAAAACGTGAAGAAGTTAACGAAGCATATGCTGGTGATTTAATTGCCGTATCGGGCATGGAAGATATTAACGTTGGTGAAACAGTAACGCCAAGTGATCACCAAGATGCGTTACCTGTATTAAGAATTGATGAACCAACACTTGAAATGACATTTAGAGTTAACAATTCACCATTTGCAGGTCGTGAAGGCGATTATGTAACATCTCGTCAAATTCAAGAACGTCTTGATCAACAATTAGAAACAGACGTTTCATTAAAAGTTACACCAACTGAGTCACCAGATAAATGGATTGTTGCAGGTCGTGGAGAATTACATTTATCAATCTTAATAGAAAACATGAGACGTGAAGGCTTTGAATTACAAGTGTCTAAACCTCAAGTTATTTTAAAAGAGATTGATGGTGTGAAATGTGAACCGTTTGAACGTGTACAATGTGAAGTACCACAAGAATATACAGGTCCTGTAATCGAGTCATTAGGCCAACGTAAAGGTGAAATGCTTGATATGGTTACAACAGATAATGGCTTAACTCGTATTATCTTTATGGTTCCTGCTCGTGGTTTAATTGGTTATACTACAGAATTTATGTCTCAAACTCGTGGTTACGGTATCATTAACCATACATTTGACGAATTTAGACCACGTGTTAAAGGTCGTATCGGTGGCAGAAGAAATGGTGCACTTGTATCTCTTGATCAAGGTAAAGCTAGTGCTTATGCAATTATGGGCTTAGAAGACCGTGGTACAAACTTCATGGAACCTGGTACTGAAGTATATGAAGGTATGGTTGTTGGTGAACATAACCGTGATAATGACTTAACAGTTAATGTTACGAAAGAAAAGAACCAAACAAACGTACGTTCTGCTAATAAAGACCAAACTGTAAGTATGAAACGCCCAAGAATTTTAACATTAGAAGAAGCATTACAATTTATCAATGACGATGAACTTGTAGAAGTTACACCAGAAAATATTCGTATTAGAAAAACAGTGCTAGAAAAATCAGCACGTGAAAAAGAATCTAAACGTATCAAACAATTGATGCAAGAAGATGATTAATTAAAAAAGATTTGATATGAGAACCAAACTAGTTAATATTATCTAGTTTGGTTCTTTTCTTTTAAAATTGTCATTTAAAATAATGTGGTTAATAAAATTAAAAGTATATTGCTATTAACATTATATGTACTTGATGATTTATAACATATAAAAATAGCTAAGCATTTAACAATTTGAACTGCATTTTAGTTACGGCTCGTAATTATTGAACAATTAGCTATTATAATTATAAAGTTTGTTTATTAAATTATTGTGTAATAAAATTTTGTGTTAGAGATGATTGTAAGTTGTTACTTGATTGCGCTGTTTAGGTGTATCAAGTCTACTTTTACACTCATCACACATAAATGTGTGCATCGGATCATTTCTAAGTCTTTTCGCTTCTAATGTATTTTGATCGATAAATACTTCTGTATCACAAATAATACATTGAACTTTTTTCATACTTAGATCACCTCAATATGAGTAACGTATGCAAATTGGTAAGAATAACCTTCATTTGGAATGTAAACAAAGCTATCTACACTATAGTCATCATATAATCTTTTACCATCTTTAGCGAATTGGAAAAAGAGGTAAGGTAATAAATCAATCGGAACCTCAATGGCATCATTCTCATTATATAAACGGATGATCTTTGCAGAATCATATGGTTCAGCATTCTTGAAAAAAGGTGTCATATTGATAACAAATGATTGTTCCAATACTGCACGTCTTTTATATTTAATTTCAGAATTTAATGTTGGCGGATTAGTTTGACCTTCCAAAATTGCACGATTCCATTCACGGTTATCGTCAAAATTGATTGGTTTTGTACCGTCGAATACACCTTTTTCTAAATCTTCAATTTGTACTTTTCTATCATCAAAAATCCAAGTTGTACTATCTAATGATATTGGAAATTTAACTGCGCCCTTAATTTGAATCATAGTCCCACTCCTATTTGTATATCTTATCTATCTTTATAACAAAAATATGTAAAAATGAACTTTTTGTGAATGTTTCTCACTTGTTAGTGAACACTTCTATACTCATTGTACATTAAAAACTGTGTTGAAATAAAACGTTTTCACAACGGATGTCAGTAGTCTGACGATTCTGTAAAAAATATATTTGAGATAAAGATTTCTTTAATATCAATATTATCACAAATAACACGGTTTAGTATATTAAGGAATTCACTTGCTTTTTATGAATCAGTAAGATACACTTCTACATATAAAGTTACAATTGATAGGGGGAGTATGTCTTGGTAAAAAATCAAAAAATGAACAATGCGGCATATGACCAGTTGAATAAAGATGCTGATAGGATTCTCCAACTTATAAAAGTACAAATGGATAATCTGACGTTACCTCAATGCCCGTTATATGAAGAAGTACTCGATACACAAATGTTTGGATTGCAAAAAGAAGTAGATTTTGCTGTTCAACTTGGTTTAGTCGATATAGAAGTGGGCAAAGATTTAATGCTACGATTAGAAAAAGAACTTTCTAAATTGCATGACGCATTTACTAATGTTTAATATGGTTAAATAAATAGATTTTTTGGCTGGAAAGATTTTAACCAGCTTTGAAAATACACACAACTTGAATAAGTAGTATCTTCAAAACTACATAACATATTTCAGAGTGGCTGGGACATCAATATATTGTTGATTGCATCGCAGCCATTTTCTTTTGCTCAAAATAGACAAATGATGAAATTAATGGTTAAAATAATGGTATTTAGTGTTATATTTGTTCGAAATATCATAGTGATGTTTGATATAATGTTAAAAGTGTAATTTATTTTTTATGAAACAGACCCAATATCTTAAGACGATTTACAACAATAAATATCGTTTTAATGTTACGAATTTGAGCTAGTAATGATAAATGATATTAATAATTAGAATTGGATGATATGTCAAATGAATAACATAAAACAATTTTTTCGATATATTGGTAGAAATGCCAAATATATTGATTATCCGTTAGTAATTACATATATTTTATTATGTCTTATAGGCTTAGTAATGGTATATAGTGCAAGTATGGTTGCAGCTACAAAAGGTTCATTGACAGGTGGCGTTCCAGTGACTGGGACTTACTTTTATACAAGACAATTAATGTATGTAATCATGAGTTTAATTCTTGTCTTTTTCATGGCCTTCTTTATGAATGTCAAATTCCTTGAATCCATCAGATTTCAGAAATGGATGATGATGATAATGGTTGCTTTACTTGTAGCAACTTTACTTGTAGGAAGTAATATTAATGGTTCGAAAAGTTGGCTCAATTTAGGGTTTATGAATCTACAAGCTTCGGAACTATTGAAAATTGCAATAATTGTATATATACCTTATATGATAGAAAAGAAACGACCAAAAGTTTTTAAAAATCCTAAACTATTAACATCACCAATTATTTTGGCTTCATTTTGTATAGCACTTGTGCTTTTACAAAGAGATGTAGGCCAAACACTATTAATTTTAATAATCTTCTTTTCAATCATATTTTATGCAGGCATTGGTGTTCAAAAATCACTTAAATATGGTTTGATGATTTTATTCGGTGTAGTTATTATAGGTGGGTTGTTCCTGCTGTTAGGATTAGTTCCAGATTACTTGACTGCGCGTTTTAGTACATTAACTAATCCATTTAGTAATGAAGAAGGTACTGGGTATCATATTTCTAACTCCTTGATTGCAATCGGAAATGGCGGATTGTTTGGACGAGGGTTAGGTAATAGTATTATGAAATTAGGATACTTACCAGAGCCACATACTGATTTTATATTTTCAATTATTGCTGAAGAGTTAGGCTTGATAGGCTGCGTCGTGGTTATAGGCTTATTATTCTTTATAGTTTACAGAGCATTTGAACTTGCAAATAAAACCAATTCTTACTTTTACAAGTTGGTCTGTGTAGGTATTGCAAGCTATATCGGCAGTCAAACGTTTGTTAACTTAGGCGGCATTTCAGGTACAATACCATTAACAGGTGTACCATTACCATTCATAAGCTTTGGTGGTTCTTCAATGATAAGTTTAAGTATCGCCATGGGTCTATTGCTAATTACAGCGAAACAAATTAAAATCGAAGAATTAAGAAAGAAAAAAGCAAATAAAATTAACGATAATGTAGGAATTTCTAGAAGATCATAAGTTACTTAATTATGGTAGTTATGATATAAATATGTAATTTGTAAAAGCAAACGTTACAACAGTAAAATGTTGAAAACGTTTGCTTATTTTTATAATCAGACATCTTAATTTTGAAAAACTTAGTGTTTTTAAAGTTAATGATAATAAAAAGTTATCGATTTTAATAATTTTTTATTATACTTAAGCTATGATATAATTCCATAGAAATGCGAGTATACTACAGTGTTTAGAGACTATCACATACAGATAAAATTTTATCATTCAGTGATCATAATTCAACAGTTTAAGAAGTGTTTCTAGAATAAACGAACAAACTTTTATTTGTATACATTGTTCGCATTTTGCTATAATGGTTTCTATATCAAACTTTTTAGAAAATTCAAATTTTAAGGGGGACCATGTTGTGAAAAAAATAAATAAACTTATGGTAGCCAATCGTGGAGAAATAGCAATAAGGATTTTTAGAGCAGCAACTGAGTTAAATGTACAAACAGTTGCGATTTATTCAAATGAAGATAAAGGGTCTTTACATAGATATAAAGCGGATGAATCATACTTAGTAGGCGAAGATTTAGGTCCTGCAGAATCATATTTAGATATTGAACGCATTTTAGAAGTGGCGAAACGTGCCGATGTAGATGCAATTCATCCTGGTTATGGTTTTTTAAGTGAAAATGAAACATTTGCACGCAGATGTCAGGAAGAAGGCATCAAATTTATTGGACCACGTGTAGAGCATTTAGATATGTTTGGGGACAAAGTTAAAGCAAGATCAACAGCAATTAAAGCAGATTTAAGAGTTATCCCAGGTACTGATGGACCAATTGATAATCAAGAAGATGCTATAGCTTTTGCAAATGAAGCGGGCTATCCACTTATGATTAAAGCTACAAGCGGTGGCGGTGGTAAAGGCATGCGTATCGTCTATGCAGAAGATGAATTAGAGGACGCATTCCACCGTGCTAAGTCTGAAGCTGAAAAATCATTTGGTAATAGTGAAGTATATATTGAAAAATATATCGATAATCCAAAACATATAGAAGTTCAAATTATCGGTGATGAACATGGGAATATCGTTCACTTATATGAACGTGATTGCTCAGTGCAACGACGTCATCAAAAGGTAGTAGAAGTAGCACCTTCTGTTGCTTTGTCTGATGATATAAGAGAACGTATTTCTGATGCTGCAATCCAACTCATGGAAAATATAAAATACGTTAACGCTGGTACTGTAGAATTTTTAGTATCAGGAGATGATTTCTATTTCATAGAAGTGAACCCACGTGTACAAGTTGAACATACAATTACTGAAATGATAACAGGCGTGGATATTGTAAAAACACAAATACTTGTAGCAGACGGTGAAGTATTATTTGATGATGAAATAAACATGCCAAAACAAGAAGATATTCGAACGTTAGGGTACGCTATACAATGTCGTATTACTACTGAAGATCCTACAAATGATTTCATGCCTGATTCGGGTAGAATCATAGCTTATCGTTCAAGTGGTGGCTTTGGTGTTAGATTAGACGCTGGTGATGGTTTCCAAGGTGCAGAAATTTCACCTTATTATGATTCATTACTTGTGAAACTATCTACTCATGCGATGTCATTTAAACAAGCAAATGAAAAAATGGATCGTTCGTTACAAGAAATGAGAATACGTGGTGTTAAAACCAATGTGCCATTCTTGATTAATGTGATGAGACATGAACAATTTAAAACCGGCGATTATACAACAAAATTCATCGAGAAAACGCCAGAGCTTTTTGATATAGCACCAACACTTGATCGTGGTACGAAAACACTAGAATATATAGGTAATGTTTCAATTAACGGTTTCCCGAATGTTGAAAAACGACCAAAACCGATTTATGAAGCATCTCCAATTCCAAAGATTGCTAAAAAAGAGGTTGAACAATTAGAAGGTACTAAGCAACTTTTAGACGCACAAGGCCCTAAAGCAGTTGCAGATTGGTTAAAACAACAAGAAGATGTATTAATAACAGACACAACATTTAGAGACGCACATCAATCATTACTTGCTACTCGTGTACGTACGAAAGATATGATGAACATCGCTTCTAAAACTGCAGATGTAATGAAAGATAGTTTTTCATTAGAAATGTGGGGTGGTGCAACATTTGATGTCGCATTTAACTTCTTAAAAGAAAACCCGTGGGAAAGATTAGAAAGATTAAGAAAAGCTGTTCCAAATGTACTATTCCAAATGTTACTACGTGCTTCTAATGCAGTCGGTTATAAAAATTACCCTGACAACGTAATTAAAAAGTTTGTCAAAGAGAGTGCAGATGCTGGAATTGATGTATTCCGTATATTTGATTCATTAAACTGGGTAGATCAAATGAAAGTAGCAAACGAAGCAGTACAAGAAGCAGGTAAAATTTCAGAAGGCGCAATTTGTTATACAGGCGATATTTTGAATCCGAATCGTTCTGACCTGTATACAATAGAATATTATGTGAATATGGCGAAAGAACTTGAAAGAGAAGGCTTCCATATTTTAGCTATTAAAGATATGGCGGGCTTATTGAAACCTAAAGCTGCGAACGAGTTAATTGGAGAATTAAAAGCTGCAGTAGATTTACCTATCCATCTGCATACGCATGATACAAGTGGTAATGGCATACTTGTATACAAACAAGCGATAGATGCTGGTGTAGATGTCATTGATACTGCTGTAGCGTCAATGAGTGGCCTAACAAGTCAACCAAGTTCTAATTCGTTATACTATGCATTAAACGGTTTTGGTAGAAATGTACGTGCGGATATTGATGGTATGGAAGAACTATCTCATTATTGGGGTACAGTGCGTCAGTATTACAGTGATTTTGAAAGTGATATTAAATCACCTAATACTGAAATTTACCAACACGAAATGCCAGGGGGACAATATTCAAACCTAAGTCAACAAGCTAAAAGTTTAGGTCTAGGCAATAGATTTAATGAAGTAAAAGAAATGTACAAACGTGTTAATTTCTTATTTGGCGATATTGTAAAAGTAACACCTTCTTCTAAAGTGGTAGGTGATATGGCTTTATACATGGTGCAAAATGATTTAGATGAGCAAACTATCATTGATGATGGCTATAAATTAGACTTCCCGGAATCTGTTGTATCATTCTTTAAAGGGGAAATTGGCCAACCAGTAAGTGGATTTAATAAACAATTGCAAAAAGTCATCCTAAAAGGTCAAACAGCTTTAACAGATAGACCAGGTGAATATTTAGAACCTGTAGATTTTGAAGCTGTAAGAAAAGAATTAGAAGAGAAACAAGAAAGAGAAGTTACAGAACAAGATATAATCAGTTATGTGTTATATCCTAAAGTTTATGAACAGTTTATCTCAACGCGAGAACAATTCGGTAATGTGTCATTATTAGATACGCCAACATTCTTCTTCGGTATGAGATCTAACGAGACTGTAGAAATCGAAATTGATACAGGTAAGAGACTCATTATTACACTTAAGACAATTACAGAACCTGATGAAAAAGGTATTCGCACAATTTTCTATGATATGAATGGTCAAGCACGTCGTATCTTCATTCAAGATGAAAACGTCAAGGCAAGTGAAAGTGTGAAACCTAAAGCAGATAAATTAAATCCAAATCATATCGGCGCTCAAATGCCAGGTTCAGTTACTGAAGTCAAAATTTCAGAAGGTGAATCTGTTACGAGTGGTCAAGCTTTATTAATTACAGAAGCAATGAAAATGGAAACTACAATCCAATCACCATTTGATGGTGTGGTTAAGAAGGTTACAGTTCAAAGTGGAGAAGCAATCCAAACAGGTGACTTATTAATTGAAATTGAGAAAGAGCCAGTAGATTAAATTTTTTATTCTACAATCAAACAGCCGTCAGATTTCTTAAATGGGAATTTGACGGCTGTTTTATATGTCAAAAACTTTAATAGAAAAGGGTAGTTCTAAGAGTCAACAAAGTCTCTGAATTTTTTTATGTGTTGTACACTTTCCGCGGGACACTCTCAGTCTGTAGTCTTCAACTAGTGCTTCCTCAACAACTCAGGAGTCCGCTCAAAGCATTGTCATTTTTAATAATTAATTAGTTGAATTATTAAAAATGCAACGCAAATAACTATGAATATATAACCCACTTAATGAAAATAGCTTTAATGAATATTATCAATAAAAAAACCAAATGCTTTTTTAGCATTTGGTTTATCTACGTACTTATATTGTTTATGAACCAATAAATTCTAATTTATCCGCCACTTCGAATTGTTCGAAGCATTAGTACTATAAAGTAAGCTATTAAGCCAAACAATATAGTAATAAATAGCGCATGTAACAAAGCAATGAATAGATTAACATTTGTCATCATAGATAAAGCACCTGTAATAACTTGTAAAACTACTAAGACAAAGGCAGATGTATAACCAAAACGTATTGTACGATTATGGCTATAATTTTTTACTGCATGAATAAATGTTAATAATATCCAAATGAAAGCAATTAAAGCCATACCTCTATGGGTAAAGTTTACCCAGTCTTGTACATTATGCGGTATGATATCGTCAAATGGCAGTGGCCATTTACCATATGCTAAGCTGGCTTCTTTGTGTCTTACTAGTGCTCCCGTGTATATAGTTAAATATACTACAATTGCCATAATCCATGTATAAATTCTTAATGGTTTTCTGATAAATAGTTCATCAGCTTCATATTTTCGATCAATTTCAAAAATAATTAAAGTTAAGACAAACACTGATGAGAATGAAATCAATGAAATACCAAAGTGTAAAGCTAACGTATAAGAATTTTGTTGCCACATTACTGCTGCTGCACCAACAAGCGCTTGGATGACTAAGAATCCAACACTTATAATACTTAAAGGTTTTACTTCTTTAATATAACCAATATGTTTCCAAGCAACTATCGCTAACCATAAGACAACAAGCATGGATATGCCTGAAACTGCACGGTGACTTAATTCAATCAACGTTTGAATTGGTAAATTTTGAGGTAAAAATGCACCATGACATAATGGCCAGTCAGAGCCACATCCATCTGCTGAACCAGTCTTGGTAACTAAGGCACCACCCAATTGAACAAAAGCCATAATGAGTGTTGCTAAAACAGATAACCATTTTAGGTTTTTTTTGCTAAACAAGAATTAACCCCCCACTTATATGTAAAATTCTTGAGACATTAAATTACATTCAGTTGTACCATTATTTGTTGTAATTATTGTAATTATTAATCTCGAAAAAACATACTTATAAAATTTAAATAAATCTTAACTAACATTATAACAAGAAATATAGATTAAATTGTGTCACAAAAATGACTATTTGTGAAAGTCGCTAAAGTGTCACAAATAACTTTACATAAATGTAGTCAATAACACAAATTTAATATATCATTGTATTATATGAAAAAAATAGGAGGGAAATTATGAACAAAGAACAAACTTTGTCACATAATTCTAGTCGTGTAACTTTTAAAGAGTTACAGCAAATCATCAAAACAGGACTTGTACAAGGAAACTTACTGCCTGCATTTGCTGGTTCATGGCTTGCAATTGTGTTGGCGAATCATTCCTTCCTCTCGTCAATACCACAAATCTTAATGATGTTGGTGGGCTCTACGTTAATTATGGGGGGCGCATGTGCTTTAAATAATTACTATGATCAAGATATTGACAGTATCATGCCAAGTAAACAACAGAGACCAACAGTTAATGAGAGAATCTCAGACAGAAATCTATTGATTCTCAGTTTTGGAATGATGCTTATAGGGGAGGCATTTCTATTTGCGTTAAACATACCTTCGGGAGTAATTGGCTTGATAGGAATCGTTGGGTATGTTTCGTTTTATTCTATTTGGTCTAAACGTCATACGGTTTGGAATACAGTAATTGGTAGTTTTCCAGGTGCAGTGCCACCATTAATTGGTTGGACTGCAATAGAAGGAAACATCAGTTTGGTAGCAGTAGCACTATTCTTAGTAGTATTCTGTTGGCAACCGGTTCATTTTTATGCGTTAGCAATTAAGCGTAAAGATGAATATTCATTAGCAAATATTCCAATGCTACCATCCGTTAAAGGGTTTAGTCGTACGAGAGTAAGCATGTTAATATGGCTTGTTTTCTTATTACCACTACCATTTTTACTTAGCACTTTAGGCACAACGTTTATTGTAATCGCAACATTGTTGAATTTAGGTTGGGTGTACATGTGGTTAACAAGCTTTAAGAAAGATTTAGATGAAACGAAATGGGCAACAAAAATGTTTATTTATTCATTGAATTATTTAGTAGTATTCTTTGTGCTCGTTGTCGTCGTGTCATTAATTCAAATGTTCTAATAATTAATAATGAGGATGTATTATATGAATTTACCAATTTTACCTACTTTAAGTACAAGTTTTATTATTATTAGTGCGATCTTAGTTGCAATAGGTTGGCGCAAAATTTGGAAGAGAGAAATTGAAAGTCATAAAAAAGTAATGCTAAGCGCAGCGTTTTTTGCACTCGCATTCTTTATCATTTATGCTTCAAGAACGATTTTCGTTGGTAATACTGCTTTCGGCGGTCCAGATTCAGTGAAAATTTATTACACAATATTCTTAGTATTCCATATCAATTTAGCAACAATTGGTGCAATTTTAGGTGTATCACAAATCATCACGGCCTTTAAAGAGAAATTTAAAGTGCATAGATTTGTCGGCCCGATTGCATCGATTATATGGTTCTTTACTGCAATTACTGGTGTAGCAGTTTATGCTTTACTCTATGTAATTTATCCTGGCGGAGAGACTACATCGCTAATTAAAGCAACATTTGGATTGTAACTAATATTTTTGACTTACTGTTAGTCATTTTACGGAAAGATTATCGGCATATAATAAAAATGGTAAGCAATCAAATTTTGATTGCTTACCATTTTTTAATTACAGCGATATCGTTAATAAACAACAATACCGAAGGTTCAATCTAGTTACCTAAATATCTTAGTAAATGTTTGGCAGTTACAGAAGCTTTAATGTCTAATAACCCTTTTGGTTTTCCTTCATATAGCAATTGACCACCTTGTCCACCAGCATAAGGGCCTATATCAATGATCCAGTCTGCATGAGTCATCATGGTTAAGTTATGTTCTATTACTACTACTGTGTTGTTGTCATCAATGAGTTGATTAAAACAGTCTAATAAGATAGGTATGTCATCTTCATGCAATCCTGTTGTAGGTTCATCGAAGACAAAAGTTTGGTGATTTACAGTACGTGTTAAATATTTACTTAGTTTCACACGTTGAATTTCGCCGCCTGATAATGTATTTAATGTTTGACCTAATGTCATATAATTAAGTCCCGTGGATTTTAAAGCATTTAAAGGTGTTGAAATATTATGTTTTGAATGGAAGAATTCGATTGCTTCATCTACAGTTAGCGCAAGAATATCTGCGATTGAATAACCAGCTATTTTTGCATCAAGAACTTCTGGTTTATATCTTAAGCCGTCACAAACATCACATGTTTGAGTAAAATCTGGCATAAATGCAAGCTCAGTTTTTAAAATTCCTTTACCATGACACTCTGGACAGGCGCCTTCTGAATTATAACTAAACATAGATTTTTTTAATCCAGTTTCTTCACTGAAATAGCTTCGTACTTCATCAAATATATTTATATAAGTGAGTAAGTTAGAACGACTTGATGCATGTACAGGTTTTTGATCAATAAAAATAGTGTCTTGTAACTGACCTAATCCTTCATGAATTAATGAACTTTTGCCGGAACCTGCGACACCAGTCACTACAGTCATAGCTTGTTTAGGTATTTTAGTTGAAACATTTTTTAAATTATTACGAGAAATATTAGAAAGTTTAATATAATCTTGGATTTCTCTAGGTTGTGATTTAAGATTATGCATTCTTCGTAAAGCAACGCCTGTACTCGTAGTTGATTTTAATAAAGCATTGTAAGACCCAGTAAATGTAATTTCTCCACCGTTTTTTCCAGCAAGTGGACCTAAATCTACAACGTGATCAGCAATACGTATAACATCAGGGTCATGTTCAACGACCAACACAGTATTTCCTTTGTCTTTTAAAGATTGTATGATTTCATTTATACGTTGTATATCATCAGGATGCAAACCAACACTAGGCTCATCTATAATGTAAACTAGATCGCTTAGAGGGCTATTAAGGTGTCTTATTAATTTAATACGTTGTGATTCACCACCAGAAAGCGTGGTAGTTTCTCTAGATAAAGTTAAGTAATTAAGCCCGATATAACTTAAAGATTGTAATTGTTGCTGTAGCGGTTCAATGATGACGCGGGCTTTATCTGAGTGAATGTTTTTAATGAAATCTAATGCATCATCTATGGATAATTGAGTGAAATCTGAGATGTCAAAACCATTAATTTTACATTTTAAAATATCTGGATGTAATCTTTTTCCATGACATTTCGGACATTCTTTTGAAGTTACGACACGATCTATGGCATCTCTAAATTTATTTTTTTCAAAATTATCATTGAGTAAAAAAGAACGTCTAAACCGATGAATTAAACCTTCGAATTTGGCTGTTTTAGGCCAATTATCAGGTGGGTTTTTCAGTTTAGTAGGCTTTGTATATAGCAATGTATTAAGTTCTTCTTGTGTATAATCTTTTAATTTTTTATCATTATCAAATAACCCTGTATACAAATAACGCTTTCCTCTCCAACTATCCGGTCTAAAAGAGGGGAATCGTATCGCATCTTCATTTAATGATTTATTGAAATCTAACAGCTCATTTAAGTCTATATCTTCCACATAGCCTAGACCTGAGCATGTATCGCACATCCCTTTAGGATTGTTAAATGAGAATATGTCAGAGTAACCCACAAAAGGTTCTCCGATTCGAGACCATAATAATCTCACTGAAGCATATATATCAGATATTGTACCTACTGTAGAGCGCGAATTACCACCCAATCGTTTTTGGTTGATAATCATAGCAACTGGTAGGTGTTCAATCAAATCTACTTTTGGTTTTGAATATTGAGTTAATTGATGTTGTATATATGTAGAATATGTTTCATTTAAAAGACGTTCTGACTCGGCAGCAATGGTATTAAATACTAATGAAGATTTTCCTGAACCTGAGCGACCAGTAAAAACCGTTATTTGATGCTTGGGTATATCGACAGAAACATCTTTCAAATTATTTTGTTTTGCACCGTGAATACGAATTGTTGTCATGACTTTCACCTCTCAATTATCACTATACCCAAAAAAAGGTGATGTATCACTTGTATCGCTGAATCGTAAAAATGTGTATTTTAAATGATCTGTGCTAATCTTAACAAAGAATTTACAACGTCATACCTTGCTTGTGACATAATGAAACATGTACAATAAATGAAAGTAATATATAGGTGGGTGAGCGATGAAAAAACTAATAATTAAAATTATTGGTGTATTATTATTAATTTGTTTTTTAATTTATCTATTTTACTCACCGCGTTTAAAGTTTGACGTACTCGAAAATCCTAATAAAGATTCAACAAAAACGACTCAAAATAAGGATGCTCAAAAAACTGAGACAAACGCTGAAAACCCTAAACCTGAAAAGGGCGTAAGTACGTGGGTTGGTCAAAGCTTAGATGAATTAACTGATAAATATGGTCAAGCTGATCGAGTTTATCCATATAAAAATAATTTTAAAAATTATGTATTTAAGCAAAAAGATAAATATTATTTGATTACTACTAAAAAAGGGATTGTTAAGTCTGTTTATGCGACAGGTAAAGATGCTAATGTAAATCCAATAAAGATACAGGATGATGCGTCACACGTTTTTGAAAAATATAGTATCAATCCAGAACCAATGATTTCTGTAAATGGTAAGCAATATCAATTAGAATTATCTGATTCAGATATGAAAACACAAGCATTAATTAAATTCAAAGATATCTATGCTCAAGTCTACATAGATCAGCAATCTAATGAGGTAGTCGCGGTTAGATATTTAGATAGTGAAGCTTTGGCAGCATTTAAGCCGTATCAAATGTTATCTACCAAAGAAGATAAAGAAGTTAAAAGTAAATATAGTAATATTACTTATGAGCAAAACTCAAATCAGCTGACTACACTTTATGAAATTACAAATGAAATGAGAAAGTTAAAGGATGCTGAGCCATTGAAGGTTAATAATCAATTGACGCATATTGCCTCATTTAACTTGTATGAAGCAATTGGTACTGATAGTGTTGAATTTACTGAAGATGCTTTAAAACAACAGTTAAATGAGCAAGAAGTGCCATTTGTATCTGCTAGTCAAAATGTGGGCTATGATTTTAACGAAGTTCCAACTTTAATACATAGTTGGCTCAACTCAGATATTCATAGATCTAGGATGTTAAACTCTAAATATAATGAAATGGGTGGCGAAGTAACGAATGGTTACTACACAATTATTTTTGTTGAAGATAAATAGAAAGGAGATTTGTAACGATGATTACTGAAGAAACATTAACAGTGCTTGATGAAATTGAAGCACTTAGTGATAAAATACTTGAATCAAGATTATATAAAGAATATAAAGAGGCTGAACAACAATTAGCGGATAATGATGAGGCACACTTACTATACCAAGCATTTTTGAAATCAAAAGATAAATATGATGAAATTATGCGTTTTGGTAAATACCACCCTGATTACCAAACAGTGATGTTGGACACGCGTAAACGTAAACGTGCGTATGAAATGTTGCCAGTTGTAATGGATTTTAAACAAAAAGAAGTTTTACTACAGGATTTAATAGATGAAGTGATTGTTAAAATTGCATACGCTGTTTCTGAAAATGTGAAAATTGAAACAGGCAATCCATTTTTCCAAAAAGATGCAAGTGGTTGTGCTACAGGTGGATCATGTAGCTGTTCACTTTAAGCTGAATTTTAAGGGTTATCAATAAGAAATATTGAAAAAAGCTGGGACGCCTCATTGAGGTTTCCCAGCTTTATTGTGAAGCATGCGTTGCTAGTGATAAGTATGTTTAAAGCGTTCTGCTAAATCGGGTCTATCAGTAACAAGGGTATGCGCACCATTAAAAATCAAATCATTCATTAAGTCGAGATTATTCACATCATAATAACCTGGAATGATATCACGTGTGTTTAGCCATTGAATGAATCTTGGTGAAGTTAGTTTAATACCTTTGAATGAAACAGGCATTTGGAAAGTGTGCGCACGTGGTTGAAAGCTATTGCCTAGCCCTAAATAGAACTTTAAGAAACCTTCTGCAACTTCACTTTGACCTGCGCCAATGGCTACTGTACCATTACTTATTATATTAAAACGTTCAATTTGTTTACTATGGAAACTTGTTACTAATACGCGATCTTGAGCATTATTAGCAACAATATCCTCAAATATAATTTCTGGTACAAGATGGCCATGTTCACTTTCAGGGTCATCTTTTAAATCAACATTAATCAATTGATTTGGATATAATTTAAGTAATTCATCAAAAGATAAAATATAAGCATCTTTGTGACCTCTATAAGGTTTATGACCGTTTATATCTACAAAATGATATCCTGAATCTAACTGTTTTATCTCTGCTAAAGTATGTTCGGATACTTTACCTGACCCGTTAGTCGTACGATCCACGTCTACATCATGGAAAACGATGAGTTTTCGATCTTTTGTAAGTCTCACATCTGTTTCAAATCCATCAATACCATGTGCTGCTGCATTATCAAAAGCAAGTTTAGTTTGCTCTGGTCTTACAGCCATGCCACCACGATGGGCAAATATATATGGTGCAGGTTTAGAAAAGAAAGATGGTATACTTTGATTATTCGGTTTAGCTTTATATTTAGTAAGTAAAAATACACTAACGACTAAAC
The DNA here is from genome assembly GCF_000294465.1 of Staphylococcus sp. OJ82. Classification (NCBI taxonomy): domain Bacteria; kingdom Bacillati; phylum Bacillota; class Bacilli; order Caryophanales; family Staphylococcaceae; genus Staphylococcus; species Staphylococcus sp. OJ82. Next base: position 543,885 of record NZ_ALPU01000010.1, on the reverse strand, counting down.
CAAGTGTACTTAAAAATCCGCCCTTAATTAATTTATTGATTTTTGTCACGAGCAATCCTCCTCAGTTTTGAGTATATAAAGTAATATAGCAAATGTTTGTGATACATCAAAATAATTGTTATTTCTAAAAATAAAAAGACATGATATTATATAAAGGCTAATAATTGGAGTGAAAAATATGAACACTATAGCTAGAACAAGTTTGATAATTTATTTAAAACATATGAAACACGAAAGACAAGTAAGAAAGTTTGGCCATATTGTAAGTGTAAATAGACAACAACGCTATGTTGTAATGTATATAAATGAAGAAGAAGCTGATCAAATTGTTGAAAAATTAATGAAGCTCAAATATGTAAAGGATATTGAAGGCTCACCTTATAAATATTTAAAAAAGGTTTATGAAAAAGAACAGCATGAAATATCTTGATTTTTTGTATCTGATTAAAAGAAATGTAGCTAAAGAGTTAATATGAATGAGTTAAAAAGCCACAATAGTACAGTGATTGTCTACAGTGGCTTATTTTATTCAATTATTGCAATGGTGGAATCCATCTCTGTAGTCTTAAAACACTGATTAAGTAGTTAAAATATAAATCGATGTCGTGGAAGGTTTCACTAGGTTGTACATCTACCTCTTTGATATCTATATTATATAGTTTTGCTTGCTCATTGATCATTTCAAACTTTTTATTGGAATTAGGATAGGGGTAATTTAAAGCATTAACCATGATATACATAGCTTGGAAGTGATTTTCACTTGTAGGATGCATAACGATTGCTACTGAAGAAGGTTTTTTCTCGAAAGTAGCAGCGTGAAAATAAACAATATGGTCGATACGTTTGAAATTATATTCTATTAAAGTGTTAAATTCGAATAAGTCTGTGAGGCCTTCGCCTAATTTTATAAATGATTGTTTCATTATTGTATCCTCCTTATCATGCAGTATGCATTATATAAAATTTGATTTAAGAATGGAAGTGTTAATAATATGAGAGTGATTTCAGGAATACATAAAAGTAAAGCGCTAGAGAGCATAGAAGGGCGCAATACCAGACCTACAATGGATAAAGTGAAAGAGGGCATTTTTAATAGTCTTCATGAAGTTTCAGGAATAGGCTTAGATTTATATGCAGGTAGCGGGTCTTTAGGTATCGAAGCTTTGTCTCGTGGTATTGATAAAATGATTTTTGTAGATCAAAATTTTAAAGCCGTTAAAGTGATTAAAGCAAATTTAAAGAGTTTGAATATAGAATCGCAAACTGAAGTATATAAAAACAATGCAGACCGTGCGTTGAAAGCACTTTCGAAACGAGATATTCAATTTGATGTAATCTTTTTGGACCCCCCATATGAAAAAGGACTAATAGATGAAGCGTTGAAAGAAATCGCAAAGTTTAATTTATTAAAAGAAAGTGGTATTATCGTTTGTGAGTTCAATCATCACGAAAAAATTAATACTGATCCTTTCCATGTGATAAAGCGTTATCATTATGGACTGACAGACACTTTGTTATTAGAAGAAGGAGATTAAAATGTCTACAACTAAAGCAGTTATTCCCGGAAGTTTTGATCCAATTACCTATGGGCATATAGATATTATAGATAGAAGTGCTGATCGCTTTGATGAGCTTCACATTTGTGTCTTGAAAAACAGTAGTAAAGCAGGAACATTTTCAATTGAAGAACGCATAGAATTGATTAAAGAATCAGTGAAACATTTGGATAACGTTACAGTACATCATTTTAATGGTTTACTTGTTGATTTTTGTGACGATATTGGTGCCCAGACAATAATCAGAGGTTTGAGAGCTGTAAGTGACTTTGAATATGAATTGAGACTGACTTCAATGAATAAAAAGCTAAATAGTGATGTAGAAACAATGTATATGATGACTAGTACGAATTACTCGTTTATTAGTTCAAGTGTTGTTAAAGAAGTTGCTGCATATAAGGCGAATGTTTCAGATTTTGTTCCAGTACATGTGGAAAAAGCATTGAATAAAAAATTTAGAAAATAACTATAAAGAACCAAATGCTAAATAACAAATTGAAAAATGGCTCTAGACTTTGTATGAAATCGCTGAACTGTAGCTATTCAAGTAGGCAACTGGATAATTAAAAATGGCTGACTTCATACTTTTAGGTATGCGGTCAGCCATTTTTAATTTATGATTATTACACTTTTTAAACACGTATCACAGGTGTATTGAAGTCGGTAGCGGTATTATTAGAAAGGAAATTATAAATTTGAGTGGCGTGTATTTCGTTCGTAAAATAATGCGCGTTTTGTTTGTTGACTTGTGTTATATAATTACGCTCTGGAAAAGTGTTCTTTAAATATTTTAAATACTGTTGTCCTTTTTGTGTCATGCCCAATACTCTAACTGCTTCAATTGTTGAAGGTTTATCTTGTTGTTTGAAATTCAGTAAAATGTTCATAAGTAAACGTTGGATATGCGTATATGTATAACGCTTTGACTTAATTAATTTCATTAAATGTTCAAAAGAAGTAGCTTCATTGATTAAATGCACTAAACGATGTTCTAATCCTTCACTCATTAAGTGGATTTGTTCCAAAGTTTGCACATCTTGGCTTAAAATTGCGTATTTGATATAAGTGAAGGTATCTTCAATTGAAACTTGGGGCGCTTCATAAAGTGTTTGAGCCGATTCAGGAACAACTTTTTTCCATTGGTCATCACCTGTTTGAATTGATTTACGAATCGAAGTACCACTTGCAAAAGCAAAGTTTGAAATCAAATCATCATGATGAGCGCTTTGTTCTCGGGTTATCGTCCAGGGTTGGATGGTTGGTGCCCATTTTTGAATCGCACGCACATATGATATCCCTAAAGTGTTATTAGGTGATGAAAGTAATGAATGGTCAGAGATAAGTTCACTAATGATTCGTGGATAGCTTTTACCTTCTTTAGATTTCTCTGAAAATTGTGGTGAATCTTCTACTTTATTCATTTCTTGTGCAAGTGATAAAAATGCATTTATATCACCAGATTCACTTCCGAATGATAAATGATTAACATTTAAATAATCTGCGACTTGAACTGCAGTCTCTGCAAAATATTGTCCTGCAGAAATTGCAGAGTAGGCAGGTAATTCAATAACTAGGTCGACAGCGGTTAACGCCATTTGTGTTCGCGTAAATTTATTATAAATTGCTGGTTGGCCTCTCATTACAAAGTTTCCACTCATAATTGCGACAGAAACTTCAGCTTCAGTAATTGACTTTGATTTCTGTGCATGGTATAAGTGACCATTGTGGAAAGGATTATATTCTGTGACTAGTGCAACGCTTTTCATTTGCAATTCTTCCTTTCAGAATTCATTATATATATTGTAACAGATGTAAATGTGTTAAGAAAAAATCTTGACAACTTATGTCTATAAAGTTAAAATAAATTTTGTGCTTGTTAGAGGTGAAGCCCTATGAAATGGTCAATAACACAATTAAGAAAATTCCAAGATAAACCATTTGAATTCCATCAAACGGTTAATTTTGATCATTTAGTAAAATCATTAGATTTAATAGATCTATCTGATATTGATGTTGAAGGTGAATTAACCGTCAGATCAAATGAAGTCATTGCAGATATGCATATAACTGGAACGTATACGATGCCGTGTGCACGTACTTTAGTTCCTGTAGAAACTCCTATAGATATTAAATCTCAAGAGATTTTTGATTTAGAAGGATATGATGAATATAGTAATGGCGAAGATAAAGATGAACATTACCATGATGCAACAAACGGTATGATAAATCTAAAAGATATTACTGAAGAACTAGTTATCATTGGAAAACCAATGCGTGTTTTTTCAAACGAAAGCGATCAGATGTTAAGTGAAGGCAATGGTTGGGAAGTTATTGACGAAGAAGAAGCGGTTGAGCTTGCAAAAGATAAGGAAGAATCTGAATCTAAGCAAATTGATCCTAGGCTTCAAAAACTACAACAATTATATGACGAAGAGTAATAGCGGATTTTAATAATCTATAGTATAATGGATTATTGAATCTGAAAATTTCTATTTAGTGTTTGAATATAAGGAGGATATATCATGGCAGTACCAAAAAGAAGAACGTCAAAAACAAGAAAAAATAAACGTCGTACGCATTTCAAAATTTCAGTACCTGGTATGACAGAGTGCCCAAGTTGTGGAGAATATAAATTATCTCACCGCGTGTGTAAGAACTGTGGTTCATACAATGGCGAAGACGTTGTATCAAAATAATTTCATTTAATTAAATGGCTTAATAATAGCCTATACTAATCGTTCACTAATTATTCACTTGATAATTTTTGAGCGATTTTTTATGTTAGTGATAGGTAGTATTTATATTCAGCTGATAGGTTGTGTAAAATTATGGAAACAATTAATGCACAAATAATTATAAATAAAATAGAAAATAGTGATGCCATTTGGCTTTATGAGCATTTTAGTGATTATTTTCAAGAAATTTCTTCTTATAAAGAATTTAAGAAGTTATTAAGTGCGTATAACAGTATTAGAGGAACAAACAGGTTGTATAAGCATTTACATATAAATCGTCAAGATGAGTATATTTGGTTTGATACTAATATGGAATCAGGTGCAAGTGTTATTTTAAATAAATATCAAGAAATTATTGGTATGGCACTAATACCGATTAAGCAATCACATTCAATTAAATTCTCGAAATGTAGTTATACAATCCCTTTACAAGAAGATTGGCTAGTTCATACTGGTGGCGCAAATGAGTTGTTAAATCATCACTATAGATATAAAAATCAACGTAATGCTTTTGATTTTGTAAAAGTAATAGAAGGTTTCACATATAAAGGTGACCCCACAGAGTGCGAGAATTATTTTAGTTATAATGCACCTATTTTAGCTCCGGCAAATGGTGTAGTAGAAGAAGTTGTAGACGGGATTCCTGATTGCACATCTGGAGAATATAATACAATGCATCCCGAAGGTAATTACATAGTTATTAAGCACGGTCGTAATGAATATAGTATGATAGCACATATTAAACCGTATTCGTTCAAAATTGAGAAAGGTGATACATTATTACGTGGACAACATATCGCAAATGTAGGTAATTCAGGAAACGCTTCTGAGCCACATGTACACTTTCAAGTGATGAATCATAAAGATATCCAAACTACTCAAACGTTGAAAATTAAATTTCTCAATAACGCTTCACCAGTTAAAGGTGATATAGTAACATATACAGGAGATAATATTTTAGTGGAAAGTGAAAGCCAGTTTTCTACATTTTTTAAAAATATTAGTACAAATATTAAGCATAAATTTAAGAGTTAAAAATACTAAAATAAAGAGGCTATGCTATGGAAATGATTACTTCGGCTCAAAATAGTAAAGTTAAAAATGCAATTAAATTAAAAAAGAAACGTGAAAGAGATAAGACAGGACGCGCACTTATCGAGGGTTATCATTTAATTGAAGAAGCTTATAAAAGTAATTTGAAAATTGAACAATTGTATGTCGTAGATATTGAAAGACTTGATGATGGCATGATTAATCATGCTGATGAAGTATTTGAAATTAATTTAAAAGTTGCTGAAGCATTATCAGGTACAGTTACACCCCAAGGCTTCTTTGCGGTGATTGAAAAACCTGTTCATGAAACAGCGAATGCACAACAAGTGCTACTAATAGACTGTATCCAAGATCCAGGTAACTTAGGAACATTAATTCGTACCGCAGATGCTGCCGGATTAGATTTAATTGTGCTTGAAAAAGGTACAGCAGACCCTTATCAAGATAAAGTTATGCGTGCGAGTCAAGGCAGCGTCTTTCATATTCCAATTGTGACACAAGATTTAAGTGAATTTATTGATGGATTTGAAGGGGGAGTGTATGGTACTGCATTGGACAATGCAGTACCATATAATCAAATACAAAGTGAAGAAAAGTTCGCGCTACTTTTAGGTAATGAAGGTGAAGGTGTAAACCCTGAATTATTGAGTAAAACGTCTCAAAATTTAACAATACCTATCTATGGCAAGGCAGAAAGTTTAAATGTAGCAATAGCTGGTAGTATCGTGATGTATCACTTGAAAGGTTGACCCTTTAATCAATTATCGTATATAATATAGTTAATGATATTTCAAAATAAATATTAACCTTTAAAAAGACGTAGACTATTTTCATACAGTTGCTTAAGGGAGATTATCCGAAGACTGCAAGATAATCCACTGTATTTAGTTTTTTTCACCTTTTTGGTTACTTAAAGAAATTTAAGTCGGACTTCATTTCCGTTATCAATGACAACAAGTGTATGCTTAGGCATAAATTTGGGTGGTACCACGGAAGGCTTTCGTCCCAGTTTCAAGGGATGAAAGTCTTTTTTGCGTTTTTACAAAAAATCACTACACATTAAGATTTTAAATAGGAGGACTATGTATGGCACAGACAGAAGCGATGACTGAGATTAAGCAGCAAGCATTAGTTGATATTAATGAAGCTCAAAATGAAAAAGAATTACAAGATGTAAAAGTTAAATATTTAGGTAAAAAAGGGTCAGTTACTGGTTTGATGAAACATATGAAAGATTTATCTAATGAAGAAAAACCAGCCTATGGTCAACAAGTGAATGAAGTGAGACAAGCTATTGAAGATGAAATTGAATCACGTCATGAACTTTTAGCGCATGAACAATTAGAACAACAATTAAAAGAAGAACAAATTGATGTTACATTACCTGGCCGTAAAATTTCAATAGGCTCTAAACATCCTTTAACAAGAACGATTGAAGAGATTGAAGATTTATTCTTAGGTTTAGGTTACGAAATTGTTGATGGTTTTGAAGTAGAGAAAGATTATTATAACTTTGAAGCGCTAAACTTACCTAAATCACATCCTGCAAGAGACATGCAAGATAGCTTTTATATTACAGATGAAATATTAATGCGTACACACACGTCTCCTGTTCAAGCAAGAACGATGGAGGAACGCAATGGCCAAGGTCCTGTAAAAATTTTATGTCCTGGTAAAGTTTATCGACGCGATTCTGATGATGCAACGCACAGTCATCAATTTACTCAAATTGAAGGTTTAGTTGTAGATGAAAATATTAAAATGAGTGATTTGAAAGGTACGTTAGAATTATTAGCTAAACAATTATTTGGTGAAGAGAGAGAAATTAGACTACGTCCAAGTTACTTCCCATTCACTGAACCTTCTGTAGAAGTAGACGTTTCATGTTTCAAATGTAAAGGTGAAGGCTGTAATGTTTGTAAGGAAACTGGTTGGATAGAAATTCTAGGAGCTGGTATGGTGCATCCTAATGTATTAGAGATGGCAGGTTTTGATTCAAATAAATATACTGGCTTTGCATTTGGTATGGGTCCTGATCGAATCGCAATGTTGAAATATGGTATTGAGGATATACGTCATTTCTATACAAATGATGTACGTTTCTTAGATCAATTTAAAGCTGTAGAAGATAGAGGTGAAAAGTAATGTTTATTTCAAAAGAATGGTTAGAAAGTTATGTAGATATTAATGAACCAGTTAATGTACTTGCAGAAAGAATTACACGTACTGGTATTGAAGTAGATGATATTGTAGATTATACAAAAGAAATCAAGAGCTTAGTTGTCGGATACGTACAATCTAAAGCACCTCATCCAGATGCTGACAAGTTAAATATATGTTTAGTAGACATTGGTGAAGCAGAACCGGTTCAAATCGTGTGTGGTGCTCCTAATGTTGATGCTGGTCAGACAGTCATTGTAGCAACAGTAGGAGGCAGATTACCTGGCGGCATAAAAATTAAACGTGCTAAATTACGTGGAGAACGTTCAGAGGGTATGATTTGTTCCCTTCAAGAAATTGGTGTGCCAAGCAATCTTGTACCTAAAAAATTTGAAGATGGTATTTATGTCTTTTCGTCTGAAGTGACTCCAGGTACAGACGCTATGACTGCGCTATATTTAAATGACCAAGTGATGGAATTTGATTTAACACCAAACAGAGCTGACGCATTAAGTATGATAGGTACAGCTTATGAAACAGCAGCGTTATACAATGTGTCAATGAAGAAACCAGAAACAAATAGTAATGAGATTTCTGAACAAACGTCAGATGAAATCAGCGTGAACATTCAAAATAAAGATAAGGTAGCATATTACAGTGCAAGAGTAGTGAATGGTCTAACCATCGCACCATCTCCAGAGTGGATGCAAATGCGTTTAATCAAAGCAGGGATTCGTCCAATCAATAACGTCGTAGATATATCAAACTATGTGCTTTTAGAATACGGGCAACCACTACACATGTTTGATAAAGATCAAATAGGTTCAAGTCAAATAGAAGTACGTCAAGCTCATACTGATGAAAAAATGACTACACTAGATGATCAAGAAAGAACATTGAAAGACAGTGATATTGTTATTACAAACGGCACAAATCCAATAGCAATAGCTGGTGTAATGGGTGGCGATTTCTCAGAAGTGACTGAATCAACAACGAATGTTGTGATTGAAGGCGCGATTTTTGACCCTGTTTCTATTAGACATACTTCAAGAAGATTAAACTTAAGAAGTGAAGCCTCTAGTCGTTTTGAAAAAGGTATTGCGACAGAATTTGTAGATGAAGCGGTAGATAGAGCCTGTTATTTACTACAAACTTATGCGGGCGGTTCAGTAACTCAAGGTCGCGTGGCAGAAGGCGATTTAGGTCAATTTGTTACCCCAATTGAAATTTCTATTGATAAAGTAAATACAACAGTAGGTTTTGAACTATCAGCGGAAGAAATTGAAGCGATTTTTGTACAATTAGGATTTGGAACAACTAGAAATGAAGATATCTTAACTGTTATGGTACCGTCTCGTCGTAAAGACATTACAATAAAAGAAGACTTAATTGAAGAAATTGCACGTATGTATGGTTATGATGAAATCCCATCAACACTACCTGTGTTTGAGGAAGTAACACATGGTGCTTTAACTGATAGACAAGGTAAGTCTCGTGTCGTGAAAGCAACACTAGAAGGCGCTGGTTTAAGTCAAGCAATAAATTATTCATTGGTAGACAAACAAAGAGCAAAAGATTTCGCACTACAAGAACGCGCTACAATTGATTTATTAATGCCGATGAGTGAGGCGCATGCTACTTTGCGACAAAGTTTGATACCTCATTTAATCGATGCAGTTTCTTATAACGTCGCTCGTAAAAATAATAATGTGCGCTTGTATGAACTAGGGCGTGTATTCTTTAGTAATGGCGAAAGTGAATTACCAGATGAAGTTGAATATTTAAGTGGTATCTTAACAGGCGATTACACAGTTAATGCTTGGCAAGGTAAGAAAGAAGAAGTTGATTTCTTTGTTGTCAAAGGTATCGTAGATCGCATTGCCGAAAAACTGGATATCCAATTTGACTATGAATCTGGAGAAATTGATGGCTTACATCCTGGTAGAACAGCTATGGTTAAATTAAACGATGAAATCATTGGTTTTGTTGGTGAATTACATCCTCAAGTTGAAAAAGAAAATGACTTAAAACGCACATACGTTTTTGAATTAAATTATGAGAAATTGATGGCTGTCTCAGTTGGATATATTAATTATCAACCAATCCCTAGATTTCCAGGTGTATCAAGAGATATTGCTTTAGTTATCAACCGTACAATACCTTCAGCAAAATTAGTGAAAGTCATTGAAAATCATGGTGGAGAAATTTTACAAAAAGCCGAAGTATTTGATGTTTATGAAGGCGAACACATTGCTGAAGATGAGAAATCAATTGCAATTCGTTTAGCTTATTTAGATACACAACAAACACTTACAGATGACAAAGTAAATGCAGTACATGAAGACATCTTAGCTGCTTTACAAGCAGAAGGTGCAACAATTAGATAAAATAGTGTAATTTAAAAACCTTGGTAGACCATTATTATGGGATGCCAAGGTTTTTATGCTAAAGTTATAATATTAATAGTGAATTTAGTTGCTAACGATGTTTCTTTTGTACTAATTTTTCTGCTTTTGAACGGTTAGCAAAATGCTTTTTAGTAATAGAGTCTAGATAGTCAATGCCTTTACGATCAATGATTTTAGCTGCTGCAAGGTCGACTTTATTGCTAGCTCCTTTAGGAATCTCTGTTTTAGCAGAACGCGAGAGACTATCCATATTTTTAACAAAGGCATAACGTGAAATAATACTGGCTGCCGCAATTGCTATAGATTTAGATTCACCTTTTGTTTCGAATTTTGTTTTAGTACTGAAGGGTAAATCGGTTAGAGCATAGCGTTTATATACACCAGCCTCAGCAAATTGATCAATGACAATATAGTCTAATGCATCAGTATCTATCTTTTGTGTTACATTTTTGATTGCTTCGTTATGTAACACTGCTTTCATTTTAACTTGTGACCAGCCAGATTTTTGTTTTTCGTTATATTTTTCATTGTGCATAGTTAACAAAGAATGAGGGATAAAAGTTACAAGTTGTTCAGCTAATTCAACGATTTTTGCATCAGTCAATTTCTTAGAATCATCAACGCCGAGCGTTTTTAATACTTGTACATTCTTTTTGGAAACATAAGCAGCACATACAGTAAGTGGACCGAAATAATCGCCACTGCCTGCTTCATCACTACCAATACATTGATAATTGTTATATCGAATAGTCTTATTAGTGCTAGAAGTTTTTTTAACTGAATTCGTTTTAGATTGTGCAGGTTTAGCTGTATTAGGTAAGAGTTGAGATGCTATATTATCTGCATCTTTACCTTGAAACATGACTTTATTTGAATTGTAAATTGAAATTGAAGTGCTTTTATATTTGGTTTTGCCTTTCATTCCTTGAGAAACATTCGATGTATCAAATTGAATTTTAGACATTAATTGCTGGATTTCTTGATTTGTTAATTTAAGTACAACATTTGTCATGTTTTTTGGCCTCACTTTATATGGATTACTAATATTTATATTTCAACAATGAATATCATATCACAAGTATAAATAACCGAGCTACTAGTGAAAGCACCATCTATTAAAAGTTTATGTAGAGGCGTTTTCATTTACATTGTCAAAAATGTTATAAATAACAAATATTTCAAATATTACAAATCACACCTCTTACAAAATAATATTTTGTCGTGTATAATGGTTCGTAATAAATAGTATAAATTACTAAATTAAACACTTAAAAGAATCAATTAGAGAATGAATTCGGAAATATAAACAAAAGTCAGGAGTTATTATATGGGAGAGTTTAAAAATCGGATTAACGTCACTATAAATGATCAGCGTTATACAATTGTCGGAGAGGACAACCCTGAACATATCCGTTATGTAGCACATCTCGTCGATGAAAGGATTAAAGAACTGGGTAGTAAGAGTGCAGGCTTAGACACGACAAGAAAAGCAATATTAACAGCAGTAAACATTATGCATGAAAAAGTACAATTAGAAGAGGAAAATCATCGTCTGCAACAAGAAATAAAACAACTGAAAAACAGTGATGAATAATGATTTTTGATATATTAATTGTAATTGTTTTTATTTACATAGGAATGATTGGATTTAGAAGAGGTGTATGGTTTAGTGCATTACATCTAGGTGCTACGTTGTTTTCATTATGGGTAGCGCAACGATTTTATTTGCAAATATCTCAACGATTGGAATTATTTATACCTTTTCCTAAAACACAAGCTTACGATTTGAATTATGCTTTTCAATTTGATAACCTACAACAGCGATTCGACCACATTATTGCATTTTTAATCGTAGCGACAATTACCAAGATAATTTGTTATGGGGTTATTGTTGTCTTTGATAAGGTTATTCAATACCGAGGGCTCAATTTAATAAGTCGATTTATTGGTATGTTAATGGGAATAATATCTTCAATTATTATCTGCACAACATTATTGTATAGTGCAGCACTTTATCCATTAGAATTCATACAACAGCAACTTTCAAGCTCGATTATTGCAGAATATATGTTATTACATACACCTTATGTATCGACGTTTGTATTAAACATATAGCTAGCATAATTTTCGTAAAATATATAGATTTTTAAAATACAGGAGGTCAGGGCATAACCAATTTACTGATGAACGCATAACAGTAATCTGTCTTGACCTTTTTTTATGGAGTGAAAGTAATGACAAAAAAAGATATTATTCAATTATTAGAAAAAATAGCTACTTATATGGAATTAAAAGGTGAAAACACATTTAAAGTTTCAGCTTATAGAAAAGCAGCTCAAAGTCTTGAAATAGATGAACGTCCACTTGATCAAATAGAGGATGTCACAGAGTTAAAGGGCATTGGTAAAGGTGTAGGAGACGTAATTAAAGAATATCAACAAGAAGGAAATTCTTCGACATTAGAGTCACTACAAGAAGAAGTACCAGAAGGGCTAATCCCTTTACTGAAAATACAAGGATTAGGTAGCAAGAAAATAGCGAAACTTTATAAAGAATTAAATATAGACGGTAAAGAAGCATTACAAAAAGCTTGTGAAGCTGGTGAAGTGAGTGAATTAAGCGGCTTTGCTAAAAAAACGGAACAAAATATCTTAGAGGCAGTTAAAGCGCTTGGTGCGAAAAAAGATAAATACCCTATTGATCAAATGCGAGGCTTAAACATTGAAATTAATGAACATTTATCCTCAATTGAAGGTATCGAACAATACGAAGTTGCTGGTAGTTATAGAAGATTTAAAGAAATGAGTAAAGATTTAGACTATATTATAAGTACAAATGAACCAACTAAAGTACAACAGTCATTACTTGATATACCTAATAAAGTTAAAGAAGTAGCTGTTGGACAAACAAAAGTATCATTAGAAGTAACTTATGATGATGAAACAATAAGTGTAGATTTCAGGTTAATCGAACCTTCAGCTTTCTATCACACACTACAGCATTTCACTGGTTCTAAAGATCATAATATTCGTATTCGTCAGTTAGCTAAAGAAAAAGATGAAAAAGTGAGTGAATATGGCATTGAACAAGCAAATGGCGAATTGCTGCAATATCAAAGTGAAAAAGAAATTTATGATCATTTCGGTGTGAAATGGATTGACCCAGCAATGCGTGAAGATGGAAGCGAGTTTGATAAAGACCTGTCAGAAATTATAAAATTAGATGACATTAATGGTGATATTCATATGCATACGACGTATAGTGATGGTGCATTCAGTATAGAAGAGATGATAGAAGCAAATATTGCTAAAGGCCATCAATTCATGGTGATTACAGATCACTCTCAAAGCTTAAAAGTTGCCAATGGTTTGTCAGTTGAGCGCCTATTACGCCAAAATGAAGAGATCAAAGCCTTGAATAATAAATATGAAGAAATTGATATTTACTCAGGTATTGAAATGGACATACTTCCTGATGGCCGTTTAGACTATGACGATGAAGTATTGGCGCAATTAGATTATGTTATTGCAGCAATACATCAAAGTTTTAACCAATCGCAGGAAGACATTATGAAACGCTTAGAAAACGCATGTCGCAATCCATATGTTAGACATATTGCACATCCAACTGGTCGTATTATTGGTAAACGCCCAGGTTATGAACCAGATATTGATAGATTATGTGAGATTGCCGAAGAGACAAACACGATTTTAGAAATTAATGCAAACCCTAAACGGTTAGATCTAAATGCCGAAACAGTTAAAAAACATCCGAATGTTAAATTAACTATTAATACGGATGCCCATCACGTAGATCATCTTGAATTCATGAAGTACGGTGTGGCGACTGCACAAAAAGGGTTTGTTAAAAAAGACAGAGTAATCAATACGATGTCACGAGAGGCGTTTAAATCGCTTATAGAAAATAACATTAAATTGAAGAAATAGAGGGATTATATGAGACAGAAATCATTAAATGTCCTGGAATTCGACAAAATAAAAGCACTTGTAGAGAATGAAACAATAAGTGATTTAGGTAAAGAAAAAGTTGTAGCGATGACTCCAGCAACTGATTTCAATACTGTCGAATTTCAAATGAATGAAACAGATGAAATAGCTCAAATCTATAATAAGCATCGCATGCCAAGTTTAAGTGGTTTAGCAAAAATATCTTCATTTATTCATAGAGCGACAATTGGTGGCGTACTCAATGTTAGCGAATTAAATGTAATTAAACGCTTAATACAAATACAAAATCAATATAAAACATTTTATAATAGTTTGTTGAACGAAGAAGAAGAAATTAATTACCCAATTCTAAACGATAGAATGGAACAACTCCCTGTTTTATCAAACTTGTATCAAAATATACATCAAAAATGTGATGCTTATGATTTATTTGATGATGCTAGTTACGAATTACAAGGTATTAGAAGTAAGATTTCTAAAACAACGCAACGCATAAAACAAAATTTAGATAAAATTGTAAAGCATCAAGGCAACCAGAAAAAACTTTCTGATGCAATTGTGACAGTACGTAACGATCGTAATGTTATACCAGTAAAAGCTGAGTATCGTCAAGATTTTAACGGGATTGTGCATGATCAATCAGCTTCTGGTCAAACATTGTATATAGAACCTTCCTCAATTGTAGAAATGAGTAATCAAATTAGTAGTTTCCGTAACGATGAAGCGGTAGAGCGTGAACGTATATTGACTGAACTAACTGTACAGGTTGCTGAAGAAGCAGACGCTTGTTTGATTTCAGAATCTATTATGGGTCAAATTGATTTTTTAACAGCTAAAGCACGTTATGCAAGATCAATTAAAGGTACGAAACCAGAATTTACTACGGATAGAACTGTTTATCTACCAAAAGCATTTCATCCTTTGCTAGATAGAACCTCTGTTGTGGCGAATACGATTGAATTTGCTCAAGATATAGAAACTGTGATTATAACGGGACCAAATACGGGTGGTAAAACGGTAACGCTCAAGACACTGGGATTAATTATTGCTATGGCTCAATCAGGCATGCTAATTCCTACACTTGATGGTAGTAAATTAAGTATTTTTGAAAATGTGTATTGTGACATTGGTGACGAACAATCTATTGAGC
Source organism: Staphylococcus sp. OJ82 (assembly GCF_000294465.1). NCBI lineage: Bacteria > Bacillati > Bacillota > Bacilli > Caryophanales > Staphylococcaceae > Staphylococcus > Staphylococcus sp. OJ82. Next base: position 528,855 of record NZ_ALPU01000010.1, on the reverse strand, counting down.
AGTCTTTATCAACGTTTTCTTCTCATATGAAAAATATTGTAGAAATACTTCAAGACGCTACTAAAAATAGTTTGATTTTATTTGATGAATTAGGTGCAGGGACAGACCCAAGTGAAGGGGCTGCATTAGCAATGAGCATATTAGATCATGTACATGAAATTGGTTCACTTGTAATGGCTACGACACACTATCCTGAATTAAAAGCATATAGCTATAATAGGGAAGGCGTAATGAATGCCAGTGTCGAATTTGATGTTAATACATTAAGTCCAACTTATAAATTATTAATGGGTGTTCCTGGACGGTCAAACGCGTTTGATATTTCTAAAAAATTAGGACTTAATATGCAAGTGATTCAAAAAGCCAAATCAATGATTGGGCAAGATGAACAAGAAATTAATGAAATGATTGCCTCATTAGAACATAATTCTAAACGTGTTGACGAACAACGTATTGAATTAGATCAGCTAGTAAGAGAAGCACAAGAAGCGCGTGATGCACTTGCTAAACAGTATGCGCAATATCAAAATTATGAAAAACAACTTTTAAGTGAAGCGAAAGAAAAAGCGAATCAACGTGTGAAATCGGCTACGAGAGAAGCAGATGACATTCTTAAAGAGTTACGTGATCTTAGAGATAAAAAAGGTGCTGATGTTAAAGAGCATGAGTTAATTGATAAGAAGAAACAGCTTGAAGACCAGTACGAAGCTAAATCATTGAAACAAAATGTTCAAAAGCAAAAATGGGACGAGATTAAAGCTGGAGATGAAGTGAAAGTACTGACGTATGGCCAAAAAGGTGAAGTGTTAGAGCTAATAGGTGATAAAGAAGCGGTAGTACAGATGGGTATCATAAAAATGAAATTACCATTAGAAGATTTAGAGAAAACGAAGAAAACCAAAGAAACACCTGCCAAGATGATTAAACGAGAAAGCCGACAAAGTATTAAAATGGAACTTGATTTACGTGGTTATCGATATGATGAAGCAATGGTAGCTGTTGATCAATATTTAGACCAAGCAGTGTTGAGTAATTATGAACAAGTTTATATTATTCATGGTAAAGGTACGGGTGCTTTGCAAAAAGGTGTGCAAAAACATTTAAAACGACATAAAAGTGTGTCATCATATAGAAACGGAATGCCAAGCGAAGGTGGATTTGGTGTTACCGTGGCAGAATTAAAATAAGCGTGAGCAAGAAATATGCAGAATGCTATAAAGTCTGTTATAATTTCTTCATCATTTGAAATTTAAGGAGGATTGGCAGTTATGGCAATCGTAAAAGCAACAGATTCAAACTTTGATGAAAACATCAAATCAGGTGTAAATTTAGTGGATTTTTGGGCAACATGGTGTGGCCCTTGTAAGATGATTGCTCCAGTATTAGAAGAATTAGCTGGTGACTATGATGGCAAAGCTAATATTTTAAAACTTGATGTAGATGAAAATCCATCAACAGCTGCTAAATTTGAAGTTATGAGTATCCCAACTTTAATCGTATTTAAAGATGGCGAACCAGTAGATAAAGTAGTAGGTTTCCAACCTAAAGAAAACTTAGCAGAAGTAATCGAGAAACATTTATAGTAAATCACTAGCAAAGCTGGGACATTAATTTATTTAATGTCCCAGTTTTCAATTTATTAGCGTTTCAATAGATTGTTTAATGCGTTGGTACTATTTATAATAGATTGTAGGTAATATTTAACAACTCAAATAATGAGATGTATATATGATTAAAAATTATTAACTAAAGCATGATGTATATTTATTTTCATGTCGTTGTATTATATAGATTTAAAGGAAATATGAAGTGAAAGGAGGAGACATTAACGTGGAGACGTATCAAGAACAAATCAAACAGAAACTAACAGTTGTACCAACTGAACCAGGTTGTTATTTGATGAAAGATCGTAATGATCAAATTATTTATGTCGGTAAAGCAAAGAAATTAAGAAACAGATTAAGGTCTTATTTTACTGGAGCTCACGATGCAAAGACAACACGTTTAGTTGGAGAGATTCGAAATTTTGAATTTATTGTCACGTCTAGTGAGACAGAATCACTGTTATTGGAGCTTAACCTTATCAAACAATATCAACCAAGATATAATATTTTATTAAAAGACGATAAAAGTTATCCTTTTATTAAAATTACTAAAGAAAAATATCCGCGGTTAATTGTTACAAGAACAGTTAAAAAGGGTACCGGCAAGTATTTTGGCCCTTATCCTAATGCCTATTCTGCGCAAGAGACAAAAAAATTACTTGATCGTATTTATCCATTTAGAAAATGTGATAAAATGCCTGACAAATTGTGTTTATATTATCATATTGGTCAATGCCTCGGTCCATGTGTCTATCCAGTTGAATTAGAAAAATATGCAGAAATGACCAAAGAGGTTTCAGATTTCTTAAATGGTGAAGATAAAACGATTTTGCATAATTTAGAACAAAATATGAAAGATGCGAGTGAAACGTTAGATTTTGAAAGAGCAAAAGAGTATAGAGATTTAATTCAGCATATTCATAATTTAACTAAAAAACAAAAAATCACAACATCAGACTATACAATAAGAGATGTTTTTGGTTATAGCGTATCTAAAGGTTGGATGTGTATTCAAGTGTTTTTCGTTCGCCAAGGTAATATGATTAAACGTGATGCAACGATGATACCGATACAACAAACAGAAGAAGAAGAATTCTATACTTTTATCGGTCAATTTTATGATTTGAATCAACACTTGTTACCTAAAGAAGTGCACATTCCGCAACATTTAGATAAAGCAATGGTTAGTTCAGTCGTAGATACAAAAATTGTCCAACCTATGAAAGGAAAAAAGAAAGAATTGGTAGATTTAGCGAATCATAATGCTGAAGTAACGCTTGAAAATAAATTCGAGTTAATCGCAAAAGACGAGTCCCGAACAGTTAAAGCAATTGAAGAGCTTGGTGACCGTATGGGCATTCAAACACCAATTAGAATTGAAGCGTTTGATAATTCTAATATACAAGGTGTCAATCCAGTTTCCGCTATGGTTTCGTTTATTGATGGTAAACCAAATAAAAAAGGATATCGAAAATATAAAATTAAAACAGTAGATGGGCCAGATGATTATAAATCAATGCGTGAAGTGGTACGTAGGCGCTATACGCGCGTCCTAAATGAAGGCGCACCATTGCCAGATTTAATTATTGTAGATGGTGGTAAAGGGCATATGAGTGGTGTAATAGATGTGCTTGAGAATGAATTAGGATTAGATATCCCTGTTTCTGGCCTTCGTAAAAATGATAAGCATCAAACGTCAGAGATATTATATGGAGAAAGTGCTGAAATCGTTCCGCTCAAAAAAAACAGCCAAGCATTTTATCTGTTACAAAGGATACAAGATGAAGTGCATAGATTTGCTATTACTTTTCATAGACAAACACGCCAAAAAACAGGTTTGCAATCAGTATTAGATACAGTAGATGGTATTGGTGCCAAGCGTAAAACGAAATTGTTGCGAACGTTTGGTTCAATTAAAAAAATGAAAGAAGCAAGTATTGATGATTTGAAAGCATCAGGTTTACCACAAAATGTAGCCCAAAATTTACATCAAGCCTTATACAATAAAAAATAAAATGTTTATGGCATGAGAATCATTCTCATGCCCAAATTGTTTTTAATTAGTGTTACAATAGCAAATAAGAGGAATTCTTTTTTTAAAAGTATGTGGAAGCGTTTTCTAATTGAGAAAAATTATCATTTGAAATCAAACCTTTTAAACATTGAGTAATATTCAATTAAGGATTCGCTTAAATGTTTAGAATCATACGGCATAATATTATATTGCAACAAACATATAATATTATAATTTAGTGTTGTACGTTTGTTTTTGAAAGAAATTATGTAATCGCTTTATATATTTCTAAGAAAGAATTTCAAAAAAATCAACTGTTTCACAGGGGGGAACTTCCTTTTGGCATACTCGAAAAATCAATTCTATTTAAGACGTTTACATTCTTTACTTGGTGTCATACCTATAGGTGGATTTTTAATTTTCCATTTACTCGTAAACCACCAAGCAACGAAAGGTGCAGAAGCATTTAACCAAGCGGCTGGATTCATTGAATCCTTACCTTTCTTAATTGTATTGGAATTTGTATTGATTTACATTCCGATTCTGTATCACGCAGTTTACGGTGTACATATTGCCTTTACGGCAAAAGAGAACGTAGGGCATTACTCAGCTTTTAGAAACTGGATGTTCCTACTACAACGTATAACAGGTGTTATCACTTTTGTGTTTGTTGCTATTCATGTATGGCAAACACGTATTCAACGTGCGTTAGGCCATGAAGTCAACTTCGATATGGTACATGACATTGTAACTAACCCATTTTGGTTGGTTTTCTATATTGTCTGTTTATTAGCTGTTACATTCCACTTTGCGAATGGTTTATGGTCATTCTTAGTAACATGGGGTGTATTACAATCACAAAAATCACAACAAATTTTCACATGGGTTTCATTAGTGGTATTTATCGTAGTTTCATACATTGGTATAAGTGCTATTCTTGCGTTTTTATAAGATAAAAAATAAGTTTCAGATTTATATTTAGGGGAGTGACAATTTATGGCAGAGAAGAAAGTTATTGTTGTCGGTGGAGGACTTGCCGGTCTAATGTCAACAATTAAAGCAGCAGAACAAGGAGCGCATGTCGACTTGTTCTCACTTGTTCCTGTTAAACGTTCACACTCTGTGTGCGCACAAGGTGGAATCAACGGAGCAGTAAATACAAAAGGTGAAGGCGACTCGCCTGCAGTTCACTTAGACGATACAATATATGGTGGAGATTTCTTAGCAAACCAACCACCAGTTCAAGCAATGACAGATGCAGCACCTAAGATCATTCATTTACTAGATCGTATGGGTGTAATGTTCAATAGAACGAATGAAGGTTTATTAGACTTTAGACGTTTTGGTGGAACAATGCATCACAGAACAGCATACGCTGGTGCAACAACTGGTCAACAGCTACTATACGCTTTAGATGAACAAGTTCGTAGTTTTGAAGTAGATGGTTTAGTTACTAAATACGAAGGCTGGGAATTCTTAGGTATAGTTAAAGATGATGACAACATGGCAAGAGGTATAGTTGCTCAAAACGTGACGACATCTGGCATTGAATCATTTGGTTCTGATGCAGTTATCATGGCTACAGGCGGTCCAGGTATTATCTTTGGTAAGACAACGAACTCAATGATTAACACAGGTTCAGCAGCATCAATTGTTTATCAACAAGGTGCAATGTATGCAAATGGTGAATTTATTCAAATCCATCCAACAGCAATTCCTGGTGATGATAAACTTAGATTAATGAGTGAATCTGCGCGTGGTGAAGGTGGACGTATTTGGACTTATAAAGATGGTAAACCTTGGTACTTCTTAGAAGAGAAATACCCAGACTACGGTAACCTTGTACCACGTGACGTTGCTACCCGTGAAATCTTTGACGTCTGCGTAAACCAAAAATTAGGTATCAACGGTGAAAACATGGTTTACCTTGATTTATCACATAAAGATCCACATGAATTAGATGTAAAATTAGGTGGTATCATTGAGATTTATGAGAAATTCACAGGTGATGATCCTCGTAAAGTACCAATGAAAATCTTCCCTGCAGTGCATTACTCAATGGGCGGGCTATATGTAGATTACGATCAAATGACAAATATCAAAGGCTTGTTCGCAGCTGGAGAATGTGATTATTCACAACATGGTGGTAACCGTTTAGGTGCCAACTCACTATTGTCAGCAATTTATGGTGGTACAGTTGCAGGTCCAAATGCTATTGAATATATTTCTAACATTGAAACTTCTTACGCTGACTTAGATGATAGTATCTTTGAAAAACGTGTAAAAGAAGAACAAGAGAAATTTGATAAATTACTCAATATGCAAGGTTCAGAAAATGCGTACAAATTGCATAGAGAGCTCGGAGAAGTTATGACAGCTAACGTAACTGTTGTTCGTGAAAATAAAACTTTATTAGAAACTGATAAAAAGATTTTAGAATTAATGGAGCGTTATAACAATATTGATATTGAAGATACTCAAACTTGGAGTAACCAAGCAGTATTCTTCACTCGTCAATTATGGAACATGCTTGTACTTGCCCGTGTAATTACAATCGGTGCATACAACCGAAATGAATCTCGTGGTGCACATTACAAACCAGAATTCCCTGATAGAAATGATGAAGAATGGTTAAAAACTACTTTAGCAACATATCAAGGAAAAACAGAAGCGCCTAAATTCACTTACGAAGATGTTGATATAAGCTTAATTCCACCTCGTAAACGAGACTACTCTACGACGTCTAAAGGAGGTAAATAATTATGGCAGATACAAAAGAAGTAAATGAAACGGCAGCGCAAGAAGAACAAAACCAACAACCAAGCCAAAAATCAATCAAATTAATTATTAAACGTCAAGATACAGAAGAATCAAAACCTTATGAGGAAGAGTTTGAAATTCCTTATAGAGAAAACTTAAACGTTATAGCATGTTTAATGGAAATCAGACGTAATCCAATTAACAGTAAAGGTGAAAAAACAACACCTGTAATCTGGGATATGAACTGTTTAGAAGAAGTATGTGGTGCTTGTTCAATGGTGATTAACGGACAAGCAAGACAATCATGTTCTGCAATTGTTGATCAATTAGAACAACCAATTAAATTAGAACCAATGAGTACTTTCCCAGTTATTCGTGACTTACAAGTTGACCGTACTAGAATGTTCGATAACTTGAAACGTATGAAAGCTTGGGTTCCAATTGATGGTACTTACGATTTAGGTCCTGGACCTCGTATGCCTGAGAAAAAACGTCAAACAGCTTATGAATTATCAAAATGTATGACATGTGGTGTATGTTTAGAAGTTTGTCCTAACGTTACAAGTAGTAATGATTTCGTTGGTGCACAAGCAATCTCACAAGTTAGATTATTTAATTTACACCCAACAGGCTCAATGACAAAAGATGAGCGTCTTGAAGCCTTAATGGGTGGCGGTGGACTACAAGCATGTGGTAACTCTCAAAACTGTGTCAATGCATGTCCTAAAGGTATTCCTTTAACAACATCCATTGCAGCATTAAATAGAGAAACATCATTCCATATGTTTAAATCATTCTTTGGTTCAGATCACCAAGTCAATTAATAGCGTATAATATAAACAAAAGACTTAACATCTATTTAAAACAGATGTTAAGTTTTTTTATTTTGAAAATCTTCAGATTTTAAAGAAACATGAGATATGGCTAGAGTCTTTTATCGCTCATTTATATTGTTTTACTAGGTGTCATAATTTGCTAATTGGTATAATTATATATGTATAGCAAAAAATAATATTGTATTTCAGTCTTGATAAATGATTTTGAAAACAAGGCTGTGCTACAATAAAGGACAAGCAAATGAATAAGGATGTAATTGAATATGGAGAAACCAATTGGTGTAATAGACTCGGGTGTCGGTGGGTTAACAGTAGCAAAAGAAATCATGCGCCAACTACCTCACGAAACAATTTATTATTTGGGTGATATTAAACGTTGCCCTTATGGCCCGAGAGAAGGCGCAGAAGTTAGGAAATTCACAACAGAATTAGCTGAAAAGCTGATGGAATTTGATATAAAAATGCTTGTTATTGCTTGTAATACTGCGACGGCAGTTGCTTTAAAATATTTACAAAAATTATTAGCTATACCAGTCATTGGTGTCATTGAGCCTGGTGCGAGAACAGCAATTATGACAACGAAAAATAATGATGTTTTAATCTTAGGTACAGAAGGTACAATTAAATCTGAGGCTTATAGATATCACATTAAAAACATTAATCCTAATGTAGAAGTTTCTGGTATCGCATGTCCTGGCTTTGTTCCTTTAGTTGAAGAAATGCGTTATAAAGATCCTACAATAACTAGTATTATCGTGCATCAAACATTGAAACATTGGAGAAATAGTAATGCAGATACTGTTATATTAGGTTGTACGCATTATCCTTTACTTTATCAGCCAATAAACGATTATTTTGGTGGCGAAAAAGTGGTGATTTCTTCTGGTTTAGAGACAGCACGTGAAGTAAGCGCATTATTAACGTTTAGTAATGAACATGCTGCTTATACAGCTCACCCAGAACATAGGTTTTTTGCTACGGGTGAAACAGAGCATATCGAACGTATAATAGAAGAATGGTTAAATATGGAAACGAAAGTAGAAAAAATAGAAGTATAGAAAGAGGGAACATAATAGTGGAGGATATTGTAATTGCATCAAATAATAAAGGTAAGATAAATGATTTTAAAGTTATTTTTCCAGATTTTAATGTCATTAGCATTTCTGAAATTATTGAAGATTTTGATGTGGAAGAAACTGGTGATACTTTTGAAGCCAATGCAAAATTAAAATCAGAAGCAGCGGCAAAAGCATTAAACAAACGTGTGATTGCAGACGATAGTGGACTCGAAGTATTTGCTTTAAATGGAGAGCCGGGTGTTTATTCAGCTCGATATGCTGGCACGGCTAAAGATGATGATGCTAATATTGAAAAAGTCCTTTCCAAATTAGGTGGGTCAACAAATCGTAGTGCGCAGTTCGTATGTGTAATTAGCATGAGTGCGCCTAATGAAGAAACAGTTCAATTTAAAGGCACAGTCCAAGGAGAAATTACATTAAATAAAATCGGTGAAAATGGGTTTGGTTACGATCCGATATTTTATATAGATGACAAAAATAAAACAATGGCTCAACTTACTGTTGAAGAAAAAAGCGAAATAAGTCATAGGGGTAGAGCAATAGAGAAGTTACAACATTATTTAGAAGGTGATGCTTAATGACAAAATGGATTATAGTCAGTGATAATCACACTGAACAAGGCGTGCTTTTTGATGTTATCAATCATCATGAAGATGCAGATGTTGCATTGCATTTAGGTGATTCTGAATTTGCTTATGATGATAGTGAACTCAGTCATTTTCATAGAGTAAAAGGAAATACAGATTTTTCTCCAGAATTTCCAAATGAAGAAAAAATAGAAAAAAATGGCATTCATGCTTTCTCCACGCATGGTCATTTATATAGCGTTAATCGTACAAGAATGAAATTAGCTGAAAAAGCTACAGCGTTAGGTTGTGAATTTGCTTTTTATGGTCATACACACGTGGCAAAATATGAAAATATTGGTGGCGTTCATGTTATTAATCCTGGTAGTATTTCACAATCACGAAGCCGAGTTGAAGAAACTTATGCAGAATTATTGATCAATGAAGAAGACCAAAGCGCAAAATTAAATTTTCGTAATCGAAATCACGATATAATTGATAGTGAAACATTTAGTATATAATTTGATTAGTGCATATTCGAGTCATTATGGGTATGCGCTTCTATATATTATTAAAATGGATAAATAATTAATATGGCAGTTTCAGCGGTTGTTTTAAATTAAATTTCAAAAATAGTATGAAAATAAGATAAAAGGTTTATTATAGTGAAAAATCATATTTATTTTTAATGCTCGGAGTATTGCTTTATTAGGCTAAGTTAGATATAATTATTCTTGTGTTCAAAAAGATTATGTCCTGGTAGCTCAGTTGGATAGAGCAATGGCCTTCTAAGCCATCGGTCGGGGGTTCGAATCCCTCCCAGGACACTAAGAGAATAAATTACATATTATTCAAAAAAGAACCCCGTTGCGACGGGGTTCTTTTTTTGAATCTTATACTTATCAACTTGAAATATTTTGATTATAACGTAGTGAAAAAAGATCATTAAAAGTAATGGTCAGGAGATTAAAAATTATAGTAAAATAAGAGCGAGCAAGTTGGATAGATGGTGGCTAATCTCATTATAAATGGGGTGATGCCTATGAAATATGGTTTGACTCCTAGAAAGGAGTAACATTGACTGATTATGAAATGTTAATGATTGTCATGACAATCATTGGCCTAGTATTAGTTAGTAAAAATGACCATAAAAAATAACCATCTCTAGCTTTGGCGAGTTGTAGATGGTTACTAAATAACTATCAAAGCCACCGTCTTTTTAACGGGCTCAGTTGGGCGATACACGTATGGTGTGTTGCCCTTTTTCTATCTATAAATTACCACAATATAAAAATATTATCAAATTCTATAGGTCGACAAAAGTAATAGTATGTAGAAAAATATAGTGAAATAAGAGCGAGTAAGTTGGATAGATGGTGGCTAACCTCAGTATAAAGTAAAGTGATGCTTATGAAAGTACCGCTAACAACTTTAGAAAGGAGACGCCTTTTGTGGTTTCAATTGTAGAAGCGCTACACTCAATGTTAGGTTTCGGTACGTTCATCGTTACCTTGTTAGGTTTCGGTACGTTCATCGTTACCTTGTTAGGTTTAGTTATTACAATTGTTAAATTAAGCCATAAAAAATAACCATCTCTAACTTTGACCGAGTTTGATGGTTATTTAATCATTTATTAAACGAGGTCACCGTCTTTTTAAGGGGCTCAGTTGGGCGATACACGTATGGTGTGTTGCCCTTTTTCTATCTATAAATAACCACAATATAAATATATTATCTAATTTTTATAAGTCGTCTCATTGTATTGGCTATTTATTATATATAACTAAATAAATCTAAAACATTTGTGTATATGGTATATTAAATATACGGATAATACAATATAATTAAAAAGTTAAGAAAAAACATTTTTCATAGTTTTTTAAAATAAAATGGGGCGATGTAAATAAAGAGGGGATCATTTTACAGATATGTTTTACCTGGAATCATTCTGATTATTATAGTGTCTATAATAATATTCATACCAAAAGTTAAATGGTATGAAGGAACTGAAAAAAACCGTTAATAATTGCCCATAGAGGTGCTAGTGGTTATGAACCTGAACATAGTTTCCCAGCGTATGATAAAGCAATTCATGAAATGAATATTGACTATTTGGAATTGGACCTACAAATAACTAAGGACGATAATTTAGTGGTTATGCATGATGAATCAATAGATAGGACTACAAATGGAAAAGGCAAGGTGGAAGACTATACAATTGAAGAACTAAAAAAAATGAAGTTAAAAGATAAGAAAGAGCGAAGTTTGGAGATTCCAACTTTTGATGAGGTTTTAGATCAATATGGTAACAATGTTAAATACTATATTGAGTTAAAAAATGCTAAAGATAATCCTAATATGGCACATATTACGGTAGAAAAATTAAAGAATAAAAGGTTGTTTAATTCTAAATACATAGTTATACAATCCTTCGATGATAGAGCTTTAAAAACAATTAAAAATGAGGATGAAAACATACCATTGGTTAAATTGATTTATGATAATGAATTAAACAAATTAGACGATAATATGTTAGAAAGTATAAGCAGTTATAGTTATGCAGTTGGAATTTCGCATAAAAAAATAGATCGTGAACTTATAGGAAGTATTGAAAATAATGCTATGCAAGTACACGCATTTACTGTGAACAATGAGAATGACTATAGATTTTTGAAACAAATAGGAGTGAAAGGATTTTTTACAAATTATGGAGATGATATTGTAAAGTAATAAATAATAATAGACGCTTTAATATGAGAGAAAGATATATTCCAATTATAATTTTCACTAAATTTAATACTTGAATGATTAGTATTTTAAAATAATTCCATTTAAAGTGTTGTGTATTACCATTTTATGTTATTTTGAGGTAGTAGTTTTTAAAATATTAATGAATACATAACAAACGATTTTTATACATATTTAAAAAATTAATGAATTATAAAAATAAGTAGGGATTATTTTTTATAAAAAATACTTTAGTAATCATTTATATTATATAATGAATACTAAATAATCTAAAAAGGGAATTAGGAATTGGAAAAATTGCTGTCTATCATTGTACCAGTGTACAACAAGGAATTATTTCTTAATGAATGTATAGAATCAATTGGGGCATTAAATATTGATGAAGATAAAATTGAAGCGATATTTATAGACGATTGTTCTAGCGATAACTCATTAAAAATAATTGAAGGATATAAAAATAAATACAGTTTTTTAAAACTCATTAAATTAGAAGAAAACACGGGTAGTCCTGCTGAACCTAGAAACGTGGGTATTAAAAATGCGAATGGGAAATACATAACTTTTCTTGATGCCGATGATTGGTTAGATTCAATTGGTTTGCCGATGTTGTTAAACCAAGCTGAAGAGAACAATGCCGATGTTGCGTTTGGACATAGTATTAAACATACGGATAAAGCGATTAGCAAATTAGGAAGATTCACTTCGTATAAAGTTGCAAATGATTTAGTGCCATATGAAATTAATAAGATATTTAGAGCAGTTGGGCCACCAGGGAAAGTTATTAAAAGAGATATCATTGTTGAGAATAAAATAGAGTTCAAGCATATGAAATTTGGTGAAGATAAATTGTTCTTTATCAATGCTATTTCTAAATGTAAAACAGCTTCTATGAATTCAACGCCTGTTTATCATGTGAATAGATATTCGTATAATCAATCACTTGTAGGTGAAACAAATATTATAGAAAAAACACATTTTAATTTATTGGTACTACAAGAAGTGTTGAAATTGGATATACCTAAGTCTGCAGAATTTCAATCATTGAGTCGACTTGTAGAGGTAGATTTCATTTCTAGATTATTTAATAATAGCAGATTTCTAAAAAGTGAAAATAAAGCCGTATTCTATAATCTATTTCAACAAATGATAGACACTTTAAATGAGCATGATAAAAATGTTGAAGATTATATCATTGGAGATAAATATAAAAACATTTATCAAATGCTTATAAATAAAGAATATGAAAAACTTTTTGACTTTATCGGCATGCTATTAAAAGGTGGAAAGGCAGATAGATATGTGAAAGATAATCAAATTCACTTTTTAATGCCGGAAACTATAAAAGATTATTTACCAATGAAAGAAGAGTTATTTGCTGTTTATGAAGGCACGCATCTTATTGGTAATGAATTAAGAGAAGTTATAAGAGTTTATAAAGCCCCAGAGACTACAATTGATCAAGTGTTACTTACTGAAATTAATTATGAGCTCAATGCAATCGAAGTTGAATTCTCTGGAGATGAGCATCGATTATACGTAAAAACTGAGGATTTAAGTAAGTGCGACTTTGACTTTAACATTAATTTAATTCACGATAAATATAAGAAGTATACGATTAACATGAATTTACCTAATGCAACGCAGACGCTCAAACTTAATAGACAAAATTTCAAGTCTGAATTTATTGTGAATGAAAAAAATCTAGAAAGACAGAAGCGCCTAATAAATATTTCACTTATAATCCAATAACGATTGGCATAGCGAAAAAGGTCAATTTATATAAAGATGTGGAGTTTGAAGAGCGCGCAGATGCTAATGTTGAAATAGGTGAGATAATAGAAATTAAAAACATTGGCTATACTAAAAAGAATACGCCAAGACTCATCACAGTTGATGGATTAGTACTAACAGCTAATCAAAAGTTTATTTATCGTGTTGCTACTAGTAACTCTAATCGATATATTTATGAGAAACCTGAAATAGTGATTATTACAAAAGAATGTAAGGAATATCAAAATAGGGACTTTAGTGGTGAAGCTTTGAAAGAGCTTAAGGTAAATGAAAAAGTAGCTATTCAGAAAGTAGTAGCTTCTTCAAAGGGTACGCCACGACTTAAAACAATGCACGGCACATTTATTACCGCAAATAGAAATTTTGTTAAAGAGGTTTAATTAAAAAAGAACTGTGACTTTATAGATATTGCAAGGAGATTCCAATTTTGGAGTCTCCTTTTTAATTTTTAACTTTATCGATGAAAATTACTTTGAAATTCGTTGCGTAAGATACTCATATATAAGTCTGTTTCATAATTTCCATTTATATAAGAACCTTCACGATCACTACCCTCAATTATAAAACCTGCATTTTTATAAGACTTTATAGCTCTATAATTATATGATAGGACTCTTAAGTAAACTTTATGCACTTCTAAGTGATTAAAGGCATATTCTAAAATTTGATGTGTTACTTGAGTGCCAATTCCTTTATTCCAAAAATTCGGGTTAAATATGCCTATTGCAAATTTTGCTTTATTATTTGTTTTATCTAAAGATAAACGAGCTTGTCCTATAAATAAAGCGTCATAGTCAATTACCCATTCATATGGGTTATTAATAATCCTCGAAATTAGTAATCTAGCACCAGATTTTTGCTTTTCTGTTTCTACATTCATATCAGAGCCATACATTCTCAAAAGCTCTTCATTAAAAGGGACTGAGAGATAATCTTCAATATCACTTGTTTGAGCATCCCTAAGATGTATATGGTTATTAATTTTAAGCACTGCTTTCATAATATTCCTCCCAATCTATTAAGATAGTCTGTTGAATTTATTAATATAAGCATACTACAAAGTAATTCTACTTATACATTAATCTTTAAAGTTTCTGATAAGATTAATGGTTTTCTAACATGGAATTAATAATACATTAATGTTATAAAGTGTTATTTAATTGTACAAAATACAATTGAGAATTCATAACTGTTTTAAACTAGCAATTAAATAACAGATAAAGCAATTTTATGATTAAGTAAGGAATATTAAACAATATAATTAAAGATTATCTTATATTATATATAACAAGCGATACACAAACTAAATGTTTTTATTAAGTATCGTTTTCAACATAATTTTCAGTCAGAGAAATCTTATTTTATAAGGAGTGTTTATAATGGAAGGTTTATTTGAAGCAATTAAAAATACAGTACAAGCTGGTATTGCAGGAGATGGCATCAAAATTGGAAGTGGCGTTTTAGACATCATTTCTAATGGAGCAGCATTAATTTCTCAAGCATTAGGGTTTTAATCTAAGTAGATTTCAAAAAAAAATACTTTAAAGGAGATAATCGATATGTCAGATTTATTTAACGCAATAAAAGAAACGGTACAAGCTGGTATTGCAGGAGACGGAGCTAAATTAGGGACAAGCATTGTAGATATCGTATCAAGCAGTGTAGGTCTATTAGGACAATTATTCGGATTCTAGTAAAAATAAATTATAAAACTTATAAACTGAGGAGAGATTTTTTATGACTAAATTAGCAGAAGCTATTGCAAATACTATACAAGCAGCACAATCAGGTAATGGTGTGGAATTAGGGACAAGCATTGTAGATATCGTATCAAGCGGCGCTGGATTATTAGGACAATTGTTTGGATTCTAATTATTAAAATAGAAAGCAGTGGTCAGGGTAACAACCTTGGCCATTTTTTTGTGTGTTCAAAATGTGTATACTGTTATTGTGTGAATATAAACAATAAGTGCATCCAATTATAATAATAAATATGTATAAAAAGAGGAGAAATAAAAATGAATTCTAAAAGCCTGCTCATAGATTTTGATGATACAATTGTAGATTTTCATGATGCAGAATCACATGCATTTTTCAAAATGACAGAAAGATATAAATTAATCGCTAATCATGACGATTTAAAAACATTTATGAAAGTGAATCAAGCGCATTGGGAAGCTTTTCAAATTAATAAATTAACGAAAGAAGAAGTTTTAAGCAAACGATTTGAAGTATATTTTGATTTACATGAAATGACTGTGGATGGTAAAGAAGCGGATCACATATTTAGAGATGAATTAGCGAAAGCACCAATAAAATTCTTTCCTGACACAGTTGAAACATTAAAGTATTTAAAACAAAATCATGATTTATATATTGTGACGAATGGTGTGTTAGAAACGCAAGAGCGCCGTATTGAGAAGGCTCAGTTTGGTCAATTATTTAAAGGTGTTTTTGTTTCAGAACAAACAGGTTACCAAAAACCAATGCCTGAATTTTTTGATTATGTATTTAAGGAAATCGGTGAAGACAAACGAGATAATGCCATAATTGTCGGAGATTCTATGACGTCAGATATATTAGGCGGCAAAAATGCCCAAATTGACACGTGTTGGTTTAATCCTAGAAATAAAATAAATGAAACTGATATCAAACCAGATTTTACAATAACATCACTCAATGAATTACTAATTTATATGGAATAAAAAAGGGAAAGAATACGAAATCAAATTGTATTTCAGATTTCTGCCCATACTCGGCTGACTAAAGAGGATTCCAAGAGTTGGAATGATCGTAAAAAAACTACGCGTATACATTAATGTATACGCGTAGTTTTTTTAAAGTTGAAAACAAATACATTGAGTGTCGGACTGCTGATGAAAATAAATAACTAAGACATATGTTTATCTTTCGTATTCTTGTTTATGGTGTCCAAACTAGAACATCATGTCCATCTTTGTTTACTGCATTTACGTCTTTGAATCCTTGTTTAATAAAGAATGCTTTAGATTGATTACGAGCGATTACTTTAATAGGAAGTCCTTGTTTTTTCGCGAAATTTAATAATTCTTTACCGTAACCGCGATTTTGAAAGTCGTTTAATACTTCTAATTTCCACAAAACGTTGTAATCGTCGAAATCAGGGAAGTAGACTTCTTCAACATCCCCTTTACGATACAATGCCATTCTTGCACCTAATCTATCACCAATTTGAATACCATAAAAAGGTGAATCTGAACTCGCATCTATCATTTCTCCACGTAATTCATCAACCATATACAAGTCTTTGTTGCCGAAGTTTCTAAAATCTTCGAATAATTCGTCTGTTTTATAATTTATATCGAGACGTTTCACGTTACTCATAGCGTCTTCCCCCTTTGTACTATTATATTTTATTATACCTTATTTCTAATGATATTTCACAAAAATGACGACGCGAAACATACTATTAAAGTGGTCTGTATACGATACTTATTTCAAATACATAAACACACTTTTTTTAAATTTTTCAAAAATCGTTTATTATAGTATATACATTGAATTAAAGAAGTAAAAAATACAGGTTATTTTAAGCCGTTAAATTGTCAATATAGTACATAAACTTTATACTGATTAGGAATAGAGTAACATAAGGAGAATTACGAATGGATTGTATGACTACGAAACTTAACGAAAAAGATCAATTTATTTCAAAAATTAAACAAAGTGATTCAACACTAGCTCAGTTCTATCATTTAGATGCAATGGATGAGAAGAACTATAAACACAGACTTCTTAGTGAAAATAATGGAAGAGAAGTTGCATTAGCAAAAGTGATTGAAAACTATATGAGTGATTTATCTTTGACTGAAGAACAAGAAAGTAATATTAAATTATTAAGTAATGGCGCAAAAGTAATTGTTGGTGGACAACAAGCAGGTTTATTTGGTGGACCTTTGTATACATTCCATAAAATATTTTCTATTATTACGCTAAGCCAAAAACTATCTAAAGATTATAATAAACATATTGTACCTGTGTTTTGGATTGCAGGGGAAGACCATGATTTTGACGAAGTAAATCATACTTATGCATACAATAATCAAGATGCTAAGTTACATAAAATCAAATATCATACAATGGAGCCACCTGAAGCAAGCGTCTCACATTATAATCCTGATAAAGCTCAACTCAAAGAAACTTTGAATCAATTTTTCCAACAACTGAATGAAACTGAACATTCACGACCTTTAATTGAAATGTGCCGTAATATTATTGATGCACATGATAGTTGGTCCGATATGTTTAAAGCATTACTACATGAAGTGTTTAAAACATATGGTTTATTAATGATAGATGCTAATGATCCTGAACTACGTCGGTTAGAGCAACCGTTGATTAGAAAGATTGTGGAAAATCATCTTGATGTTGATGCAGCCTTTAGGAAAACACAAACACAAACAACAAATAGTGGTTTAGAGCAAATGATTCAAACAGATACAAATGTGCATTTGTTTTTACACGAAGACAATATGAGACAATTACTAACATTCAAAGAGGGACAATTCTATTTGAATAAATCAGATAAGACAATGACGCCCCAAGAGGTTTTAAGTATAGTAGATTCTGAACCAGAAAGATTTTCAAATAATGTGGTAACAAGACCTGTAATGGAAGAATGGTTATTTAATACTGTTGCTTTTATTGGCGGACCAAGTGAAATAAAGTATTGGACTGAATTGAGTGATGTGTTTAGAACGTTGGATGTTTCAATGCCAATCGTCCTACCACGCTTGCGAATTACTTATATTAATCACAGAATTGAAAAATTATTAGCACAATATCAACTGGGTAAAAACCAAATTATCGAAAATGGAATTGAAGATGCAAAACAAAAATTTGTTAGAGCACAAGCATCTCAAGCATTTATTGATCAAATCGAATCAATGAAAGCACAACAAGAAACACTATATCAATCGTTAAAATCAGAAGTAAAAGGCAACAACGATAATACATTGTTATTAGAAAAAAACAATTCAATTCATCAAAAGCAATACGATTATTTGATAAATAGATATTTATTAAATATAGAACGAGAAAATGAAATTAGTATGAAACATTTCAAAGAATTAAGTGGCACACTTCATCCAATGGAAGGATTGCAAGAACGAATATGGAACCCTTTACAAATTATGAATGATTTTGGGATAAATGTGTTCAGTCCCTCCACTTATCCACCACTTTCTTACACTTTTGATCATATTATAATAAAACCTTAGAGGCAGTAAGGGTGCACCCGATTCATCATTATGATGAATCGGGTGTTTTTTTACGTTGAATAAGAAATTGTGGTGAAAATTGTATAATTAGTGGAGGATAGTGGTGAGATGTGGTAAATTATATATATAAGAAGGTGAGGTGATTATAAATGTTCATGGGAGAATACGAGCATCAGTTGGATACAAAGGGACGTATGATAGTGCCTTCCAAGTTTCGCTATGACTTAAATGAGCGTTTTATAATCACTCGAGGCCTTGACAAATGTTTGTTTGGCTATACTTTGGAAGAATGGCAAATTATCGAAGAGAAGATGAAGACATTACCAATGACTAAAAAGGACGCTCGTAAATTTATGCGTATGTTCTTCTCTGGAGCCGTAGAAGTAGAATTAGATAAACAAGGGCGTATTAACATTCCGCAAAATTTGCGACAATACGCCAACTTAAGTAAGGAATGTACAGTAATAGGTGTCTCAAATCGTATTGAAATTTGGGATAGAGGAACTTGGAACAGTTTCTATGAAGAATCTGAAGATAGTTTCGAAGATATTGCTGAAGACCTGATTGATTTTGATTTTTAATAGGAGGAGTTAAATTTGTTTCATCATGTCAGCGTTATGCTTAAAGAAACCATTGATTATTTAAATATTAAAGAAGATGGTGTCTATGTCGACTGTACATTAGGTGGCGCAGGGCATGCCCTCTATTTATTAAATCAATTGGGTGACGAAGGTAGGCTTATAGCAATCGACCAAGATAGAACAGCGATTGAAAATGCTAAAGAAGTTTTGAAAGAACACTTACATAAAGTGACCTTTGTCCATAGCAACTTTAGAAAATTAACTGAAATTTTAAATGATTTGAATATTGAAAAAGTAGATGGCATCTACTACGACTTAGGTGTGTCCAGTCCACAATTGGATGTACCTGAACGTGGGTTTAGTTATCATAACGATGCCAAATTAGACATGCGAATGGATCAAACACAATCGTTATCAGCTTATGAAGTTGTAAATGATTGGCAATTTGAAAAATTAGTCAGAATCTTTCATAGATATGGCGAAGAAAAATTTTCAAAACAAATTGCCCGACGTATAGAACAGAACAGAGAACAAAAGCCAATCGAAACAACGTTAGAACTCGTTGATGTAATAAAAGAAGGTATACCTGCAAAAGCTAGACGAAAAGGTGGTCATCCTGCAAAAAGGATTTTCCAAGCAATTAGAATCGCAGTGAATGATGAATTATCTTCATTCGAAGATTCGCTAGAACAAGCGATAGGTGCAGTGAAAATTGATGGTAGAATTTCAGTCATAACTTTCCATTCATTGGAAGATCGATTATGCAAACAAATGTTTCAAGAATATGAAAAAGGTCCAGATGTTCCACGGGGATTGCCAGTCATACCTGAAGCGTACACGCCTAAATTGAAACGCGTTAACCGTAAACCCATTACCGCTGCTGAAGAAGATCTAGATAATAATAACCGTGCGCGTAGTGCGAAGTTACGTGTTGCAGAAATATTGAAATAAGGAGTGAATGATGAGTGGCAGTAGAGAAGATTTATCAACCTTATAATGGATCAGAACAACAGGTTCCCGAATCACAGCCGAGGAAACAACCTAAAACGCAACCTAAAACCAAAACCGTAAAACGCAAAGTAGTAGTTCAACTTACAAAGTTTGAGAAAATGTTATACATAGGACTTATAACAGTAATTGCTTTAATAAGTATTTATATGCTATCTTTAAAAATGGATGCGTATGATACTCGAGGAAAAATTGCAGATTTAGATACTAAAATCGAACAACAATCAAGTGAAAACAGCGCAATAGAATCTGAAATTAAAAAGAACTCTTCATATGAACGCATTTACGATAAGGCAAAAGACGAAGGAATGAGCCTTAAGAACGACAATGTAAAGGTAGTGCGTAATAATGGCGAAGCGAAAAATTAGATTTAAAAAACCGAACTTTTTAATTAAACAAAGTAAAATAGGGGCAGTCCTACTCGTTCTCGGATTTGGACTGCTCTTTTTTACGTTGGTTTTAAGATACTCATATATTATGTTGACAGGTCACTCTTCCGGTGAAGATTTAATAATGAAGGCAAACGAAAAATATTTAGTCCAAAGCCAAGAGCAGCCTGAACGTGGAAAAATATATGACCGTAATGGAAAAGTACTAGCAGAAGACGTAGAAAGATATAAAGTCGTTGCCATTGTTGATAAAAAAGCGAGTGAAGGTAGCGAGAAACCGAAACATGTTAAAGACAAAAAAGAAACTGCAAAAAAATTAGCGACAGTGATAGACATGTCTGAAGAAGATATTGAAAAAAGATTGGATAACAAGAAAGCATTTCAAGTTGAATTTGGACAAAAAGGTTCTGATTTAACCTATCAAGAAAAAGAAAAGATAGAGAAAATGAACTTACCTGGAGTCACGCTTTATCCAGAAACTGAACGTTTCTATCCTAATGGTAACTTTGCATCACACCTTATTGGAATAGCACAAAAAGATGCTGATACGGGTGAATTAAATGGTGCTATGGGTGTTGAAAAGATATTCGATAGTTATTTATCAGGACAAAAAGGTGCATTATCTTATATTCATGATATTTGGGGCTATATTGCGCCGAATACTAAAAAAGAGAAAATACCACAACGCGGTGATGATGTCCATTTAACGATAGATTCCAATATTCAAGTCTTTGTTGAAGAAGCACTAGATGGAATGGTTGAGCATTATAAACCGAAAGATTTATTTGCTGTAGTCATGGATGCAGATACAGGCGAAATTCTCGCTTACAGTCAACGACCTACGTTCAATCCAGAAACTGGTGAAGATTTTGGTAAAAAGTGGGCGAATGATTTGTATCAAAATACGTATGAACCAGGTTCCACATTTAAAAACTTTGGTTTAGCAGCAGCAATTGAAGAAGGAGAATTTAAGCCAGATAAAAAATATACAGCAGAACCTAAAGAAGTCATGGGCTCAAAAATTTCCGACTGGAACAAAGTAGGTTGGGGAGAAATACCAATGTCACTTGGGTTCACATATTCTTCAAACACCTTAATGATGCATTTACAAGATTTAGTTGGTTCAGATAAGATGAAAGAATGGTATGAAAAATTTGGATTCGGTGAATCAACGAACGGCATGTTTGATGGTGAAGCTACTGGTGATATCGCATGGGATAATGAAGCACAGCAAAAAACATCTGCATTTGGTCAATCAACGACTGTAACACCAGTACAAATGTTACAAGCGCAATCAGCGTTCTATAATGAAGGTAATATGTTGAAACCATGGTTTATAGATAGTGTATCTAATCCTGTAAGTAATGATACTTTCTATAAAGGTGAAAAAGAAATCGCTGGTAAACCAATCAAAAAAGATACTGCTAAAAAAGTACGTACTGAAATGGATAAGGTTGTTAACAGCGAAAAGAGTAATGCTAAAAACTATAGAATCGATGGTTATGAAATAGAAGGTAAAACCGGTACAGCACAAGTAGCGGATCCAGATAATGGTGGATACGTAGAGGGTGAAAATCCATATTTCGTAAGCTTTATCGGTGATGCACCAAAAGATGACCCAGAAGTTGTCGTTTATGCTGGTATGAGTTTAGCTCAGAAAAATGACCAAGAAGCTTATGAAAGTGGTGTAAGTAAGGCTTTTAAACCAATTATGGAGAACACGTTGAAATATCTGAACGTCGGCGATAAAAATTCGAAAGACAAATCAGATGTGAAATACAGCAAAGTGCCTGACGTTGAAGGCCAAGAAACACAAAAAGCACAAGACAAAGTGAATAGTAAGTCTCTAGAACCTATCGTTATAGGTGACGGTGAGAAAATTACAAAACAATCTGTTACTGCAGATAAAGAAGTATTACCTAATAGTAGAGTGTTATTATTGACTGATGGCGATGTTACGATGCCAAACATGTCCGGCTGGACTAAAGAAGAAGTCGTTGCATTTGAAAAGCTTACGAATACAAAAGTAACTACTAAAGGTAGTGGATTTGTTTCTGAGCAATCGATAACAGAAGGTCAAAAGATAAGTAAAAAAGATAAGATAGAAGTAACGTTGTCTTCTGAAGAAATTAATGGAGAAACAGCTGATGACGAATCAAAATCTAAAGACAATGAAGAAAATAAAGAAGATAAAGAATAAATTTAATTAGCACAACTTCTGAATTCAATTTTAAATCATGTTAGAATATTTGTTTCATGATTATGAGGTGTTCACAAATAGTGGCTTGTCAGTATTTAGTAGCGTATGACGTTAATTAAATAACTGATAAAGCTACTTACCTCTATACATACTGTAGCCACTTAGCACTTAGAAATAATCCAATTAAATATATAAAGGAGCATAATATGGTTTATTTACTCGCAATTATCGCACTTTTAGTCACTTTTATATTAGTCCCAGTATTGATACCAACATTAAAAAGAATGAAATTTGGGCAAAGTATTAGGGAAGAGGGTCCGCAAAGTCATATGAAAAAAACAGGCACACCTACAATGGGTGGACTTACTTTCCTGATTAGTATCATTGTAACTTCGATACTCGCAACTATTTTTATGGAAAATCCAAATCCAATTATTTTACTATTATTTGTAACAATAGGGTTTGGTTTAATCGGATTCATAGATGATTACATCATTGTTGTGAAAAAGAACAATGAAGGGTTAACAAGTAAACAAAAATTCTTAGCACAGATTGCTATCGCAGTCATCTTCTTCATTTTGAGCCAAGCGTTTAATTTAACTGATTTTTCTACAGGAATACATATTCCATTTACGAATACAGAAATACCACTATCTATTGCATATGTAATATTCATTGTGTTTTGGCAAGTAGGTTTCTCAAATGCAGTGAATTTAACAGATGGTTTAGATGGATTAGCAACTGGTTTGTCTATAATTGGATTTGTTATGTATGCAATTATGGCTTATTTCCAAGGTGCTACCTCTATCAGCCTGTTCTGTATTATTATGATTTTTGCTTTAGTTGGGTTCTTACCATTCAATTTAAACCCAGCCAAAGTATTTATGGGAGATACAGGTAGCTTGGCGTTAGGTGGTATATTTGCCACAATTTCAATTATGTTAAATCAAGAATTATCACTCATTTTTATTGGTTTCGTGTTTGTTGCAGAAACTTTATCAGTAATTATTCAGGTTACATCTTTCAAATTAACAGGAAAACGAATTTTCAAAATGTCACCATTACATCATCATTTCGAATTAGTTGGTTGGAATGAGAAGAAAGTTGTTACGGTATTTTGGACAGTAGGCTTGATTTCAGGACTAATTGGCCTATGGATTGGAGTGAATTAAATTGCTGAAATATACAGGATTAGAAAATAAAAATGTATTAGTAATTGGATTAGCGAAAAGTGGTTATGAAGCAGCGAAGTTGTTAAGTAAGTTGGGCGCGAATGTCATAGTTAATGATGGCAAAGATTTAAGCCAAGATTCACATGCCAAAGATTTAGAAAATAGAGGGGTTAAAGTCATTGGTGGAGAACATCCATTGTCTTTACTTGATAGTAATCCTATTATAGTTAAAAATCCTGGAATACCCTACACTGTACCTTTACTTGAAGCAGCAGTAGAAAAAGGCTTGAAAATCTTAACAGAAGTTGAATTGAGTTATTTGATATCAGAAGCACCTATTATTGGTGTCACAGGTACCAATGGTAAAACTACAGTAACGTCATTAATTGGAGATATGTTTCAAAAAAGCAGAGTAACAGGTAAAGTATCAGGGAATATTGGATATGTTGCTTCTAAAGTAGCTCAAGAGGTTACAGCAAATGATTATTTAGTTACGGAACTATCTTCATTCCAACTACTTGGTATAGATCGATACAAGCCACATATTGCTATTATTACAAATATATATTCGGCACATCTTGATTACCATGAATCGTTAGAGAACTATCAAAATGCTAAAAAAGAAATTTATAAAAATCAAACAGAGGACGATTATTTAATTTGTAATTATCACCAACGTCATTTAATTGAATCGGAATCATTAAGTGCCAAAACCTATTATTTTTCTACACAACAAGAAGTTGATGGTATTTATGTAAAAGATGGTTTTATTGTGTTTCAAGGATTTAGAATTATTCATAAAGATGATTTAGTATTACCAGGTGAACATAATTTAGAAAATATACTTGCAGCGACGTTAGCTGCACTTTTAGCTGGTATATCAGTAAGAGCAATCATCGATAGTCTTACTACATTTTCTGGTATTGAACATAGATTACAATATGTGGGTTCAAATAAAACGAATAAATATTACAATGATTCAAAAGCAACCAATACACTTGCAACACAATTTGCACTAAATTCATTTGATCAATCAATTATTTGGTTATGTGGTGGTTTAGATCGTGGTAACGATTTTGATGAACTTATTCCTTATATGAAAAACGTCAAGGTGATGGTCGCATTTGGAGAAACACAAAGTAAATTTGTGAAACTAGGTGAAAGTCAGGGCAAATACGTAATAACAGCGACTGATGTACAAGACGCAGTCGATAAAATACAAGACGCTATAGAGCCAAATGACGTTGTACTTTTATCTCCAGCCTGTGCAAGTTGGGATCAATACAATACTTTTGAAGAGCGTGGAAATAAATTTATAAAAAGTTTCCAAGCGCACTTACCTTCTTTTTAAAGGGTGTGAAAATGAATGACTAATAAAGTAAGTGAATTTGACTCTGAATACTTAAAAGAAAAACGAGCAAAACGTCGAAAAAGACAAAAGCAAATTCAATATTCAGTATTTGGTGTATTGTTATTTATTATCATTTTGATTCTTATATATATGTTCACGCCTTTAAGTAAGATAAGTAGTGTGGAAATAAAAGGCAATGATAATGTTTCCAAAAGTGCAATCAATAAAGCAATTGACGTTAAAGACAACTCTAGAATGTACACATATAGCACTTCAAAAGCGACGGATAAATTAAAAGAAAACAAATTGATAAAAAGCGCGAAAATCACGAAACAAATGCCTAACAAATTAATGGTTGAGATCTCTGAAAATCAAATTGTTGGAATGACGAAAAAGAAAGATAATTACGTGCCTATTCTAGAAAATGGTACAGAATTGAAAAACTATGATGGTAATGCAACGGATGATGGACCCATTTTAGTAGGATTTGAAAAAGAGGAGAAAGAAAAAATTATTAATGAACTTGCAAAAATGCCAGCAAATGTAAGAGGTATGATTGCAGAAATTAAATATGATCCTCAAGAAAATTTACAAAATCAAATCAAATTATTCACATCTGATGATATCCAAATTCTTGGTAATCTCAATACGATTGCTAATAAAATGAAATATTATCCGCAAATGTCTCAATCGCTAGAACGTGATGAATCAGGCGAATTGAAAAAGTCAGGATATATTGATTTATCAGTAGGTGCATCATTTATTCCTTATAGTGGTGGTAACGAAACAAAATCAGCAAGTGACAAAAATGTAGACGAACAAACAACAGAAACAGATGCAGCAAAAGATGAGTTACAAAGTGCATTAAACAAAATAAATAAAGAATCAGATAAAAATAATTAAAAAATTTCGACAAATACATGTGTTTATAGTTCACAAGCATCAAAACGTATTGTAAACTGTTAATAGTGTGAACTTGAATAAGTTATTGTCAGGAGGTGCCTATCTATGGAAGAGCATTATTATGTAAGTATAGATATTGGTTCATCAAGCGTTAAAACGATAGTGGGCGAAAAATTTCACAATGGTATAAATGTGATAGGTACAGGACAGACCTACACAAGTGGGATTAAAAATGGTCTTATTGATGATTTCGATATCGCTAAACAAGCGGTAAAAGATACAATCAAAAAAGCCTCTATTGCTTCAGGTGTAGATATTAAAGAAGTGTTTTTAAAACTTCCAATAGTCGGAACTGAAGTATTTGATGAAGTAAATGAAATAGAATTTTATGAAGATACAGAATTGAATGGTACACATATTGAAAGTGTGCTTGAAGGTATTCGTGAAAAAAATGATGTGCCAGAAACTGAAATTATAAATGCATTCCCGATTAAATTTATTGTTGATGGGGAAAATGAAGTTTCAGATCCAAAAGAATTAATTGCTAGACATGGTTTGAAAGTAGAAGCTGGTGTTATTGCAATTCAAAAATCAATTTTAATCAATATGATTAAATGTGTTGAATCTTGTGGCGTAGATGTATTAGATGTGTATTCAGATGCGTATAACTATGGTTCAGTGCTATCAGCTACTGAAAAAGAGCTAGGTACATGTATCATCGATATCGGTGAAGATATTACACAACTTGCATTTTATGAACGTGGCGAGCTTGTTGATGCTGAGGCAATTGAGATGGCTGGTCGAGATATCACAGAAGATATTTCGCATGGCTTAAACACATCTTATGAAACAGCAGAAAAGATTAAACATCAATATGGTCACGCTTTCTTTGAATCTGCTTCTGATCATGACGTATTTAGTGTAGACCAAGTGGATAGTGAAGAAGAAGCTCAATTTACTCAAAAAGATTTAGCAGATATTATTGAAGCACGTGTTGAAGATATCTTCTTTAATGTTTTTGATATATTACAAGAGCTAGGACTTACTAAAGTTAACGGCGGTTTCGTTGTTACTGGTGGTTCGGCAAACCTATTAGGTGTTAAAGAATTACTACAAGATATGGTAAGTGAAAAAGTAAGAATTCATACACCGTCACAAATGGGCATTAGAAAACCTGAATTTTCTTCAGCAATTTCAACAATTTCTAGTAGCATTACTTTCGACGAATTGCTAGATTATGTTACAATTAGTAATCATGACCGTGAAGAATTCGAAGAAGAAGTCATCGAATCTGATGAAAGAGAACATAGCACAAAATCAAGCGGATTTGACTGGTTCAAGAAAAAATCAAACAAACAAGAAGAGCCACAAACGTCAGCTTCTGAAATGGAAGAACCAGAAGCACCTGAGGAATACGACGAAAAAGTAGACGTCAACCAAGATGAAGAACGTAAACCTCAGGACAAAGAAGAAGGTAAATTCAAAAAACTTATGAAATCTCTATTCGATTGATTGGCCATTAAAACTAGGAGGAAATATAAATGTTAGAATTTGAACAAGGATTTAATCATTTAGCGACGTTGAAAGTCATCGGTGTAGGGGGCGGCGGTAACAACGCTGTAAACCGTATGATTGACCATGGTATGAATAATGTTGAATTTATTTCAATCAATACGGATGGACAAGCTTTAAACCTGTCTAAAGCTGAAGCTAAAATCCAAATTGGTGAAAAATTAACACGTGGTTTAGGCGCTGGAGCTAACCCGGACATTGGTAAAAAAGCTGCAGAAGAGTCTCGTGAACAGATTGAAGATGCTATCCAAGGCGCAGATATGGTATTCGTAACTGCTGGTATGGGTGGCGGTACTGGTACTGGTGCTGCTCCAGTCGTAGCAAAAATTGCTAAAGAAATGGGAGCATTAACAGTAGGTGTCGTTACACGTCCATTTGGTTTTGAAGGTCGTAAGCGTCAAACACAAGCAGCAGCTGGTGTAGAATCAATGAAAGCAGCTGTAGATACATTAATCGTTATTCCTAATGACAGATTATTAGATATCGTTGATAAATCAACACCTATGATGGAAGCATTTAAAGAAGCCGACAACGTATTACGTCAAGGTGTTCAAGGTATTTCTGATTTAATCGCAGTATCAGGTGAAGTAAACCTTGACTTTGCAGATGTGAAAACAATCATGTCTAACCAAGGTTCAGCATTAATGGGAATTGGTGTTTCTTCTGGCGAAAACCGCGCAGTAGAAGCAGCTAAAAAGGCGATTTCGTCACCATTATTAGAAACTTCAATCGTTGGTGCACAGGGTGTACTTATGAATATCACTGGTGGAGAGTCACTATCACTTTTCGAAGCACAAGAATCAGCTGACATCGTACAAGATGCAGCAGACGAAGATGTAAATATGATTTTCGGTACTGTAATTAATCCAGAATTACAAGACGAAATTGTAGTTACAGTTATCGCTACTGGATTTGAAGATAAACCTTCATCACAAGCACGTAAAGCTTCAAATACTGGTTTCGGTACAAGCGCAACAAGTAGTAACAGTTCAAAAGAAGATTCATTTGCATCAAATACAGCAAATACTTCTCAACCATCAGAAAGTGCTAGTGAAGGCAGAAGTCATACTACAAATGAAGATGACATTCCAAGCTTTATCAGAAATAGAGAAGAAAGACGTTCAAGAAGAACTAGACGTTAATTTTCGAACTAGCTCGCCTTGTATACATAGGGCTTAAAGCTTAAAGTAGTCAATAATAAATACAATGATGTCATCAGGTCCAAAGATCTGATGACTTTTTTGAATTTTATTGCTATTTGTGAATATAACTTAATCATATATCTGTCTAAAATTTTAGAATAAATTATTGTCGCGGGTCTCCTATATGAAGTCATAGCGAGGAATTACAGTTTTAATTAATGGAGGGTCATAGTATGCATGATAAATTTATTAAAGATAATCATATATTGAAATATGAGGATAGCCATTTAAACAATGTAAAATTGGGTATAACAACAAGAGAAGAAGGTTTGAGTCCCTATCCTAAATCAGCTTTTAACATGGCTAGATATATTAATGATAATCCACAACACGTTACACAACATCAAGAAGAGCTTGCAGCTGTAATTCAATACCCGAGAGAACAATGGGTATTTCCTATACAAACGCATGAAAATAAAGTTGTAGAGGTGACAGCTAAAGATAAAGGCACGAATATTGATATTTTAACGGATGCTCTACATGGTGTAGATGCATTATATACGTATGAATCTGATATTCTGCTTACAATGTGCTACGCGGACTGTGTACCTATATATTTTTATAGTGAAAAACATCATTACATCGGTTTAGCACATGCTGGTTGGAGAGGAACTGTCGGTCAAATTGTGAATGAAGTCATTCGCCATATCAATTTTAATTTAAATGATTTGAATATCGTAATTGGACCTGCAACATCTACAACTTATGAAATTAATGATGATATTAAATCAAAATTTGAATCATTACCGATAGACATGAATGAATATATTGAGACAAGAGACAATGACAGACATGGCATTGATTTAAAACGCGCGAATGCTTTATTAATTGAAAATGCAGGTGTTCCTAAAGACAATATTTATATTACTAACTATGCGACATCTGACGATTTATCCTTATTTTTCTCATATAGAGTAGAGAAAGGGAATACTGGCCGCATGTTAGCATTTATCGGTCAATAATGAAGAGGTGTAGAGATTTGAACGTACAATATAATTTAGAACAAATTGAAAAACAATTAAAAACACACTGCGAAAAAGGTAATATTTCAACGTTGCCAAACGTGATTGCAGTGACAAAGTATGTTACAATAGACCGAGCTAATGATGCTTATCATGCGGGGATTAGACATTTTGGTGAGAATCGTTTAGAAGGATTTCAACTAAAAAAAGAAGCTTTACCTGACGACATAGTAATGCATTTTATTGGTTCATTGCAGACTAGAAAGGTAAAAGAAGTGATTAATGAAATTGATTACTTTCATGCATTAGATCGTCTTAAATTAGCAAAAGAAATTAACAAAAGGGCAGAACACAAAATAAAGTGTTTTGTTCAAGTAAATGTTTCAGGTGAAAAATCTAAACAAGGTGTTGCGTTGGAAGATGTGAATACTTTTATTGAAACATTGGAACAATATGAAAATTTAGAAGTAGTTGGTCTTATGACTATGGCTCCATTAACTGATGACGAGTCATATATAAAAAGCTTATTTCAATCATTAAGGAATAAAAGAGATGAGATTAAAGCGCTCAATTTAAATTATGCACCATGTACTGAGTTATCGATGGGAATGAGTAATGATTTCCACTTAGCTGCTGAAGAAGGTGCGTCATTTGTGAGAATTGGGACTAAACTTGTAGGAAAAGAGGAGTGAGCCCCGTGGCTTTAAAAGATTTATTTAGTGGATTTTTCGTGGTTGAAGAAGAAGATGACGAATTAGAAGCACCAGAAGAAGAACAAGGTAGACAACAAAACAAGCAACAAGCGCAGTCTCAAACGAATTTCAATGAATATAAAAATAATGAAAATACAGAGCGACAAAGATCCATACAATCCGTTCCCAAAAAGCAGTCATCAAGATTACAGCAATCCTCAGGTGAAAGGAAGTATCAAATGAATAACACTTCATCAAAAAATAATGCAAGGAACGTTGTGAATATGAATAATCAAGAACAAGATCAATTCGGTTTTACAGAAGAAAGTTCTAAAATGTGTTTATTTGAACCACGTGTTTTTTCAGATACTCAAGATATCGCAGACGAACTCAAAAATCGTCGCGCAACTTTAGTTAATTTACAGCGTATTGATAAAGTTTCTGCTAAACGTATTATCGACTTTTTAAGCGGTACAGTTTATGCAATCGGTGGAGACATTCAACGCGTAGGGTCAGATATATTCTTATGTACTCCAGATAATATTGAAGTCGCTGGTAGTATTACAGATCACATAGAAAATATGGAATACCAAGGTGAATAGAGGTAATAATAAATGGATATAGGTTTATTAGGAAGTATATTTAGTTTTATTTTATTCTTGGTTCAAATTTATTATTACGGAATGATTGTTTATTTCTTTATGTCATGGATACCTAATGCACGAGAAAATAAATTTGGTCAATTTTTAGCTAAAATTTATGAACCATTTTTAGAACAGTTCCGTAAAATTATTCCTCCAATTGGTATGATTGATATATCATCAATTGTAGCAATAATTGTACTTGTCTTATTCCGACAAGGTTTAGCAAGTATTTTTAATCTAATTTTGAGTAATTTAGCTTAAATAAATTTACGTTGAATAGAATTGAAGTTTACTTATAACTAATGTATAAAATAAATGAGAAGCACCTAACGTTGTATGACGCGAGGTGCTTTCTCTTGTATGTGGAGTGATTAACATCGATATTTACCAGCATTTTAGAAAAGAAGAACATGAATTAATAGATCAACTTATGGATAAGTGTAACCGTGCGAATGAGCAGTATGCGCCTATATTAACACCTTTTCTAGACCCACGTGGACAATATATTATGAGTGTTATAGTGGGTAGTTACGATGATTTAGAAGTCACATTCTTTGGTGGGCCATATGCAGAACGCAAAAGGGCTATTGTTGCACCTGATTATCTTATGCCAGAAGAAGAACTGTTTGAAATTGTATTGGTTGAAATAGACTATCCTCAAAAGTTTGTAACGCTACAACATCAACATATATTAGGAACAATTATGTCTTTAGGGATAGAAAGAGAGCAATTAGGAGATATTATTGTAGATGATTCAATTCAATTTACTTTGACAAAACAATTGGAATCTTATATTATGTTAGAACTAAATAGGATTAAGGGTGCTACAGTTAAACTTAATTCTATTCCTATAAAAGATATGATACAATCAAAAGAGCATTGGCAAACATATGAAGCTACTGTGAGTGGTTTGCGTTTAGATGTCATCTTAAAAGAAATGATTCGCAAATCCCGTACAATTGCTAAACAATTAATTGATAAAAAGCGTGTCAAGGTCAATCATACAATGATCGACGCTACAGATTTTCAACTTGATAGTGGTGACTTATTGTCAATCCAAGGTTATGGTAGAGCAATGATTACTGATATTGGTGGTAAAACAAAAAAAGATAAAGTAAGAATTTCGTACAAAACTTTATTCAAATAATGTTATACTTATATAACGTATAAACAAGTTAAATTAGATTTCTATCAATAAGAATGCATACAAATGATTATAAAAAAATAGAAAATATAGACATAAATCACTATTTCAGATATTTAAAGCAGTGCTAAAATAGTGTATTATAGAAGGAGGATAACGCATGCCTTTTACACCAAATGAAATAAAAAACAAAGACTTTACACGCGTAAAAACTGGTTTTGAACCAACTGAGGTTGAAAGCTATTTAGAACAACTAAGTAACGAAATTGAACGTTTAAAAGAAGATAAAAAGCAATTAGAGAAAGTCATTGAAGATAAAGATACAAATATACAGTCATATAAAGATGTTCATCAATCTGTAAGTGATGCTTTAATTCATGCGAAACAAGCTGGGGAAGAAACGAAATTAGCTGCAACTAAAGATGCTGAAGCAAC
This sequence comes from Staphylococcus sp. OJ82, assembly GCF_000294465.1. Taxonomy (NCBI): domain Bacteria; kingdom Bacillati; phylum Bacillota; class Bacilli; order Caryophanales; family Staphylococcaceae; genus Staphylococcus; species Staphylococcus sp. OJ82. The sequence goes on along the minus strand of NZ_ALPU01000010.1, from coordinate 495,944 downwards.
AGTTTCTAAAGCACAAAGTGAGGCTAATAAAATTGTTAATGATGCGGTTGAAAAAGCACGTCGTCTCTCATTCCAAACTGAAGACATGAAACGACAATCAAAAATATTTAGATCACGTTTTCGCATGTTAGTTGAGGCTCAACTTGATTTACTAAAAAGTGAAGATTGGGATTATTTATTAAATTATGATCTTGATTCTGAACAAGTAACTCAAGAAAATATTAATCATTTACATGAAAATGATTTGACTGAAGAAGAAAAAGCGATGAAAGCGAAAGCAGAGGCAGATAGTACTGCAAAAGCAGATGCTCAGGCTACAAATACTGAAACAGATAAAAAATAGTAATTAATATAAATAACAGACGCGTAAACATCTTTTTGCATATCAAAGCGAGTTAGGGACAGTGAGAGCCTTTCATATGTAAGATGTTTATATCACTGTAATTTTAAAAAAATATATGAACAATGAGAGAACTCTAAGTTGAGTTAATCAGGGTGGTAACGCGGTATTAATCGTCCCTGTTAATTGAACTTAGGGTTCTTTTTATTGTACGGATGAATTGAATTTATTATGAAAATCGGAACAAGGAGTGTATAAAATGGATTATAAAGAAACGTTATTAATGCCAAAGACAGATTTCCCAATGCGCGGAGGGTTACCAAATAAAGAACCTAAGATCCAAGAAGAATGGGAAGCACAAAACATTTATCAAAAAGTGTTAGATAAAAATGAAGGGAATCCATCATACATTTTGCATGATGGCCCACCATACGCTAATGGTAATTTGCATATGGGACATGCACTGAATAAAATCTTAAAAGACATGATGATTAGATATAAATCAATGCGTGGGTTTTATGCACCTTACGTCCCAGGTTGGGATACGCATGGTTTACCTATTGAACAAGCACTAACTAAAAAAGGTGTTAAACGTAAAGAATTATCTATTGCTGAATTCAGAAAAAAATGTGAAGCATTTGCTTTAGAACAAATTGAAAATCAGAAAAAAGATTTTAAACGTTTAGGTGTTAAAGGTGATTTTGATAATCCATATATCACGTTAAAACCAGAATATGAAGCAGCACAAATTCGTTTATTTGGCGAAATGGCAGATAAAGGGTTAATTTACAAAGGCAAAAAACCTGTATATTGGTCACCATCAAGTGAATCTTCACTTGCAGAAGCAGAAATTGAATATCAAGATAAACGTTCAGCTTCTATCTATGTAGCGTTTGATGTTAAAGATGGTAAAGGCGTTGTAGATTCAGATGCGAAATTCATCATTTGGACAACAACACCATGGACATTACCTTCTAACGTGGCGATTACAGTACATCCTGATTTAACTTATGGTCAATATAATGTGAACGGTAAAAAATACATTATCGGTAAAGACTTAGCGAGTGATGTTGTTGAAGCATTAGGCTGGGATGAAAATACGCTTGAATTAGAAAAAGAATTTAAAGGTAGCGAATTAGAGTATGTGGAGACACAACATCCATTTGTTGACCGAGTTTCATTGGTTATCAATGGCTTACATGTTACTACTGATGCTGGTACAGGTTGTGTGCATACAGCACCTGGTCATGGTGAAGATGACTATGTCGTTGGTCAGAAGTACAAATTACCAGTAATTAGCCCAGTTGATGATAAAGGTGTCTTTACAGAAGAAGCTGGTCAATTTGAAGGTATGTTCTATGACAAAGCCAATAAAGCAATTACGGATGTGTTAAAAGAAAAAGATGCTTTATTAAATTTAGAGTTTATCACACATAGTTATCCTCATGATTGGCGTACGAAAAAACCTGTTATCTTCAGAGCAACGCCACAATGGTTTGCATCTATTGATAAAGTTCGTCAAGACATCTTAGATGCAATTGAAGTAACTGATTTTAAAGTAGATTGGGGTAAAACACGTATTTTCAATATGATCCGTGACCGTGGTGAATGGGTTATTTCACGTCAACGTGTCTGGGGTGTTCCTCTACCAGTATTTTATGCTGAAAATGGTGACATCATCATGACAAACGAAACTGTTAATCATGTTGCAGATTTATTTGAAGAATTTGGTTCTAATGTTTGGTTTGAACGTGATGCAAAAGACTTACTACCAGAAGGATTTACACATCCAAGTAGTCCAAACGGTGAATTTACTAAAGAAACAGATATTATGGATGTTTGGTTTGATTCTGGTTCATCTCACAGAGGCGTTTTAGAAGGGCGTCCTGAATTATCTTATCCAGCAGATTTATACATTGAAGGTAGTGACCAATACCGTGGTTGGTTTAACTCATCAATTACAACTTCTGTTGCGACAAGAGGTAAATCACCATATAAAATGCTCTTATCTCACGGCTTTGTTATGGACGGCTCAGGTAAAAAAATGAGTAAATCATTAGGTAACGTTATTGTGCCAGATCAAATTGTTAAACAAAAAGGTGCAGATATTGCACGACTTTGGGTAAGTAGTGTTGATTACTTAGCTGACGTTCGTATCTCAGATGAAATCTTAAAACAAACTTCTGATGTGTATCGTAAAATCAGAAATACATTAAGATTTATGTTAGGTAACGTGAATGATTATAATCCTGCTACTGATGCATTAGCTGAAGCAGATTTATTAGAAGTAGATAAATATTTATTAAATAGACTACGTGAATTTACAGCAAATACTTTAGATCATTATGATAACTATGATTACTTAGATATCTATCAAGAAGTTCAAAACTTTATTAACGTAGAATTAAGTAATTTCTATTTAGATTATGGTAAAGATATTTTATATATTGAAGAACGTGATTCTCATAAACGTCGTAGTATGCAAACAGTGTTATACCAAATTGTAGTGGATATGACGAAATTATTAGCACCAATCTTAGTGCATACTGCTGAAGAAGTTTGGTCTCATATTCCGCATGTTGAAGAAGAAAGTATTCACTTAACTCGTATGCCAGAACGCGCTGAAGTAGACCGTGAATTTTTAGATAGATGGAATACATTTATGGATTTACGTGATGATGTTAACCGTGCATTAGAAGTAGCACGTGGTGAAAAAGTAATTGGTAAATCATTAGAAGCAAAAGTTGTAATCGGTAGCAATGACAACTTTGATGCAACATCATTTTTACAACAATTCTCTGATTTACAGCAGTTATTTATTACTTCTCAAGCAGAAGTAGTGGAATCAGTTGAAAATGGTGTGGCTTATCAATATGGTGATATCCGTATTGAACACGCGCATGGTGAAAAATGTCAACGTTGTTGGAATTATAGTGAAGAACTAGGCTCAGTTGGCGAACTTGAAGACTTATGCCCACGTTGCCAAGAAGTCGTTAAAACACTCGTATAAAACGTAGTGTGATTAATTAGAAATAAAAATGAAATAATTAAATTAGGTTATATGTTTTGCCTCGCGCAAAGCATATAGCCTTTTTCATGTTTGAACTATTAAGATAATTATGAAGAAATGGATAAAAATAATACTATTGAATGAGCTTTTTTAATGTATAAAAATGGATTTCAAGTATACTGAATTTATTAGAGTTTTAGAAAGGTGTTATACATGTTCCATAGTCAAAGCGCGCATTTTGTAAATGGCATTACATTAAATGTTAGAGATAAAGATGAAATAAAACAATTTTATGAAAACATCATAGGTATGAATGTGGTAAATGAATCTTATTCAACAATCCAATATGAGATTGGTAATTTAAATCATTTTATGACTTTTAACCAGGTTATACAGGGCAGAGAGCCGTTACCTTCAGAAGCAGGATTATTTCACTTGGCAATCAAGTTACCTGCTAAGACAGACCTTGCAGATTTGCTCGTACAAATAAATGAGTCTGGTATTCCAGTACACGGTGGGGAGCATGATGTGACAACCTCATTATATTTAGAAGACCCTGAAGGTAATGGTTTAGAATTTTATGTTGATAATCCAATTGAAGACTGGTTATTTGAAGATGAAAAAGTAGTGCTTGAAACGCAACCGATTAACGTGCCTAATCTATTAGCGTATACATCAAATGAAAAATGGCAAGGTATACCTGATGAAAGTGTTATTGGTTATTTGAATTTAAAATCAATTGATTTAAGCAAAGTTAAGCAGTACTATAATAATTATTTCGGACTTGAAACATCATCATTAGAAACAGATGGCGCATTTTACTTATCCTCTAATGGTTATCATCAACATTTAGTGGTTAATAATTGGTTATCTAGCATTAAACGAATTGAAAATAATAGAACATATGGTTTAGCAATTATTGATTTTCATTACCCTGAGACTACGCACAAATTATTAACAGGACCAGATGGTATACAATTTCGATTTAATTATAATAAGGTCGTGTGATTAAATGAAAAAAAGACTTGGTACGATGTTTGCGATAAGTGCTATTATTACTGTTACTGCTGCATATGAAGGATTAGATAACCAAGATATGACTGAGCCAACAAATCATTTCTGGTCATTAGATCCAATGAAATATAATACGTATACTAAAGGACAATGCACGCACTACGTCTTTGAAAAAGTAAGAGAAGATGGAATGAAAATAGGGAAGAAATGGAACGACGCAAAGTATTGGGCATCGTATGCACAAAAAAGTGACTATAAAGTCAATCAATCACCCAAGGTAGGGAGCATTTTACAGACTACTGAAGGTGAGTATGGTCATGTAGCTTATATTGAACAACGAAATGACAATGGTTCATTAGAAGTTAGTGAAATGAATTATAACAAGCCTTTTGAAATATCAAACCGAATTATAACGAAAGACGAAGTTAAAGATTATAAATATATCCATCCAAAGAAAAACGCTAGTGTTTAAAACTAGTATTTACAGGTAGTACTTGTGCATGCTTTCCGCGGGCACAGCCTCAGCCTGTAGTCTTCGGCTAGTGCATTTCCCGCAGGAGTCAGCACAAGTCGTTACCTTGATTTAATATTAAAATAATATGAAATATGCTTTCAATAACTCATGTCTATGTTTTAATAGGAAGATTTATTTAATATATATTCATATAGTTTTTTATTTTGTGGCAGTTCTTTTGCATGCTTTCCGCGGCCACGGCCTTTAGTATTCAACTCATGTTGAACTATTCGACTAGGTGTCAACGTTTCAATACAATATTGTCACTACTTGAACATAAAATATTTCATCTACATTAACTATTAAAAATAGGCAACATGGTGCGCCATTTTATTGTTAACTGTAGATGATTTTTTAAATTACCTTATTGTATATGTGAATATTATTAGTGATTTAGTATTAATAATGTAACTTTTTTATCAGATATTCAAACTGTAACTTTTTTTATAAGTTTGATTAGGATATAATGAAAGATGTTGTAAAAGCGACTGAGATTAGAATAGGAGGTACAGACATGAAACGTCCGTACTATATTGGTATTTCTTTATTCATAACAATCGTTATATTAATATTAGATCAAATCACAAAATTTATTGTTGCTAGTTCAATGAAGGTTGGAGAAACATTTGAAGTTATTCCCAACTTTTTAAATATAACTTCTCACAGAAATGATGGTGCCGCTTGGGGTATTATGAGCGGGAAAATGGGCTTTTTCTATATTATTACAGTTATTATACTCGTAGTGCTCATTGTATTTTATATTAAAGAAGCAAAACACAGTTTGTTAATGCAAATCGCTATTAGTTTATTATTTGCAGGTGCTTTAGGTAACTTTATTGATCGCGTATTACACGGTGAAGTTGTTGACTTTATTGACACATATATATTTGGTTATAACTTTCCAATATTTAATGTAGCTGACTCTAGTTTGACGATAGGCGTTTTGTTAATTATTATCGCTTTGTTAACAGATATGAAGAACGAAGAATAGGAGAGATTTTGCATGACAATACATGAGTATAAGATAGAAAATAAAGATGACGCAGGCCAGCGTATCGACAAAGTATTACCTGAATTCAATTCAGATTGGTCACGTACACAGATTCAAGATTGGATAAAATTATCACTTGTAAAAGTAAATGATAAGCTAATTAAACCAAATTATAAGACGAAGTTAAACGACCATATTGTAGTAACTGAAAAAGAAATTGTAGAAGCAGACATCAATCCAGAAAATTTAAACTTAGATATATATTATGAAGACGATGATGTAGCAATCGTTTATAAACCTAAAGGTATTGTGGTGCATCCTTCAGCTGGGCATTCAACAGGGACACTTGTAAATGGTTTAATGTATCAAATGAAAAATTTATCTGGCATTAATGGTGAAGTACGTCCAGGTATTGTACATCGTATTGATAAAGATACATCTGGTCTATTAATGGTAGCCAAAAATGATATTGCACATCGTAGTTTAGTGAATCAATTAGTTAAGAAAACTGTGACACGTAAATACGTAGCGCTTGTTCATGGCAATATACCGCATGATTACGGTACGATAGAGGCACCAATTGGTAGAAATAAAAATGATCGTCAATCAATGGCCGTTGTTGATGATGGTAAAGAAGCAGTTACACATTTTAATGTATTAGAGCATTTTAATAATTATACTTTAGTAGAATGTGAATTAGAAACAGGGCGTACACACCAAATACGTGTACATATGAAGTATATTGGATTCCCGCTTGTAGGCGATCCGAAATATGGACCGAAGAAAACCTTGAATATTGGCGGGCAAGCGCTACATGCCGGTATCATTGGTTTTGAACACCCAGTGACGCAAGAATATATTGAAAAGTCTACACCACTTCCTGAGGATTTTGAACAATTATTAGCAGATATTCGTAAAAGTGACAGTTAACTAATAAAAGTAAATTTGAAATATAAAGTTTTGAAGGCTTAAATTTAATAAATAAGAACGAGCTACTAGAATTCTATATTAGAACCTAGTAGCTTTTTTATGAGGTTTGGACAAAATACATGTCATGTCCCGCTCCCAATCTATCATATGAGTGACGGGAAATAGCGTCAAATGATTATTTTGAATTTTATTTGACCGCTTGCAAGTGAATTATATTCATGGTAATATAGTGACAGTTTAATAGAGCGTCATATCGTCTTTAAATGAAAGTCCAGAGAGGCTTCGAAGACATGGATTTAATATAAGGTACATAAACATATTGTATGTTTGTGAAGACAAATGAACACTGTTGTAGCTGAAGTTTATCGCGCAATGGGAAACATAGTGGTTAACTCCCTGTGAAGAGAAAACATCTAAGTTAAGTGAAGATAAATCTCTTGTTTGTTTATGATACTTTATAACTAAACCTCATGTCTAAAAAGACATGAGGTTTTCTTTATATTAAATAAGATAAATATTTATCAAATTAAGGAAGGTGCCTAAAATGTCAGAACGAGTTATTATGGATGAAGCAGCGATTCAAAGAACGGTGACACGTATTGCACATGAAATTTTAGAATATAACAAAGGTACTGATAATTTAATATTGTTAGGTATTAAAACGCGCGGTGCATTTTTAGCACGACGTATTCAACAAAAAATTGAGCGCATAGAAGAGAAGCTTGTGCCAACTGGAACAATTGATATCACTCAATTTAGAGATGATTTAGAACAGACAATAAACGAAGCTGAAGAAAGCGCATATGAAATTGATGTTAATATTACAAATCAAGTTGTAATTATCATTGATGATGTTTTATATACAGGACGAACAGTCAGGGCCTCCTTAGACGCAGTGTTACAGTACGCTAGACCTAAGAAAATAGGTTTAGCTACACTAGTAGATCGAGGACATCGAGAATTACCGATACGTGCAGACTTTGTTGGTAAAAACATACCAACAGCAAGGGAAGAAGCTGTGGCAGTTTTTCTTGAAGAAATTGATGATAGAAATGCAGTAGTAATTGAATAGCACCTTTTAATTCAGTACGAGAGACTGAAAAAGGGAAGAGGATTTAAATTTTCAGCTACGATCTAACCATTAGATACGTAAGCAATTCATTTATAGTTGTCAAATGCACGATGTTGATAACATTCCTCTTCACATATACTTTGTTTTATTGCGAGTTATCTATAGTCATTAAATGTAAATGGCTATAATTCAACATAGCAATAATCAAGATATATACTTTTTAGTCTCTTTACATGAATTTAATGTAAAGAGATTTTTTATGAGAGGAAGCATAAAACATGGAAAATGAAACAATGTTTGAACGGACAGTTAAGCCAGTATTAGATGTGCAAGATAGACCTAAATTAGGACAATGGGCATTTCTAAGTACACAACATTTATTTGCGATGTTTGGCTCAACTGTACTCGTACCATTTTTAACAGGATTACCTATATCTTCAGCGTTATTAGCTTCTGGTGTTGGGACATTGTTATACATACTAATTACCAAAGCAAAGATACCAGCATACTTAGGATCGAGCTTTGCATTTATTACACCCATTATTACAGGACTTAATTCACATAGCTTAGGTGACATGTTGATGGCGTTATTCATGAGCGGTGTAATGTATGTACTCATCGGTTTAGCAATTAGATTAACTGGAACAGCATGGCTGATGTATTTATTGCCGCCGGTTGTTGTAGGACCAGTCATTATGGTTATAGGATTAAGTTTGGCACCTACAGCAGTTAATATGGCAATGTTTGAGAATTCCTCAGAGATGCAAGGCTATAATCTGAGTTATTTAGCAGTAGCAATGACCACGTTGATAGTAACAATCGTAGTGCAAGGGTACTTCAAAGGATTCTTATCCTTGATACCTGTATTAATTGGTATCGTCACAGGTTACATCCTTTCAGCATTTATGGGACTTGTCAATTTTGCTCCAATAGCGAAAGCAAAATGGTTACAATTTCCAGACGTGTACTTGCCATTTAAAGACTACACGCCATCCATTCACATGGGACTAATCATTGTCCTGATACCTATTGTCTTTGTGACTGTAAGTGAACACATCGGTCACCAAATGGTCATTAACAAAATTGTAGGACGTAACTTTTTTAAGGATCCAGGTTTAGATCGTTCGATTATTGGTGACGGTGTTTCTACCATGTTTGCAAGTTTGATTGGCGGGCCACCGAGCACAACTTATGGTGAAAATATTGGTGTTTTAGCCATCACAAAAATTTATAGTGTATACGTCATCGGTGGCGCAGCAGTTATCGCTATTATTTTAGGATTTGTTGGTAAATTTACAGCACTCGTCTCATCTATACCTACCCCAGTAATGGGTGGTGTATCTATACTACTTTTCGGTATTATCGCAGCAAGTGGTCTAAGAATGCTAGTCGAAAGTGAAGTTGATTTTGCAAGTAACCGTAACCTTGTTATTGCATCAGTTATCCTTGTAATTGGTATTGGTAATCTCGTCTTTAACTTAAATGGCGTCGGTATCAATATGCAAATAGAAGGCATGGCATTAGCAGCTTTAGCAGGCATTATACTCAATCTTATCTTACCTAAGGAAACACCAGCGAATAAATAAGCATTGATCATTATGAGGAGGCTAAAAAATTGGATAACTTATTGTCGATGGAACATCTAACTACAAATGAAATATATGAATTAGTCAAACGTGCGAGTGCAATAAAAAAAGGTGAACTAGAACCTCGACGTTATGAAGATAAATTTGTAGCAAATTTATTTTTTGAAAACTCAACACGTACGAAAAGTAGTTTCTTAGTAGCAGAACAAAAATTAGGACTGAAATTAATTGATTTTGAAACAAATACATCTTCTGTTCAAAAAGGGGAAACATTATATGACACGTGTAAAACTTTAGAACAAGTAGGTGCAGATGTTCTGGTAATAAGACATTCACAAACCACTTATTATGATGAATTAAAATCGCTTAACGTACCAATTATTAATGCAGGAGATGGCAGTGGGCAACACCCGACACAAAGCTTACTAGACATCATGACAATCTATGAAGAATATCAAACTTTTGAGGGCTTAAATATTTTGATTTGTGGTGATATTAAAAACTCTCGTGTCGCTCGAAGTAATTTTCAAAGTTTAACAGCACTGGGTGCTAACGTCATGTTTTCTAGCCCAGATGCTTGGAAAGATGATTCCTTAGATGCGCCGTATAAAGATATTGATACTGTAATAGATGAGGTAGATATAGTAATGTTATTAAGAGTACAACACGAAAGACATACAGACGAGAACACAACACAATTTGAAGTAAGTAACTATCATAATCAATACGGGTTAACGCAAGCGAGATATAATAGGCTAAAATCACAAGCAATCGTGATGCATCCAGCACCAGTAAATAGAGGTGTGGAAATAGAAGCTTCACTTGTAGAAGCATCAAAATCACGTATTTTCAAACAAATGGAAAATGGCATGTACTTACGCATGGCAGTTATAGATTATATTTTACAATCGAAAGGGGCAGAAACAAATGAAATTATTAACGAATGCTAAAATCTTAAAAAACGGTGAATTTGAAACGGTGTCTATCTTAGTTGAAGGACAACATATTAAACAAATAGCTACGCAAATTGAGGTAGATACAAATACTGAGATAATTGATGTTAAAGGACAGTTTGTTTCTCCAGGTTTAGTAGATGTGCATGTGCACTTACGTGAACCAGGTGGGGAGCATAAAGAAACAATAGCAACGGGTACGAAAGCAGCTGCTAGAGGTGGATTTACAACCGTCTGTCCAATGCCAAATACGCGTCCAGTGCCTGATTCAAAAGAAAATCTAAATCATTTAAATCAATTAATAGAAGATAATGCTGAAGTAAGAGTATTACCTTACGCAGCTATTACAGTGAGACAAGCTGGTAAAGAACATGTCGATTTTGAAACACTTGCTAACAACGGTGCATTTGCATTTACAGATGATGGTGTAGGTGTTCAACAAGCTAATATGATGTATGAGGCGATGCAAGCAGCAGCAAAAGTGAATAAAGCAGTCGTAGCACACTGTGAAGATAACAGTTTAATTTATGGTGGCGCAATGCATGAAGGACAACGCAGTAAAGCTTTAGGCATTCCTGGTATTCCAAATATTTGTGAAGCAGTACAAATTGCACGTGATGTGCTATTAGCAGAAGCGGCTGGCGCACATTATCATGTATGTCATGTATCTACGAAAGAGAGTGTCAGAGCAATTCGTGATGCTAAAAAAGCAGGGATACATGTGACAGCAGAAGTTACACCACATCATTTATTATTAACTGAAGATGATGTTCCAGGTGATGATGCGATTTATAAAATGAATCCTCCATTAAGAAGCAAAGAAGATAGAGAAGCACTGATTGAAGGCCTATTAGATGGTACGATAGACTGTATTGCAACAGACCATGCGCCACACGCTACAGAAGAAAAAGCACAGCCTATGACAAAAGCGCCATTTGGTATTGTTGGAAGCGAAACAGCTTTCCCATTATTGTATACGCATTTTGTAAAAAATGGTGATTGGTCGTTACAACAGTTAGTAGATTATTTAACGATTAAACCAGCTCAGACTTTCGAGTTACCTTATGGTACATTAGAAGAAGGCGGATTAGCAGATTTAACAATTATTAACCTAGATGAGGAAAGTGAAATAAAAGCAGAGGATTTTGCATCTAAAGGAAGTAATACGCCATTTATAGGTTATAAAGTATATGGTACGCCAGTATTAACAATGGTTGAAGGTGAAGTTAAATTTAAGGAGGAACAATAATGTTGAAGAAACGCTATCTAGTTTTAGAAGACGGTTCATATTACGAAGGCTATCCCCTTGGTTCTGACCAATTAACAGTAGGAGAAATTGTTTTTAATACTGCAATGACGGGTTATCAAGAAACAATATCGGACCCGTCATACACGGGTCAAATTATTACATTTACATATCCACTTATCGGAAATTATGGTATAAATCGAGATGACTTTGAATCACTTGTACCTACCCTAAATGGTGTAGTTGTTAAAGAAGCAAGTGATCATCCAAGCAATTTCAGAAAACAAAAGACATTACATGACGTATTAGTAGAATATGATATTCCAGGTATTTCAGGTGTTGATACGCGTAGTATTACCAGAAAAATCAGAAATTTCGGCGTGTTAAAAGCAGCTTATACTGATAATAAAGCTGAAATTGAATCATTAGTAGAACAGTTAAAAACGACTGAATTACCTAAAAATGAGGTGACAGAAGTATCAACGAAAACACCTTACGTTTCAACTGGTTATGATTTGAGTGTCGTATTAGTCGATTTTGGTAAAAAACAGAATATCGTTAGAGAATTGAATTTGCGTGGTTGTAATGTAACCGTCGTACCATATGATACTTCAGCTGAGGCAATTATGAGAATGACTCCAGATGGGGTAATGCTTTCTAACGGACCAGGAGACCCTGAAGAAGTAAAAATCGCAGTTGAAATGATTAAAGATATACTAGGACACGTTCCGTTCTTTGGTATATGTTTAGGACATCAACTTTTCGCCTTATCTCAAGGTGCCACATCATTCAAAATGAAATTTGGTCATAGAGGTGCCAATCATCCTGTAAAAGATCTCAAAACAGGAAAAATTGCAATAACGAGTCAAAACCACGGTTACGCAATCGATAAAGACTCATTAATTGATAGTGACTTAGAAATTACACATATTGCAATCAATGATGGAACGGTAGAAGGTTTAAAACATAAGTCATTACCAGCATTTTCAGTTCAATATCACCCTGAAGCATGTCCAGGACCATCTGATTCAAATTACTTATTTGATGAGTTTATCGATATGATGAATGATTTTAAAGCGAAGGAGCGAATGTCAAATGCCTAAACGTACAGATATAGAAACGATTTTAGTTATTGGATCCGGACCAATTATCATTGGTCAAGCTGCAGAATTTGATTATGCAGGAACACAAGCTTGTCTAGCATTAAAGGAAGAGGGCTACCGTGTAATATTAGTAAACTCTAATCCAGCAACAATTATGACTGACAAAGAAATTGCAGATAAAGTATATATTGAACCATTAACACATGATTTCATAGCTCGCATTATTCGTAAAGAACAGCCGGACGCATTATTACCTACATTAGGTGGACAAACAGGATTGAACATGGCCATTCAATTACATGATAGCGGTGAACTTGAAGCAAACAATGTACAACTTTTAGGCACTAAATTAGAATCTATTCAACAGGCAGAAGACAGAGAATTATTTAGATCATTAATGAATGAACTTGAGGTGCCTGTGCCTGAAAGTGATATTGTAAACACTGTAGAACAAGCGTTTATGTTTAAAGAAAAAGTTGGCTATCCACTCATCGTAAGACCAGCATTTACAATGGGAGGTACTGGCGGCGGTATTTGTCATAATGATGATGAATTCAAAGAAATTGTAGCGAATGGATTACATTATAGTCCAGCAACACAATGTTTAATTGAAAAATCAATTGCTGGTTTCAAGGAAATTGAATATGAAGTAATGCGTGACAAAAACGATAACGCTATCGTTGTGTGTAACATGGAAAATATTGATCCAGTTGGTATACATACAGGCGATTCGATTGTTGTGGCGCCGAGTCAAACATTGTCAGACATTGAATATCAGATGCTACGTGATGTGTCATTAAAAGTAATCCGTGCTTTAGGTATAGAAGGCGGCTGTAACGTGCAGTTAGCTTTAGATCCACACTCTATGGATTATTATATTATTGAAGTAAATCCACGTGTATCTCGTTCGTCGGCATTAGCCTCTAAAGCAACAGGTTATCCAATTGCTAAATTAGCAGCTAAAATCGCAGTTGGCTTATCGTTAGACGAAATGTTAAATCCAATTACAGGTACATCTTATGCTGCATTTGAGCCAACTTTAGATTATGTTATTTCGAAAATTCCACGTTTCCCATTTGATAAATTTGAAAAAGGTGAACGTGTTTTAGGAACTCAAATGAAAGCAACTGGCGAGGTTATGGCAATTGGTAGAACTTACGAAGAGTCATTACTGAAAGCAATTCGTTCCTTAGAGTATGGTGTACATCACCTTGGTTTACCAAACGGAGATTCTTATGATTTAGATTACATTAAAGCTCGTATCAATGATCAAGATGATGAACGTTTATTCTTTATAGGTGAAGCGATACGCCGTGGAACAACATTAGAAGAAATTCATGATATGACACAAATTGATTACTTCTTCTTAAATAAATTCCAACATATCATCAACATTGAGCATGATTTGAAGGCCAATAAAGGTGATATCGAATATCTGAAATTTGCCAAAGATTATGGCTTTAGTGATCGTGTCATTGCACACCGTTTTGATATGACCGAAGAAGAAGTTCATGATTTAAGAATAAAAAATGGTATAACGCCAGTTTATAAAATGGTAGACACTTGTGCGGCAGAATTCGAATCAGCAACGCCATATTATTATGGTACGTATGAATATGAAAACGAATCTATTGTTACAGACAAAGAAAAAATTCTTGTGCTCGGTTCAGGGCCAATTCGTATAGGACAAGGCGTAGAATTTGATTATGCAACAGTGCATGCGGTGTGGGCAATACAACGTGCAGGTTATGAAGCAATTATCATTAATAACAATCCAGAAACCGTATCAACAGACTTTTCAATTTCTGATAAATTATACTTTGAGCCATTAACAGAAGAAGACGTTATGAATATTATTGATTTAGAGCAGCCTAAAGGTGTAGTTGTACAATTTGGTGGCCAAACAGCAATCAACTTAGCAGATAAACTTGCTAAGCATGACGTTCAAATTTTAGGAACATCTTTAGAAAATCTAAATCGTGCTGAAGACCGTAAAGAATTTGAATCATTATTACACACGATTGATGTACCTCAGCCTCAAGGTAAAACAGCGACGTCTCCAAAAGAAGCATTAGAAAATGCGAGAAATATAGGTTATCCAGTTGTTGTAAGGCCTTCATATGTATTAGGTGGACGCGCGATGGAAATTGTGAATAGTGATGCAGAACTAGAAGATTACATGAACCAAGCGGTTAAAGCGAGTCCTGATCATCCAGTACTAGTAGATAGTTATTTGACAGGTAAAGAAATTGAAGTGGATGCGATATCTGATGGGGAAACTGTTATAATCCCTGGTATTATGGAGCATATCGAAAGAGCTGGTGTTCACTCAGGAGACTCTATAGCAGTCTATCCACCACAGACATTAACGCAAGAAGAAATGGTTACGTTAGAGGACTATACGATTAGGTTAGCTAAAGGATTAAATATTAAAGGATTAATTAATATCCAATTTGTTATTGCTCGTGATGGTGTCTTCGTCTTAGAAGTGAATCCACGTTCGAGCCGTACAGTACCATTTTTAAGTAAAATTACGAACATCCAAATGGCTCAGCTAGCGATGCGTGCGATTATGGGTGAAAAACTTGCAGATTTAGGTTATAAAGCAGGTATTCAGCCATATACTGAAGGTGTCTTTGTCAAAGCGCCAGTGTTTAGCTTTAATAAGTTGAAAAATGTTGATATTACGCTCGGACCTGAAATGAAATCAACAGGAGAAGTTATGGGTAAAGATACAACAATGGAAAAAGCCCTATTCAAAGGATTAACAGCCAGCGGTATGGAAGTAAAAGATCATGGTACTGTATTGATGACAGTGAGTGATAAAGATAAAGAAGAAGTAGTCAGTATCGCACATCGTTTAAATGAAGTAGGCTATAAAATTTTAGCAACAGAAGGTACTGCCAATAAATTAGCTGAGCATAATATACCAACAGAAATTGTCGGTAAAATTGGTAAAGAAAATGATTTATTAACGCGTATTCAACAAAGCGAAGTACAAATTGTAGTGAATACGATGACTAAAGGTAAGGAATTCGAACGTGATGGCTTCCAAATCAGACGTACATCAGTTGAGAATGGCGTGCCTTGTCTCACTTCATTAGACACAGCTGATGCACTAACGTCAGTGATTGAAAGCATGACATTTACCATGAAAAATATGTAATAGTTAAGTTTGCTATCAACTAAGATAAAATAATAGCGTGATTGCGCAACAATTTTTTTATCTTAGTTCATATAGTAGAAGTTTTTAAAATACGAGGTGTAGAACATATTATGAATAATTTACCAATTATTGCACTAGACTTTGATTCATCAGAAGCGGTGGATACATTCTTAGACCAATTTGATGAGCCACTTTTTGTAAAGGTAGGTATGGAACTTTTTTATCAAACTGGACCACAATTAATAGCGTCTATTAAAGCACGCGGACACGATATTTTTTTGGATTTAAAATTACATGATATCCCTAATACTGTGGGTAAGGCAATGGAAGGATTAAGTAAATTAAACGTTGATTTAGTCAACGTACATGCTGCTGGCGGAACTGAAATGATGACGCGCGCATTAGAAGGCTTAAAAAAACATAACCAAAATATTAAAATTGTGGCAGTTACGCAACTTACTTCAACTACAGAAACCATGTTAAGAAATGAACAAAATATTCAAAGTTCTATAGAAGATGCAGTGCTTAATTATGCGCATCTAGCCAAAACATCTGGTTTAGATGGTGTCGTATGTTCACCACTTGAATCGGCATTACTCACAGGGGAACTCGGCAAAAACTTTTTAAAAGTAACACCTGGTATTAGGCCAGCGAATACGCATTTGGACGATCAAAAAAGAATTACTACACCGGAAGAAGCAAAACAATTAGGCTCGACACATATTGTAGTAGGACGACCAATTACAAAAAGTAATAATCCGGTTGCAAGTTATCATAAAATTAAAGAAAGTTGGTTAAGTTAAAATGGCTAAAGCAATAGCAAAAGCACTATTAGATATTAAAGCAGTTTCACTTTCGCCAAACGACCCGTTTACATGGAGTTCAGGTATTAAATCACCTATATATTGCGATAACCGAGTGACATTAGGTCATCCTTCTGTTCGACGTAATATTAGAGATGGTTTAATTACATTAATTAAAAATAATTTTGCGGATGTCGAAATCGTTTCGGGCACTGCAACAGCTGGTATTCCACATGCTGCCTATGTTTCTGAAGCGCTAGATTTACCGATGAATTATGTGCGTTCTAAAAGTAAGAGCCATGGTAAACAAAACCAAATTGAAGGTGCATTGAGCAAAGGTAAAAAAGTGGTTGTCATTGAAGACTTAATTTCAACAGGAGGTTCTTCTATAACTGCTGTGGAGGCGTTAAAAGAGGCAGGAGCTGATGTTCTAGGCGTAGTAGCTATATTTACGTACGGTCTAAAAAAAGCGGATGAACAATTTAAAGCAGCCCAAATACCTTTCTTTACTTTAAGTAATTATAATGAATTAATTGAGGTAGCTAAAGAAAAGGGAGAAATTTCTGACATTGATATTGATACATTAGTTGAATGGAGAGACAACTTGTCTTAAAATATGAGTTGGAGGGGATATTATGACAGAAGACCCGAAAAAAGCATATAATCACTTTGCACATCTAAATGATTTTTTAAAAAAAGAAGACGATTATAGACATCCATCTCATTCAGACGATAAAAACGAATGGCTAGCTAACACATCTGAAGCAAATATATACAAGAAATCAAAGTCTAGTATTAAACAAAAAGGACACATTAAGTAAATCATAACATGTAATATGTATAGACGTATTTAAGACCATAATAAAGAGGAAGATCAAAATGAATTCCATTTTGACCTTCCTCTTTATATTAAATCATTTTGATATAGTAAACTTTTTGTTGGAATTTGTTAAATTAAAGTCATTTTTTACCGATAAAGACTATCAATATAGTACTTATTATATGTGCTGACCGTATTAAAACTAAATTGTGTAATTGTGTAGTATAGTTATTAGCGGATCATAAGTTTAATAATAATATAACCTACTAATAATACTAATGCTGCGATAAGTAATGGAATAATATAAAAAGACATGAAATACCTCCAATTAGATTTATATTTATTTTAACTGTAAATATGAAAAAGTAAAAGAAATAAAGATGATACAGTCATTCAATTAAAAAAAGAGTTGAATGTTATACATTTTTTGAAAGTAATGGGCTAAAAGCTTTACAAAAATTACAAAGTGGTGTGACTACTATTGTTGTGGTACATTTGCATTTATAATACGATGTATAACTTAGAATTACAATAATATATTTTCATGAGGCTGGGACATAAATATATGTCTTAGCCTCAATAGTTATATTGATTTTAGCTGACTGAATTGAAAAGACTACTCGTAATTGTTTGCCAAAGAGGTATAATTTTTGAAAATTTAAGGGGTGCTTAAATGAAAATGATGAAACAATTATTCCGTGATCATACTAAAAATGTCATTGTTTGTTTAATTGGCGCATTTGTCAGTGCAATTGCAGTAAATTGCTTTATCTTAGAATCTAATCTAGGGGATGGAGGCACAGTTGGTATATCTTTAGCGCTCAAATATGCTTTTGGTTGGTCGCCAGCTTTAACTTCTTTAATTATTAATACAATCGTTATTATTGTAGGTTGGAAATTTTTAAGTACCAGAACTGCTGTATATACTTTTATTGCAAATACGGCAATTTCTCTATTTTTAGATTTAACTGAAAATTTTAGTACAGGTATAGATAACTTTGTAATCAACGCTGCTTTTGGTGGTGTGTTTGTAGGCGTGGGCATCGGCTTGGTTATTGCAGCAGGTGGTGTCATTGGAGGAACTTCAGTTGTAGCTAAAATGCTGAATAAGTACTTTGATATAAAAACTTCACAAGGTATATTCTTATTAGATGGTTTAGTTGTCCTATCGTTCTTGTTTGTCTTACCGTTAGAAAATGTGTTGTTTACGATTATTATGATATTCATTACCGAACGTGCAACTGCATTTATAATTGAAGGATTTAATCCTAAAAAAGCTGTTACAATTATTTCAGATAAAAATGAAAATATTAGTGATAAAATTAACAGTTTTACAGGCAGAGGCTCAACCTTACTTAAAGGGAAAGGCGGTTTCGGTAAAAAAGAAACAAGTATGTTATATGTTGTAGTGCCACAATCCCAAGTCACGCGAGTCAAAAAATTGGTGAATGAAGAAGATGACAAAGCTTTCTTAGTTATACATGATGTACGTGACGTGCTAGGCAGTGGATTTATTAATTTAACATAAGCCAATATTTTAAACGATTGCAAATAAGAATTTGTAAATATTTTACAATTTATCATAGCGTTGTATATTCGATTTTTTACAATTTATCATTTATTCTAGTATTAAGAAGAATTAAGGAGGTTGGATAATGGCTATACCAAAAATAACTACATTTCTAATGTTCAATGGAGATGCAGAAGAAGCAATTAATTTATATGTTAATACATTTGAAGATGCTGAAATATTGGCATTGGTAAGATATAGTGAAAGTGATAAAGAACCAACAGGTGCTGTTCAACACGCTATTTTCAGGTTGAAAGATCAAGTGTTTATGGCAATTGATAACATGAATGGTGTCGATATAGAAATGAATCCAGCCGTATCATTATATGTCACTGTAGACAGTGCGTTAGAAATGGAACGCTTATTCAGTAATCTGAAAAGTGGTGGGGCTATTTTAATGCCTAAAACTCAGATGCCACCATTTAGAGAATTTGCTTGGATACAAGATAAATTTGGTGTTAATTTTCAATTAGCATTGCCAGAATAAACTTAAATTATAAAATGAAAAAAGCTAGGATATAATCGTTTTTGAAAAAGCAAACGACTTTATCCTAGCTTTTTTATTATGCGCTTTGATAATCCTAACGCTTATAATAAAAATTATTTTACTTTCATTTTTTGAATGTGATCATAATCTGGTGTAGCAAAAAGCGTTTTCTGATTATCATATGTTACAAAACCTGGTTTGGCACCTGAAGGTTTGTGTACATGCCTAATTTCTGTGTAATCTACTGGAATTTGTCCGGAATTACCAGCTTTGGAGAAATAACCAGATAACATGGCCGCTTCTTTAATCGTGTCTTCACTTGGTGCATCACTAAGTATCACAACATGTGAGCCTGGTATATCTTTCGTGTGGAACCAAAGATGATTTTTTGCCGCTTTTTTATTCGTTAAATAATCATTTTGTTTATTGTTTTTACCTACAAGAATTGTATCACCATCAGTTGAAACATATTCTTGTAATTGAATGGTTTGTTTCTTTTTCTTCTTATTTTGTTTGCGTTGTTTCATAAAGCCCTGTTCTGCAAGCTCATCACGGATATCATCAATCTCATCAATAGAGATATGTGCGAGTTGTTGTTCAATACTTTCAAAATAAGCAATATTCTCTTGAGTTAATTCAATTTGACGTAGTAACTCGTGTGCTCTTGTTTTTAACTTGTTATATTTTTTATAATAATTCTGCGCATTAACAGCAGGGGCTTTAGTTGGGTTAAGAGGAATCGTAATTTCTTCACCAGTATAATAATTAAGCGTTGTAATTTCTTTATCGCCTTGCTTAATTTGATAAATATTGGCTGTTATTAACTCACCATACAGTTGCTGTAATTCTTTTTCTTTTGTACCTTCTTGCTCATCAATTAGTTTACTTAATTTATTTTGATATTTATGAAGTTGTTGTTGTACAAATTTAACTAAATCATTCGCACGTTGTTTGACGCGTTCTCTCTCTCCACGTGCATCATAATAGCGATCAAGTAAATCATGCAGTGAATCATATTCTACAACATCATCATAAAATTGATTTAATTTCATAAAGTAAAAATCTTCTTTACCTGTTTCATGATTTTTATGGAAAACAGGTGTGGGCTCCCCCTTAGTTTCTTCAATTACTATATCAAATGCTTCAGGCAATGTTTGAGCAGTCATAAATTGTTTTCTGCTAACAATTTCATTAGTGATTAATGGACTAAAACCTTCTAAATGATCTAGTAATTGTCGTGCTATTTTTCCACTATTAAAATCTATATATTTTAATACAGTTTCTCCAGATATATCATATGGATTAATTTTGTTTTGCGCAGGTGGTGCTTCATATTGAAAACCAGGCATTACAGTACGATACTGATTTGTATTTGGTGTTAAATGCTTAAAGCCTTCAATAATCTTGCGCTGTTCATTTACTAAAATTAAATTACTGTGTTTACCCATAATTTCCAATATAATTGTACGATGTATTGTATCGCCAATTTCATCTTTGCTCTGTACATCTATTTCTACGCGTCTATCATTACCAATTTGTCTTACTGCTTTTATAAAGCCACCTTCAATATGTTTACGAAACACACGTGCAAACATAGGAGGATCAAATGGATTATCATATTTTTTATTAGTTAAATGCATTCTAGTAAAACTTGGATGGATAGAAAGTAGAAGTTGATGATTTTTACGATTTTGACGCACGACGACAAGAAGTGTGTCGTTTTCTGGTTGATTTATTTTGTGGATTCTACCACCTACAAGAAATTGTAGAGATTCCACCATTTTTTTAGTGAATAAACCATCATATGCCATTACTATCAGCCACCTTATTTTTAGTCATTCAACATATTGTAACATGGCGCAAAGATTAGGTCATGAGCAAAGTTTGTGTTGTGGGACGCTATACAATTGAATGTTTCTTATGGTATCATATGTTAATAATAGAAGATTAGCTTAGAGAGGTAGTAAGTCATGGATAATGAGAAAGGTTTATTGATTGTACTATCTGGACCTTCTGGTGTAGGAAAAGGGACAGTTAGAAAAAAAATATTTGATGATCCAGCCACATCTTATAAATATTCTATTTCAATGACCACACGTAGTAAACGTGAAGGTGAAGTAGATGGTGTTGATTATTTTTTCAAAGCAAAAGCAGAATTTGAGGAATTAATTAAACAAGATGAATTTATAGAATATGCTGAATACGTAGGAAATTACTATGGGACGCCTGTTCAATATGTTAAAGATACGATGGAGCAAGGCCATGACGTATTTTTAGAAATTGAAGTAGAAGGTGCGAAACAAGTGCGTAAGAAATTCCCAGATGCATTGTTTGTTTTTCTTGCCCCGCCAAGTTTAGATCATTTACGTGAACGATTAGTCGGTCGTGGTACGGAATCTGATGAAAAAATTCAAAGTCGTGTGAATGAAGCACGTAAAGAAGTCGAAATGATGAACTTGTATGACTATGTTGTAGTTAATGATGAAGTAGAGTTAGCTAAACAACGTATTCAATCTATTGTAGAAGCTGAGCATTTGAAGAGAGAACGTATTGAAGCGAAATATAGAAAAATGATATTGGAGGCAAAAAAATAATGTTATACCCACCATTAAACGAATTAACAGCAAAAGTTAATTCAAAATATTTAATTGCAACTACTGCTGCAAAACGTGCTCGTGAAATAGATGAAAATCCAGAATCAGCATTGTTAAGTAAATATGATGCAAAAAAACCTGTAGGTAAAGCGCTAGAAGAAATCGCTGGCGGAGATGTTTATCCGGACGGACTATATAAAATACCATCTAAGTAATTAAAAGTTAATCTTGAAACATATAAATAATAACTAGCACGCTGCTAGTTTAAAGTTTTTCAAAATGAGTCTGGGACATAAATGCGTGTCTCAGACTCATTTGTTAGATTGAACAGTAGTTGTTTGATATCTCATTGTACTTGTTTCAAGCTTTTAAAGTGCTATATCTTCATTTATGAAGAGAAAGTAGTGCGGATATAAGCGCTTCAGCTCTTGTGTTCTTTTTTAATAAGGCTTGCGGAGCGGGAATACGAAATCAAATTTTTGATTTCTATCCTGCTCCCTTTTTTTATTTAATTTAAAATTTTGTGTATAATGGTGATTAATCATTTATTTAAAGCATTCAATAACAAATTAACCTTTGTTTTATTTAAAAATATAAAGTTATAGTCCATTAAGAGGTCATATTTAAATTATTTGGAGGAGATTTGCAATGAAACGAATATTACTTGCTGTTACAGGTGGCATTGCTGCGTATAAAGCAATTGATTTAACAAGTAAATTAACGCAAGCAGACTATGACGTTAGAGTCATGCTTACAGATCATGCACAAGAGTTTGTGACTCCATTAGCTTTTCAAGCAATTGGTAGAAATCCAGTTTATACAAGTACTTTTTTAGAACAAAATCCGGAAGAAATTCAACATATCGCATTAGGTGATTGGGCAGACGCAATCGTAGTGGCACCAGCGACAGCAAATATCATTGCTAAACTTGCAAATGGTATTGCAGATGATATGGTAACGTCGACATTGCTCGCTACTGAAACTGCTAAATTTATTGCGCCAGCGATGAATGTGCATATGTATGAAAATAAGCGAACACAACACAATCTCGCTACACTGAGTTCAGATGGTTATTATTTTCTTGAACCTGGTGAGGGCTTTTTAGCATGTGGCTATGTAGCAAAAGGCCGTATGGAAGAACCTTTGCAAATTGTTGAAAGGTTAAACCAGTTTTTTAAACACAATGACCAAGCATCTTATTCGATAGACAGTCGATTTGAAGGTATGAATGCACTAATCACTGCTGGACCGACTGTCGAAGAGTTAGACCCAGTACGTTATTTATCTAACCGATCATCAGGAAAAATTGGTTATGCATTGGCAGAATCACTAACTAAGCGTGGGGCTAACGTCACACTCGTATCTGGACCTACACATCTAACACCTCCAGAAAATGTGAATGTTATTCAAATTCAGAGTGCTGAGGAAATGTTTGAAGCGGTGAAAACACACTTTGATGAACAAGATATCGTATTTAAAGCTGCAGCAGTATCAGATTATGCGCCTGCTGAAATGTTAGAGCACAAACTAAAAAAACAAGACGGTACATTATCTGTGACTTTTAAACGTACACCAGATATTTTGAAATATCTAGGTGAACACAAAACAAAGCAATTCTTAGTAGGCTTTGCAGCAGAAACACAAAATATTGAAACATATGCGCAGAAAAAACTGCAACATAAAAATGCAGATGTGATTATTGCTAATAACGTAGGAGATCGTTCAATAGGGTTTAGTTCAGATGATAATGACTATACGATGTACTTTAAAAATGGAAATCCTATGAGTTTAGGAAAACACAAAAAAGTCATATTAGCGGAGCATATCTTAGATAGTTTAGAAACAAGGTGGGAATAAAATGATAGCAAAAGTAATTGTTGATATACCTTCTAAAAGTGTGGACTTTACGTTCGATTATATAATTCCTACAAGACTACAATCTATGATACAAGTTGGTATGCGTGTCATTGTGCCTTTTGGACCAAGGACAATTCAAGGCTATATTATGGAAATAACAGAACAACCCGATGCAAATATAGATATAGCTAAGCTTAAAGAGATAAAAGAAATTCAAGATATTAAACCAGAATTAACTGAAGAACTTATTAAGTTAACAGATTGGTATAATAATTACTTTGTGACGAAGCGTATTTCTATGTTAGAAGTGATGTTACCAAGTGCAATTAAAGCTAAATATACAAAAGTTTTTTCAATTGAAAATGATGAAGCGATTCCGGAACAGTTACGTCTCCGTTTTGATAGTGAAGGTCATTATGCGTATAAAGAAGCTCAATATAATGATGATCTATCCGCCATCTCTCCTTTATTAAAGCAAGGTGATATTAGTGAAGTGACATTGCTTTCTCAAAGTCTCAGCAAAAAGAAACAACGTGCTGTGAGAGTGGTAGAAGGTTTTGAATATGATGCTGTATTGGGTTCTTTAGAAAAGTCTCAAAAGCAATATGATTTATATGCTTATTTAATTGATGAACGTCATCATACTGTACTACTGAAACAATTAGAAGCAATGAACTTTTCAAAATCAAGTATTGATACACTGATGCGCAAAGGCTTTGTGGAAAAATACGATGCAATCGTGGAACGTGATCCCTTTGAAACGCGTGTATTTGAACAAGATGAAAAGCAACAACTCACAGCTGATCAACAACAAGCGTTTGAAGCAATACTTAAAAATATTAAGGCACATGAACAGAGAACTTTTTTACTCCATGGTGTGACTGGTTCAGGAAAGACTGAAGTTTATTTGCAAACAATTGAGGAAGTGTTGCATTTAGATAGACAAGCTATGATGCTAGTGCCAGAAATTGCATTAACCCCACAAATGGTTTTAAGGTTTAAGCAACGATTTGGTGACGAAGTTGCCGTGCTCCACTCAGGTTTGTCGAAAGGTGAACGCTATGATGAATGGCAAAAAATCAGAGATGGTAAAGCTCGGGTAAGTGTTGGTGCACGGTCAAGCGTGTTTGCGCCATTTAAAAATTTAGGCATGATCATTATTGATGAAGAACATGAATCATCTTATAAACAAGAGGATTATCCTAGATATCATGCACGTGATATCGCAGAGTGGCGCAGTCAATATCATCAGTGCCCATTGATATTAGGGAGTGCCACACCAAGTTTAGAAACATACGCGCGCGCAGATAAGGGCGTTTATGAACTGTTATCTTTACCAAACAGAGTCAATCAACAGGCGTTGCCAGAAATTGAAATCGTTGATATGAGAGCTGAATTAAGTTCAGGTAATCGGTCTATGTTTTCCGAACAATTACGTGAAGCCATTCAAACTCGTTTAGATAAACAAGAACAGATTGTATTGTTTTTAAACCGTCGAGGCTATGCATCATTTATGTTATGCAGAGATTGTGGTCATGTACCACAATGTCCTAATTGTGATATCTCATTAACTTATCACAAGTCTTCGGATCAATTGAAGTGTCATTATTGTGGTCATCAAGAAACACCACCGAGCAAATGTCCTAATTGTGAAAGTGAACATATCAGACAAGTTGGTACTGGAACACAAAGAGTTGAGGAGTTATTACAAGAAGTGTTCCAGGAAGCACGCATTATACGAATGGATGTTGATACTACATCTCGTAAAGGTGCTCATGAAAAATTATTAAATGATTTTGGCTCAGGTAAAGGAGATATTTTATTAGGTACTCAAATGATTGCGAAAGGGTTAGATTTTCCTAACATCACACTCGTAGGTGTACTCAACGCGGATACAATGTTGAACCTTCCTGACTTCAGAGCAAGTGAACGTACTTACCAATTATTAACGCAAGTATCAGGTCGTGCAGGACGTCACGAAAAAGAAGGTCAAGTAATCATTCAAACTTATAACCCAGAACATTATGCGATTAAAGATGTTCAAGAAAATGATTATCCGGCTTTCTTTAACAAAGAGATGAATTATAGGAAAATAGGTAAATATCCTCCTTACTTCTTTTTAATTAATTTCACTATCTTACACAAAGATATGAAGAAAGTCATGGAAGCATCGAAACATATTCATAAAATTTTATTACAGCATTTATCGGATAAAGCATTAGTGTTAGGACCATCACCAGCAGCATTATCAAGGATAAATAATGAATATCGCTTTCAAATCTTAATTAAATATAAAAGTGAACCAGCGCTCCACGAAGCGCTTAAGTATTTAGATGATTATTATCATGACCAATATTTAAAAGACAAGCTATCGTTAAAAATTGATATTAATCCCCAAATGATGATGTAAGCAACTTAGTTAAATGTATTGTCTACAGTTGATCCAAAGTTTACAGAGATTTGTATAATTAAATAAACTACAAAAAAGGACAAATAGTTTAATTTGAGACGTTTTTAAAGTCTTAGTTAACTGTTTGTCCTTTTTACTGTTATATATTTGAATGATTGCTAACAATGTTGGTCAATATATTTGGCATTCGTCGATTTGCATCCTTGAAATATTATATTAGAGGAGTTTTGTGAGGAAAAAAGAGATTATTAATATTGCTAATGATTATAAATAGCATCTATGAAGGGGAATAAATACGCTAAAAACATAAGTATTACTAGAATAGCTATAAACCAGTTTTCTTTATCCAAACTTATTCATCCTTTGTAAAAGTATATAGTAACCATATTATAAAAGAATAACTAAAATCAATAACATAGGGTGAATGTAATTAAATCTTTAAGTTAAATTAACAATGTTATTAAAAGTGAATAGTGAGCTACTATTTATTATAAAGGTCTTTTTAACTTTTTGTTTTTAAAACTTTAAATGTCTATAACAATTATTATGTATGCAAATTCAATATATATAAAACATATCAAATTTAAAATTTGCATTTAATGATTTGTACAGTTATATTGAATAGTAACGAGTCCAATATAAATTGAAATCGAACTTATTTAAAATAAAGGTCTGAGATTTTAAAATCAACAATAAAATACATTGCTGAGTATTTTTCATCATCTAAATACAATATCTAAGGAGTTTTGTCTATGAGTTTAATGAATAAGAGAGAAGCTACAAGATTAAGCATAGTTGAATTATCAAATCGCATCGCATCTTTATATAATACGAAATTAAGTCCTGAATTAATTGAACGCATAGAAAGTAAGCAAACGAAATTAAAAAATGAAGACGCACAAATATTGGCTGAATTTTTTAATACAACCTCTGAAGATTTAATGTGAATCAAGCAGACTTCAAAAATTCATCCAAATAAGTGTGTAACAATAAAGTGTGCGCATCATCGCACCTGTTAAATATTGAGCTTAGCGTTATAAATTAAGATTTAAAATAAATAGACAAAATTTAAAATATTAGTGTATAGTGAGCCTATAAATCTCGGCATAGTACGAGTGAATAAAGGGGCGATGTTGCAATGGTATATAATGAATACAATCAACCAATTGGTGATATAATAAATGATTTTGAAACGCCTGGTTTTCCTGAAACAAAGTCATTAAAAGGACAATATAGTCGCTTGGAAAAATTGTCAACACAACATATCGATGATTTATTCAACCATTTTAGTGTAGAAGCAGATGCGCCGAATTGGACATATCTACCTGATGAACAAACTCAAGATTTCAATCAATTTAAAGCCTACATAAATAATAAAATTAAATCAAAAGATCCTTATTTCTTTTCAATTATTGACAACAAAACGGAAGAAGCGGTTGGTATTTTATCATTGTTAAGAATAAATCAAAAAAATGCATCTATTGAAGTGGGCCATATTCATTATTCAAATGTTTTAAAACAATCACGTATTGCAACTGAGGTTCAATATTTATTAGCAAAGTATGTATTTGAAACATTAGGTTATAGAAGATATGAATGGAAATGTGATGCTTTGAATCAACCTTCTATTAAGGCAGCCAAACGACTTGGATTTAAATATGAAGGCATTTTTAGAAATCATACAATTTATAAAAATAGAAGTCGAGATACATGTTGGTTATCTATGATAGATAGCGAATGGCATGAAAATAAAATAGAATTTGAAAAGTGGCTGAATCCTTATAATTTTGATGAGTTTGGCATACAGCTTACTAGTTTATCTATGAATTAAAAAAGAGAATTAATATTTATATAATTGAATTACATGTAAAACGAAGGAAATATTTTATTGTAAACTGATAAAATATTTCCTTTTTTTTGTTTGGAATTGTTAAGCTGTATGTAGTAATTAAAATGGATGAAATATATTTTCAAATTAAAGTATAAACGGCTAGTACGGTTATTTAAATTAGCTGTTACACAATGCATGATGCATTTTTGGTCAAAATAAGTTATAATGATATGATGAATTTTTGTGAGGAGAATTATGATGACAATTAAACAGCTTGTTACGAGTCAACACCCAATTCTAAAAAGATCAATACCTGATGTCACTTTATTTGACGCTCAATTAGCGGAGTTGTTACTCGATTTAGAAGATACAATGTATGATGTAGGTGCATCCGCTATATGTGCACCACAAATTGGTATATCGCAAAAAGTAGCGATTATAGATATGGAAGTAGATGGCTTGTTACAACTGATTAATCCTCAATTAATAAGCGAATCTAATGAGAAAGTTACAGATTTAGAAGGCTCTATTAGCATACCTAATGTATATGGTGAAGTGACAAGAAGCAAAATGATTGTTGTTAAAAGTAATGATAAAAATGGTAATGAGGTTGAAATGACCGCATATGATGATATTGCACGTATGATATTACATATGATTGACCATTTTGAAGGTAAGCTATTTACTGAGCGCGTAAGTAAAGTTTTAAGTGAAGCTGAAATGGAGGCGTATTTTGACAATGAGTAAAATTATATTTATGGGGACACCTGATTTTTCAACTAAAGTTTTAGAAATGCTAATTGCTGAACATGATGTAATTGCAGTTGTAACGCAACCAGATAGACCAGTTGGTAGAAAACGTACACTCACACCACCACCTGTAAAGAAAGTGGCAGTAGAACATGACATTGCGGTCTACCAGCCAGAAAAATTAGCGCAATCAGAAGATTTAAAAGTACTTATTGATTTAAATGCAGACCTAATCGTCACAGCAGCTTTTGGACAAATATTACCAGAATCATTATTAGCATCACCTAAACTGGGTGCGATTAATGTCCACGCATCATTGTTACCTAAATATAGAGGTGGCGCTCCAATTCATCAAGCAATTATTGATGGTGAAAAGGAAACAGGTATATCTATCATGTATATGGTTAAAAAATTAGATGCGGGTGATATTATATCTCAACGCGCTATCGAGATAGAACAGCAAGATGATGTAGGTACGATGCACGAGAAATTGAGTTTTTTAGGTGCAAACTTACTGAAAGAAACGTTGCCCTCTATAATAAATGGCACCAATGACAGTGTTGTTCAAAATGAAAGTGAAGCGACATTTGCCTCTAATATTAATCGTGAAGACGAGAAAATTGATTGGACACTATCAGCAGAACAGATATATAACCATATTCGCGGCTTGTCACCATGGCCTGTTGCTTATACGGTGATGGATGACGGAAATTTAAAAATATATGCATCTAGAATTGAAAAAGATAAAACGGGAGAACCAGGTACGATTATAGAAACAACTAAAAAAGCAATCATCGTCGCAACGGGCTCTAAAGATGCTATTGCTTTAACAGACATACAAGTTGCAGGTAAAAAACGAATGCTTGCTGCAAATTACTTAAGTGGAGTGCAAACGTCACTCGTTGGGAAGGTATTATTATGACAATAGACACGAATGTACGACAGTTAGCGTTTGAAACTTTACAAGACATCATTAATGACAAGGCTTATAGCAATATCATCATTAATGATGTTTTATCTAATAATGAATTAAATCGTGCAGATAAAGGATTATTTACTGAACTCGTTTATGGCACATTAAAAAGAAAATTTTCACTGGATTACCTACTAAAACCTTTCGTTCAAACAAAGCTCAAAGGTTGGGTAAGACAATTACTATGGATGAGTATTTATCAATATGTTTATTTAGACAAGGTTCCTGAACATGCGATTATTAACGAAGCAGTAGAAATTGCTAAACGTAAGGGTGGACCGCATAACGGTAACGTAGTGAATGGTATATTACGTAATATTATGCGCAGTGACTTGCCAGACTTCACTGAAATCACTGATGATAAAAAAAGAATCGCTATCGAATACAGTTTGCCAAAATGGTTAGTAGATCATTGGTCGACACACTTTGGTATTGAAAAAACTGAAGCAATCGCGGAATCATTTTTAACAAAAGTAGCGACAACTGTACGTGTGAATTTAACAAGGATTTCAATTGAAGATGTAATTAGAAGATTAGTTGAAGATGATTATATCGTAGAACAAGATAACGAAATTGATACGTGTTTGCACATCAGTGGCAAACCGATTATCGAATCACGTATGTTCAAAGATGGTTTAGTTTCTATCCAAGATAAAAGTTCTATGTTCGTTGCTGAATTAATGGGATTAAATGAGGGCGACGAAGTATTAGATGCATGTAGTGCGCCAGGTGGAAAAGCGTGCCATATTGCAGAAGTATTAAATGGCACAGGTCATATTGATGCAACTGATATCTATGAACATAAGATAGATTTGATAGATTTCAATATTAAAAAATTACGATTGTCTAACATTTCTGCTTTTGAACACGACGCTACTGAAAAATATGGTAAAGTGTATGATAAGATTTTAGTTGATGCACCATGTAGTGGCTTAGGTGTCCTAAGACACAAACCTGAAATTAAATATGAACAATCGCAACAATCGATTCAATCATTAGTCGAAATTCAATTGGAAATTTTAAATAATGTGAAAGATAATTTAAAACCAGGTGGCACGTTAATTTATTCTACATGCACAATTGAACAATTAGAAAATGAGAATGTAGTATATACATTTTTAAAAGATAATAAAGATTTTGAGTTTGACACATTTGAACACCCGATTACTGGAGAAAAAGTGAAAACGATGCAAGTACTACCTCAAGATTTCAACTCTGATGGCTTTTTCATTACTAGGATTAGAAGAAAGGAAAATTAAATTATGATTACTGAAGAAAAGAAGAAAAAGAATAAGTTTCTTCCCAATTTTGAAAAGCAGTCCATTTATTCAATTAGATATGACGAGATGCAAGATTGGTTGATACAAAATGGTCAGCAAAAATTCAGAGCGAAACAAATTTTTGAGTGGCTTTATGAAAAACGTGTAGATAGCATCGACGAAATGTTGAATTTATCTAAGGAACTTAGAGAAGTTTTAAAAGAAAGTTTTACAATGACAACTATGATGACAGTCGTTAAACAAGAGAGCCGAGACGGTACAATCAAATTTTTATTTGAACTACAAGATGGCTATACAATTGAAACAGTTCTTATGAGACATGAATATGGGAATTCAGTATGTGTTACGACACAAGTAGGTTGTCGTATTGGTTGTACGTTCTGTGCATCTACATTAGGTGGGTTGAAACGTAATCTAGAAGCGGGTGAAATAGTATCGCAAGTACTTACTGTTCAAAAAGCACTAGATGAATCAGAAGAACGCGTATCACAAATTGTTATCATGGGTATTGGTGAACCGTTTGAGAACTATGATGAAATGATGGATTTCTTAAAAATTGTCAATAACGATAATGGGTTGAATATTGGTGCCCGTCACATTACGGTATCAACTTCAGGTATTATTCCACGTATATATGATTTCGCAGATGAAGACATTCAAATTAATTTTGCTGTGAGTTTACACGGTGCAAATGATGAAATACGTTCTAGATTAATGCCTATTAACAGAGCATACAACGTTGAAAAATTAATGGAAGCTATTAATTATTATCAAGAAACAACAAATAGACGTATTACGTTTGAGTATGGATTGTTTGGTGGCGTTAATGATCAACTTGAACATGCTAGAGAATTAGCTCATTTAATTCAAAACTTAAATTGTCATGTTAATTTAATTCCTGTTAACCACGTACCAGAACGAAATTACGTTAAGACGCCTAAAGAAGACATATTTAAATTTGAAAAAGAATTAAAACGTTTAGGTATTAATGCAACAATTAGACGAGAACAAGGTGCAGATATAGATGCTGCGTGTGGTCAATTAAGAGCGAAGGAACGAAAAGTAGAAACGAGGTAGAGACATGCTAAAAGCACAATTTTTTACTGACACGGGTCAATATCGTGATAAGAATGAAGATGCAGGTGGCGTATTTTATAATCAAACAGAGCAACAGTTATTGGTGCTTTGTGATGGTATGGGTGGACATCTTGCAGGTGAAGTCGCGAGCCAATTTGTAACCAATGAACTGCAAAGTCGATTTGAAGAAGAAAATCTCATCGAGGCAGATCAAGCTGAAGATTGGTTGAGAACAACACTAAAAGCGATTAACCGTGAATTATATCAATTGTCAGTAGAAAATCCAAAATACCAAGGTATGGGTACGACTTGTGTTTGTGCATTAGTATTTGATAATTATGTAGTTGTTGCAAATATTGGAGATTCACGTGCGTATTTAGTGAATAGTAGAGATATTGAACAAATTACCAACGACCACTCATTCGTGAATCATCTTATGATGATCGGCCAAATTAGCGCTGAAGAAGCATTTACGCACCCACAACGCAATATTATTACGAAAGTGATGGGTACGGATAAATTAGTTACGCCAGATATTTTTGTGAAAAAAACGAATTTTTATGATTTTTTAATGTTGAATTCTGATGGTCTAACTGATTTTGTTCGTAATCATATGATTCAAGAAGTATTAATTCAAGATAATGAATTAGAAACACATGGACAAAATTTAATTAAACTTGCATTATCGCAAGATACGAATGATAATGTAAGTTTAATTTTGGCTGAGATTGAAGGTGATAAAGTATGATAGGCAAATTAATAAATGAACGCTATGAAGTGATTAAAAAACTTGGTGGCGGTGGTATGAGTACTGTCTATCTTGCTGAAGACTCGATACTCAACCGACAAGTTGCAATTAAAGCAATTAGAATTCCCTCGGGTGAAAAAGAAGAAACAATTAAACGTTTCGAGCGCGAAGTACATAACTTAACTCAACTTTCACACGACAATATTGTTAGTGTATTTGATGTCACAGAAAATGAAGAGAACTTCTTTTTAGTGATGGAATACATAAAAGGTCCAACATTATCAGAATACATTCAAGAAAATCGTCCATTAGATATTGAAACTGTGTTGAATTTCACTAGACAAATTATCGATGGTATCAAGCATGCGCATGATACTAAAATTGTTCACCGTGATATCAAACCTCAAAATATTTTGGTGGAAAAGGATAAAACTTTAAAAATATTAGATTTTGGTATAGCTAAAGCGTTAAGTGAAACAACAATGACCGAAACGAATCATGTGTTAGGTACAGTACAGTATCTATCCCCAGAACAAGCACGAGGAAAGTCTACAGATAATGGAACTGATATCTATTCCATCGGTGTAGTATTGTATGAAATGCTTGTTGGCAAGCCTCCATTTTCAGGAGAAACCGCAGTAAGTATTGCAATTAAGCATATACAAGACCCGATGCCCAATGTTACGGAGCATCGATCAGATGTGCCACAAGCTATAAGTAATGTTGTGCTAAAAGCAACTGAAAAAGATAGATCTGAACGTTATGAAACTGTTAAAGATATGCAAGAAGATCTTGATAGTGCATTGTCAAAAAGTAGAGAGTATGAAGCAAAATATCTGTCAGATGATGCGAACACTAAAACAGTGCCTATAAATAAAGAAGAAATTGCTAATCAAACACAATCAGAAAATCAACATAAAAATATTAAAGAAACGATGCAAATACCTATTGTGAATCAACAAAAATTCCAATCTAGTGAAGAGCATATATATGCAGTGCCAACGAAACAACGTTCAAAGAAAAAGAAGTTTTTCTACGCTATTGTAATTATTCTTTTATTATTTGGCTTATTTGGTTTTATGGCTATGGGAATGTTTGGGAGTAAGTATTTAG
Source organism: Staphylococcus sp. OJ82 (assembly GCF_000294465.1). NCBI lineage: Bacteria > Bacillati > Bacillota > Bacilli > Caryophanales > Staphylococcaceae > Staphylococcus > Staphylococcus sp. OJ82. Next base: position 461,706 of record NZ_ALPU01000010.1, on the reverse strand, counting down.
AGACGCCTGACTTATCTGGTAAAACTGAAAAAGAAGCAGAAACGATATTAAAAGATAATAAATTAGAACTTGGTGATATTTCTCGTGAGTATAGTGATAAATACTCTGAAAATAAAATCATTAAAACAACACCTAAAAAAAGTGAGCGTTTAGAACAGAATAGTAAGGTGGATATCGTTTTATCTAAAGGGCCTAAATTAGCAGAAATGCCTAGTCTTTATGGTATCCCTAAAGCAGAAGCGATGGATAAGTTGAAAGACTTAGGCATTAAAGACGCTAAAGTAAAACAAGCGTATACGAACCAAAATGTAGCTAAAGGATTAATCGAAGGACAAAATGTATCACCTGGCGATAAAGTTGAAGTGAATGATAGTAATATCGAATTAACTGAATCATTAGGTACAAAACAAGTTTATGTCGAAGATTATGAAAACAAATCCTTTAAAACAGCTAAATCAGAGTTAGAAGCTAAAGGCTTTAAAGTTGTGGTTAATGAAGAACAAGACGACGACAAAGTTAAGAAAGATCACGTTATCAACCAATCACCAAAAGGTAAAGAAGTTGATGAAGGTTCAACTATTGGATTCACAGTTTCTAAAGGAGCACCTGAGGAAAAAGATGAAGACAAAGACAAGGATAAAGAAGATTCGGATAAAGAAGATGAAGATAAGTCTAAAGATGATGAACTAGACAAAACGTATACAGAGACATATCAAGTACAGTATACGGGTGATGATGATGAGAGCCAAGAAGTCAAAGTTTATGTAAGAGATAAAGATGACGAAGGCGATTCACCTTCACAGACGTACAAGATAAAAGAAAATAAAACAGTAAAAATCCCAATGACAATTCAAAAAGGTGAGACAGCAGGATATACCATTCGAGTTGATGATAAGATTGTTGCTGATAAAGATATCCCCTATGATTTTTAGCAACACTTAACGAACAAAGAGAGTTTAGTGTTGCTTATGCAAGCCAAAGCTTGCGATCCGAACTGGCACTTAACGAACAAAGAGAGTTTAGTGTTGCTTATGCAAGCCAAAGCTTGCGATCCGAACTGGCACTTAACGAACAAAGAGAGTTTAGTGTTGCTTATGCAAGCCAAAGCTTGCGATCCGAACTGGCACTTAACGAATGAAGAGAGTTTAGTGTTGCTAATTTATCTTAGAGTCAAATAAACATAAGTGAACACCATTTCAACTGATATAAAGTCTGTTGAAATGGTGTTTTATTTTATAGGTTTTATTGTTTATATAAGAATAGTAAGATGGTTTATGCTGATTTTTATACGAAATAGTCTTAAATCATATTTAAATTAAAAAGGCTTTGCTATAATATATAAGATAATAGTTTTTAAAGAGAGGTGTCTAAGTGAAGACAGGACGCATTATAAAATCATTAAGTGGCGTTTATCGTGTAGATGTAGAAGGTGAAATGTACGATACGAAACCACGCGGTTTATTCAGAAAAAATAAATTTTCACCAATCGTTGGTGATGTAGTTGATTTCGAAGTTGAGAATATAACAGAAGGATATATTCAATACGTTCATGATAGAAAAAATGAATTAAAAAGGCCACTTGTTAGTAACGTGGATCATCTTATATTAGTAATGAGTGCAGTAGAACCTGATTTTTCAACGCAATTACTAGATAGGTTTTTAGTCATTGCGCATTCGTATCATATGCGCCCGCGTATTCTCATAACTAAAAGAGATTTAGCCTCAGTTGAAACGCAGCAAAAAGTTACACAATTGTTAAATATTTATGAAAATATGGGCTATAAAACACAATTCATTAGTATCGATGATGATATTGAACCTGTTTTTGCTGCTTGGGGGGAAGGACTTGTTGTATTAAGCGGCCAATCTGGTGTCGGTAAATCAACACTATTAAATAAATATTTTCCAGAACTGAATATTGAAACGCAACATATTTCAAAAGCACTTAACCGCGGTCGTCATACTACAACACATATAGAGCTTTTTGAACGAAGCCATGGTTATATAGCAGATACGCCTGGGTTTAGTGCGTTAGATTTTACACATATCCAAAAAGACGAATTAAAAAATTACTTTATGGAGATTAATGAATACGGCGAAAAGTGTAAATTTAGAGATTGTAATCATATTAATGAACCAAAATGTAATGTGAAAAATGAGTTGGAAAATGGAAACATTGCACAATTCAGATATGACCATTACTTACAACTCTTTAATGAAATTGCAAATAGAAAGGAAAGATATTAAATGGCAAAACTTTATCCATCATTATTATCAACTGATTTTTTAAAATTACAAGAAGAATTAACAGCATTAGAAGAAGCAGGTGTAGACGGTGTACACTTTGATGTTATGGATGGTCAATTCGTGCCAAATATTTCGATTGGTTTACCAATACTTGAAGCAGTGCGTAAAGGTACGCGACTGCCAATTGATGTTCATTTAATGATTGAAAAACCAGAAAAATATGTCGAATTATTTGCCGACTACGGGGCTGATATGATCTCAGTGCACGTAGAAGCAACACCACATATTCATAGAGTAATAGAACAAATAAAGAATAAAAATGTAAAAGCAGGTGTTGTAATCAATCCTGGCACACCCGTGGATGCAATCTTACCAGTGATAAAAATGGTGGATTTTGTATTAGTGATGACAGTGAATCCTGGTTTTGGGGGTCAATCATTTATTAGTGATACTGTTGTAAAATTAGATCAACTATCGAAAATCAAAGATGAATTGAACTTAGAATTTGAAATCGAAGTAGATGGTGGTATTAACAATGAGACTGTTGAAACTGTTATAAACCATGGTGCTACAATGTTAGTTGCGGGGTCATATTTCTTTAAACATGATGATTACAAAGAAGTAACGAAAACATTGAAAGGCTGAAGCTAATGAAAGTGAATTTATTGTGTGGCAATAGAAATTTGCCTGAAGGTTTATTAAAGACAGAAACAGATGCGCATTGGATTGGGGTTGATCGAGGAGCGTTACTTTTGATAGAAGCAGGGATAATACCTCGATTTGCTGTAGGTGATTTTGACTCAATTACAAGTGAGGAAAAAGCATTTGTTGAAAAACGAATTGACATTAATCCATTTAATTCGGAAAAAAATGATACAGACCTAGCTTTAGGTATTGATCAAGCAGTGACCAATGGTTATAAAGAGATTTGTGTTTATGGTGCTACAGGTGGTCGATTAGATCATTTTATGGGCGCGTTACAAATTTTAGAAAAACCAGAATATACAGAGCAAAATATTGTCATTAAACTTATTGATGTGAATAATGAAATTCAATTTTTAAAAACAGGGTCATATACGATTCAGAAAAACGACAACTACCGTTATATCTCATTTATTCCAGTCACTTATCCTACGGTCATCTCGTTAAATAATTTTAAATATAATCTTGAAGAGGAACAACTTAAACTAGGATCTACGCTTACGATTTCCAACGAGCTCAACCAAACAGAAGGTGATGTGAATATTACTGAAGGCAACGTATTAATGGTGAGAAGTAAAGACTAAAATCCAATAACATAATAACGCTTATGTTTATGAGTTAATTTAAATGAGCGCATAAAAAAAGACCATTCCTCCACATAAGGACTGGTCTTTTCGTGCATTATATTTATTAAACTCTAGTTACTTTACCAGATTTTAAAGCACGTGCAGAAACCCAAACTCTTTTTGGTTTTCCGTCTACAAGAATTCTAACTTTTTGAAGGTTAGCATTCCATCTTCTTTTAGAAGAATTTAAAGCGTGAGAACGATTGTTTCCAGTTGAAGCTTTACGACCTGTTACGAAACATTGTTTGCCCATGAAAGTACCTCCTTTAATAAATATAAATACACGCATCTACTACATACTTGAATAATGTACCACAAATAAAATTAGATGTAAATAAGAAGAATGAATTTTTCTATTTACATAGATTCTACTTTTGTTAAAATCAAATTATGGTATAATTATAAACTGTGGATAAATGTAAAAATTTGCTTAATTAGATAAATTATATTATTTGTTAATTTTATAGTTAATTAAACAACCATAAACTAGGAGGCCCAATTTAAATGACATTAGAAATCACAAATGATTATGGTAGTATAGACATTTCAAACGAAGTAATAGCTTCAGTTGTGGGTAGCAAAGCAGTAGAATGTTATGGGATTGTAGGAATGGCTTCTAGACAACAAGTAAGAGATGGAATTGCTGAAATATTAGGGCATGAAAATTATTCTAAAGGTATTGTTGTAAGAGAAGACAATGGCGTTATAGATGTTGATATGTATATCATTGTAAGTTATGGTACTAAGATATCTGAAGTAGCAAGCAATTTACAGTCAACAATAAAATATACATTAGAGCAAACATTAAAAGTAAAAGTAAATTCAATAAATATATTTGTACAAGGTGTTCGAGTTAATAATGGCACTAAGAACTAGGAGGACAATACGGAATGGTTAGCAAAATTAATGGTAAATTATTTGCCGAAATGATTATACAAGGGGCACAAAATTTATCAAATCATGCAGACTTGGTTGATTCATTAAATGTGTATCCAGTACCAGATGGAGATACAGGGACAAACATGAATTTAACGATGACATCTGGAAGAGAATCAGTAGAAGAAAACTTGTCGCAGCATATCGGTGAACTAGGAAAAACATATTCAAAAGGTTTGTTAATGGGCGCTAGAGGGAATTCTGGGGTCATCTTATCACAACTATTTAGAGGATTCAGTAAAAATTTAGAAGCGTATGATGAAATCAATGCACAACAATTAGCAGAAAGTTTCAAAGCTGGCGTAGAAACTGCATATAAAGCAATTATGAAGCCTGTGGAAGGTACGATATTAACCGTAGCTAGAGATGCTGCAGATGCTGCTATGCGCAAAGTAGAAGAAACTGAAGATTGTATCGAATTGATGACATATATTTTAGAAGAAGCAGAAATCTCACTAGAAAATACACCTAATTTATTGCCTGTATTAAAAGAAGTGGGCGTAGTAGATAGCGGTGGTAAAGGTTTAGTTGTCGTTTATGCTGGCTTCCTTAAAGCGTTAAAAGGTGAAACGGTAAGTGCTGAAACAGCCAAATTAGATAAAGATTCTTTAGTTAATGAAGAACATGATTTTCATGGTGTAATTAATACTGAAGATATCGTTTACGGTTATTGTACAGAAATGATGGTTCGTTTCGGTAAAAATAAAAAAGTATTTGACGAACAAACGTTTAGAGAAGATATGAGTACATATGGTGACTCATTATTAGTCATAAACGATGACGAAATCGTTAAAGTGCATGTACATAGTGAAAAACCAGGTGATGTGTTTAATTATGGTCAACAGTATGGAGAACTTATTAAATTAAAAGTAGAAAACATGCGTGAACAACACCGAGAAGTTGTAAAAAAAGAACAAGTAAGTCAAAGTGATGCTCAAACACCTGAAACAGTTGAAACAGCAGTTATTGCTATTTCAATGGGAGATGGTATATCTGAATTGTTCAAATCAATGGGTGCAACACATATGATTAGCGGTGGTCAAACAATGAATCCATCAACTGAAGATATTGTTAAAGTAATTGAGCAGTCACAATGTAAACGCGCAATTATTTTACCAAATAATAAAAATATTATGATGGCTAGCGAACAGGCTGCAGATATCGTAGGTGCTGAAGCTGTAGTTATCCCAACTAAATCAATACCACAAGGCATTGCTGCACTCTTTAATTATGATGAATCAGATGCTCTTGAAGTTAACAAAACACGTATGGTTGAATCACTTGAAGCAGTGACGTCAGGTTCAGTGACATATGCTGTAAGAGATACAAAAATTGATGGCGTTGAAATTAAAAAAGACGCATTTATGGGCTTAGTTGAAGATAAAATCGTTACGAGTAACGAAAATGAATTTGAAACTGTTAAAGGTTTATTGTCTGAAATGATTCAAGATGATAGTGAAATCATTACGATGATTGTCGGTGAAGATGCAAATGCATCATTGACTTCGGATATTGAAACTTGGCTTGAAACATCTTATCCAGAAATTGAATTAGATCAACATGATGGCCAACAACCTGTATATCAGTATCTTTTCTCTGTAGAATAAATATATTTATTGAACACTTGTATATAAGGATAGCTTCCATTTTAGGAAGCTATTTTAAGTTGTCGACAAGGTCTAAAAGCTTTGTTGGCAATTTTTTTATGCACGCTTTACGTTGATATAACTACACCTTCATTTTAAATTTCATCCTCGCTTGTCTAGGGCATGACCTCAGTTTATAGTCATTGACTCATACTGGATAATTCGCATTATGACAGGCTTCTTAGATGAAAAATTCAGAAATTAAAAAATATAGAGTTAGTCTACTAAGGATAAAATTTTTGATAGCAATTATTTTATCGTATGCAAAGATTTGTATAATTAAATTAAATGGAAACATTTTTATTTATTTAAACCTTCTACAACAATATTCTTGTTTTAAATAAGGATAATACAACCAGTATTGGTTTATAATGTCTAGCTTAATTGTTATAATGAGTTGCATGCATATAAATGTAAGCGCATTACATTAGAAACATTAAAAATAAGAGTGGGGTATAATTATGAAATATAAAACAGTTTTCGATATTATAGGACCTACAATGGTGGGGCCGTCTTCATCTCATACTGCTGGTGCAGTAAGAATTGGATTAGTAGCAAAAGATTTGTTTAATCAATTGCCAAAACAAGCTGATATCTATCTTTACGGTTCGTTTATGGAAACATACAAAGGACATGGTACAGATGTAGCACTTGTTGGTGGTTTACTAGGTTATGATACAGATGATGACCGTATACAAACAAGCTTAGAAACGGCTGAGCAAATGGGAATGAAAGTGAATTTTATAGAAATGGCTGAAGAAAGATCACATCCTAACACTGCTATTATTAATATGAGAGATGCTGATAAAGAAATTTCTGTTGAAGGTGTTTCTATAGGTGGCGGCAAAATAGAGGTAGTTGCGATTAATGGATTTAATATTGCGATTAGCGGTAATTATCCAGCACTGCTTGTTTTTCATAAAGATACTTTCGGCACAATTGGTCGTGTAGCAAATATTTTAGGTGATTCTAGTATTAATGTTGGTAGTATGCAAGTTTCTAGAAAAGAAAAGGGCGACCAAGCATTAATGACTTGTGAGTTAGATGAATCTGTGACAGATGAGATTATAGATAAAATTAAAAACGTCGAAGGTGTAGTGACAGTTTCACTCATGGGCGACGCCTAATGGAGGGTAACGCATGTTTAAAAGTGTGAAAGAACTAGTAGAAAAATGCGAAACAGAAAATAAAAAAATTCATGAAATCATGCTCGAGCAAGAAATGGAAGTTACTGGCTTATCTGAAGCTGATATTTATGCCGGTATGGATAAAAACTTACAAACGATGGAAAATGCACTTGATGAAGGTTTAGAAGGGGTAACTTCAACTACCGGATTAACTGGTGGAGATGCTGTGTTAATCAAAAATTATTTGAAGACAGGTAAATCATTATCTGGCCCAACTTTATTGGATGCAGTGAGTAAAGCAGTTGCGACAAACGAAGTCAACGCAGCAATGGGTAAAATTTGTGCAACTCCTACTGCCGGATCTGCAGGTGTAGTACCAGGCGTATTATTTGGACTCAAACCACGCCTTGAACCTACTAGAAAAGATATGCTGAACTTTTTACTTACCTCAGGAGCATTTGGTTTTGTAGTTGCCAACAATGCATCAATTTCAGGTGCGGCAGGCGGTTGTCAGGCAGAAGTTGGTTCTGCTGCAGCGATGGCAGCAGGTGCAACCGTGGAACTTGCTGGCGGAACACCACAACAATCGGCTGAAGCTTTTGCAATTTGTTTAAAGAATATGCTAGGTTTAGTATGTGACCCAGTAGCTGGCTTAGTCGAAGTGCCTTGCGTGAAGAGAAATGCTGCAGGCGCATCAAACGCAATTGTCTCTGCTGATATGGCTTTAGCAGGTGTAACTTCAAGAATCCCTACAGATGAAGTGATTGAGGCAATGTACAAGATCGGCCAAACAATGCCATCAGCATTGCGTGAAACTGGTCGTGGAGGTTTAGCTGGTACACCAACAGGTCAGCGTCTAAAACAAGAAATATTTGGTGATTAAAAATGTCAAAAGTCAATTTAATAGATAGTCCTTTTCCTTTATCACAGATAAAAGGACTGGGACCAAAAAGGTTGTCCGTATTAAATGAATTAAATATCCATACTGTTGAGGATTTAATTTTATATTTACCAACCCGTTACGAAGATAATACAGTAATTGACTTGAATACGGCCGAAGATCAAGCGATAGTGACAGTGGTAGGAGAAGTATATTCGACACCTACTGTCGCTTTTTTTGGTCGTAATAAATCTAAGTTAACCGTACATATCATGGTCAATAATATTGCTGTAAAATGCACTTTTTTCAACCAACCTTATTTAAAAAAGAAAATTGAATTGCATGGTACGGTTACGGTAAAAGGTAAATGGAATAGAAGTAAGCAAGAGATAAATGGCAATAGGATGTTCTTCAATCAACAAGAGTCTCAAAACTCACAATTTGAACCTGTTTATCGTGTTAAAGAAGGCATTAAACAAAAACCATTGAGAGATATGATTCGACAATCATTGGGAGAAGTCACAATACATGAATGGCTCTCTGATGAATTGAGACAAAAATATAAATTAGAGTCATTAGAGAATACGATTAAGGCGTTGCATTTTGCGACAGATAAGTCATCTTTGTTAAAAGCACGTAGAACGTATGCTTTTACAGAATTATTTATGTTTGAATTACGAATGCAATGGTTAAACCGCTTAGAAAAAACATCAGATGAAGCGATTGAAGTAGATTATGATATCAATTTAGTGAAATATTTCATTGATAGTCTTCCTTTTGAACTCACTGATGCGCAAAAACATAGTGTAAATGAAATATTCAGAGACTTGAAAGCACCAATAAGAATGCATCGTCTCTTACAAGGTGACGTAGGTTCAGGTAAAACTGTCGTAGCAGCAATCTGTATGTATGCACTGAAAACTGCGGGATTTCAATCAGCATTGATGGTGCCTACTGAAATATTAGCGGAACAGCATGCAGAAAGTTTAGTTGAAATTTTCGGTGAAAGGATGAATGTGGCGTTACTTACAGGTTCAGTGAAAGGTAAAAAGAGAAAGCTGTTGTTAGAACAACTACAAAATAATGAAATTGATTGTATTATCGGCACACACGCCTTAATACAAGATGATGTAGTATTTAATAATGTTGGTTTAGTGATTACAGATGAGCAACATCGTTTTGGTGTGAATCAACGTCAATTGTTGAGAGAAAAAGGTGCGATGACTAACGTCCTCTTCATGACTGCTACACCCATTCCACGAACATTAGCTATATCCGTTTTTGGAGAAATGGATGTGTCATCCATTAAACAATTACCAAAAGGCAGAAAGCCGATTATTACTTCATGGTCCAAACATGAAGCCTATGAAAGTGTACTCAATCAAATGACTTCGGAATTAAAAAAAGGTAGGCAGGCATATGTAATTTGTCCTCTAATTGAAAGTTCTGAACATTTAGAAGACGTACAGAACGTAATTGAGTTATATGAATCGCTACAGATATATTATGGTTCTGAAAAAGTAGGACTACTACATGGTAAGTTGCATTCAGAAGAAAAAGATAGAGTAATGCAGCAATTTAGTAATCACGAAATAGACGTTTTAGTATCAACTACCGTTGTAGAAGTAGGGGTTAACGTACCTAATGCAACGTTCATGATGATTTATGATGCTGATCGTTTCGGTTTATCTACATTACACCAATTAAGAGGGCGTGTAGGTAGAAGTGAAGAGCAAAGTTATTGTGTACTCATTGCTTCACCGAAAACAGAAACGGGTATTGAACGAATGAATATTATGACGCAAACGACAGATGGTTTTGAATTAAGTGAACGTGATTTAGAAATGAGGGGTCCAGGTGATTTCTTTGGTGTGAAACAAAGTGGTTTGCCTGACTTCTTAGTCGCAAATGTTGTTGAAGATTATAAAATGTTAGAAGTAGCAAGAGATGAAGCGGCTGAATTAATTCAGTCTGGTGTCTTTTTCGAATCACAATATCAAATGTTGAGAACATTTGTAGAAGAAAACTTATTATATATGAGTTTTGATTAATAAAGAAGGCACAAAATAATAAAACAAGTGCTATTATGAACTAATCCCAAATTGTGGGAATAAAATAAAAACACTTTCGTTGAATTCATACTAAAATGAATTTATACGAAAGTGTTTTATTTTGGTTATAGACTTTTAATGGTTGGTGAGTAAAGTAAATAATCTCTCAGCATTTATTGTTATATTGGCGGTAGATGACTGAACTGAAAATGCCTTTATACTAATTTTTTAAAGCACTACTACTTCATTTATGAAGATAAGAAGTGCTTATGCAACAGCTTCAGCTCTTGTATTCCATTTTCTAGGGGTCTTTGCTGGGCTGGTTCATACGATGAAACCTTGTTAGAAAAATTAGATTTCTGTCCGAGTCCGATACCCTAGGAAGGCACGCGCTTTTAAATCGGAAGATTTTAAATAGAAAAGCACTAATCCATTATAAACTAATAGATTAGTGCTATAAATTTGAGAATGGGATATTTATGTCCCAGCTCCCGCTGAAACGAGAATGTATAATGTTTGCTGGTGTTTTAATTAACACCTACGTCAGTCCAAGCTTTTTCAATTGCTTTAGATGTTTCGCTATTCGTACCATAAAGGTGGTTAGAAGCTTCTTTTAATGATGCTTTTGCATCAGAAAATTGGGCGTTTGGTGTTAAGTATTGTGTGAGTGCTAAATAATAAATTTGTTCAGCTTTTTCTTGGCCAATTGCATTAATTGTTAGGTATGCAGCTTTGTTAGGAATGCCACTATTGGTATGAACACCACCACTATCTTGGCTACCTTGTAAATATTGATCCATATGGGCAGGTTGGTTATACTGTTCTGGATTTTTTAAACTTCTTAATGCATCGCCATCTTTATTTGGTGTATATACATCTTCACCTAGTAACCAATCGTCTGAATCAACAAAATAACCAAAAACGTCAGAGAAAGATTCGTTTAATGCACCCGACTGATGACTATACTCTAAACCAGCAGTTCGTTCTGTTACTGCATGCGTGAGCTCATGGGCGACGATATCATTCGCACCTGACAATGCTTTAAACGTCTGGCCGTCTCCGTCACCATAAATCATATACTGACCGGTCCAAGCAGCGTTATTAAAGCTTTTGTCATAATGGACTACCGAATCAATGTCACCGCCGTTATTATCATAACTGTTTCTATCATGTTTATTTAGGAAATAGTTATAGACTTCTTTTGCGTAGTAATGAGCGTCTACACCAGCGCGCTGATCTTCTTTATTGAAATTATTGCTGTCATTTGTAATAGGTGAATAGGCATTTGTGGTCTCATTTGCAGTTTTAGTTTCTATAACTGCATCTTGAGAAGTATCGAGTAATGAATATGAACCATTTGCTTTTGTAACGCTTAAAGGTTGTTTTTCATCTCCATTAACGCCTGTTCCTTTACCTTCAGTTGTTGCATTTTTGATAACGTTTTGTTTTGTTAATATTTCACCAGTAGTAGCGTCAACTTGAATTTTCCAATGTGCTACTTTAGGGGAAATATAATTAAGTTCGATATCATAAACAAGTCTTTGTTTATCACTATTTATATCAAGGTTATTTTTACTGACTACAGGATAGCTTTTTATATTTTTTACATCAGACTTTGCTTTACCTATAGCTTCAAAAGCTTTATTTTCAGCGTTAGCAGAAGATAATTTAGCTTCATTCTCTACCTTTATGTATGGTTTATCTACATTACCATTTATTAATGTTATATTACCTTTATTATTGACATGTACTTTAATTGTTGTGCCTTCTGATGTAACGTCGTTTACCTTTGGTTTCAATGCGTAATGCGTGACACCAGTTTTATCTTGTTGCTTATCTATTACGTTGTATTGTTTGAAAGCTTCTTTATTTATAGTTTCTTGCTTGGTCTTGGATGATTGATTAACAAGAGATTGTGCATTATTTTGTAAAAATTGTTCTACATCTGCATTATTATTAATCGTAGGGGTATTTGATGATTCTAAACTTTCAGGTTTAATACTATTACTTTCTTGCGCATGAGCATAGCTTGTAGTAAAGGCTAATAATGAACATGACAGTAATGTAGTTGATAATACTTTTTTCATTAGATCCTCCTAAATAAATTATCCAATTAATGGAATAATTTTTGAAAAATAAATATAATACACCTTTAAAACAATTCAAATTATACATTTCAATTTTATTTAATTCAATATCTTAATAAATATTTATATAGAATGATTAGTGTTTGTATTTATTTTGATAATTAACCCCCTTGGAAATCGTTTTAAACGTTATAATATTTCTTATATTGATTATCTGACGTGAAAAACATCTAAGGAAGTATGTTTTTTGTTGAGCTAATGAAATAGAAAGTGTTATGATGTGTTAGGAATGTTTAAGACTTGGTACTAAAAATTAGGTGATTTAGGTGGTTAGAATAAAATGAAGTTAAAAAAACAAGAACGACGCGAAGCAATTAAAAAAGAAATTGAAAAAAACCCCTTTATTACAGATTTGGATTTGAGTACACTTTTTTCAGTGAGTATTCAAACTATTAGGTTAGATCGTACGTACTTAGATATTCCAGAACTAAGAAAACGAATTAAATCCGTAGCAAGAAAAAATTATGAAAGTATTCGATCCATTGATGGTAGTGAAATCATAGGCGATGTAATAAATGTTCAGCCTGATCAACTCGCAACTTCAATTATAGATATTGATGAAGATTCTGTATTTACTAGAAATAAAATTGCCAGAGGACATGTACTTTTTGCACAAGCGAATTCACTGTGTGTAGCGCTTATACATAAACCTGTTGTGTTAACTCAGGAAAGTAATGTAGCATTTTTAAAAACAGTGAAATTAAATGATACAGTACGAGCTGACGCACAAACGATTGAAATTACAAGTAAATATTATATGATAAAAGTAAATTCGTATGTCAAAGATACTTTGGTATTTAGAGGTACATTCAAAATGTATTATACAAGTGAGGATGAACAAGATGGTTAAAATAGCGATTGATATGATGGGTGGAGACGATGCACCTGAAATCGTTTTAGAAGCTGTTGAAAAAGCTGTGAATGATTTTAAAGATTTAGAAATAATTTTATTTGGTGATCAAACTAAATGCACACTCAAACATGGTCGTGTAGAAGTACGTCATTGTACAGAAGAAATTACGATGGACGATGAACCAGTTAGAGCGATTAAACGTAAAAAAGATAGTTCAATGGCACGTATGGCTGAAGCAGTTAAAGCTGGTGAAGCAGATGGTTGTGTATCTGCAGGAAATACAGGTGCATTGATGTCTGCTGGTTTGTTTATAGTAGGACGTATTAAGGGTGTTGAACGTCCCGCATTAGTCCTCACTTTGCCAACAATTTCTGGAAAAGGGTTTGTGTTTATGGATGTAGGTGCTAATGCAGACGCCAAGCCGGAACACTTATTACAATACGCCCAATTAGGCAATATTTATGCCCAAAAAATCAGGGGCGTTGAACAGCCTTCAGTAGGTTTGTTGAATATTGGTACAGAGGCAGCTAAAGGTAATACATTAACTAAAAAAGCATTTAGTTTGATGGACGAACAAAATGTCTTCAATTTCACAGGAAATGTAGAAGCAAAAGGCTTAATGGACGACGCAGCTGATGTTGTAGTTACAGACGGATATACTGGTAATATGATTCTTAAAAATTTAGAAGGTGTTGCAAAAGCGATGGGTAAAATGCTTAAAACAACGCTTCTAAGTAGTTTCAAGAATAAAATTGCCGCATTTGTATTACGTAAAGACTTAAATGGTTTAATGTCAAAAATGGATTATGCAGAATATGGTGGCTCGGTATTATTAGGATTGAATGGCATTGTAGTAAAAGCACATGGTAGTTCTAGTGCGAAAGCTTTTTATTCAGCAATCCGTCAAGCTAAAATAGCGGGAGAACAAAATATTGTGGAAACTATGAGAGAAACGGTGGGTAAAGTAAATGAGTAAAACTGCGATTATCTTCCCAGGCCAAGGATCACAAAAAGTCGGGATGGCAAATGATTTATTTAATCAAAATGATGCTGCAACAACGATTCTTAATCAAGCACAAGCACAAATGGATTTTGATATTTTAGAAACAATGTTTTCAGATGAAGAAAACAAATTAGGTCAAACAGAAAATACACAACCGGCGTTGCTCACACATAGCTCAGCTTTATTACAAGCACTTAATAATCTAAATGCTGATTATACAATGGGCCATAGTTTAGGTGAATATGTGAGTCTAGTAGCGAGTGGTGTATTGAAATTTGATGATGCAGTTCAAATTGTTCGTAAGCGTGGACAACTGATGGCCGTTGCTTTTCCTGATGGTGTTGGAAGTATGGCAGCAGTATTAGGTTTGGATTTTGATGATGTTAATGCAATATGTCAAAAACTTTCAACAGATGAAGAAATTATTGAACCAGCAAATATTAATTCTCCTGGACAAATCGTTGTCTCTGGACACAAAACATTAATAGATAAATTAGTGGCAGAAGGCAAATCATTAGGTGCGAAACGTGTCCTACCACTTGCTGTATCTGGCCCATTTCATTCATCTATGATGCAGGTGATCAAAGACGATTTTGCTGAGTATGTTGAACAATTTGACTGGAATGATGCACAATTCCCTGTAGTTCAAAATGTGCATGCAAAAGGTGAAACAGATGCCAATGTAATTAAGGATAATATGATTAAACAATTATATTCACCAGTACAATTCATTGATTCAACACAATGGTTAATTGATCAAGGTGTAGATCACTTTATTGAAATTGGTCCTGGTAAAGTACTTTCAGGTTTAATTAAAAAGATAAATAGAGATGTGAAAATAACTTCGATTCAAACTTTAGAAGATATGAAAGCGTGGAATGAAAATGACTAAAAGTGCATTAGTAACTGGTGCTTCGAGAGGTATAGGACGTAGTATAGCGATACAATTGGCAGAAGAAGGATACAATGTTGCTGTGAATTTTTCGGGAAACAAAGAAAAAGCGGATGCTGTTGTTGAAGAAATTAAAGCGATAGGCGTTGAAAGTTTTGCTATTCAAGCAAATGTTGCAAATGGTGATGAAGTAAAAGCAATGATTAAAGCGGTTGTTAGCGAATTTGGTTCTGTTGATGTCCTTGTTAATAACGCAGGTATTACGCGTGATAATTTACTTATGCGTATGAAAGAGCAAGAATGGGATGACGTAATTGATACAAACTTAAAAGGCGTTTTCAACTGTATTCAAAAAGTGACACCACAAATGCTAAGACAAAAGAGTGGTGCAATTATTAATTTATCAAGTGTTGTTGGAGCTATGGGTAACCCAGGGCAAGCAAACTATGTTGCGACTAAAGCTGGTGTAATTGGTTTAACGAAATCATCAGCACGTGAACTGGCTTCAAGAAACATCACAGTAAATGCTGTTGCACCAGGTTTTATTGTTTCTGATATGACTGATGCTTTAAGTGATGAGCTTAAAGCAAAAATGTTAGAACAAATCCCATTAGCTAAATTCGGGAAAGACCAAGATATTTCTCATACTGTAGCATTTTTAGCTTCAGACAAAGCGAAGTATATTACGGGTCAAACAATACATGTCAATGGTGGTATGTATATGTAAGTAAGTGCTACACAACATGACAAATCTTGTTTTATAAAACTTCTGAACTCATATAAGAGATTATGATATGGTATAAAGTATAGATTTAAAATGATTGTGTCACAACTTCATTACTACACTTTATTGTATAAGATCCATTTATATAATGTTTATACAGTACAATCAATTGAAATACTACTTGTATTTCAATTGATAAAGTGGGAAAATATATAAGTCTATAATAAGATTTTTTAAAGGAGGTGAATCGACGTGGAAAACTTCGACAAAGTAAAAGATATCATCGTTGACCGTTTAGGTGTTGACGCTGAAAAAGTAACTAAAGAGGCATCTTTCAAAGATGATTTAGGCGCTGACTCACTTGATATTGCTGAATTAGTTATGGAATTAGAAGACGAATTTGGTACTGAAATTCCTGATGAAGAAGCTGAAAAAATCAACACTGTTGGTGACGCAGTAAACTTTATTAATAGTATCGAAAAATAATAAAAAAAATATCTGAGTCGTTGAGATGACGGCTCAGATTTTTTATTGATTTTAAACAGAATTTATATTGTAAGATAATAGTGCTATAACGATTATCACTAGATATATAGATGGTAAATACAGTAGACAGTTTTTTCTTTAGTTTTATTGTATTTTCACGTAAAATATAAAGGTATTAGTACTTTATCATTAAATCTGAGGAGGGAATAGATTGACCAATTATAAAAAAATAGAAATGGTTAAAGCATTTGAAAAAAAATTTGCGCAGAAGATGCAAGAATTAGACTTGAATTTTAAACAAATAGAATTATATCAGCAAGCATTTTCGCATTCGAGTTTTATAAATGATTTTAATATGAATCGTTTAGAGCATAATGAACGATTAGAATTTTTAGGAGATGCGGTATTAGAATTGACGGTTTCACGTTATTTATTTGATAAATATCCAGAATTGCCAGAGGGTAATTTAACAAAAATGCGTGCAACAATTGTTTGTGAGCCTTCACTTGTAATATTTGCGAAAAAAATTCAAATCAATGAACTTATCTTGTTAGGTAAAGGCGAAGAGAAAACAGGTGGCAGAACTCGTCCTTCACTCGTATCAGATGCATTTGAAGCATTTGTAGGTGCGTTATATTTAGACCAAGGCTTAGAATCTGTGTGGAAATTTGCAGAACAAATTATTTTTCCGTATGTCGAAGATGAAGAACTTGATGGTGTTGTAGACTTTAAAACCCAATTTCAAGAATTTGTCCATAGACAAAATAAAGGTGACGTCACTTATCGTTTAATCAATGAAGAAGGACCAGCGCATCATCGTCTATTTACTTCTGAAGTGATATTAGAAAATGCTGCAGTAGCAGAAGGTAAAGGGAAGACTAAAAAAGAATCCGAACAAAAAGCAGCAGAAAGTGCATATAAATCAATGAAAAACAAAGCAAAATAACTTTGTTATAAAACAATATGATAAAAAATAAAGCATATATTGTTAAGACCTTCGCAATAGCAATGTAGTTAATAAAGAAATATATTAGCCTTCAGGTTAATGCATGAGTATTTCTAAACTGTGAAGCAGCAAGGAACACTTTAAAGGAGAATAGCATGGTATATTTGAAATCAATAGATGCCTTTGGGTTTAAATCGTTTGCGGAGCACACAAATGTACAATTTGATGAAGGTGTAACAGCAATTGTAGGCCCTAATGGCAGTGGGAAAAGTAACATAACAGATGCAATAAAATGGGTGTTAGGTGAACAATCAGCTAAATCACTACGTGGCGCTAAAATGGAAGATATTATTTTTTCAGGCGCAGAACATCGAAAAGCTCAAAATTATGCAGAAGTTAAATTGAAATTAGATAATAGCTCCGGCAAGTTACAATTAGACGCGACAGAAATCGTTGTAACACGTCGATTATACAGAAGTGGTGAAAGTGAGTATTATCTTAATAATGACCGTGCAAGATTAAAAGATATTATTGATTTGTTTCTAGACTCAGGTTTAGGAAAAGAAGCGTTTAGTATTATTTCGCAAGGTCGTGTAGATGAAATACTAAATGCTAAACCAGTGGATAGAAGACAAATACTAGAAGAATCTGCAGGAGTTTTAAAATATAAAAAACGCAAAGCTGCTTCTGTACAAAAGCTCGATCAAACAGAAGATAACCTTTCAAGAATACAAGATATTCTATATGATTTAGAAGGGCGAGTTGAACCATTAAGAGAAGAAGCGGCTATTGCTAAAGAATATAAACATCTTTCCAAAGAAATGGAAAGAAGTGATGTACTTGTAACGGTTTATGATATTGAACAATATAGTAAGAATATTCATGAACTTGATGATAATTTAAATAATTTAAAGAGTCATCAAGCTACAAAAGATGCAGAGAAAGTACAATATACACAAGCATTAAATAAATATAAATCTGAAAGACAACAACTAGATGAACATATTGAATCATTAAATTTTCAACTTGTTAAAGCGACAGAAGAAGTTGAAAAGTATGCAGGACAACTTAACGTGTTAGAAGAACGTAAGAAAAATCAATCACAAACAAACGCTCGTTTTGAAGAAGAACAAGAAAGTCTTAAAATACAAACAGAAACCTTAAAACAAGAAAAGATAGATGCACAAAATCAAATAGATAAATTAAAAAACCAACAAAAAGAGTTGAATGAAAAAATTCAATACTTTGAATCACAACTCTATGTCAGTGATGAACAACATGACGAAAAATTAGAAACAATCAAAGATGAATATTATCAACTCATGTCTGAACAATCTGATGTAAATAATGACATTCGCTTTTTAGAACATACCATCCAAGAAAATGAAACGAAACAATCACGTTTAGATAGTAGATTACTTGAAGCCTTTGAACAACTGAAGAAAATTCAAAGCGACATCAATGAAGCTGAAAAACAAACTGCGACGGCTCAAAAAGAATTGAAAAAATCTGAGCAACAGCTCAATAATTATGAAAAGAAATTAACACAACTTAAACAACAACAATCTGAGTACGAAGAAAAATTGCATCAAGCGTATAGATTTAACGATAAATTAAAATCCCGTATCGATAGTTTGGCCACGCAACAGGAAGAATATAGCTATTTCTTTAATGGTGTAAAACATATACTTAAGGCTAAAGACAATAAACTTTCAGGGATACGTGGAGCAGTTGCTGAAGTAATTCAAGTGCCATCCGATTTAACTAAAGCAATCGAAACTGCACTTGGTGCATCACTACAACATGTGATTGTAGATTCAGAAAAAGATGGTAGACAGGCAATTCAATATCTAAAACAAAACGGTTTGGGTAGAGCGACGTTTTTACCACTAAATGTAATTCAACCTCGCCAAATTGGTAATGAAATTATGAAAACTGCACAAAATAGTGAGGGTTTTATTAATATTGCTGCACAAGCAATTGAAGTAGATTCAGATTATCAAAATGTAGTTCAAAATTTACTTGGTAATACAATAATTGTAGATGAATTGAAAAATGCCAACGACTTAGCACGTAAAATCCGTTATCGTACGCGTATTGTGACTTTAGAAGGCGATATCGTGAACCCTGGTGGTTCAATGACGGGTGGCGGAGATCGTAAATCTAAAAGTATTTTAGCTCAAAAAGATGAACTGACAACGATGCGTGCCCAACTCGAAGATTATCAACAGCAAACATTAGCATTTGAAAAACAATTTCAAAATATTAAAAATGAGTCAGATCAACTGAGCGAAAAATATTTTGATACAAGTCAACATTATAATGCTATTAAACAAAGTGTTCATAATTATGAATTAGAACTAGACAGATTACGTAAAAGTGAAGCGCATTTAAAAGGCGAGCATGAAGAATTTGAATTTGAAAAAAATGATGGTTACCAAAGTGAAACAAGTAAACAAACACTTGATGATAAAAAGCAAAGATTATCTAAAATCAAAACACAGCTACAAAAATTAGAAGATGATATCAATCTTTATACAAAACTTTCTAAAGAAGGTAAAGAAAGTACAACGCAAATCCAGCAACAATTACATCAAAAGCAATCCGATTTGGCAGTTGTAAAAGAACGATTAAATACTCAGAAACAAACTGAGTCAAAAATAGCAAAACAACTCAATGATGTTATTGTGCAACATCAAAAATTAGAAGAACAAATTAAACTCTTTAATTCAGATGAAATGACAGGCGAAAAAGCATTTGAAACGATTCAATATAATATGGAACAAAGTAAAGCCGAGAAAGCAAAATTATCTCAAAACATAGAAGACGTTAAATCGCGTAGACTCGAATTGAATGATACAATTGAAGTGACAGATCAAAAACTTCAAGAAGCAAATCAAGATATTCTTTCTATAGAAAATCGTTATCAAGATATTAAATCCGAGCAGTCACGTTTAGATGTATTAATTAATTATGCGATTGATCATTTGAGCGAAGATTATCACATAACATATGAACGTGCGAGTGAATTATATGATTTAGATGAAGATATAGACGTTTTACGCAAAAAAGTAAAATTAACTAAAATGTCTATTGAAGAGTTAGGACCAGTTAATTTAAATGCGATTGAACAATTTGAAGAAATTAATACGCGTTTTACATTTTTAGATGAACAACGTGCTGACTTGAGAGCAGCGAAAACAACTTTAGAACAACTTATCGAAGAAATGGATCAAGAAGTGAAAGATCGTTTTAAAGAAACATTTCATGCCGTTCAAGGATATTTTTCAGATGTGTTTAAATCATTGTTTGGTGGGGGTCAAGCAGAACTACGCTTAACAGATGATGACTATCTATCTGCAGGTGTAGATATCATTGTGCAACCACCTGGTAAGAAGTTACAACATTTGTCACTACTTAGTGGTGGAGAACGTGCCTTGAGTGCTATAGCATTATTATTTGCGATTTTAAAAGTTCGCTCAGCGCCATTTGTTATCTTAGATGAAGTTGAAGCGGCACTTGATGAAGCAAACGTGATACGTTATGCACAATACTTAAAAAATCTATCAGACCAAACTCAATTTATTGTGATTACACACCGTAAAGGTACAATGGAATTCTCAGATCGCTTATATGGTGTAACAATGCAAGAATCTGGAGTTTCCAAACTAGTAAGTGTTAATTTAAATACGATTGATGAAGTGATTAAGGAGGAACAAACATGAGCTTTTTCAAACGATTAAAAGATAAATTTTCAGCACCTTCAGAAGAACAAAAGCAACAACTTGAAGAATTAGAACAACAAGACGCAGAACAACAAGGTGAAGCATCACAAGATAGAGAAACCGAAACTCAAGATAAACCAGCGAAAAAAGTTAAAAAATTAAAAGAAGCTGACTTTGATGATGATGGATTAATCTCTATTGAAGATTTTGAAGAAATTGAAGCGCAACAGCTCGGTGCCAAATTTAGAGCTGGTTTAGAAAAATCGCGTGAGAATTTCCAAGCACAACTTAATAATTTACTCGCACGTTATCGTAAAGTTGATGAAGAGTTCTTCGAAGCATTAGAAGAAATGTTAATTACTGCAGATGTTGGATTTAATACTGTGATGCAACTTGTAGAAGAATTACGTGAAGAAGCGCAACGTCGCAATATTACTGAAACAGAGGATTTACGTGAAGTTATTGTTGAGAAAATTGTAGAAATCTATCACCAAGATGATGATAACTCAGAAGTGATGAATATAGAAAATGAAGGATTAAATGTAATCCTTATGGTCGGAGTGAATGGTGTTGGTAAGACAACAACAATTGGTAAATTAGCGCATCGTTACCAAGCTGAAGGCAAAAAAGTAATGCTTGCTGCTGGAGATACATTCAGAGCTGGTGCAATTGAACAACTTAAAGTATGGGGCGAACGCGTTGGTGTTGAAGTGTTGAGCCAAAGAGAAGGTTCAGACCCAGCTGCAGTAATGTATGATGCAATTAACGCAGCTAAAAGTAAAGACGTAGATATTTTAATATGTGATACTGCTGGCCGTTTACAAAACAAATCCAATTTAATGAATGAATTAGAGAAAGTTAAACGAGTTATTGGACGTGCTGTACCAGAGGCACCTCATGAAGTTTTACTTTGTCTTGATGCAACGACAGGTCAAAATGCATTGTCACAAGCAAAATCATTTAAAGAGGTTACAAACGTTACAGGTATTGTATTAACAAAATTAGATGGTACTGCTAAAGGTGGTATCGTATTAGCGATTCGTAATGAACTTCATATCCCAGTTAAATACGTAGGTTTAGGTGAAAAATTAGATGATCTCCAACCATTCAATCCTGAGAGCTATGTGTATGGATTATTCGCTGATATGATTGAACAAAATGTCGAAGAAGCACCTGAGTCAAATCAGAGTGAAGCAGAAATTGAAGGTAATTCAGATGAGTCAAAATGATTTAATTAAAACGATACGTATGAATTATCTGTTTGACTTTTACCAATCATTACTAACAAATAAGCAAAGAAACTATTTAGAATTATTTTATTTACAAGATTATTCTTTAAGTGAGATTGCTGATACGTTTGATGTGAGTCGCCAAGCAGTGTATGATAATATAAGAAGAACTGGCGATTTAGTGGAAGATTATGAAGAAAAATTAGGATTATACCGGAATTTTGAACAAAGACAAAAATTATATGAACATATAAAACAGCACATAAATGATCCAGAAAAAATAAAACAATACATTCAAGCACTTGAAGATTTAGAATAAAAGTATATAAAGGAGGGTATTTGATATGGCATTTGAAGGATTATCCGATCGTCTACAAGGAACGATGCAAAAAATCCGAGGCAAAGGTAAAGTTACTGAAGCAGATATTAAATTGATGATGCGCGAAGTAAGATTAGCATTATTAGAAGCCGATGTTAACTTTAAAGTGGTAAAGGAATTTGTCAAAACTGTATCAGATAGAGCTTTAGGTTCAGATGTTATGAAGTCATTAACACCTGGACAACAAGTCATCAAAATTGTGCAAGAAGAACTTACCCAACTTATGGGAGGGGAAAATGCTACGATTAAAATGGCTAACAAGCCGCCAACTGTAGTGATGATGGTTGGTTTACAAGGTGCTGGTAAGACTACCACTGCTGGTAAATTAGCATTATTAATGCGTAAAAAATATAATAAAAAGCCATTATTGGTAGCGGCAGATATTTATCGTCCTGCGGCAATTGATCAATTACAAACAGTAGGTAAACAAATCGACATTCCAGTTTATAGTGAAGGCGATCAAGTTAAGCCACAACAAATCGTTGAAAATGCAATCGCACATGCAAAAGAAGCGCATTTAGATTTTGTTATTATTGATACTGCTGGTCGTTTACACGTTGATGAAGCATTAATGCAAGAATTAAGCGATGTAAAAGAAATTACGAAACCAGATGAAATTATGTTAGTTGTTGATGCGATGACAGGTCAAGATGCTGTGAATGTTGCAGAATCTTTTGATTCTCAATTAGAATTATCTGGCGTAACATTAACAAAATTAGACGGTGATACACGTGGTGGTGCTGCACTTTCAATCAGATCAGTTACTCAAAAACCGATTAAATTTGTAGGTATGAGTGAGAAACTAGATGGCTTAGAAGCATTCCATCCTGAACGTATGGCATCTCGTATATTAGGCATGGGAGATGTATTGAGTTTAATTGAAAAAGCACAAACAGATGTGGATGAAGATAAAGCAAAAGACTTAGAAAAGAAAATGCGTACATCTTCGTTTACATTGGAAGATTTCTTAGAACAATTAGACCAAGTTAAAAGTTTAGGACCTCTTGATGACATTATGAAAATGATTCCTGGCATGAACAAAATGAAAGGCATTGAAAATATGAATATGGACGATAAGCAAATTGATCATATTAAAGCCATCATTCAATCCATGACGCCTAATGAGCGTAACAAACCTGAAACTTTAAATGTTTCTCGTAAAAAACGTATTGCTAAAGGTTCAGGACGTTCAGTGCAAGAAATCAATAGATTAATGAAGCAATTCACTGATATGAAAAAAATGATGAAACAATTTTCCGGTGGCGGTAAAGGCAAAAAAGGCAAACGCAAACAAATGGAAAATATGATGAATGGCATGAACTTACCATTCTAAAATCATAAATTTTGTATAACTATAAATAATAAAAACCAAAACAACGATGCTTAGAGAAATCGTTGCATAGTGTCGACAAAGTCTATGACTTTGTTGGCATTTTTTTGTGCTTTCTTTCCTTAGTTAATAGTATCAGCCTGTATTCTTCGATTAATGCTTTTCCACAGGAGTCCGACTAACTCACTGCCACATTTCAAATAAAATGAATTTAATAAATCATTTATCGTTATTTATTAATGCAACTCATATAAAGGTAAAAGTAAATAAAAAACAAATATATAATAGAATTAGTGAAAATTGTGGTCTCAAACAATTGAAAGAAGATTTGAAGATACTAAAGATATGATATGAGAAAGTGTAGAAGAATAAAAAATCTATAAATACGACGCTGATTTGTCTTGCCATAAATCTTAAAAAGTAAGACTTATTAAAAAACCAAATGATGTAAGGTCATTTGGTTTGTCTTCGTTCTGTAATGATTCTTTGAAAAATTACCGTTCTGGTTTCTCGTCAATTATATTATTTGAAGAATGATTAAATTTTTTCTAATCCCAAATGATCACGGAAAGTATGACCATCATAAGTTGTTCTGTATAAATTTCTTTTTTGTAATTCTGGCACAATCAATGCTACGAAATCCTCTAAACTATTTGGAAAGACAGGCGGCATCAAATTAAAACCATCGGCTACACCACTTAGTAACCAGTACTCCATTTGATCTACGATATCTTCAGGAGTACCAATCAAGGTGAAATGCCCGCCACCAGCATTTAAGTAACCGAGTAGTTCTCTCACAGTTGGATGAGTATCACGAATGATTTCCAATATTGTTTCGTAACGGCCAACTGGTCCTGTAAAATCTTCTACAGGAAGCAAGGGTGGCACGGGTTCATCTAACTCCCAGTTTTGACAATCTTGTTGAATAAAGAAACTTAATTGTTTTAATGCGGTTTCCACCGGTAAGGCTTTGTCTAACTTTTCTTTCTTAGCATAGGCTTTTTCATAAGTTTCAGCGACATATGTAACTAGACCGGGAAAAATTTTGATATATCTACTATTGTTTTTTGATAATTGTAATTGTTGATCGAGCTTTTCTCGAAAAGCTTGTGCTTGTTTAAAGTTCCAGGATACTGAATACACTGCATCTGCATATTGAGTTGCTAAAGCAATACCTTGTGAAGATGCACCAGCTTGCATAGCTACTGGACGACCTTGTGGACTACTTGGCGTTGTTGATGGCCCTTTAACTTTGAAATGTTTACCATGATGATTAATAGCATTAATGTCATCATCATTAATAATTTTTTTATTCTTTCGATCATGTAAAAAATGTTTTTTATCCCAAGATGTGAATAACCGATTCATCACTTTTGCAAATTCAGCAGCAATTTCATAGCGTTCATTATGATCAGGGAGCATTTCCATACTGTGATTTAAAGCTTCTAAATCTGTCATAGAGGTGACAAGATTCCAACCTATACGTCCATTTGAAAGATGATCTAGACTGAGCAACTGTCTAGATGCGGTAAAAGGATTTGAGAATGTACTTGAAATTGTTGCGACAAGTCCAATATGTGTTGTCACATGAGCAATAGCCGATAAACTGACGATAGGATCGAACCAAAATGCCGGCATATCAGTAGAAGATTTCGCAGGAAAAGATTGATTGTCCGCGAAAAATACTGCGTCGAATAGTCCCTTTTCAGCAAGTTGAGCTAATTCCTGATAATAAGTAATTTCACCGATACGTGACACACTAGAGTTCGGCATTAACCACGCAGCTTGGTGATGACCACAAGCATATAATAAAACGCCAATATTAAGTTGTTTTTGATTTTTATCAGACATAGAAAGCACCTCCTAATTTTAATTTGTTAATTCATTGTTAAGCCACCATCAACTGTGAAATTTTGTCCTGTTATACCATTAGCTTGTTCAGAAGCTAAGTATGCAACCATGTTTGCAATGTCTTGTGGCGAAGTCACACGTTTAAGCGGTGTTGTTTGTGCAATCATGTCAAATACTTCACTCGTGGTTGTAGCACTTGCGTCAGTTGTTTTTAACAGGCCTCCTGACACGACATTAGCTCTAATACCAAATTTACCAAGCTCGGCAGCAATATTACGAGTAAAGCCAATTAATCCTGCTTTTGCAGTTGTATATTCATGATAAGGTACAACGGGATTTTGATATAAATTTGTTCCGATAGAAATAATAATTCCTTGCTGTCTTTCCAAGAATTGGGGCATGACACTTTGTGTTACATTGAAGGCAGCTTTTAAAGTGCCATCTATCTGTTGTTGATAATCATCCCATGCTAAATCTGTAAATGATTTTTGCTGTGTAGGATCAAACTTAAAACCTACTAATGCATTGTTAATCACGACATCAATTTTCCCGAAATATTGGGTAGCTTGTTCAATTAAGTGGTCAATATCATTTCTATTTGTGACATCAGCTTGAATGGCAATTGCATGGTCAGAGCCGATGTCAGAAACAAGATCTTCTGCTAACGATTTATTTTTGTAATAATTGATTATAATATTGTACCCTTGTTGCGATAATGTTTTTGCAATCGTTGCACCTAAGCCTCTACTACTACCAGTTACTAAAATAGTTTTATTCATAACTTTCACTCCTAAAATTTTAAAAAGTAAAATTAAAAAAATACACAACCCTCACTATAGAAAGTTGTGTATTAGAAATGATAGAATAGTAATATTGCAAAAAGGCAAGATTGCCCCTTGAATATAGGATATAAAATCTTTCACACTTTCCTCCGCTAGTTTCAGCTAGATCAGGTTCAAAGGGTTTGAGTTGTACTCATCTCAGTTAAAAACACCCCTAGTGCATGTGCTTATTTAATTTAATCTCAATGTATAGCTTTTAAATATAGATGTCAAGAGACTTAAAATAAGACAAGGCATATCATAGTGATGTAAAGTGCGTGAAAAGAGGAAATTGACAAAAGCGCGTTATTTAAAAGGTAATTGATGAGAAAAAATGATTTTTTAAAATTGGTAAAGGATAACCTCTTTACAAATATTAGAAGAACTGGTATCATTATTTCTTGTAGAAAATAAATACTTATGAAATTAAAAGGAGAGAATATAAATGGCAGTTAAAATTCGTTTAACACGTTTAGGCTCAAAAAGAAATCCATTCTATCGTATCGTAGTTGCAGATGCGCGTGCACCACGTGACGGGCGTATTATCGAACAAATCGGTACTTACAACCCTAACAATGTAAATGCAGCAGAAGTTAAAATCGACGAAGAATCAGCACTTAAATGGTTAAAAGACGGTGCTAAACCGACTGATACAGTTCACAATATCTTATCAAGAGAAGGTATTTTGAAAAAATTCGACGATCAAAAATAAGTTTTAAACTTATTAAACAAATATAGTGTTTGTAAGAGTACCGTTTTAGGTGCTCTTTTTTTAATGGAAAATATTATAATCAGTGCTTTAACATAGTTGAGAATAAGAAAATTTTCTATTGAGGAATGTATTACTATGTTAGATTTATACATGTTATAATAATTAAATAATACATAAAAATTACACAACACTTATAAGATACATTTATCGGAGGCACATATATGAAAGTTGAAGTTGGAAAAATTGTTAATACACATGGCATTAAAGGTGAAGTGAAAATAAAGTCTAATTCTGATTTTACAGATAAACGTTTTCAACCAGGAGGAATAGTTGAAATAGCACGTAAAGATAAAGCGCCACTTGAATTTAAAATTGCTTCATATCGTATGCATAAAGGACTGCATATGCTTACGTTTGAAGGTATCAATAACATTAATGATATCGAGTACCTAAAAGGTGAAACACTTTTACAAGAACGTGATCATGAAGAAATAGAACTTGGAGAACATGAATTTTATTATTCAGATATCATTGGCTGTACCGTTTTTAATGAAGATACTCCAATTGGTCGTGTGATTGAGATATTTGAAACAGGTGCAAACGATGTGTGGGTAGTCAAAGGCGACAAAGAATACCTCATTCCTTATATCGCGGATGTGGTCAAAGAGATTGATGTAGAAGGTAGACGTATTCAAATCACGCCTATGGAAGGATTATTAGATTAATGAGAATCGACTATTTAACATTATTTCCTGGCATGTTTGAAGGTGTTTTAAACCAATCTATTTTAAAACGAGCCCAAGAAAAAGATTTGCTACAAGTAAATACAGTGGATTTTAGACACTTTGCTGAAAACAAACATAATCAAGTGGATGACTACCCATTTGGAGGCGGTCAGGGAATGGTGTTAAAGCCGGAACCGATATTCAATGCAATGGATAGTATTGAGCGAACAGAAGACACAAGGGTCATTTTAATGTGTCCTCAAGGTCGTCCCTTTACTCAAGCAATTGCTAATGAACTCAGTCAGGCAGAGCACTTAGTATTTATTTGCGGGCATTATGAAGGCTACGATGAAAGAATCCGTGAACATTTAGTCACTGATGAAATTTCAATGGGGGACTATGTATTGACTGGTGGTGAGCTACCGGCGATGGTAATGACAGATGCGGTAGTTAGACTTTTACCTGGTGTTTTAGGTAATCAACAATCTCACATGGATGATTCCTTTCAAGATGGTTTATTAGAGTTTCCACAATATACACGACCACGTATATACAAAGATTTGAATGTACCAGACGTTTTATTATCAGGTAACCATGCCCACATTGATAACTGGCGTTATGAACAGAAAATTTTAAGAACATGGGAAAAACGTCCGGATTTATTAGAACAGTATCCGTTGACTAAAAAAGACCAAGAAATTATAGAAAGATATAAAAAGCAATTGAAAAAAGATTAGTAGTATGCTAATATATTTTAAGTGTGCGACACACGAAAATCACTATGGTCCGCTGCTATATTTTGTCTAGGCAAGAACATAGGTTGAAGGAGAGAAAAATAATGAGTAATCACAAATTAATCGAAGCAGTAACTCAATCGCAATTACGCACAGATATACCTTCATTCCGTCCAGGTGACACTTTAAAAGTTCACGTACGTATTGTTGAAGGTACTCGCGAACGTATCCAATTATTCGAAGGTGTAGTTATTAAACGCCGTGGTGGAGGAGTTTCAGAATCTTTCACTGTACGTAAAATATCTTCAGGTGTTGGTGTGGAACGTACATTCCCATTACACACTCCAAAAATCGAAAAAATTGAAGTTAAACGCCGTGGTAAAGTACGTCGTGCTAAATTATACTACCTACGTGAATTACGTGGTAAAGCTGCTAGAATTAAAGAAATTCGTTAATCAGCAAATTAGACATAAAAAAGCGATTCCCCAATGGGAGTCGCTTTTTTTGATGCATATATATATAATATAAGCTACATTAGGTTGTCTTGCTAGAAAAACAATTTTAGTCGAAGTTTCTAGCAAACCTAAGTAGCTCATTAAAGAGGTTGAGATAAAATACATGTTCTCAGCCTCAATTATTATATTGGCAGTGGCTGACTGAACTGAAAATGCGTTTATATCAAGCTTTTAAAGCACTACTACTTCATTTATGAAGACAAGTAGTTCTTATGCAAGAGCTAAAGCGCTTGTATTTCATTTTCTAGTCAGCTTTGCCGGGGTGAGACGACGAAATCTTGTTAGAAAAATTAGATTTCTGTCTTACTACCTTTAGCGTATAAGAAAATAACAGATTTAGCACTTTAATATTATGCTTAATTTTTTGGTTTAATCCATTTCGTGAATCCAATACTCAATATAATACCTAGAACACTTAAAACTACCAAGATAGTTGTATGTGGTGGCGTATACTTGAGTTCTATTTTTTCTTGCCCCTTTTCAACGGGGATTACGGTCATTATGCCATTGCCTTGTTTTACAGGGAGTGTTTTATCATTGGCATACGCCTTCATACCATCACGATATGCCATTGGTAAGACAAGATAGCCTTCGTCATTTTTGTCTTTTTTAATTGTATAACCAGAACGTTGCTCAGACACTTGTACATTATCTAACGCTTTAGATGCTTTATTTAAAGTTTCATAGTTTTCACCGTAAATGCCTTTAATATTAAAGCGATATTTACCTTGTGACAATTTAACTTGTAGTTTTTCATCTGCTTTTACACGCATTGTAACAGGCGTGACAAACCGACGATATTTATAAGTCAATTCATTACGACTTTGATTGTATTCGTTCACACCGACGTCATGTTGCTTGTCAGGGCTTAATAGTTCAACATCCATTTCTATATACATATCTTTGTATTTATTTGCAATGGAGGATGGTAGGGTGTAAGTTATGCCACCTTTGTCTTTTGTCACTGTAAGCTTTCCGTCTTTATCTCTATGCGCATTATTTAATGAGGTAGAGGTTTTGTCTAATAAATTTTCATTAGACTTAATTTGGCTGTTTGGTTTAGCATCTTTATCGTTGAACACGACACCTTGTAACATTGCTTGTTCTTTATCAAGCGGTGATTTAAGATCTTTCGAATCATACACCTTGTTGGTTATATGAGCACTTGGATATTTAATTTCGTTTGTTGAATGAATAAATGACTCTTTTTTTGAATGATGAATCGTATCTTTAGGTTCAAAACCGAAAGACATATTCGAATCATCTGGTCGACGTATACGATCATTAACGTTCCACAATGCCATTAAATTCGCTCTATTTGATAATAATCGATAAGTACTATTTTTATCAGTATGCATATTAATTTGTAATGTCTGATCATAATATTTTAATATGTCACCATCAAAAATACTTGAATATAAAGCAATACCATTAAAATGATAAATCATTGGTGAATTAAGACCATATTGCGACATATAATCAATTCTACTCAGTGGATCATCATTATGCCGTTGATTAATCTCGTCTATTTTCTTAGATAAAGCAGGACTTTTATATTTTGAAGCATGCATAGCTGATTTGGTTGATTCATAATTCCTTACATTATTGTAGTGATGATTAGAAAGAATCATACTTTGTTGAACAATAAATAATACTAATAATACTGCTAAAGGCCAACGTTTTTTTAGTAGAGACCTTTTAAATAAAAGTATCCCGATAAAAATCATAATAATGAGACAAGCGAGCATCCATGTCATTTTTTCTTTTTCAACTATAATTGTCATGATTGACATGAACAGCAAGGCGGGGGCACATGCTAAGATATATGGCTTGAGTTTTAATTCTGAAATGTGTTGAATAAACAATGCAATTAATCCTGCTGTGGCGAAAGCAAATATGTAAACCCATCTGCGTTCGGGTGTCGAAAAGCCATTAAACATACTATCAAAATAGGGTGTCAATGAACCAACCAACATAATCCAAATCATAATTGCAAAAAATCTATAATAATAATGTTTATATAACTTAAATGATAGCAATGCTACTATAGCGATAATCGAAACAGTGATATAAAACCCATTACTAAAAAAGTGTTTTTGTCGTGCAAAATCTGTAAACATATTTATTTTAAAATGTGGATTGCTTACTCGATCATTGTTGAAAAACGAAGTAACCCCGGTATAGAATCCCCAAATACTGACTAGTGTACTTAATACTATTGCTACAGGAATAATCCATAATTTTTGCTTGCGAGTGACGATATCACTCGGGTGGGGGAATACTAATCTATAAAAGTAATATGCAAATAGTACAAGCGATTCATAATAACTAAAATAGAAATTTGAAAATAAAGTTAGAGCTACAGCAAAAATAAATAACCCTATTTTCTTTTCTCTATAAAATCGTTCAATAGCCAATAAGGAGAGTGGAAGAAAAATAAGCAAGTCTCCGTAATATGACCAAGTAAAATTAAAATAAATTACTACTGTTGAGGCACCATATAACATAGAAGCCAAAAAAACAGCATGGCTATTAAATTTTATATATCTAAAATAGTAAAAGGCTAGTACGAACGTTACTACACCTTTTACAAAAGCAACAATCAGTTGGTTACTTGCCCAATACGTGATGTTACTTGGATTACTATTAAATAACACTTCTGATAGCCAGACAAAAATAAAATTAATCAAAGTAAATGGCGAAGTAGCATAATAATAAGCTAAATCTTTTACATAATCGCCACCTAACCCAAATGAATGATCATAAAAACTTTTGAATTGGCTAAAATGTTCATACAAATACATTTGAAATGGCATCATTTGTCTATAGCCATCACCACTCCCGCTAAAAACGAGCCCTTCAGTTAAATAACGAAAGATATATGGTGTGAATGTTAGTAAAGCAACGCCTATACCTAGCGCAACAATACAAATAAATCTTGTAACTTTGTGGGCCCAAAGTTTACGAAACATCGTCATACCTCATCTCTGACAAACTCCTTTTAAATATTAATTTAAATTGCGCTGTGTTTTTTTATTTATGTGAATGCACCAAGCTACACTCAAGATGATACTTATGACTGAAAGTGCGATCATAGTATACCAATATTGTGGTTTGTATTTAATTGTAATTTCACTGCTATCTTTATTTACAGGCACACCTGTCATCATATAATTTACTTTTAATGGTCTTACTTTTTTACCATCTACGTATGCAGTCATACCTTTTCTATAAGGAATATTAATAGAAGCAATACCTTTCTTATGGGGACCTAATATTACTTTAACGCCATTTTTGATATCTTGATAATGCCCCACATTGTTCTGTGTGCTATGTGCGGTTTCAAGCTTTTTATAATTTTCTCCATGTAAACTTTGTAATTCAAATTCATAATTACCACTAGGGCTAAGTGCAATGTTTATATCACCATTTTTATCTGGTTGTGTTCTATAAAGTTGTGTATCAACCCCAGTACGATAAGTAGAATTGTTGAATAACCGATTGTTCGAATAACCGTTTATATTTACAGAAAAATTACTATCAGGTTTGCCTCTTTTAACTTTTAGCGTCACGTAAAAATCTTTATATTGTGATCTAATGTTTTTTGGAACATGGATTTGTACTTGTCCCTGTTTATTATTGTTAGGAATATATATTTTTTTATCTGTTTTATGATTCATATTTTGATAGGTGATTTTGGTTTGATTTAATAAGTTTTCAGCTTTATCTGTGTATGTTTTACCCTCATTATTTAAAATTATTCCATCAATCATTGCATGTTCTCTATCTATAGGTTCTTTAAGTTCTTGTGCATCAAAGACTTGATCTGAAACACGCACGGATGGCAAGTTTAAAGTATTTTCATAGATTTGGTATTGTCCATCTTTTTTAACTTTTTTGAAATGTGCAGGCACGCTATTTTGGTAATCTTTTAACATTAAATAACGAACAGATAATAAACTATTAATGTTTTGTCTACCATTCGTTGATTGGTATCTACTTACAGATTCTTCTTTCATATTAATTTTCAAATCATCGTAATAATAATCAAGTATATTGTGGTCAAAAATACTTGAATAAAGACTCATTCCCTTAAAATGCTGATACATCGGTGTATTATCTTGCTCATTAACGCGCCAATCAATCCGCTCATCTTCAGATTTTTCTTTTTTCATATTAGTAACTAACTGCTGCTGAAGCGGTGTGTTAAAGAGACTGGCATTAACATAATAACTATTTGCGCGTTGAACATGATCATCAAAATAAATTTGATTGCGTATAAATACGATAGACACTAAAACAGAAAGTATCATAATAGACAATATAAAGAGATGCGTTAATTTCGTTCTTATTTTAGGTTCTTTAACGAAAAGTATGAGTAAACCAATCACACTAACTATAGGCATATACCATAGCCACGAAACAAACTTGTCATATTGCCAAGCACTTGCAAAGATAAACCCTAGAGCGACTATAGAGGATAATATATACGTTTTTAAAGGTAATGTTCGGAAATATTTTACATAAAATCCTATTAAAATGGCCGAATTAAAAGCAATGAGATAGTGCCAGCGTTTTTGTGGTGCTGAAAAGCCATTAAATAACTGATCTACAAAAGGTAGAAAGCTAGCACAAATTGAAATCAAAGTAAAAATTGCGAATAATTTGAAATAAAAATGCTTATATAATTTGAATGATAGCAATGCTTGAATCGTTAAGAAAAGTATGACGATTAAATAATTGTCATAAAATATATTTGTATTTTGGTTAAAAGGTTCAAATAAGTCTACATCTCCATCAAAAGGGATACGTCTATTATTAAAGTAACTTTGTATTGCTGGAAAAAAGAAAAACAAACTGCAACCTAGTGCAAATAATGCTGAAATGCATAATGTCATTAATGCGTTGAATCTAGTTACGAGATCATTCTTATGTTTGAAAACCATCCTAGACATAAAATATAAAAGACCTGTTATTAATTGATAATAAGCAAAATAAAAATTATTAATTAATGAAATGGTTACGATAATTATAAAGAAACCTGGTTTACCACTTTTTAAGAAGCGTTCGATTGACCATAGTAGTAACGGTAACCATATAAAATCGTCGCTAAAAAATGGCCAATAAACTGTGAACCTAAAATAAAGTGGTGACATTACAAAAATAAATGCTGATAATACGGCTATTTTGCGATTGTGTGAAACATATTGAACATAGATAAATGTTGCTATCATTGCTATAGAAGATTTAATTATAGAAACGACTAAGGCATTTGTCATCCAAAACATCACATCAGAGGTATCCATCGGTATGATTACTTTAAGTAAGACAATGATAATGACGTTCAAAATAAATATAATATTTGTCGAAAAGTAATAACTTAAGTCAGTAAAAAAGTCTCCGCCTAGACCAAAGTCAGAAGCATAAAACCAATTGCCATGACTCCAATTATCAAACAAATACATTTGAATTGGCACCATTTGTTCCATACCATCATTAGGCCCTGTAAATAAAACGCCATCATGGATAAATCTATAAATAACATAACTGTGTCCAATAACAGCTAGTAATAAGAATAAACATGTGTACAAAAATTTACGCTTCATAAACGACTCCTGTATATGTAATAAATATAATTCCATTGTAACGATATTTTATGAATTAAGATAAAAATAACTATTATTTATTTAGAAAAATATAATTCATTAAGTCTTAAGCGTTTTAAAAGTTAAAGAGGATAAATAAAAAATAAACGAATTTTAATCGTTTTTAGAGATCTAAACGTGGTGTCTAAAATAAATTGAAGTATATTACTAAATAATGTTGTAAAATTAAAGTTAATGAGATAATAATGACATTATTTTATTTATATCGTTATAGGTGACGTGTTATGATTTTAAAGTCAAAGAACAGAAGATGAAATTAAAGCACAAGTGTAAAATTAAAACTTTTAATTAAATAGAACGTAAATAGAGAAAGGTGATATATATATGGTAATTCAATGGTATCCAGGCCACATGGCTAAAGCAAAAAGAGAAGTATCCGAAGAGTTAAAGAAAGTAGATGTAGTGTTTGAACTTGTAGATGCACGTATCCCTTACAGTTCAAGAAATCCAATGATAGATGAAGTAATACAACAAAAACCACGTGTAGTCATTTTAAATAAAAAAGATATGGCAAATTTAAAAGAGCTAGTAAAATGGGAAAACTATTTTAAAGGGAAAGGTTTTTATCCTGTAGCTATTGATGCAAAACACGGCAAGGGTTTAAAACTCGTAGAGCAAGCAGCAATAAAAGCAACAACAGAGAAATTCGAAAAAGAAAAGCAAAAAGGATTAAAACCACGTGCTATTAGAGCGATGATTGTTGGTATTCCTAACGTTGGAAAATCAACATTAATTAATAAATTAGCAAATAAATCTGTCACTAAAACAGGTAATACGCCAGGCGTAACAAAACAACAACAATGGATTAAAGTAGGAAAATCATTACAATTGTTAGATACGCCAGGTATTTTATGGCCTAAATTTGAAGACCAATTAGTTGGAAAGAAATTAAGTATCACTGGAGCTATCAAAGATAGTATTGTGCATTTAGATGAAGTAGCAATTTATGGTTTAGAATTTATGAAAGCACACGACTACGAAGGGTTAAAAGAACATTACAAAGTCGATGTGCCAATCGATGCAGAGAACCTAGAGTGGTTTGATGCTATAGGGCGCCGTCGTGGATTATTAAGACGTGGTAATGAAGTTGATTATGAAGCGGTTATTGATCTAGTTATACATGAAGTGAGAAATGCCAGAATCGGCACTTACACTTTTGATATCGCTAGTGAAATGGACGTGTAAATATATTATGAGTCAAACCATTCAACAAATTAAATTATTGTTACAAGATATTCATTCGTTAGAAATTTTAAAAAATCATTCTGTTAATGACGATGATCGTAAAGGTGTACAAAACGCAATTGTTTCTAGAAGAAAACAATTGGAAAAAGTTCAAAAATTACTAGAAAATTATAAAGAGATGTCTCATTATGAAAATGAAATACTATCTGATGATGACAAAGCGTTAGTTTGTGGCATAGATGAGGTGGGAAGAGGGCCATTAGCTGGTCCTGTTGTTACTTGCGCAGTTATTTTAAATAAAGATCACCATTTCACAGGTTTAAATGACTCAAAACAACTCTCTGCAAAGAAAAGAAATATTTTGGAAGAACAATTGCTATCAAAAGTATATGCATATGCGTATGGTGTGGCAACAGTTGAGGAAATAGATCAAATTAATATTTATGAAGCAACTAAATTGGCAATGATAAGAGCAGTTGAGGCTTTATCTATTAAGCCTACACATTTACTGATAGATGCGATGACACTAGATGTAGATATTCCTCAAACATCCTTAGTTAAAGGAGATGCTAAAAGCGTATCTATAGCAGCAGCAAGTGTATTAGCCAAAGAACATAGAGATAGATATATGCGTGAACTTGCAGTTAAACACCCAGGTTACGGTTTCGAAAAAAATGTTGGGTATGGTACTCAACAACATTTAGATGGTATTAAGCAACACGGCATAATAAATGAACACAGAAAAACTTTTGAACCAATTAAATCACTTTCAAATTAATGGTAAAAAACAAAAGATTTAAATAACTGGGCTAAATGAGTTTACAACAGCGCTTACATTTCATATAATTAGTTATGAACTTAACCTAAGAAACAGGAGGATGGAGAATGAATATCCACGAGTATCAAGGTAAAGCATTATTTCGTACTATGGGCGTTGCTGTCCCAGAAGGACGCGTAGCGTTCACTGCTGACGAAGCGGTAGAAAAAGCAAAAGAATTAAATTCAAAAGTATATGTGGTAAAAGCACAGATTCACGCTGGGGGTAGAGGTAAAGCAGGTGGAGTTAAAATTGCTAAATCACTATCTGAAGTTGAAACTTACGCTAAAGAATTATTAGGTAAGACGCTTGTAACACATCAAACTGGTCCTGAAGGTAAAGAAATTAAACGCCTTTACATAGAAGAGGGCTGCGATATTCAAAAAGAATATTATGTTGGATTTGTAATTGATCGTGCGACTGACAGTGTTACTTTGATGGCATCAGAAGAAGGCGGAACTGAAATTGAAGAAGTTGCTGCTGAATCACCTGAAAAAATATTCAAAGAAACTATTGATCCTATTGTTGGTTTAGCACCATATCAAGCTAGAAGAATCGCTTTTAATATTAATATTCCAAAAGAATCAATTAATAAAGCAGCTAAATTTTTAGTTTCACTTTATAATGTTTTCATCGAAAAAGACTGTTCTATTGTAGAAATTAACCCATTAGTAACAACTAATGATGGTGATGTTTTAGCATTAGATGCAAAAGTTAACTTTGATGATAATGCATTATTTAAACATAAAGATATCCAAGAATTACGCGATTTAGAAGAAGAAGATCCAAAAGAAATCGAAGCTTCTAAGTACGATTTATCATATATTGCATTAGATGGAGATATCGGTTGTATGGTAAATGGTGCTGGTTTAGCTATGGCAACTATGGATACAATTAACCACTTTGGCGGCAACCCGGCAAACTTCCTAGATGTAGGGGGCGGTGCAACTAAAGAAAAAGTTACTGAAGCATTTAAAATCATTTTAGGTGATGACAACGTAAAAGGTATTTTTGTTAATATCTTTGGTGGAATCATGAAATGTGACATTATTGCTGAAGGTATCGTTGCTGCAGTTAAAGAAGTAGAACTTACTTTACCGCTTGTTGTACGTTTAGAAGGTACAAATGTTGAAAAAGGTAAAGAAATTCTTGAAGATTCTGGCTTAGCAATTGAATCAGCTGCAACTATGGCAGAAGGCGCACAAAAAATCGTAAAACTTGTTAAAGAAGCGTAGGAAAGGATGGGAGCACTAAGATGAGCGTATTTATTGATAAAAATACAAAAGTAATTGTACAAGGTATCACAGGGTCAACTGCCCTTTTCCATACAAAACAGATGCTTGAATATGGTACACAAATTGTTGCTGGGGTGACACCAGGTAAAGGCGGACAAGTAGTAGAAGGTGTACCAGTATTCAACACAGTTGAAGAAGCACAAAAAGAAACAGGTGCTACAGTATCTGTTATCTATGTACCTGCGCCATTCGCAGCAGATGCAATTTTAGAATGTATAGATGCAGAATTAGATTTAGCTATCTGTATTACAGAACATATTCCAGTAATTGATATGGTTAAAGTTAAACGTTACTCAGAAGGTAAAGAAACACGTGTTATTGGACCTAACTGTCCGGGTGTTATTACTGCTGATGAATCTAAAATTGGTATCATGCCAGGCTATATTCATAAAAAAGGTCACGTAGGTGTAGTATCTCGTTCAGGTACTTTAACTTATGAAGCTGTACACCAATTAACTGAAGAAGGTATTGGTCAAACAACAGCTGTAGGTATCGGTGGCGATCCAGTCAATGGTACAAACTTTATTGATGTGCTAAAAGCATTTAATGAAGATGATGAAACAAAAGCAGTAGTTATGATTGGTGAAATCGGTGGAACAGCAGAAGAAGAAGCTGCTGAATGGATTAAAGATAACATGACTAAACCTGTAGTAGGTTTCGTCGGAGGACAAACAGCCCCTCCAGGTAAACGTATGGGCCATGCCGGTGCGATTATTTCAGGTGGTAAAGGTACTGCTGAAGAAAAAGTTAAAACACTTAATAATTGTGGTGTTAAAACTGCAGATACACCATCAGAAATTGGTACAACATTAATTGATGCCGCTAAAGAAGCAGGCATCTATGAGCAATTATTAACTGTAAAACAATAATTGTATTGTAACAACCCAGCACAAATTCCGAAAATATGTCGGAGTTTGTGCTATTTTAAGTATTCAAACATTTTAGATAAAATAATACTTGCGGTTGATAGGGATAGATGTTCTTTTCTTATCAACCGTTTTTTGTTGTATAAAATTTTTATGATTTATAAAACTGAAAGATTCAATTTGTAGAAGAGATGTTTTATGTTGAATAATCTTAATTTTATAACACTTGTTATATCTACTTTTATAATAGAAGAAAAACGATTGGAAATTTGTAGAGCTTAGCTAAAAGTAATACGTGCATAAATTTTATTTTAGTCATTAAAATATAAGAAAATTCTAGTTTGAAGTGAATTTAAAATAGAGAATTACTCCTTAAAATCTTGTTACTTTTCACTAGAAAAAGATGTGGTTTTGTAATCTAAACCATTGCTGTTTTCCATTATAATTGAGGTGAAAAGGAGAATCATTATGAGAGAACACCAATATTTAAAACTACGTTTTTCAGGTTTAACGACCCACCAAATACATCAACTGTTAAGGTATAATTCTAATTTTTTAGACTATAATCAAGTGGAACAAAATCAACTACTCAAACAATTTTTAAGTACATTAAAAACAAAGAGAAAAATAGAAATTTATGAGCAATATCTAAATATAGAAGTTAAAAACATATTAACAATGTTACGACAAAGGAATTTAAAGTACATTTCAATAGAGCAGTCTTCATATCCCATATTACTTCGTGAAATCTATGAACCACCACTCATCCTTTTCTATAAAGGAAAGATATCTTTAATGCAATCTCCTCAAACTCTTGCTATTATAGGGTCAAGGCATGCGACAGAATATAGTCAAAAAGCGTTGAACCTTCTTTTTCCTTCATTAAAAAAAGAAAACTTAACTATAATCTCTGGCTTAGCTAAAGGCGCAGATAAAATGGCACACGAACTCGCTCTATCAATGAACATGTCTGCAATTGCAGTACTAGGTTTTGGCCATTTACAACATTATCCAAAAGAAACATTTGAAATTAGAAAACGATTAGAAATCGAAGGACTTGTAGTAAGTGAATACCTTCCTTTTCAGAGACCGCAAAAGCATCATTTTCCTGAGCGTAATAGAATAATAAGTGGATTGTCAAAAGGTATATTGATTACAGAATCTAAAGCAAATAGTGGAACATGTATTACAACAAATTTTGCCTTAGAACAAAATAGAGAAGTATACATACTACCAGGTTCTATCTTTAATCCGATGACTGAAGGGAATTTATTAAGTGCTCAAGAAGGAGCAAAAATTGTATTAAAAGCAAGTGATATATTAATAGATTATAATTGAAATTTATTTGAATCTAATGGACATTAAATGGAAGTTTATTAATGAAAGAAAAGGCATTTTATAATTATGAAATTACGATGACATTTGTTTTGTTTTTTTAGTCAATATTCTGAGAAATCCAGGTAACTTAAAATTAAAAACATTGACAAAAACAAAATAGACCGTTTATCATTTATCTTTGTAATTAGAAATGCAAGGGGGTAACTACTTTGACAGAAAATTTAGTCATAGTTGAATCGCCTGCAAAAGCTAA
This sequence comes from Staphylococcus sp. OJ82, assembly GCF_000294465.1. Taxonomy (NCBI): domain Bacteria; kingdom Bacillati; phylum Bacillota; class Bacilli; order Caryophanales; family Staphylococcaceae; genus Staphylococcus; species Staphylococcus sp. OJ82. The sequence continues at coordinate 420,999 of NZ_ALPU01000010.1, read as the reverse complement.
AACCATTGAAAAATATTTAGGTAAAAAATATAAAGTTATCGCATCTATGGGGCATGTTAGAGACTTGCCACGTAGCCAAATGGGCGTAGATGATGAAAATGATTTTGAGCCAAAATATATTACGATACGCGGCAAAGGTCCAGTTGTTAAAGAACTTAAAAAACATGCTAAGAAAGCAAAAAAAATATTCTTAGCGAGTGACCCTGACCGTGAAGGTGAGGCAATTGCTTGGCATTTGGCGAACATATTAAATTTAGAAGAATCAGTAGAAAATAGAGTAGTATTTAATGAAATAACAAAAGATGCCGTGAAAGATAGCTTTAAACATCCTAGAGGCATAGAAATGAATCTTGTTGACGCTCAGCAAGCGAGACGTATATTAGACCGTTTAGTTGGTTATAATATTTCACCAGTACTGTGGAAAAAAGTTAAAAAAGGTTTGTCGGCTGGACGTGTCCAATCTGTAGCACTTAGATTAGTTATTGATCGTGAAAATGAAATCAGAAACTTTAAACCTGAAGAATATTGGAAAATTGATGGTGAATTTAGATACAAGAAATCCAAATTCAATGCCAAATTCCTTCATTTAAAAAACAAGCCATTTAAGTTAACGAATAAAGATGATGTAGAAAAAATTACAGCACAGCTAGATGGAGATCAGTTTGAGGTAACGAAAGTAACGAAAAAAGAAAAAACACGTTATCCAGCTAATCCATTTACAACATCAACATTGCAACAAGAAGCTGCGCGTAAATTGAACTTCAAAGCCCGAAAAACAATGATGCTAGCGCAACAATTGTATGAAGGTATTGATTTGAAACGACAAGGTACAGTCGGTTTAATCACATATATGCGTACAGATTCAACAAGAGTATCTGATCAAGCTAAATCTGAAGCGAAAAGTTATATTGAAGAAACATATGGTAATAACTATTTGTCAAATCGTAAAGCTAAAGGACAACAAGGCGATCAAGATGCCCATGAAGCAATCAGACCATCTGGAACATTGCGTACACCAAATGAAATGAAAAATTATTTAACACGTGATCAACACAGATTATACAAATTAATTTGGGAACGTTTTGTAGCAAGTCAAATGGCCCCTGCGATTCTAGATACTGTTGCTATGGATTTAACACAAAATGATTTGAAATTCCGTGCGAACGGACAAACGATTAAGTTTAAAGGGTTCATGACATTATACATTGAAACTACAGACGACGATGAAGGCGGTAAAGAAAATAAATTACCTAAAATTGAAGAAGGCGAAATGGTTACAGCAACTAATATTGAACCTTCTCAACATTACACACAACCACCACCGCGTTATACTGAAGCGCGTTTAGTAAAAACAATGGAAGAATTGAAAATTGGACGACCATCTACGTATGCACCGACAATAGATACAATACAAAAGAGAAATTATGTAAAAAATGAAAGTAAGCGATTTGTTCCAACTGAACTAGGTGAAATCGTTCATGAACAAGTGAAGGATTATTTCCCTGAAATCATTGATGTCGACTTTACTGTAAACATGGAGACATTATTGGATAAAGTAGCTGATGGCGAAATTCCTTGGAAAAAAGTAATTCGTGATTTTTATAGTAGCTTTAGCCAAGATGTTGAACGTGCAGAAGAAGAAATGGAAAAAATTGAAATTAAAGATGAACCAGCTGGAGAAGATTGCGAACTATGTGGATCACCAATGGTAATTAAAATGGGACGCTATGGTAAATTCATGGCATGTTCTAACTTCCCAGACTGTCGTAACACGAAAGCAATTATCAAAACGATTGGCGTGACTTGTCCTAAATGTAAAGAGGGCGATGTCGTTGAACGCAAATCTAAAAAGAACCGTATTTTCTTCGGCTGTTCAAAATATCCTGAGTGTGACTTTGTTACATGGGATAAACCTGTAGGTCGTGATTGTCCTAAATGTGAACAATATCTTGTTGAGAAAAAACAAGGACGTAAAAGTCAGGTTATTTGTTCAAACTGTGATTATAAAGAAGAACTGCAAAAATAAACAATCATATCATTTATTAATTACTGCGTAATTCAAACGTACATTACGAATATTGTTAATAATTCTATAAGCAACTAACGACACATATTTATAATGTAGACGCATATATCTATAATTATGATATGATGTCGTAGTTGCTATTTTTAATGTATTGGAGGAAATTAAATGACTCAAACTGTCAATGTTATAGGGGCTGGTCTAGCCGGTTCAGAAGCAGCATATCAATTAGCTCAAAGAGGGATAAAAGTTAATTTAATAGAGATGAGGCCAGTGAAGCAAACACCAGCACATCATACTGATCAATTTGCAGAGTTAGTTTGTTCAAACTCATTACGTGGCAATGCATTAACAAATGCAGTTGGTGTTCTTAAGGAAGAGATGAGACGCCTTGATTCACTTATTATTAGTGCAGCAGATAAAGCAAGAGTACCTGCTGGTGGTGCCTTAGCAGTAGATCGACATGATTTTGCTGGTTACGTTACAGAAACTTTGAAAAATCATCCCAATGTAACAGTGTTAAATGAAGAAATTAACAGCATACCTGATGGTTACACTATCATTGCTACAGGTCCATTAACTACAGAAAAATTGGCTGCTGAAATTGTTGAAGCTACTGGTGAAGATCAATTGTATTTTTATGATGCCGCAGCTCCAATAATTGAAAAAGAAAGTATAGATATGAATAAGGTATATTTGAAATCTCGTTATGACAAAGGTGAAGCAGCATATCTGAACTGCCCAATGACTGAAGAAGAATTCAATATATTTTATGATGCATTAATGGAAGCAGAAGTTGCACCAGTAAATGAATTTGAGAAAGAAAAATACTTTGAAGGGTGTATGCCCTTTGAAGTTATGGCAGAACGTGGGCGTAAAACTTTATTGTTTGGACCTATGAAACCAGTAGGGCTAGAAGATCCTAAAACAGGTGAACGTCCATATGCAGTTGTACAATTGAGACAAGATGATGCTGCAGGTACATTATATAATCTTGTAGGTTTCCAAACACATTTAAAATGGGGGGCACAAAAAGACGTTATACGTTTAATCCCTGGTTTAGAAAATGTAGAAATCGTAAGATATGGTGTGATGCATCGAAATACATTTATTAACTCGCCAGATGTGTTGACAGAAAAGTATGAGTTGATAGGTAGAGAAGAAGTTCATTTTGCTGGTCAAATGACTGGCGTTGAAGGTTATGTTGAAAGTGCAGCAAGTGGTTTAGTAGCAGGCATCAACGTAGCTCATAAAATTAAAGATAGAGGCGGCGTAGTATTTCCAAGAGAAACAATGATTGGAAGTATGGCTTATTATATTTCTCATGCTAAAAACGAGAAAAATTTCCAACCAATGAATGCGAATTTTGGTTTACTGCCAACTTTAGAAAAACGTGTTAAAGATAAAAAATTACGTTACGAAAAACTTGCAGACCGCGCATTATCATATTTAGATAATTATAAGCAAACTTTATAAAATATTCGTGGATATAACCATTTTCTAAAAATTTTGTAAGTTTGACTCAATTTAATAGTTATTTTTCGCAGTCCCCTTCATCAATATGCTACAATTCATATTGATGGAGGGGTTTTTATTGGAAGAAATCCAACAGGCATATTTATTTATGTTAAAAGTTGAACGACAGTTTTCAGAGCATACTTTAAAGTCATACCACGATGATTTAGAACAGTTCAATGTATTTTTAAAACAAGAATATTTAGAACTATCTGCATTCGAATATAAAGATGCAAGAAACTATCTAAGTTATTTATATTCGAAAAACTTGAAAAGAACCTCAGTTTCTCGTAAAATTTCTACGCTGAGAAGTTTTTACGAATATTGGATGACACAAGATGAAAAAGTTATAAATCCATTTATTCAATTAGTGCATCCCAAGAAAGAACAATATTTACCACACTTTTTTTATGAAGAAGAAATGGAAGCTTTATTTGACACTGTTGAAAAAGACCCGAAAAAAGGTTTGAGAGATAGAGTGATTTTGGAACTTCTTTATGCAACAGGCATAAGGGTTTCGGAGTTAGTCCATATAAAAGAGTCTGATTTAGATATGAATTTACCTGGTGTGAAGGTGTTAGGTAAAGGTGGTAAAGAACGCTTTATTCCATTTGGAGAATTTTGCAAGCAAAGTATAGAACGATATTTAGAATTATTTAAACCTAAAATTAAAAATGATCATAATTATTTATTAGTAAATATGAACGGTGCGCCTATCACAGAGCGTGGCGTTCGTTATGTGTTAAACGATGTTGTAAAACGTACAGCTGGCGTAACGGATATTCACCCACATAAATTAAGACATACATTTGCAACACACATGCTTAATCAGGGTGCTGATTTACGTACCGTTCAATCATTGTTAGGTCATGTGAATTTATCAACTACAGGTCGTTACACACATGTTACAAATGAACAATTAAGAAAAGTATATTTAAACGCACATCCTCGTGCAAAAAAGGAGAATTAGATTATGAGTACATCTATTCACGCGACAACGATTTTTGCAGTGCAACATAACGGCCATTCAGCAATGGCAGGTGATGGACAAGTAACACTTGGTGAACAAGTGATTATGAAACAAACAGCACGAAAGGTTAGACGCTTATACAATGATAAAGTTTTAGCCGGATTTGCAGGAAGCGTTGCAGATGCATTTACATTATTCGAAAAATTCGAAACTAAATTACAACAATTCGGTGGTAATTTAGAAAGAGCCGCAGTTGAATTAGCTCAGGAATGGAGAGGTGACAAACAACTGCGTCAACTAGAAGCAATGCTAATCGTTATGGATGAGGATTCAATCCTTGTAGTAAGTGGTACAGGAGAAGTAATCGCACCAGACGATGCTTTAATAGCAATTGGTTCAGGAGGCAATTACGCATTGAGTGCAGGAAGAGCCTTGAAACGTCATGCCACAAATTTAACTGCAGAAGAAATGGCTTATGAAAGTTTAAAAGTTGCGTCTGATATTTGTGTATTTACAAATGATCAAATCGTAGTTGAAAAATTATAAAAATTGAAACTAAAAAAGCACAATGAAAAATAAAAATGTATAATCGTAAAAATTTAGGATATAGTAATAATAAATAAATTTACAAATAATTTTTAGAATAATTGAAATCAAAATTACGGAGGTAATTTATCTTATGGAAACGACTGGCATTAAATTAACACCAAAAGATATCGTTTCAAAATTGAATGAATACATTGTTGGGCAAGATGATGCAAAGCGCAAAGTAGCAATTGCATTAAGAAATAGATATAGACGAAGTCTTTTAGCTGAAGAAGCTAAACAAGAGATTGCACCCAAAAATATTTTGATGATCGGACCAACAGGTGTAGGTAAGACGGAAATAGCAAGAAGAATGGCTAAAGTTGTAGGTGCACCTTTTATAAAGGTCGAAGCAACTAAATTTACAGAAGTAGGCTACGTAGGTCGAGATGTTGAGAGCATGGTAAGAGATTTAGTTGACGTAGCTATTAGACTAGTTAAAGAACAAAAGAAAGCTTTAGTTGAAGAAGAAGCGAAACAAAAAGCAAATGAAAAATTAGTAAAACTTTTAGTACCTAGCATGAAGCAAAAAGCGAATAATACGAATAACGGTGGGAATAACCCTCTAGAATCACTATTTGGTGGTTCGATGCCAAACTTTGGTCAGAATAATGATGAAGAAGAGGATACACCTACAGAAGAAATCAAGACAAAGCGTTCTGAAATTAAACAACAATTGTTGAATGGTGAACTAGAAGAAGAAAAAGTAAGATTAAAAGTAGAACAAGACCCAGGTGCTATGGGCATGTTAGGCACAAATCAAAATGAACAAATGCAAGATATGATGAAACAACTCATGCCTAAGAAAAAAGTTGAACGAGAAGTTCCTGTACAAACAGCGCGTAAAATATTAACTGACCAATTTGCCGACGAACTGATTGATCAAGAATCAGCAAATCAACAAGCAATTGAACTTGCCGAGCAAATGGGTATTATATTTATTGATGAAATCGATAAAGTTGCAACAAATAATCAAAATTCAGGTCAAGATGTGTCTCGACAAGGCGTTCAGAGAGATATTTTACCAATACTTGAAGGTAGCATGGTACAAACGAAATATGGTACTGTTAACACTGAACATATGCTATTTATTGGTGCTGGAGCATTCCACGTTGCTAAACCAAGTGATTTAATTCCTGAGTTGCAAGGTCGTTTCCCAATTCGTGTTGAATTAGAAAGTCTTTCAGTAGAAGATTTTGTACGAATCTTGACTGAACCGAAATTATCACTTATCAAACAATATGAAGCGCTACTTCAAACAGAAGAAGTGACAGTCAACTTTACCGATGACTCGATTAAACGTCTGGCAGAAATTGCGTTCCAGGTAAACCAAGATACTGATAACATTGGCGCACGTCGTTTGCATACTATACTTGAAAAAATGCTTGAAGATTTATCATTTGAAGCACCAAGTATGCCCAATGCGGTTGTAGACATCACACCACAATATGTTGATGATAAGTTGAAATCAATTTCAACAAACAAAGATTTAAGTGCATTTATTTTATAATATAAATAAAAAGGAGAAGGAATATGAGCTTATTATCGAAAACTAGAGAATTAAATACACTTTTGCAAAAGCACAAAGGTATTGCCGTTGATTTTAAGGATGTAGCACAAACAATAAGTAGTGTAACAGTAACAAATGTATTTATTGTGTCTAGAAAAGGAAAGATTTTAGGGTCAAGCTTAAACGAATTGTTGAAAAATGATCGTATTATACAAATGCTTGAAAATAGACATATCCCTAAAGAATATACGGATAAACTAATGGATGTTAGAGAAACACAATCTAATATTGATATAGAAAACGTATTATCTGTGTTCCCACCAGAAAATAAAGATTTATTCAAAATTAGCCGAACTACAATTTTTCCAATTTTAGGTGGCGGTGAAAGATTAGGTACTTTAGTACTTGGACGTGTTCAAGAAGATTTCTCTGAGAATGATTTAGTTCTTGGTGAATATGCTGCCACAGTTATTGGTATGGAAATATTACGTGAAAAACATAGTGAAGTTGAACAAGAAGCAAGAGACAAAGCTTCTATTAGCATGGCAATTAATTCTTTATCATATTCTGAAAGTGAAGCAATCGAGCATATCTTTGAAGAATTAGGCGGTAAAGAAGGATTACTTATTGCATCAAAAGTTGCTGATAGAGTAGGTATCACACGTTCAGTTATTGTTAACGCTTTGCGTAAACTTGAAAGTGCTGGTGTTATTGAATCACGTTCTTTAGGAATGAAAGGTACATTTATTAAAGTGAAAAAAGAAAAATTCTTAGATGAGCTAGAAAGAATTAAATAATCGATACGTAAATTAATTTAAAAATATATCATCAAAAAGAGCGTCTAAATCATAAGACTTTTAGATGTTCTTTTAATGTGTGAAATAGTAATGTGAAAGTATTGCTTTATAAATACAAATATGATATATTTATTCACGGCTATGAAGCCAATACGCACACAAAAAGTGCAAGTATAAAGGGTGCGATATTTAGTTATCGTGTTTATATGAGCTTTTTGTGGAGGTAATAAACCAATAGGAGGATTTTAATTATGGCAGTAATTTCAATGAAACAATTACTAGAAGCAGGCGTTCACTTTGGTCACCAAACACGTCGTTGGAACCCAAAAATGAAAAGATACATTTTCACTGAAAGAAACGGTATTTACATTATCGATTTACAAAAAACAGTGAAAAAAGTAGAAGAAGCTTATAACTTCATTAAACAAGTATCAGAAGATGGCGGAAAAGTTTTATTCGTTGGTACGAAAAAACAAGCGCAAGACTCAGTGAAAGCTGAAGCAGAACGTGCGGGTCAATTCTATGTAAACCAAAGATGGTTAGGTGGAATCTTAACTAACTATAAAACAATTTCTAAACGTATCAAACGCATCTCTGAGATTGAAAAAATGGAAGAAGATGGCTTATTCGAAGTATTACCTAAAAAAGAAGTTGTAGAACTTAAAAAAGAATACGACCGTTTAATCAAATTCTTAGGCGGAATTCGTGATATGAAATCAATGCCTCAAGCATTATTTGTAGTTGACCCTCGTAAAGAGCGCAACGCAATTGCTGAAGCACGCAAATTACACATCCCTATCGTTGGTATTGTGGATACTAACTGTGATCCAGATGAAATTGATTACGTTATCCCAGCAAACGACGATGCTATTCGTGCCGTTAAATTATTAACTGGTAAAATGGCAGATGCGATCTTAGAAGGTCAACAAGGTGTATCTAATGAAGAAGTAGCAGCAGAACAAAATATTGATTTAAAAGAATCAAAAGAAGCTACTGAAGCAGGAACAACTGAAGAAAACACTTCTGTTGAATCAAACTAAGAATAATGTAAAATGGGTGATAAGATATTCAAGCTTATCACCCTTTTTTAAAAACAAATATATTAAAATTCATTAAATAATGGAGGAATATGAAATGGCAATTTCAGCTAAACTTGTAAAAGAATTACGTGAAAAAACTGGTGCAGGTATGATGGACTGTAAAAAAGCTTTAACAGAAACTGATGGTGACATCGACAAAGCTATTGATTACTTACGTGAAAACGGTATTGCAAAAGCTGCTAAAAAATCTGACCGTATTGCGGCAGAAGGTTTAGTTCATGTTGAAGAAAAAGGCAATGAAGCAGCAATTGTAGAAATTAATTCAGAAACTGACTTCGTAGCTCGTAACGAAGGTTTCCAAGAATTAGTGAAAGAAATTGCTAATCAAGTATTAGAAACAAAGGCTGAAACAGTAGAAGCCTTATTAGAAACTACATTAGCTGATGGTAAATCAGTAGACCAACGTGTTAAAGAATCTATCTCAACTATCGGAGAAAAATTAAGTATCCGTCGTTTTGCTATTAGAACAAAATCAGACAATGATGCTTTTGGTTCTTATTTACACATGGGCGGACGTATCGGTGTGTTAACTGTAGTTGAAGGTTCAACTGATGTCCAAGCAGCTAAAGACGTAGCTATGCACATTGCTGCAATCAACCCTAAATATGTTTCATCTGAACAAGTAAGCGAAGATGAAATCAATCACGAAAGAGAAGTTTTAAAACAACAAGCACTAAACGAAGGCAAACCAGAGAAAATTGTAGAAAAAATGGTTGAAGGTCGTTTACGTAAATATTTACAAGAAATTTGTGCAGTTGACCAAAACTTTGTAAAAGATCCTGATCAAACAGTTGAAGCTTTCTTGAAATCAAAAGGTGGAAAACTTGTTGACTTCTTACGTTATGAAGTAGGCGAAGGCATGGAGAAACGCGAAGAAAACTTTGCTGACGAAGTAAAAGGACAAATGAAATAATTTTTCATAGTTAAAACAAGAAAGAAGACACCTTTGTGCTCCGTATGAAAGATTTACTTTTGTATTGGAAGACCTATTGTGTCTTCTTTACTTGTATCAATTACATATTTTTACAATAGAGAGGATAAGACAATGGCTCAAACTTCTAAATACGATCGTGTTGTTTTAAAATTAAGTGGCGAAGCACTAGCAGGTAACGATGGATTTGGAATTAATCCAATTACGATTAAAAGTGTGGCTGAACAAGTAGCCGAAGTTGCAAAGATGGATTGCGAAATTGCAGTTATCGTTGGCGGAGGTAATATTTGGAGAGGTAAAACGGGTAGTGACCTAGGCATGGATCGTGGTACTGCTGATTATATGGGTATGTTAGCTACGGTAATGAATGCTTTAGCGCTACAAGATAGCCTTGAACAATTAGAATGTGACACACGCGTTTTAACTTCAATTGAAATGAAACAAGTTGCAGAACCATACATTCGTCGTCGTGCAATTAGACACTTAGAGAAAAAACGTGTAGTTATTTTTGCAGCGGGTATTGGTAATCCATACTTCTCAACTGATACTACAGCAGCTCTACGTGCGGCTGAAGTTGAAGCCGATGTTATCTTAATGGGTAAAAATAATGTGGATGGCGTTTACTCTGCTGATCCAAAAGTAGACGCTAATGCTATTAAGTATGAACATCTTACTCATATTCAAATGTTACAAGATGGTTTACAAGTAATGGATTCAACAGCATCTTCATTCTGTATGGATAATAACATTCCGTTGAATGTATTCTCAATTACTGAAGAAGGTAATATTAAACGTGCAGTAATGGGTGAAAAAATAGGAACAATAATAACAAAATAATTAGAGGTGTATGAGAATGAGCGACATTATTAATGATACGAAATCAAAAATGCAAAAATCTGTTGATAATCTTTCAAGAGAATTAGCTAATATTAGTGCCGGAAGAGCCAACTCCAATTTATTAAATGGCGTAAATGTTGATTACTATGGTGCTCCAACACCAGTTCAACAACTTGCTAGTATCAATGTGCCAGAAGCACGTTTATTAGTAATTGCACCATATGATAAATCATCTGTCGGTAATATTGAAAAAGCTATCAATGCTGCTAACTTAGGTGTGAATCCTTCAAGTGACGGAGAAGTTATACGTATTGTTATTCCAGCATTAACTGAAGATCGCCGTAAAGAGCTTGTAAAAGAAGTTAAGAAAATTGGCGAAGATGCGAAAGTAGCAGTTAGAAATGTTCGTCGTGATTCAAATGATGTACTTAAAAAACAAGAAAAAAATGGCGATATCACTGAAGATGATTTAAGATCACAAACAGATGATGTACAAAAATTAACTGACAACTCAATTAAAGAAATTGATAAATTATTAGAAGAAAAAGAAAAAGATATAATGTCAGTATAAACATGGTAATGATGATTATACTTCTATTCACTCATTAAGGTATATAATTACTTATAGTTAGAGCTTGAAGAAGAAGTATATCATTTATTTATCTGAACTGTATCAAATCAGACTTTGGTACAGTTTTTTTATTTGTTTATTCAATGCACCTATCTATTATGATAAAATGGTAGATAATTGCATCTAGAATCTAATTATAATAAACAGAGATGATCAAGCTCGGAGGAAATACCATGTTTAAAAAGTTAAAAAAGAAGAAAGAAAATCAGTATAAGCAATCCGATATAGATTTGGAAGTACATAATATACCCGAACATGTTGCTATAATTATGGATGGTAATGGTCGTTGGGCTAAACAAAGAAAATTGCCTAGAATAAAAGGTCACTACCAAGGTATGCAAACTGTTAAAAAAATTACTAAAGCAGCTAGTGATTTAGGAATTAAATATTTAACATTGTATACTTTCTCTACAGAAAATTGGACAAGACCTAAAAATGAAGTGAATTACATCATGAACTTGCCAGTTAACTTTTTAAGAACATTTCTACCAGAGTTGATAGAAAATAATGTTAAAGTAGAGACGATTGGTTTTATTGAGCATTTACCAACATCTACACTTAAAGCGATAGATAAAGCAAAAGAAGAAACAAAAAATAATACGGGCTTAAAATTGGTCTTTGCTATAAATTATGGCGGACGAGCCGAAATTGTCCACAGTGTGAAATCAATTTACGACAAATTGACTGCTGAAGGTTTAACAAGTGAAGCAATCACTGAAGAAATGATTAATGAGCATTTAATGACTCATTGCTACCCTGACCCAGATCTTTTGATTAGAACATCAGGAGAGCAACGTATTAGTAATTTCCTAATCTGGCAAGTATCTTACAGTGAATTTTTATTTAATGAAAAATTATGGCCAGATTTTGATAAAGAAGAATTAATAAACTGTATTAAAATTTATCAATCTCGTCAAAGGCGTTTTGGGGGATTATAAGTAGTTAGGAGAATAGTATGAAAGTTAGAACTTTGACGGCAATCATAGGACTTATCATTTTCCTCCCGGTCTTACTAAAGGGCGGAGTTATATTAATGCTGTTTTCGTATTTATTAGCGTTCATAGCATTGAAAGAATTGCTGAATATGAATATGATTAAGTTTTTATCGGTGCCAGGTATCATAAGTGCGTTAGGAATTTTAATTATTATGTTACCTCAAGGCGCGGGTAACTGGGTTAATGATTTACAATTAAAGTCATTAATAGCAATGAGTTTTATTTTATTAAGTTATACAGTGCTTTCTAAAAATAGATTTAGTTTTATGGACGCTGCATTTTGTCTAATGACGATTGCGTATGTTGGTATTGGTTTCATGTATCTTTATGAAACACGATCTGAAGGCTTACACTACATACTATTTGCATTTCTAATCGTATGGTCAACAGATACAGGGGCTTATATTTTTGGTCGCTTAATGGGCAAACATAAATTATGGCCTGTGATTAGTCCTAATAAAACAATAGAAGGTTTTGTTGGCGGATTGATTTGTAGTTTAATTATTCCACTTGTTATGATTATGTTTGTAGACTTTAATATTGCAACGTGGATATTATTAATTGTTACGATCATTTTAAGTATGTTTGGACAGCTTGGTGACCTTGTTGAATCAGGTTTCAAACGCCATTTTGGTGTGAAAGACTCTGGTCGTATTTTGCCTGGTCATGGTGGCATTTTAGATCGCTTTGACAGTTTTATGTTTGTATTGCCACTATTAAACATCTTGTTAATACAAGCTTAACTACAGATTCATAGTGATACTATACAATTATATAAACAAAAATAAGGAGTTAATGAGATAAAATAACTGAGTGCTTCAATGCAGTTATTTTATTTATTAACTCCTTTTCACAAGCAAAAATACTTTGTGTAATTACGACTGTACAATGATAAGAATAATGTAAGCGAGTGACTAGAAGACATATTAAAGTTACGTGTGTCACTCAGCATTGTTGTGTTATACTTTTATAATCTAAAGTAAGCAGTTAGTCATAAGAAAATGAATCATATGAATTAATATATGAAGTATGAGCAAGCAATTTATTTCGAAAATATGAGGTGTAGCAAAGTGAGTTTTCTAGTAACAATTATTTCATTTATAATCGTTTTTGGTGTCCTTGTCACAGTTCATGAGTACGGACATATGTTTTTTGCAAAACGCGCAGGCATTATGTGTCCGGAATTTGCAATTGGTATGGGGCCTAAAATATTTAGTTTCAGAAAAAATGAGACATTATATACGATTCGATTATTACCTGTCGGAGGTTACGTACGCATGGCTGGTGATGGTTTAGAAGAACCACCAGTTCAACCAGGTATGCATGTAAAAATAAAATTAAATGACAAAGATGAAATTACGCACATCATTTTAGATGATCAACACAAATTTCAACAAATTGAAGCAATAGAAGTAAAACAATGTGATTTTAAAGATGGCTTATTCATTGAAGGGGTAACATCATATAATCAAGAAAGACAACGCTATGCAATAGCTAAAACGTCTTACTTTGTAGAGAATGGTAGTTTAATTCAAATTGCACCTAGAGATCGTCAATTCACGTATAAAAAACCTTATCAAAAATTCTTGACTTTATTCGCAGGACCATTGTTTAATTTCTTACTTACATTAGTATTATTTATTGGTCTAGCATATTATCAAGGTACAGCAACAAATTCAGTTGATGAAGTTGTTAAAGATTCACCTGCTGAACAAGCAGGTCTTAAATCTGGGGACACGATTGTTAAAGTAGGAAACCATAATATTGATGGTAAAGATGATATTGATAAAGCAGTAAAAGAAATTAAAGATAACGAGACAAAATTAGTCGTCGAACGTGATGGCAACAAACAAACATTTGATATTAAACCTAAAAAGATTGAACAAAAAGTAACGAAAACACACTCAGAAACAAAATATTTATTAGGTTATAGTGCAACGACTGAACACACTATTTTCAAACCAATTGCAGCGGGTGTGGAACAAACACTTAGTGCAGGTAAAATTATTTTCACTGCAATTGTAAGTATGATTGCAAGCATTTTCACTGGAGAATTCTCATTTGATATGTTGAATGGTCCAGTAGGTATATATCATACTGTCGACTCTGTCGTTAAAACTGGTATAATTAACTTGATTTCATGGACTGCTTTGCTAAGCGTTAACTTAGGATTAATGAATTTACTACCAGTACCAGCGTTAGATGGTGGACGAATTTTATTTGTAATTTATGAAGCAATCTTTAGAAAACCAGTAAATAAAAAAGCAGAAACTACAATTATCGCCATTGGTGCCGTATTTGTATTAATCGTTATGGTATTAGTGACTTGGAACGATATTCAGCGTTATTTCTTATAAGAGGGAGAGAAGCATTTAAATGAAACAATCAAAAGTATTTATACCAACTATGAAAGAAGTGCCAGCTGGTGCTGAGGCATTAAGCCATCGACTATTATTAAAAGCAGGCTTAATCAAACAAAGTACAAGTGGAATTTACAGTTACTTACCAATTGCAGCGAGAGTATTAAATAATATTGAAGCTATCGTACGCGAAGAGATGGAGCGTATTGATGCGGTTGAAATATTAATGCCAGCATTGCAACCATCAGAATTATGGGAAGAATCAGGACGTTGGAGTGCATATGGTCCAGAACTTATGCGTTTACAAGATCGTAATGGCCGTCAATTTGCGCTTGGACCAACACATGAAGAAGTTGTGACTTCAATTGTTCGTGATGAATTGAAATCATATAAACAACTGCCAATGACACTTTTCCAAATACAATCTAAATTTAGAGATGAAAAGCGTCCACGTTTCGGTCTGTTACGTGGTAGAGAATTTATAATGAAAGATGCTTATTCTTTTCATGCTGATGAAGCGTCACTAGATGAAGCATATGAAGATATGTACCATGCATATGGTCGCATCTTTAATCGTGTAGGTATTAACGCGAGACCTGTTGTTGCTGATTCAGGTGCAATTGGTGGTAGTCATACACATGAATTTATGGCGTTAAGCGAAATCGGTGAAGACACGATTGTGTACAGTGAGCAAAGTGATTACGCTGCAAATATTGAAAAAGCTGAAGTGGTTTACCATCCTAATAAAAAACATGAAGATGTACAACCGTTAAAAAAAATTGAAACGCCAAATGTGCATACAGCACAAGATCTTGCGACATTTTTAAATAAACCATTAGACGAAATTACTAAATCTATGATATTTAATGTCGATGGTGAATTTATATTAGTATTAGTTCGAGGTCACCATGAAATTAATGATATTAAATTAAAAGCTTATTTTGGTACTGACAATGTGGAGCTAGCAACTGAAGATGAAATTATTAATATTTTAGGTGCAAAACCAGGTTCACTGGGTCCAGTTTTCGATAAAGACATTAAAATTTATGCAGATAATTTCATTCAAGATTTGAATAATATCGTCGTTGGTGCGAATGAAGATGGATATCACTTGTTAAACGCAAATGTCGATCGTGACTTTGAAGTAGAAGCCTATGGAGATTTTAGATTCATTTTAGAAGGTGAATTATTAGCAGATAGCTCAGACAAAGCGCACTTTGCAGAAGGTATTGAAGTAGGCCAAGTCTTTAAACTTGGAACAAAATACTCTGAATCAATGAACGCTACGTTCTTAAATGACCAAGGTAGAGCACAACCATTATTAATGGGATGTTATGGCATTGGTATTTCAAGAACATTAAGTGCAATTGTTGAACAAAATAACGATGAAAATGGTATTATTTGGCCAAAATCAGTCACACCATTTGAATTACATTTAATCACAATCAATCCTAAAAAAGATGACCAACGTGAATTAGCGGATCAATTATATACGCAATTAAAAGAAAATTATGATGTACTTTATGATGACCGTAAAGAACGTGCTGGTGTGAAATTTAATGATGCTGATTTAATCGGTTTACCAATACGTATTGTCGTAGGCAAAAATGCTGCAGAAGGCATTGTAGAAGTTAAACGTCGCGATACTGGTGACAGTGAAGATGTGCATATCGATAATTTAATCAATTATGTAAATGAATTATACACAAATTTATAATCTATAAGGGAATTGCTAGATGTTACTTATATAAAATCATAAGGCTGGCGCATAAATTCAACAATCTATATTTGTGAGTGTAAATTAAAAAATATACACTAGCTGTCTCATTTTTAGATATGTTTGACTCAAACTTTTAAAGAGGGGGCGGGAATACGAAATCAAATTTTAAAGTTTGATTTCTGTTCCGCTCCCATTTATTATTCACAAAAATATGAATTTAATTTATTAAGTTTAACTATTAGAATTTCACACATATCCGTTATAATATAGAGAATGGAATAATAATACATACACCGTCATTTAATGTAAGTAATTATATACAAGTAAAGCAGTGTAATTAATAGTAAGGTGGTTATCGTCATGGCAATGACAAATCAGGAAAAATTTAAAATCCTAGCTGACCAAATTAAAATAACAAACCATTTGGAACCAGAAATTTTGGAACAAAGTGAACTAACGCGTGTGGATGTTAAGACAACAGATCGTACATGGGTGTTTCAAATCACATTACCACACTTTCTATCAATAGAAGATTATTTGCTTTTTACAGGTGCAATTACAGAAGAGTTTAAATCAATTGCAAATGTAGAATGTAATATTACGATAAATAATAAATCAAATCAAGATGAATATGCGATAAAGTATTTTAATCATTGTATTGATCAAACACAACTTTCACCTAAAGTAAAAGGACAATTAAAGCAAAAACGCTTAATTATGTCGGGAGATGTTCTAAAAGTAACTTGTCAAAATGATGTCGAGAGAGATCATTTTGATAAAGCCTGTAATGGTAGCTTAGTTAAAGCTTTTCAACAGTGTGGATTCGATATTAGTAAGATAGTTTTTGAAACGGATAGCGTTGGAAACGAAGATGATTTAGCATCATTAGAAGCACATATTCAAGAAGAAGATGAAAAGAGTGCACGTGAAGCTACTGAAAAATTAGAAAAAATGAAAGCCGAGAAGGCAAAACAACAAGATAATAATGAAAGTTCGGTAACTAAGTGTCAAATTGGTAAACCAATCCCAATTGATAATATTAAACCTATAGATTCTATTATTGAAGAAGAATTCAAAGTAGCAGTTGAAGGTGTTATTTTTGATATTAACTTAAAAGAGTTGAAGAGCGGGCGACACATTGTAGAGTTGAAAGTAACTGACTATACAGATTCGCTCGTATTAAAAATGTTCACTCGTAAAAACAAAGATGATTTAGATAACTTTAAGGCATTGAGCGTCGGTAAATGGGTTCGCGCACAAGGACGCATAGAAGAAGATTCATTTGTTCGTGATTTAGTGATGATGATGTCAGATATTGAAGAAATTAAAAAAGCTACGAAACAAGATAAATCTGAAGAAAAACGAGTAGAATTCCATTTGCATACGGCAATGAGTCAAATGGATGGCATACCTAATATTTCAGCGTACGTAGATCAAGCAGCAAAGTGGGGTCATAAAGCTATTGCAGTGACTGACCATAATGGTGTACAAGCCTTTCCAGACGCACATGCGGCAGCTGAAAAAAATGGTATTAAAATGATTTACGGAATGGAAGGTATGTTAGTTGACGATGGTGTACCTATTGCATACAAACCTATGGACCGTGATTTGAAAACCGCAACATATGTTGTATTCGACGTTGAAACGACCGGTTTATCCAATCAATACGATAAAATTATCGAGCTCGCTGCAGTCAAAGTTAAAGACGGGGAAATCATTGATAAGTTTGAACGTTTTAGTAATCCACATGAACGTTTATCCGATGTTATTATTAATTTGACACATATTACGGATGATATGTTAGTTGATGCACCAGAGATAGAAGAAGTCCTTACAGAGTTTAAAGCATGGGTAGGGGACGCTATTTTCGTTGCTCATAACGCATCCTTTGATATGGGCTTTATAGATACTGGATATGAACATGTCGGTATTGGTGCGTCTACAAACGCTGTAATAGATACACTTGAATTATCAAGAACAATCAATACTGAATACGGTAAACATGGATTGAACTTCTTAGCCAAAAAATACGGCGTAGAGTTAACACAACACCATAGAGCAATTTATGATACGGAAGCAACGGCTTATATGTTTATTAAAATGCTTAAACAATTAGAAGAACTTGACGTTCATAATCACCAAGATATTAATACATCGTTATCAAATGAAGATGCATACAAACGTGCACGTCCGAACCACGTCACACTTATTGTTCAAAATCAACAAGGTCTTAAAAACTTATTCAAGATTGTAAGTGCGTCCTTAGTCCAATATTATTATAGAACACCTAGAATTCCACGTTCATTATTAGATGAATATCGTGAAGGTATTCTCGTTGGTTCTGCATGTGACGAAGGAGAAGTATTTACTGCAGTAATGCAAAAAGATCAGTCTCAAGTTGAACGTATAGCTCAATACTATGATTTCATAGAAATTCAACCGCCTGCTTTATACCAAGGCTTAATTGATAGAGAACTGATACGTGATAATGAAACATTATATGAAATATATAATCGTTTAATTCGTGCGGGTGAAGTCAACGATATTCCTGTTATAGCTACAGGAAATGCACACTATTTGAATGAACATGATTCGATTGCGCGTAAAATATTGATTGCTGCACAACCTGGTAATCCATTAAACCGTTCTACATTGCCAAAGGCGCATTTTAGAACTACAGACGAAATGTTAGACGAATTGCACTTCTTGGGTGAAGAAAAAGCCTATGAACTTGTCATTAAGAATACTAATGAGCTAGCAGATCGTATAGAGCGTGTTGTTCCAATTAAAGATGAGCTATATACACCAAGAATGGAAGGCGCAAATGAAGAAATTCGAGAAATGAGCTATTCTAATGCAAAAGACCTCTACGGTGATGATTTACCACAAGTTGTAATTGATCGTCTTGAAAAAGAATTAGAGAGTATTATAGGTAATGGCTTCTCTGTTATATACCTCATTTCACAACGACTTGTTAAAAAATCTTTAAATGACGGATATCTCGTTGGTTCACGTGGTTCTGTAGGATCAAGTTTTGTAGCAACTATGACAGAAATCACAGAAGTTAATCCATTGCCACCACATTACATTTGTCCAAAATGTAAAACGAGTGAATTCTTTGATGATGGCTCTGTTGGCTCTGGTTTTGATTTAGCAGATAAAAAATGTGAAACTTGTGGTAGCGACCTTATTAAAGAAGGTCAAGATATTCCTTTCGAAACATTCTTAGGCTTTAAAGGCGATAAGGTACCAGATATTGACTTGAACTTTAGTGGAGAATATCAACCGAATGCACATAATTATACAAAAGAATTATTTGGTGATGATAAAGTATTCCGTGCTGGAACAATTGGTACAGTCGCAGAGAAAACAGCTTTTGGTTATGTGAAGGGTTATTTAAATGACCAAGGTATCCATAAACGTGGCGCAGAAGTAGATAGACTTGTTAAAGGTTGTACAGGCGTTAAACGTACATCTGGACAACATCCAGGTGGTATTATTGTAGTACCTGATTATATGGATATATATGATTTCACACCTGTACAGTTCCCAGCGGACGATCAGTCTTCATCTTGGATGACAACGCATTTTGATTTCCACTCCATACATGATAACGTTCTAAAGTTAGATATACTTGGACACGATGATCCAACAATGATTCGTATGTTACAAGACTTATCAGGAATAGATCCCAAAACAATTCCAGTGGATGATAAAGAAACGATGGGCATCTTTAGTTCGCCTGAACCTTTAGGTGTTACACAAGAGGAAATTTTATGTAAAACTGGCACGTTTGGTGTACCAGAATTTGGTACTGGCTTTGTTAGACAAATGTTAGAAGACACAAAACCAACAACATTTTCAGAACTTGTTAGGATATCAGGATTATCACATGGTACAGATGTATGGTTAGGGAACGCTCAAGATTTAATACGTTCAGGTAAATGTGATTTAGCGAGTGTAATATGTTGTCGTGATGATATTATGGTTTATTTAATGTATAATGGTTTAGAGCCGTCACTTGCCTTTAAGACAATGGAATTTGTGCGTAAAGGTAAAGGGTTGACTGACGATATGGTCGAAGCAATGGTAGACAATGAAGTACCTGATTGGTATTTAGATTCATGTAGAAAAATAAAATACATGTTCCCTAAAGCCCATGCCGCAGCTTATGTGTTAATGGCGGTAAGAATTGCTTACTTTAAAGTACATTATCCACTATATTATTATGCAAGTTATTTCACAGTACGCGCATCTGACTTTGATTTAATTACAATGATTAAAGATAAAGAAAGTATTCGTAATACTGTTAATGATATGTACTCACGTTATATGGATTTAGCTAAAAAAGAAAAAGATACTTTAACAGTGCTTGAAATAATGAATGAAATGGCACAACGTGGTTTCCGTATGCAGCCAATCAGTTTAGAAAAAAGTAAATCATTTGAATTTATTATTGAAGGCGATACTTTGATTCCACCATTTATATCTGTTCCAGGTTTAGGTGAAAACGTTGCACAAAGAATTGTAGAAGCTCGTGAAGAAGGTCCATTTTTATCTAAAGAAGATTTAAATAAAAAAGCTGGTTTATCACAAAAAGTAATAGAATACTTAGATGAATTAGGTTCTTTACCTAATTTACCTGATAAAGCGCAATTATCAATTTTTGATATGTAATGAACAAAAAGCATGAATTAACTTGTCATTATAGGCTTTTTACAAATATAGTTATTTGTCTACCAAATAAACATATGATATAATAATAGTGCTTAAAAAATTAGACTCAGGCAGAAAGAGTGGGCATAATACCCGCTCTTTTCTATTTGCCAAAACAGGAGGTCAGCATGAGTAAAATAACTGAGCAAGTTGAAGCAATAATTCAACCTGTCCTTGACGACTTAAATTTTGAATTAGTAGAAGTTGAGTTTACAAAAGAAGGAAACGATCATTTTTTAAGAGTATCTATCGATAAAGAAGGTGGCGTAGATTTAAATGATTGTGCGCTTGCTTCTGAAAAAATAAGTGAAGTAATGGATTCAGAAGATCCTATCGAACAGATGTATTATTTAGATGTTGCCTCACCTGGTGCTGAAAGACCAATTAAAAAAGAAAAAGAATATCGCAACGCTGTGACTAAACCAGTATTTGTTTCTTTATATGCTCCAATCGAAGGCGCAAAAGAATGGTTAGGTATATTGCAATCAGTTGATGATGAAACAATAGTTATGGAAGTTAAAGAGAAATCAAGAACAAAACAAGTTGAAATACCAAGAAGTAAAATCGCTAAAGCACGTCATGCAGTAATTATATAACGTGACGAGGAGGATGATAAATCGTGTCAAGTAATGAATTATTATTAGCTACTGAGTACTTAGAAAAAGAAAAGAAAATTCCTAGAGAAGTATTAATTGATGCTATCGAAGCGGCATTAATTACTGCTTATAAAAAGAACTATGAAAGTGCAAGAAACGTTCGTGTTGAATTAAATATGGACGAAGGTACATTTAATGTTATCGCACGTAAAGAAGTGGTTGAAGAATCATTTGATAACAGAGAAGAAATCGACTTAAGTACGGCACTAGTAAAAAACCCTGCTTATGAAATTGGTGATATCTATGAAGAAGACGTAACACCAAGTGATTTCGGACGCGTAGGGGCGCAAGCAGCTAAACAAGCTGTTATGCAACGTTTACGTGATGCTGAACGTGAAATACTATATGATGAATTCATCGACAAAGAAGATGATATTGTTACTGGTCTTATTGACAGAGTAGATCATCGTTATGTATATGTGAATTTAGGGCGTACTGAAGCTGTATTGTCCGAAGCAGAAAGAAGCCCAAATGAAAGCTATATTCCAAATGAAAGAATAAGAGTGTATGTGAACAAAGTTGAACAAACTACAAAAGGACCACAAATATACGTTTCAAGAAGCCATCCAGGTCTATTAAAACGTTTATTTGAACAAGAAGTACCAGAAATCTTTGACGGTACAGTAGTAGTTAAATCTGTAGCTCGCGAAGCTGGCGATCGCTCAAAAATCAGTGTACACTCAGACAACCTTGA
Organism: Staphylococcus sp. OJ82; assembly: GCF_000294465.1. Lineage (NCBI taxonomy): Bacteria > Bacillati > Bacillota > Bacilli > Caryophanales > Staphylococcaceae > Staphylococcus > Staphylococcus sp. OJ82. The sequence continues at coordinate 398,959 of NZ_ALPU01000010.1, read as the reverse complement.
CATCGATGCAGTAGGTGCTTGTGTAGGTTCTAAAGGTAGTCGTGTTGAAGCTGTTGTTGAAGAACTTGGCGGTGAGAAAATTGATATTGTGCAATGGGATGAAGATCCTAAAGTGTTTGTAAAAAATGCTTTAAGCCCGTCACAAGTATTACAAGTTATTGTTGATGAAGAAAATCAATCAACTGTAGTTGTAGTGCCAGATTATCAATTATCATTAGCTATAGGTAAACGCGGACAAAACGCCCGTTTAGCTGCTAAATTAACTGGTTGGAAAATTGATATTAAATCAGAAACAGATGCTAGAGAAGCAGGTGTCTACCCGACAGATGTTGAAGGCACAGAAGATCAACTTAATGATGTTGTTGACGAAGAGAATGTTGATTTGGAAGACACAGTCAATGAAGACTCTGAAACAGTAACTGAAGAAGAAGACGCTGAAAAATAACTTGGGGTGATAACTTTATGAAAAAGAAAAAAATTCCAATGCGTAAATGTATACTTTCAAATGAAATGTACCCTAAGAATGACATGATTAGAGTTGTAATTAATAAAGACGGACAAATTTTTGCTGATGCAACTGGCAAACAACAAGGCCGTGGCGCTTATGTATCTAAAAATGTTAAATTAGTAGAAGAAGCGCAACAAAAAGAAACATTAGAAAGATATTTCAAATCTGATGCTGAAACGTTAGAGCCTGTTTATAAAGAGATTATACGTCTTATTTATCGTGAAGAGATACCTAAATGACAAAAGAAAAAATCGTGAATTTTTTAGGTTTAGCAATGCGTGCAGGAAAAGTTAAAACAGGCGAATCAGTCATTATAAATGATTTGAAGAATAATAAATTAAAGCTCGTAATCATTGCAACAGATGCTTCTGACAACACAATGAAAGTGATGCAGAACAAATGTGAAAGTTACCATATATCATTACGTATATTTGGAACAAGAGCTGAATTAGGACAAGCTTTAGGTAAAGCAGAACGTGTAAACATTGGAATCACTGATCAAGGCTTTGCTAAAAAGTTATTGTCAATGATTGATGAATATCGTAAGGAGTGACTATATGAGTAAACAAAGAATTTACGAATACGCTAAAGATTTAAAATTAAAGAGTAGAGATATTATCGACGAATTGCAGAAGATGGACGTTGAGGTAACAAGTCATATGCAAACGTTAGAAGATAATCAAATTCACGCATTAGATAAAATTTACAAACCTGAAAAAGCAAAAGAAGCAGAGAAAAAACAACAAAAAACTGCTCAAAACAAGCAACAATCATCAAATAATAAAGGTAACCAAAACAACAAGAATAATCAAAATAATAAAGGTAACCAAAATAATAAATCAAACAACAATAAACCGAATAACAAAAAGAATAATAAAAAATCAAAACAAATCAAACAAGAAGAACCTAAAGAAATTCCAGAAAGAATCACTTATCAAGAAGGTATTACAGTAGGTGAACTTGCGGAGAAATTAAACGTAGAGTCTTCAGGTATTGTTAAAAAACTATTCTTACTTGGTATTATGGCTAATATTAATCAATCATTAGATGAAGAAACACTAGAGTTAATCGTTGATGATTACGGTGTTGAAGCTGAAAAAGAAATTGTTATTGATGAAGAAGATTTATCAATTTACTTCGATGATGAAACTGAAGATGAAGATGCTGTTGAACGTCCAGCAGTTGTTACAATCATGGGACACGTTGACCATGGTAAAACAACGTTACTAGATTCTATTCGTCATACAAAAGTAACAGCTGGAGAAGCTGGTGGTATTACACAACATATTGGTGCTTACCAAATTGAAAATGATGGTAAAAAAATTACATTCCTAGATACTCCAGGTCACGCAGCATTTACAACAATGCGCGCGCGTGGTGCACAAGTAACGGATATAACTATTTTAGTTGTAGCAGCTGATGATGGTGTTATGCCTCAAACAATTGAAGCAATCAATCATGCTAAAGAAGCAAATGTACCTACAATTGTTGCTGTTAACAAGATTGATAAACCGACATCAAATCCAGATCGTGTAATGCAAGAATTAACTGAATATGGTTTAGTACCTGAGGATTGGGGCGGCGATACAATCTTTGTTCCACTCTCAGCATTAAGTGGAGATGGCATTGATGATTTAATAGAAATGATTGTACTTACTTCTGAAGTACAAGAATTAAAAGCTAATCCAAGCAAAAAAGCTGTTGGTACAGTAATCGAAGCTGAATTAGATAAATCACGTGGACCATCAGCCTCATTATTAGTACAAAACGGTACACTTAACGTTGGTGACTCTTTAGTAGTTGGAAATACGTATGGTAGAATTCGTGCTATGGTCAATGACTTAGGTCAACGTATAAAAACTGCAGGACCATCTACACCAGTTGAAATTACTGGTATTCATGATGTGCCAAAAGCAGGCGATCGATTTGTTGTTTTCAAAGATGAAAAACAAGCAAGACGTATTGGTGAATCTCGCCATGAAGCGAACGTAATTCAACAACGTCATGAAAGTAAGAGTGTTTCATTAGATAACTTGTTTGAACAAATGAAACAAGGTGAAATGAAAGATTTAAATGTTATTATTAAAGGCGATGTGCAAGGTTCAGTAGAAGCGCTTGCTGCATCTCTAATGAAGATAGACGTTGAAGGCGTAAATGTACGTATCATTCACACTGCTGTGGGTGCAATCAACGAGTCTGACGTTACACTAGCTAACGCTTCAAATGGTATCATTATTGGCTTTAACGTTCGTCCTGATACAGGTGCGAAACGTGCTGCTGAAACTGAAGGCGTTGATATGCGTCTACACCGCGTTATTTATAGTGTTATAGAAGAAATTGAATTCGCAATGAAAGGTATGCTAGATCCAGAATTCGAAGAACAAATTATTGGACAAGCAGAAGTTCGTCAAACGTTCAAAGTTTCTAAAGTTGGTACAATCGCAGGTAGTTATGTTATTGATGGTAAAATCACGCGTAATGCTGGCGTTCGTGTCATTAGAGACAATATTGTACAATTTGAAGGTGAATTAGATACACTAAAACGTTTTAAAGATGATGCTAAAGAAGTTGCTAAAGGTTACGAATGTGGTATCACAGTTGAGAAATACAATGACTTAAAAGAAGGCGACATTATCGAAGCTTTCGAAATGGTTGAAATAAAAAGATAAGTAATTGGAGATTAATCCAATTTAATGACAAGAAAGCCTCCAATAATTTGGAGGCTTTTTATATTGACTTCAGATTTGTATATATGGCAGATAATTACTTCAATTTATAATTTTATGTTGAAAATATGAGTGGATTTTTTAATGTAATTATTAGAATTAAAGTGCTATCCAAAAGTGAAATATATAAGTATAATGATATTATTACATAAAAATCTAACAATTTAGTTTATGGATTAAAATATAACATGACTCAACTATACAACTTCAACTAGAAATAGAAATTTTAACACCTCGTAATAATGTAGCTTACTTTAAATATCAAATTAAAAAACGCCTTAACGAAACAATTTTCACAACAATTAAATCTTATATTAAAAGGGTAACATATGTTTTTCAACATCATATGTACTTGTTTGGTTGCGAATAAGTAAAAATATTGTAGTAAAATTTGGGGATAACTATTTTATTGACACTAGTTGTCTATGTACTTAATTACAATTAAATGAAATAGGAGGTTATAAATGATGAGTGAATATTTAAGGGAAATCAATGAATTTTGGCAAGAATATTTAAAGCAATATAACTCTATTTATGATCAAAATACTTTAGAACAAATTATAAAAAATGATGATACAACAGCATTTTTACATCCACAGGATTTAGCGTATTTTAAAGAACATTTTGGGAATAACTTTACTGAAATACCTAGATTTAAAAAAATGATAGACTTTGCAAATGGAAAAGTAATTATTGATAAAAATAGACAAAGAATTTTATTTGAAAATGCAGAAATAAACCCTGCTATAGCTAGACCATATTTTGGAAACCCTGATTTAGCAGATATTGTTATATTAAAAAAACAGCCCGAAAATGATTTTAAAATGTATGAACCCGATATACCAGAATCTGTAGTGATAGATTATCGCCAAAGAATATTATTGGATATACAAGGTAGATTAACATTTAATGGAGAGAAATTGTTTTTACCCTATATCGATAAACATAGATGGTTTATGAAATATTTATATAACGCTTCTTCGACTTTAAAACGTTTTAATATTGATCCAAACAGAGTTATGGTACTTAACTTTTTCCCTTATCAATCGGGTCATACTGCAGGAATACCAAAAGATTTTTTAACATTTAAACATGGCTTACCTTCTCAGCGAATGAGTTTTGATTTGTTGTTGAAACTTTTAAACGATGATAAGCATCGTATATATCTTGTTAGTGAGGAAGAACTATATATTTCGATTTTAAAGAACTTTGCTCATAGTTCTTTATGTGACTATCTAATTGATCATTTATTCGTACTTGCTTCAAAACAAAATCGGCATGTTACTTTATGCAATGTGCTAAGTTACCAAGAACACAAAATGCATTTAAGAAAAAAACAAGAATTGAGTAAAATAGAATACTACAATTGGAATAAAGAACAAAGAGAAAAACGAGAAAAAGGTAATTCAGATTTTTATAGAAAAATTAGCACAATGCAAAAAGATGTAGAACATCAACACTAAAATATAAATTATAAAAAAGCCTATATTCAGCATAGAAGATATCTAAGGCGAGTATAGGCTAATTTTAAATGTCATAGTTTTTAAATATAGTCTGGATATGTGTTTTGAATTCATCTACATAATATTGAGGTTCTATGATTGTAATATACTGTGGATATTCATATGCAATTTGTAGGCTTTCTTTTTTTGAAATAATAATATTAGCGATAGTTCCATAATCACTTTTACTTGTGTCAATAATAATGAACTGTCTTTGTATTTCGGACCAAAGAGGATCTTTAATAAGTATTTTTACAGCCTGAATATCTGAAAAAATAGCTTTATCAAACACTTCGTCAAGTTGATCGATATTTATAATTGATGACAAATTTAATATTTGTATCTTTCCTTGATACAAATAAGTAAACCAATATTTGTTTGAAAAATATCTAGTATATATAGGTATTACTTTTATAGTCAAATCATGACTTATATGTATTGCAACAAAGTTATTATTTTCAATTGCTAGTTGGAGTCTAAAAATTAACGTGGTTTTGCTCATCTCACGAGTCACTTTGAACTGACTTAAGAGTTTGTTAGACAATATTTTTTCAGCAAGATTAGAGTTTGCATTCAGCCCTCTAATGAGATTATAAGTATCTTCATGTATTATCGGTGTGAAATTTTTCAATCTAAAGAGCAAGTTAAGTAATCTATTATTTTTAAATTTATATCTGTCGATTCTTAAACAATGTTTTTCAAAGTTATTATCATATATTATTTCACCATCAAGGCCATGCCATTCATTATCTTCGTATAAAAAATTATTAATATCACTAAAATCTCGCTGTATGGAACGAACATTGACATTTAGTCGCTGGGCGAGTTCTTCTTTATTGAGTTTCTTTCCGTTTAAAAAGCGGGTATAAATATATAAAAGTCTTTCTGGTTTTTCCAATCATTTACAACTCCTAAAATAAATAAAATTAATTATTAAGTTGTCTTATAGTATAACATTATAGTTTATATAATGTGTGAAACTATATAAAAAATATTTATAGATAAAGGAAATGCATTTGTACGTCAGAAATTCCACTTAAAATAACAGTTGGGCATAATATTAAACACTTGAGAAATTTAAAATAGATTTATTGACTATTAATGAAAAAATGTTTCATAACATAACAGTTAGGAATTAAAATAATGCCTATGTGTCATAAAATGTTTATTTTTTGTTAATAATGTACAATATAAAGTGTACAGGACTCGAACAAAACTTTTGAAAATAGTAGTTACTGAAATAATAAATTTGTTTGACGTTATGAAATGAACTGTCATATAATCTTTAAGTAAGGAAACATTTCCCGGACAAATAAATCGTGTGAGGTGAATATAATGAATATGAGAGCTGAACGTGTTGGCGAACAGATGAAGCAAGAAATTATGGATATCGCTAATAACAAAGTCAAAGACCCAAGAATCGGATTTTTAACGATTACAGATGTGCAATTAACAAATGATTTATCAATTGCAACAATCTATTTAACAGTATTAGGTAATGAAAAACAAAAAGAAGATACTTTTAAAGGGTTAGAAAAGGCAAAAGGTTTTATTAAATCTGAACTAGGTTCAAGAATGAGATTACGAATTATTCCTGAATTGAATTTTGAATATGATGAATCAATTGATTACGGAAATAAAATTGAAAGAATGATTCAAGATTTACACAAAAAAGATTAATTATTATAACAAGCTGGAACAAAATCTTTTTAGATTTTATGTTTCAGCTTTTTTACATAACACAAAGTAAGCTGAGTCATGTTAATATGTAAGTAATGTAAAAAAAGAGCATTAAAGGTGGCGTGGAAATGTATAATGGTATTTTGCCTGTGTATAAAGAACGTGGTTTAACAAGCCACGATGTAGTATTTAAATTGAGGAAAATTTTAAAAACAAAAAAAGTTGGACATACTGGTACTTTAGACCCGGAAGTATCAGGCGTTTTACCTATATGTATTGGTGGTGCAACAAAAGTTAGTGATTACATCATGGATATGGGGAAATCTTATAAAGCGACTGTTACACTTGGAAGCAGTACAACTACTGAAGATCAAACTGGTGAAATCCTTGAGCAAACAACTATTGCTCAAGATGAAATTATAGCTCAGGACATTGATCAAATATTGAATCAATTTGAAGGAACGATTACTCAAATACCACCGATGTACTCATCAGTAAAAGTGAATGGGAAAAAATTATACGAATATGCAAGGAATAATGAAGAAGTAGAAAGACCAGAGCGACAAGTTAATATTATACAAATTAAACGCACATCAGAACTTCGCTTTGAAGACGAAAGTTGCCATTTCGATATTTTAGTTGAATGTGGCAAAGGAACATACATCAGAACTTTAGCGACAGATATTGGAAAAGCCTTAGCATTTCCAGCCCATATGTCAAAATTAACTAGAATCCAAAGTGGTGGGTTTGATTTAGAGGAGAGTCTCACACTCAATGACGTTGCAGAATTACATGAGCATGACACGTTACAAGAAAAGCTATTTCCTATAGAATATGGGTTAAAAGGTTTAAAACAAATTTTGATTTCAGATGAAATAGTAAAAAGCAAAATTTTAAACGGCCAAAAATTTTATAAAAAAGAATTCACAGAAGCAATAGATACGATAGTGGCATTAGTAGATGTTACAGACAATAAAGTCTTAGCAATTTATGCACCACATCCTGAAAAAAATGACGAAATTAAGCCTAAGAAGGTATTTAACTAAAGGAGAAATACGCATGAAAGTGATAGAAGTAGCTCATCCAATTCAAGAAGATCAATATATAACGGAAGACGTTGCCATGGCTTTTGGTTTTTTTGATGGCATGCATAAGGGACATGCGAAAGTATTTGATACTCTAGAGCAAAAAGCAAAATCATCCAATTTAAAAAAAGCTGTGATGACGTTTGATCCTCATCCTTCGGTAGTTCTAAATCCTGAACGGAAACGTACTGATTATTTAACACCAATACAAGATAAAGTTGAAATATTAGAGTCTTATGGCATAGATTATTGTATTGTTATTAACTTTTCTTCAAAATTTGCCAATGTACCCGCTGAAACTTTTATAGAAGAATATATTATAAAAAATAATGTAAAAGAAGTAATAGCTGGTTTTGATTTTACATTTGGTAAATTTGGAAAAGGTAATATGATGATATTAAATGAAATGACTGAATTTAATACGACAGTTGTAAGTAAACAAGAAATAGAATCCGAAAAAATTTCCACTACTGAAATTAGAAAATCGCTTAAAACAGGCGACTTGCAAAAGGCTAATGAAGAATTAGACTATCTCTACCGCATTAAAGGAACAGTAGTACAAGGTGAAAAACGTGGCAGAACAATTGGATTTCCAACAGCAAACGTTCAACCTAGTGGTGATTATGTATTGCCTAAAAATGGTGTTTACGCAGTCAGTATGGAAATCGGGGCAAATAAAAAAGTTTATAGAGGCGTGGCCAATGTGGGTGTAAAACCTACATTTCATGATCCTTCTAAAGCACAAGTAGTTATAGAAGTGAATTTATTTGATTTTAACGAAAATATTTACGGCGAGCGTGTCACTGTATTTTGGCATCATTATTTAAGACCAGAAATTAAATTTGATGGGATAGATCCTTTAGTAGAACAAATGAATAAAGATAAAGAAAAAGCAAAATACTTATTATCGGTTGATTTTGGGGACGAAATATCATATAATATTTAAGTCGAATGTGTTTTACACATTTAAGGCACCTTTATCTTGGCAGTCCGAGTCTCCAACGGTTCGCTCGGTTAAAGGCGCATAAAAATAAAAGGAGGAAATTGACTATGGCAATTTCACAAGAACGTAAAAATGAACTAATTAAAGAATATCGTACACACGAAGCGGATACTGGGTCACCAGAAGTACAAATCGCTGTGTTAACTGAAGAAATCACTACATTAAACGAACATTTACGTCAACACAAGAAAGATCACCATTCACGTCGTGGACTATTAAAAATGGTAGGTCGTCGTAGACATTTACTTAACTATTTACGTGACAAAGATGTACAACGTTACCGCGAATTAATTAAATCATTAGGTATCCGTCGTTAATTTTAATATGGATATTGATAGGGAAAGAACCTTTAGGGTCCTTTCCCTTTTTTATAATCTAGAAAGCATATTATTTAAAAAGTAATATACTAATATAAAATTTTTCTGAGAAATGATATGATATAACTAATAGATATATGAGAGGAGATTCGTAATGTCTCAAGAGAAAAAAGTTTTTAAAACTGAATGGGCAAATAGATCATTAACGATTGAAACAGGGCAACTTGCTAAACAAGCTAACGGTGCTGTGTTAGTTCGTTATGGTGATACAGTAGTATTATCTACTGCAGTAGCTTCAAAAGAACCACGCGATGTTGACTTTTTCCCATTAATGGTAAATTATGAAGAAAAAATGTATGCAGCAGGTAAAATTCCTGGTGGGTTTAAAAAACGTGAGGGACGTCCAAGTGACGAAGCAACATTAACTGCGCGCTTAATCGACAGACCAATTCGTCCACTTTTCCCTAAAGGATATAAGCATGATGTACAAATCATGAATACCGTATTAAGTGCTGATCCTGACTGTTCTCCAGAAATGGCAGCAATGATAGGTTCATCTATGGCACTTAGTGTCTCGGACATTCCATTCCAAGGGCCAATTGCTGGTGTAAACGTAGGTTATGTTGATGGTGAATACGTGATTAACCCAACTGTTGCACAGAAAGAAGTGTCGCGTCTTGACTTAGAAGTAGCTGGACACAAAGATGCTGTAAACATGGTTGAAGCAGGGGCAAGTGAAATTACTGAAAGTGAAATGCTTGAGGGAATCTTCTTTGGTCATAATGAAATACAACGTTTAGTTAATTTCCAGCAAGAAATTGTTGATCACATCCAACCAGTGAAAAAACCATTCACACCCGTTGAACAAGACGAAAAGCTTGAAGACAAAGTGAAACAGCTTACTGAAGCCAATGGTTTAAAAGAAGCTGTATTAACGTTTGACAAACAACAACGTGATATCAATCTTGACACATTAAAAGAAAAAGTCGTTGCAGAATTTATTGATGAAGAAGATGCTAATAATGCTGAACTAATTAAAGATGTTCATGGCATTTTAAATAGTTTAGTAAAAGAAGAAGTAAGAAGATTAATCGCTGAAGAAAAAATCAGACCTGATGGCCGTAAATCAAATGAAATTCGTCCACTAGAATCAGAAGTTGGCGTCTTGCCACGAGTACATGGTTCTGGTTTGTTTACACGAGGTCAAACACAAGCACTATCTGTGTTAACATTAGGTTCAATGAGTGAATATCAAATTCTTGATGGTCTTGGTGAGGAACAACAAAAACGTTTCATGCACCATTACAATTTCCCTAATTATTCAGTTGGTGAGACAGGTCCAGTTCGTTCACCAGGACGTCGTGAAATTGGACACGGTGCTTTAGGTGAACGTGCATTGAGTCATGTGATTCCAGATACTAAAGATTTCCCTTATACTGTAAGAATTGTGAGTGAAGTATTAGAATCAAATGGTTCATCTTCACAAGCGTCAATTTGTGGTTCTACGTTAGCTCTAATGGATGCAGGTGTTCCTATTAAAGCTCCAGTAGCAGGTATTGCTATGGGATTAGTAACACGTGATGATAGTTATACTATTTTAACGGATATTCAAGGTATGGAAGATGCTTTAGGTGACATGGACTTTAAAGTAGCAGGTACGCCTGAAGGCATCACTGCAATACAAATGGATATTAAAATTGATGGTCTAACAAAAGAGATTATTAGAGAAGCTTTAGATCAAGCACGAGAAGGTCGTTTAGCTATTTTAGATCATATGTTACAAACAATTGATACAACACGCAGTGAGTTAAGTGCATTTGCACCTAAAGTCGTTACGATGACAATCAAACCTGAAAAAATCAGAGATGTTATTGGTCCTGGTGGTAAGAAAATCAATGAAATCATTGATCAAACAGGTGTGAAACTTGATATTGAACAAGATGGTACAATCTTTATAGGTGCTGTTGATAAAGATGCAATCGCCGAAGCGCGTAGTATCATAGAAGACATTACACGTGAAGCTGAAGTTGGCCAAGTATATGAAGGCAAAGTAAAACGTATCGAAAAATACGGTGCATTTGTTGAATTATTCCCTGGTAAAGATGCTTTAGTTCATATTTCACAAATTGCAAATGAACGTATTGATAAAGTAGAAGATGTATTGAAAATTGGAGATACATTTAAAATAAAAGTAACAGAAATTGATAAACAAGGTCGCGTGAATGCGTCTCATAAAGTACTTTTATCAAATTAATATAAAATAAAAAATCGAATTTTATTAGAAACTAGTAAATGATATGAATCGCGTTACGATAGAATGTTTCCTGTTCTATTTTAATCGGTTTTCATATTAGAGTATACTGGTTTCTTTTTTTATTTAATTCCAATGCAAATAGTAGTTAGAATCATTCCATGAATAATGGAATACATAAGTTTATAAGACTAAAGTTTAATTTTTGGTAAATTCATAGTGTCTATTGTAGTAAAAGCGTGAATATGAAAATATTGAAGATTTATAAGTAATTGTTTATTTATTGATATCAATCCCGAACTATTTATAGTAATTACTTTAATAGTGTACATAAAGCCTATTTTAACTTATAATATACTATGAGTTTATATATGGACGGGAATTTAAATAGGAGGTAACATTTTGAGTTTAATAAAGAAAAAAAATAAAAATATTCGTATAATTCCACTTGGCGGAGTTGGAGAAATTGCGAAAAATATGTATGTCGTTGAAGTAGACGATGAAATGTTTATGTTAGATGCAGGACTGATGTTCCCAGAAGATGAAATGCTAGGTGTTGACATTGTAATTCCTGACATTCAATATGTGATTGAGAATAAAGATAAATTAAAAGGTATATTTTTAACGCACGGGCACGAACACGCTATCGGAGCTGTCACATATGTATTAGAACAAGTAGATGCGCCTGTGTATGGTTCTAAACTGACAATTGCGTTAATTAAAGAAAATATGAAAGCACGTAATGTTAATAAAAAAGTAAGATATTATACAGTGAATAATGAATCAGTTATGCGTTTTAAAGGAGTAAACATTACATTTTTCAATACAACGCATAGTATTCCAGACAGTTTAGGCGTATGTATTCATACATCATATGGTGCTATCGTTTATACAGGCGAATTTAAATTTGATCAAAGTCTACAAGGTCATTACGCACCAGACTTGAAAAAAATGACTGAAATAGGTGAAGCGGGTGTGTTTGCGCTTATCAGTGATTCGACTGAGGCAGAAAAAACAGGTTATAATACACCAGAAAATGTAATTGAATCACATATGTATGATGCATTTACTAAAGTAAAAGGCAGATTGATTGTTTCTTGTTACGCATCGAACTTTATCCGCATTCAGCAAGTATTGAATTTGGCTCAGAGGTTGAATAGAAAAGTTTCTTTCCTAGGCCGTTCATTAGAGAGTTCATTTAATATTGCTAGAAAGATGGGCTATTTTGATATTTCTAAGGACTTATTAATTCCAATTAATGAAGTTGAAAATTATCCTAAAAATGAAGTTATTATTATTGCAACTGGTATGCAAGGTGAACCAGTAGAAGCATTAAGTCAAATGGCTCAAAAGAAACATAAAATAATGAATATTGAACAAGGGGATTCTGTTTTCCTAGCAATTACTGCTTCTGCAAGTATGGAAGTTATCGTTGGTAACACGCTAAATGAATTAGCGCGTGCTGGTGCAGAAATCTTACCTAGTAGTAAAAAAATACACACTTCAAGTCATGGTTGCATGGAAGAATTGAAGATGATGATTAATATTATGAAACCAGAATACTTTATACCAGTAAATGGTGAGTTTAAAATGCAAATTGCTCATGCAAAATTAGCGAATGAATCAGGTGTACAACCTGAGAAAATCTTCCTTGTGGAAAAAGGTGATGTCGTTAACTATGATGGTGACGAAATGATTTTAAATGAAAAAGTAAATTTTGGTAATGTACTTATCGATGGTATAGGTGTTGGAGACGTAGGAAATATCGTTCTGAGAGATCGTCATTTATTAGCAGAAGATGGTATCTTTATTGCGGTCGTAACACTTGATCCGAAAAATAGACGAATTGCAGCCGGACCAGAAATTCAATCTAGAGGTTTCGTTTATGTTAGAGAAAGTGAAGCTTTATTAAATGAAGCTGAAGAAAAAGTACGTGAAATCGTTGAACTAGGACTACAAGAGAAACGAATTGAATGGTCTGAAATCAAACAAAGTATGCGTGATCAAATTAGCAAATTATTATTTGAAAACACGAAACGTCGTCCAATGATCATTCCAGTTATTTCTGAAATTTAATAGTTTCCATACTAAACAAAGAGGTTAAGACAAACGCTTAGGTAAACATATTTAAAAGTAGATTGCAGTTGATTGTTATATCTTAAATATGACATGCAAGCAACCTTTAAATCCACTCAAAGCGAATATTGTCTTACCTCTTTTGTGTTATTATAGAATACAAATAAACTTTTATTATACAATCATACTTATATAATAAAAGCTAAATACATATTATTTACGATAAATAAAAGTGATTCACATAAGAATCAATGGGTATATAATTAAAATGAAATTGAAATCAGAGCTAGAAAAGTAGGTGTGGAACGTGGCACAAACAAAAAAGAGAACTACAACTAAGAGAAAACCAACAAATACAAGAAAGAAAACAACAAATAAAAAGAAAAAACAAAGCGACAGTCCTATAAGATATGTTTTTGCTATTATCATCTTTGTATTAATTGTACTAGGCGCGTTTCAGCTTGGTATTATTGGAACAATGATAGATAGTTTCTTGAATTATTTATTTGGTAATAGCCGTTACTTAACTTATATATTACTATTTATAGGTACAATATTTATTACTTATTATAAAGCTTTACCAAAGACAAGACGTACAGTTGGTGCTTTTATATTACAATTAGCACTACTATTGGTGACGCAAATCTTTTTTTACTTTACTAATAATGCACAAGCTCAACGGGAACCAGTATTGTCATTTGTCTATAAGGCTTATGAACAGACAAACTTTCCTGATTTTGGTGGAGGATTAATAGGATATTACTTATTAACTTTATTCACGCCTTTAATTTCTATTATTGGTATTATTATTGTGACAATTTTATTGATGGCTTCAAGTGCAATTTTACTTTTAAAACAAAGTCATCGTGATGTGTCGAAAATCGTATTTGAAAAGATGAAAGTTAAAGGTCAAGATGCTTCAGTAAACTTAAAAGAAAAAAGAAAACAAAATAGAATTAAGAAAGATGCTAAAGCGCGTGTGAAAGCAGAGAAAAAAGCTGAATTACAAGCACAACAAGCTGCTACTCAGGATAAAGCCAATAATGAAGTTAAAGATGTAAGTGATTTACCTGAAGTTTCAAATTTAACTGCAGAACAGCAACAATCCATACCTATATATGGACATGGTGATAACGATGATGATAGCGCTCAACTTACAGAAAATAAAAAATATAAACGTAGCCAACGTAATCTAAATCAAGAAGACGCCAATGGACAAATATCATCACAACAAAGTTCTAAAGAGGAGCAAGCTTCATTAGATCAGTTGATAGATGAATCTGAACAACCATTAGATGAAGATGGTGCAAATTCCATATCTGAAGCAGGTGAAGTTGAAAACGAAGCATATACAATACCGCCGCTTTCTTTGCTTAATCAACCTGCCAAGCAAAAAGCTACATCTAAGACAGAAGTACAAAAAAAGGGACAGTTACTAGAAACAACACTCAAAAACTTTGGTGTGAATGCAAGGGTGACTCAAATAAAAATTGGTCCAGCAGTCACGCAATATGAAATACAACCTGCGCAAGGTGTGAAAGTAAGTAAAATCGTTAATTTACATAATGATATTGCTTTAGCACTTGCTGCGAAAGATATCCGTATAGAAGCGCCAATACCTGGACGTTCAGCTGTCGGTATAGAAGTGCCGAATGACAAGGTCTCGCTTGTTTCATTAAAAGAAGTATTAGATGAGAAGTTTCCTGCTAAAAACAAATTAGAAGTTGGATTAGGTAGAGACATTTCGGGTGATCCAATTACAGTTGAATTAAATAAAATGCCTCACTTACTCGTAGCAGGTTCAACTGGTAGTGGTAAGTCAGTTTGTATTAACGGTATTATTACAAGTATTTTACTTAATGCTAAGCCACATGAAGTAAAACTTATGTTAATTGATCCAAAAATGGTAGAGTTGAATGTATATAATGGTATACCTCATTTGCTTATACCTGTTGTGACAAATCCACATAAAGCATCACAAGCACTAGAAAAAGTAGTTGCTGAAATGGAAAGACGTTACGATCTATTCCAACATTCTTCAACTAGAAACATTGAAGGCTACAACGAAGCAATTAAACGACAAAATAAGGAACTAGAAGAGAAAAAATCTGAGTTACCGTATATAGTGGTGATTGTTGATGAATTAGCAGATCTAATGATGGTTGCAGGTAAAGATGTGGAAAATGCAATCCAACGTATTACTCAAATGGCACGTGCAGCAGGTATTCATTTAATTATTGCAACGCAACGCCCATCTGTAGATGTTATAACTGGTATAATCAAAAATAATATTCCATCAAGAATCGCTTTCGCTGTGAGTTCACAAATTGACTCTAGAACGATTATAGATAGTGGCGGTGCAGACAAGTTACTAGGTAAAGGTGATATGTTATATGTTGCAAATGGTGGTTCTACGAGAACACGTGTGCAAGGTGCATTTTTAAGCGATCAAGAGGTACAAGATATTGTTAATTATGTTGTTGAACAACAAAAAGCGAACTATGTTAAAGAAATGGAACCAGATGCACCAGTTGAAAAATCAGAAATGAAGAGTGAAGATTCACTTTATGATGAAGCATATATATTTATAATTGAACAACAAAAAGCAAGTACATCCTTGTTACAAAGACAGTTTAGAATTGGCTATAATCGAGCTTCAAGATTGATGGATGATTTAGAACGGAATCAAGTTATTGGACCACAAAAAGGTAGCAAACCTAGACAGATACTTGTGGATTTAGATAGTGATGAGGTGTAAATATGGAACTTACTTCTGTGTATAAAGTTAAAGAGTGGATGATTCAACAAATTAAAGAAGGTAAATTGAGTCCTGGAGAGTCATTGCCAAGTAATTTAGCAGTGGCTAGAACACTAAATGTTAAAACAGATGACGTTTACGATGCTGTGGATGAATTGATTACAGAGCAAGTATTATCTAATAATTTAGAGGAAGGTGCGAGTGTTAAATCACTGCACCCATTCTTCTATCCTTTAGGTGAACTTGTAAGTATTAGTCAAATGATAGAGCAACAAGGCTTTAACGCTAGAACAGAATTTATAAGCTTAGATGAAAAACCGGCTACTTCATTGGATGCATTAAGATTAAATATTCCTAATAAAGCTTCTGTGACCATTATAGAGCGTGTGAGACTGGCAGATCGACAACCAGTAGTATATTGTTTAGATAAAGTGCCTGCTGATGATTTAACGTGTGCCCAGTATCAAAACAGTGATGAATCTTTATTAAATGCGATTGAAGCTTATGCTAATAAAAAAGTTGCCTATGCAAATACAGAAATTGAGGCCATAAGTTATGAACCTCATATCTCGGATGTGCTAGATGCATCACCGCATGAAGGGCTCATGCTTTTGAAATTAATACATTATGATAATGATGATAATCCAATACTTTATTCTTTTAATTATTTCAAAAGTAGTTTAGTAAAATTTAAAACGGTTAGAAATAGAATATAAAAACAAAATTATGAAAGCGAGGCATGACAATTTGAAAATAGATAAACAGCAAAATGACTTGCATATAAAAGTAATGCCAACAACAAAATTTAAAACAACCACAATCACATTGAAATTTATGGCGCCATTAGATAGCGAAACAATGACAGCACGTTCACTATTGAGCAAAGTACTCATTCGTGCGACAAAACAATGGCCAACGGATAAAGCATTTAACCAACACTTATCACAATTATATGGTGCATACGTTAACAGTTTTATTTCGAAATTCAAAGACAAGCATGTAATTACAATATCTTTAGAAATCGTAAATGAACGTTATTTAAAAGATCAAACACCATTATTTGAAAAGGGTTTGGATCTACTAAAAGAAATGATTTGGAACCCGTTAATTACAGATGGTGAATTTGATGAAACTTTTGTTGCACAAGAAAAATCGTTATTAACAAAAAAATTAGATGCTATAGTTGATAATAAATCACAAATTGCATTTTTAAACTTACTGAAAAATATGTTTGGAGACCAACCTTATCGCCATATAGCGTCAGGGCAAGTAGAATACATATCAGGCATAACACCTAAAAATTTATATCATACATATCAATCTATGCTAAAAGATGACTACTGCGCGGTTTATGTAGTAGGTAACGTAGATGAGCAAGCAGTGAAATCACAAATTCAATCATATTTTGATCTTAAACCTTTTCAATTTGAATTATCACATGCAGTGCCGAAGCCAAAATCACATCATTTACCACAAGAAATTATTGAAACAGATATAGTGGATCAAGCCAAACTAAATATGGGATATAAATTCCCAGCACAATATGGAGATTCACAATACTTTGCTATGGTCGTGTTAAATGTCATGTTTGGTGGAGATCCTTCCTCTGTATTATTTAATGAAGTACGTGAGAAGCAAAGTTTAGCTTATTCGATACACTCTCAAATGGATGCTAAAAATGGTTTTATGTTTGTACTTAGTGGCGTTTCAGCAGATAAATATGAAATAGCTAAAGATACAATAATAGCTGAATTTGAAAAATTTCAACATGGTGAGTTTGATGACGATAAATTAGAGCTAGCGAAAAAAGTGATTATTTCACAACGTCAAGAATCTCATGATAGACCGAAAAGTATTATTGAAATATTAAATAATAATATATTACTTGAAGAAGATATGTCAGAAACTAGTTTTATTGAAGGTATACAAAATGTATCTAGAACAGATATTCAGCAATTAGCACAAGAAACAATATTAGATACGATTTACATTTTGACGAAAGGAGGTAATGACTGATGAATGAAAAATATTATAAACAAATAGACGAAAAAGTTTATGAAGCGGAGTTAAATAATGGTCTCAAGTTATTTATTATTCCGAAAAAAGGATTTCAAAAAACCTTCGTAACTTATACAACACAATTTGGTTCATTAGATAATAAATTTAAACCACATGGTAGTGATACATATGTCACAGTTCCAGATGGCGTGGCACACTTTTTAGAACATAAATTATTTGAAAATGAAGAAGAAGACTTATTTACTGCTTTTGCAGAAGACAATGCTCAAGTTAACGCATTTACGAGCTTTGATCGAACAAGCTATCTATTCAGTGCTACTGACAATGTAGACCGCAATATCAAACGCTTATTAACAATGGTAGAAACGCCTTATTTTACTAAAGAGACGGTTGATAAAGAAAAAGGAATCATTGAAGAAGAAATTAAAATGTATCAAGAACAACCTGGTTATAAATTAATGTTCAATACATTAAAGGCTATGTATGAAATACATCCGATTCGTGTAGATATTGCAGGCAGTGTTGAAAGCATTTATGAAATAACTAAAGATGACTTATATCTATGTTACGAAACATTCTATCATCCATCGAACATGGTGTTATTTGTTGTAGGTGATGTAGATGCAGAGCACATTTATGAAGTCATTGCTGAGCACGAAGATAAAAGAGATAAAGTGAATCAACCACAAATTGTCAGAGATGCTTTAAATGAAAAAAGTGAAGTTAATGAATTCAATGTAACAGAATCTATGAAACTTCAATCCCCAAGGTTAATGCTTGGTTTTAAAAACGAAACTTTAAAAAATGAACCTAACGAAGCCTATGTTAAACGTGATTTAGAAATGACACTATTTTATGAAATGGTGTTTGGTGAAGAGACAGATTTTTATCAAACGTTGCTCAATCAAGATTTAATAGATGAAACATTTGGTTATCAATTTGTTTTAGAACCAACCTATAGCTTTTCAGTTATCACGAGTGCAACGCAATATCCTGATAAATTGAAAGCACTATTATTAGAGGAATTAGAAAACACACAAGGTAAACTAAGTGATGCAGAGGCCTTTAACTTATTAAAAAAACAATTTATTGGAGAATTTATCTCAGGTTTAAATTCACCAGAGTATATTGCTAACCAATACACAAAACTTTATTTTGAAGGCGTAAGTTTATTCGACTTATTAGACATTGTTGAGAGTATCACTTTAGATAGCGTGAACGAAACAGCAAATACATGTTTAAATCTAACGCAAGTTGTAGATAGTCGTTTGGAGATGAAATAAAATGAAAGCTTTGGTCATGGGTGGATCTGGTACAATAGGTTCTGCAATTGTCGATCGTTTATTAACGGATGGGTATGAAGTCATCGTACACTATAATAAATCAAACATAGAAACTCTAACAAAACACTATGAACAGAAGTCAGTACAATTTGTAAAATGTGATTTAACTCAGTGTAATGAATTAGACAAAGCTTTTGCTTTCATAAAAAATTTGGATTGTTTAATTTATGCTAGTGGTTCAGCTTTATATGGACAACTACAGGATATGACAGACGAAATGATCGATTCGAGTTATCAAATACATGTGCGTCAATTTATAAGAACAAGTAGATATTTTGCAGATCAATTAAGACAAAGTACAAATGGTAGAATCATCGTTATCTCATCTATATGGGGTGAAACTGGCGCCAGTATGGAGACTGTTTATTCAGCTATGAAAGGTGCTCAAATTAGTTTTGTTAAAGCGCTTAGCCAAGAGTTAGCTATGACGAATGTCACGGTTAATGCTATCGCACCCGGGTTTGTCAGTGGAAACATGACTCAAGTTTGGACAGCAGATGAACTTAGCGAGATAACAAAAGAACTGCCACAACAAAGATTGATTGCACCTGAAGAGGTTGCACATACGTGTAGTTATTTATGCCACCCATTAGCTAAGAGTATTACTGGAACGATACAAAAAGTAAACGGAGCATGGTATTTATAAATTTTAATATTGTGTAAAAAAATAAGCCAACTATGAAACATTCAATGATATAATAACAATACAATAAATCACAGGATTTAAAAAAGTGATGTTAATAGATGTTTCTTGAGCACCAATCTATTATAAAATAACCGTTGTTTTTAAACTAAGGGGTGTTTATTTCATGACAGTAGCTACTAAAAAAGAATGGTATTTAGAATATGAGATAACGTTGAACAGATCAGGTTTATTGGGCGATGTATCTAGTTTGTTAGGTATGATGGGCATCAATATTGTAACAATCAATGGTGTTGATGAAGGTCGTAGAGGTTTACTCATTAAGTCTGATAACTTAGAAAAAGTAAGTAGATTTGAAAATATTGTCACTGAAATTGATGATATTTCTATTACTAAATTACGTAAACCTGAACTTCGTGATCGATTGGCAGTGAGACATGGCAGGTACATAGAGCAAGATGCCGATGATAAAAAGACATTTCGTTTTGAAAGAGAAGACTTAGGTTTGCTCGTTGATTTTATGGCAGAATTATTTAAAGAAGAAGGTCATAAGCTAATAGGAATTAGGGGTATGCCTAGGGTAGGAAAGACAGAATCTATTGTTGCTGGCAGTGTCTGTGCGCATAAACGTTGGTTGTTCATCAGTTCTACATTAATCAAACAAACAGTGCGTAGCTCATTAATTAAAGGTGAGTACGATACTAATCATGTTTATATCATTGACGGAGCAGTAACAGCAAGAGAATCTAATGTAAAACACCAAGAATTAGTAGAAGAAGTTATGAGTTTGCCTTCAATCAAGGTGGTTGAACATCCTGACTTGTTTGTTGAAACAAGTGACTATGAGATGAGCGATTTCGATTATATTATTGAATTAAGAGAAAATAAGAACCAAGAAATTCATTACGAAGAAATGAAGAAACAAACTGTTAAAAGTAAAAACAACTTAGATTTTGGTAACGATGAATTTGGTGGCGGTTTTGGTTTCTTTGAATAAAAAAATGAGTAGTTATCAAGGAGGACTAACATCGTGAACACAGTTGGTCAAACTTTAAAGGGACGTCGAGAACGTTTAGGTATGACTTTAAATGAATTAGAAACACGCACACAGATAAAACGTCAAACTTTGACTTTGATAGAAAATAACGATTTTGAATCATTAAATAAGGTTGATTATGCAGAAGGTTTTATTAAAAAATATGCAAAAGCCGTTAATATTGATTCTGTACAGTTAATTAAAGCACATAGAGACGAAATTCCAAATAATGACGAAAGCATGCAAGAGACGATTGAAGCTTTTTCTAAAGAAAATAAGCCGACATATCGTAGTAAGAATAAAGAGCCGCTGCAAGTAGCTGTTATAGTAAGTGTTGTTATTATCATTTCAGCACTATTATGGATTTTAGCTGTTTTAGTATTATAATCGGTTAATATATAGCAACGATTAAGTTATAAAAAAGAAAAGAGGACTTTTTATGAATATACCGAATTGGATAACTGTTTTTAGAGTTATACTAATTCCAATATTTCTTCTATTTGCACTGATAGATTTTGGATTTGGCAACATTTCATTTATCGGTGGTAATGAAATTAGAATTGAATTATTAATTAGTGGTGTTATTTTTATTATCGCGTCGTTAAGTGATTTTGTTGATGGCTATTTAGCAAGAAAATGGGAGCTTGTAACAAATATGGGGAAATTCTTGGACCCATTAGCTGATAAATTACTCGTTTCAAGTGCTTTAATCGCACTTGTGCAAATTGATTTAACAAATTCAATCGTTGCGATTATTATCATTGCACGTGAGTTCGCTGTAACAGGATTACGTTTATTACAAATTGAGCAAGGTTTTGTAAGTGCTGCAGGGCAATTAGGTAAGATTAAAACTGCTGTTACGATGGTTGCTATTGTTTGGATTCTCCTAGGTGATCCTTTAGCAACTTGGATTGGTTTTGAATTAGGACAAGTGCTGTTATACATCGGTGTATTCTTCACAGTGTTATCTGGAATTGAATACTTCTATAAAGGTAGAGATGTATTTAAAGCAAAATAATTGAGGTTAGTTCCAATACATTTACTACTCCCATACTTATCAATAAAATTAAGTACTATGATATAGCAAAACAGTCCAAAGCGATAAAATTTGGGCTGTTTTTATGTTATTTTATCAAATAACATAAAAATTGATTTGTTAAGATTTACGAAGTTTTTAAAAAGACATAAAAATCTAATCTTTAGTTTTTTAAGGAATTAAGATTTATAATTAAGTTTATCGTAAAACATTTTTTCGCTCGCTTTTAAGTGAGTAAAAAGTATAGACTAAAGTAAATTATGTAACTTAGTGTTGAGGAGGAGAAGTTGTGAAGATATCTATCATTGCGGTGGGCTCAGAATTATTGTTGGGGCAAATAGCTAATACCAATGGTCAATATTTATCAAAATTGCTAAATGGTGTAGGTCACAGTGTGGTAGAGCATACTGTAATCGGTGATAATCCAGAACGATTAGAAAGAGTCATAAAAGCATCATTTAATCATTATGATACTGTTATACTAACAGGTGGTTTAGGTCCAACTAAAGATGACTTAACGAAACATACGGTTGCTAAGGTATTAGGTCGAGAATTAGTAATTGATAAACATGCTTTGAATTACATTGAACAATTCTTCGAAGAACAGAATATTGAAATGACTCCAAATAACCGCCAACAAGCGTTAGTTATAGAAGGTTCACATGTATTAGAAAATAAAGTCGGCATGGCGCCAGGTATGTTAGTAAATCAAGATGAAAGACGTATTGTATTGTTACCAGGGCCACCAAGAGAAATGCAACCTATGGCTAAAAACGAACTTTTGCCATTCTTTTTCAATGATGAAAGTACTATATTCTCAGAATTATTGCGTTTTGCAGGCATCGGCGAATCTAAAGTAGAAACAGTATTAATGGATTTAATAGATGGACAAACAAATCCTACGATTGCGCCATTGGCTGGAACGCACGAAGTTAATATTAGATTAACGGCAAATGGAGATACGCAACGTGAATGCGAGCAACTTATCGCTCCTATTAAAGCAGAAATTTTATCACGTATTGGTGAATATTATTATGGTTCTGATGATATATTACTGGAACAATCTTTGATGGGTCAAATACGCCAATCATTTGCTATATATGATGCTGTTACAGATGGAGAATTATATTCCAGACTGCAGAATTTTAATACATCACAATTGCTTCAAGGAATGTTACCACATCATACACAATTTATAGATGAACGTGATACAATTGAAACTCAACTTTCTGTCTCTGCCAATATCGTTAAAGATTTGTATCAAACAGAAGTTGGTATTTCAATAATGAAGCATAAGGATACAATTTATTTAGGCATTTTAGAAAATGAGAGACTTGGAATTCAGTCCTTTAAAATGACGCAAAGAAGAAATTCAATAAAAAGCAGAACTCAAAATTTTGTACTAATACGATTACTAAATTGGTTTAAATAAGCATTTAAAGTCTACAAAAATTTAAAAACATAGTACGTGTGTTCTGTTTTTGTTGTAACTTCCCTCTATATAAGCGAACAAATATTCGCAAAACGCTTGCAGAATTATTTAAATCAAGGTATAGTAGGATTAAGATATTTTACAGAGATTAATCTCAATTAGGAGGTCCAACATTGGATAACGATCGTCAAAAAGCTTTAGATACAGTAATTAAAAATATGGAAAAATCATTTGGTAAAGGCGCAGTTATGAAATTAGGCGATAATAAAGCCCAAAGAGTGTCTAGCGTTTCAAGTGGTTCAGTTACTTTGGATAATGCTTTAGGTGTAGGTGGCTACCCTAAAGGAAGAATTATAGAAATATATGGACCAGAAAGTTCTGGTAAAACTACAGTAGCATTACATGCTATTGCAGAAGTACAAAAAACTGGTGGGATTGCGGCGTTTATTGATGCTGAACATGCGTTAGATCCTGTCTATGCAGAAGCTTTAGGTGTAGATATTCAAAATCTATATTTATCTCAACCTGACCATGGGGAACAAGGATTGGAAATTGCCGAAGCATTCGTTAGAAGTGGTGCTGTTGACATCGTAGTTGTTGACTCCGTTGCTGCGTTAACTCCAAAAGCTGAAATTGAAGGTGAAATGGGAGATACACATGTTGGTTTACAAGCGCGTTTAATGTCACAAGCATTGCGTAAACTTTCAGGCGCTATTTCTAAATCAAAAACAACAGCAGTATTTATTAACCAAATTCGCGAAAAAGTAGGCGTGATGTTCGGTAATCCTGAAGTAACACCGGGTGGACGTGCATTGAAATTCTATAGTTCTGTACGTTTAGAAGTACGTCGTGCTGAACAATTAAAACAAGGCCAAGATATTGTTGGTAATAGAACGAAAATTAAAGTTGTTAAAAATAAAGTAGCACCGCCATTCAGAGTTGCAGAAGTGGATATGATGTATGGTAAAGGTATCTCTAAAGAAGGAGAACTTATTGACTTAGGTGTTGAAAATGAAATTGTAGATAAATCAGGTGCTTGGTATTCATACAATGGAGATCGTATGGGACAAGGTAAAGAAAATGTTAAATTATATCTGAAAGAAAACCCTGAAATCAAAGAAGATATTAATCGTAGATTGCGTGAAGCTCTAGGCATTATCGATGGTGATGTTAAAGAAGACGAAAGTGAAAAACAAACTACGCTTCTTGAAGATGAATAGTGTTATCTAAAATTAATTAAATATTTACTATAAAATAAGCGTATATGTAAAAATATGCGCTTATTTTTTTACATTAATATATGAATTTTAAAATATAATATGACAAATATTTTGCTATATAAGCTTTATAATATAAGTGACAACAATAATTATAGTGGAAATAGTGTAAAAGAGGAGACTCAAATATTGAATTAATGTGTCAGAAACCTTGACACTTCTTAGTTTAAAACCGTACAATTACATTGTATGATTCTTATATAACTTGATATAATCATATTGAAATTGATATACAGAGCAAAATCCTAGATAAAAAGGGGGTGTTTGTGTGAGTTTATTAGACCTCCTACTCATTTTGCTAGGTATTATTCTCGGAGTTGTTGTAGGGTACATTGTAGCCCGTAATCTATTGCATCAAAAGCAATTACAAGCAAGACAAACTGCAGAAGATATTATTGAACAAGGTAATAAAGAAGCAGAGAATACTAAGAAGGAAAAGCTCCTAGAAGCTAAAGAAGAAAACCAAATCTTAAAAGAACAAAGTGAAAACGAACTGCGTGAAAGACGCGGTGATCTTCAAAAGCAAGAAGCTCGACTTCTGCAAAAAGAAGAAAACTTAGAGCGAAAATCTGATTTATTAGAAAAAAAAGATGAGATTTTAGAGCAAAAAGAGTCTAAACTTGAAGAACGACAACAACAAGTAGATGCAAAAGAGAGTAGTGTTCAAACATTAATAAATAAGCATGAACAAGAATTAGAACGCATCTCTGGTCTCTCTCAAGAAGAAGCAGCACAAGAGCAACTTCAAAGAGTTGAAGATGAATTGTCACAAGATATTGCAATACTTGTTAAGGAAAAAGAGAAAGAAGCAAAAGAAGCAGTCGATAAAAATGCAAAAGAATTGTTAGCAACTACTGTTCAAAGATTAGCAGCAGAACATACTTCTGAATCTACAGTATCAGTTGTTAATTTACCAAACGACGAAATGAAAGGTCGAATCATTGGTAGAGAAGGAAGAAATATCCGTACATTAGAAACATTAACGGGTATTGACTTAATTATAGATGATACGCCAGAAGCGGTTATCCTCTCTGGTTTTGACCCAATCAGACGTGAAATTGCAAGAACTGCATTAGTAAATCTTGTTTCAGATGGACGCATCCATCCTGGACGAATAGAAGATATGGTAGACAAAGCTCGTAAAGAAGTAGACGATATTATTCGAGATGCAGGGGAACAAGCTACATTTGAAATAAATGTGCATAATATGCATCCAGATTTAGTTAAAATCTTAGGTCGTTTACAATATCGTACAAGCTATGGACAAAATGTATTGAAACATTCTATCGAAGTTGCACACTTAAGTGGTATGTTAGCGGCTGAATTAGGTGAAGATGTTACATTAGCTAAACGTGCTGGTCTACTTCATGATGTTGGTAAAGCAATCGATCATGAAGTTGAAGGTAGCCATGTTGAAATAGGTGTAGAATTAGCAAAAAAATATGCTGAAAATGAAACAGTAATTAACGCAATTCATTCCCACCATGGTGATGTTGAACCAACTTCAATTATTTCTATATTGGTAGCAGCAGCAGATGCATTATCAGCTGCGAGACCAGGTGCTCGTAAAGAGACTTTAGAAAATTATATTAGAAGATTGGAAAGATTAGAAACACTATCTGAAAATTATGATGGTGTCGAAAAGGCGTTTGCAATTCAAGCAGGTAGAGAAATTCGAGTTATTGTATCACCAGATACTATCGACGACTTAAAATCACATCGCTTAGCAAGAGATATAAAAAGCCAAATTGAAGACGAACTTCAATATCCTGGTCATATAAAAGTGACAGTTGTTCGTGAGACTAGAGCAATTGAATATGCAAAATAAATGTTAGTCATTGAATGTCTAACTAGAGACTGCCAACAAAGTCATAGGACTTGTTGGCAGTTTTTTGATGATTCGTATCATTTACTGTTTTATGATGTTATTTAAATAGTAAAAGAACTTCAAAGTCTCAAATAACAAAAAAGAGCCTTTAACTATAAAGTTAAAAGACTCTTTATCGATATATTGAAGTAAACTTCATTATACTAAGCAATTTATATGTTTATTTGTTTAATTCCAAATCTGCAACTTTAACTTCTTTGATAATTTCAGCTGTGTCATAGCAATTTGTAGCGATATTTGCATATCTTTCTGCTAAACGGTAAGCATTGATATATAGCTCTAGACTATCTTTTGCTATATCTTCTGCATCTTCACTTTTTGATGGGTTTGCTGTAACAACTAGATCAGCAAAATGTTGTGGATCGATATTAATTGACATGTATTACTTCCAACTCCTATATTGTGGATTAAAATAATTACTATAATGAGTTATACCCCCATTACAAAATATAAAACTTAAAAATTAAAGGAATATTTACTAAAGAGCCTTTTCAATGTAAATCATTTACATTAAACTAACATTAAGAGAGGATGAACAAGTAAATGAGAATATTATTTATTGGAGATATCGTAGGTAAAGTAGGTAGAGAAGCAATTAACACGTACTTGCCTAAGCTTAAACAAACGCATCGTCCTACAGTTACAATCGTAAATGCGGAAAATGCCGCACATGGTAAAGGATTAACTGAAAAGATATATAAAGAATTATTAAGAGAAGGCGTAGATTTCATGACTATGGGGAACCATACTTACGGACAACGTCAAATTTATGATTTTATAGAAAGTGCTAAGCGTATGGTTCGACCAGCAAATTTTCCAGATGAAGCGCCAGGTGTAGGTATGCGCATTATTCAAATTAACGATCTTAAATTGGCGATTATCAACCTACAAGGTCGTGCATTTATGCAAGACATAGATGATCCATTCAAAAAAGCAGATGAATTAATTGCTGAAGCACAAAAAGAGACAGATTATATATTTGTAGATTTTCATGCGGAAACAACTTCTGAAAAAAATGCAATGGGTTGGTATTTAGATAATAGAGTGAGTGCTGTAGTAGGTACACATACACATATTCAAACTTCTGATGAAAGAATATTGCCAGGTGGTACAGGTTATATTACAGATGTAGGTATGACTGGATTTTACGATGGTATACTTGGAATCAATAGAGGAGAAGTTATCACACGCTTTATTACTAGCTTACCACAAAGACATGTAGTGCCGGATGAAGGACGTAGTGTCTTGTCTGGTGTTATAATAGATATTAATAAAGATGGTAAAGCAACGCATATTGAACGCGTACTTATCAACGATGATCATCCATTTTAATTATCGTCCGTTAGTATGAATTTTAAAATAAACCACTCTTTACATAGTAATAGGGTGGTTTATTTTGATATGATTGATTATGAATTATTATAACCATTAGGAGGCAAGATGGTATGAAATCACAAGTATCATGGAAAGTTGGCGGCCAGCAAGGTGAAGGTATTGAATCAACGGGGGAAATCTTTGCTACTGCGATGAACCGTAAAGGATACTATTTATATGGATATCGTCATTTTTCAAGTAGAATAATGGGCGGACATACGAATAATAAAATAAGAGTCTCAACATCACCTGTACATGCGATAAGTGATGATTTAGATATATTAATCGCTTTTGATCAAGAAACAATAGAAGTTAACCATCATGAAATGAGAACAGATAGTATTATTATTGCAGACAGCAAGGCAAAACCAGAAAAACCTGAAGGTTGTCGTGCGCAACTCATAGTTTTACCATTTACGGCAACAGCAAAAGAATTAGGCACTGCCTTAATGAAAAATATGGTTGCTATTGGTGCTACATGTGCAGTAATGAAATTAGATATTTCAGCTTTTGAAACGCTTATTACTAATATGTTTACTAGAAAAGGCGAGAAAGTTGTCGAAATGAATATAGAGGCATTAAATGAAGGTTATCGTTTAATGATGGAGCAACTTAATGATGTTGAAGGTGACTTTGTTTTAGAAGAAACAGATGGAACACCACATCTATATATGATTGGTAATGATGCAATCGGCTTAGGCGCTTTATCAGCTGGATCAAGATTTATGGCAGCATATCCTATTACGCCTGCTTCAGAAATTATGGAGTATATGATTGATAATCTACCAAAAGTAGGCGGCACAGTTGTACAAACTGAAGATGAAATTGCTGCGGCAAACATGGCTATTGGATCAAATTATGCTGGCGTACGTGCTTTTACAGCTAGTGCTGGACCTGGACTTTCATTAATGATGGAAGCGATTGGTCTATCCGGTATGACAGAAACACCATTTGTAGTGATTAATACTCAACGTGGCGGGCCTTCTACAGGATTGCCTACCAAGCAAGAACAATCTGATTTAATGCAGATGATTTACGGTACACATGGGGATATCCCTAAAATCGTAGTTGCACCTACAGATGCAGCAGATGCATTTTATCTAACAATTGAAGCATTTAATTTAGCAGAAATGTATCAGTGTCCAGTGATTATTTTAAGTGATTTACAATTGTCATTAGGCAAACAAACTGTTGAAAAATTAGATTATAACAAAATAGAAATTAACCGTGGCGAAACAATCCAATCTGATATAGAACGAGAAGAAGATGACAAAGCGTATTTCAAACGTTATGCATTGACTGAGAGTGGCGTATCACCTAGACCTATTCCAGGTGTTAAAGGCGGTATACACCATGTAACAGGTGTAGAGCATAACGAAGAAGGTAAGACGAGTGAAGCGGCAGATAATAGACAACAACAAATGGATAAACGTATGCGTAAAACTGAGCATTTACTGATTAAAGACCCAGTAGAGGCAGATGAACAACATGATGAAGCAGACATCTTATATTTAGGTTTCATTTCTACTAAAGGCGCAATTCAAGAAGGTAAAGATAGACTAGAAGCGCAAGGCTTAAAAGTAAATCATTTACAAATTAGACAATTGCATCCTTTTCCTAAAGAAACACTTCAAAAAGCCATTGATAAAGCATCAAAAGTTGTAGTAGTAGAACACAATTACCAAGGACAACTTGCAAGCATCTTGAAAATGAATGTTACATTAGGTGATAAATTAGTGAACCAAACAAAATACGATGGTACGCCATTCTTGCCACATGAAATTGAAACAAAAGGACTTGAGATTGCCAAAGATTTAAAGGAGCTGGTATAAATGGCAACGTTTAAAGATTTTAGAAATAATGTTAAGCCCAATTGGTGCCCAGGTTGTGGAGATTTTTCAGTCCAAGCAGCGATTCAAAAAGCAGCAGCCAATATTGGTTTGGAACCTGAAGAAGTAGCAATCATTACTGGTATCGGCTGTTCAGGTCGTTTATCTGGCTATGTGAATTCTTATGGTGTACATGGTATACATGGTCGTTCATTGCCATTAGCACAAGGCGTGAAAATGGCGAACAAAGACTTGACTGTTATTGCTTCCGGAGGAGATGGTGACGGTTATGCAATAGGTATGGGCCATACCGTTCATGCATTGCGTAGGAATATGAACATGACATATATTGTAATGGATAACCAAATATATGGACTGACTAAAGGTCAAACATCACCTTCATCAGCGCCAGGTTTTGTTACAAAATCAACACCAAAAGGAAATATCGAGCAAAATGTTAAACCATTAGAGCTCGCGTTATCTTCTGGGGCAACATTTGTAGCACAAGGTTTCTCAAGTGATATAAAAGGACTTACAAAAATGCTTGAAGATGCTATTAACCACGATGGTTTTTCATTTGTGAACGTCTTTTCACCATGTGTCACATATAATAAAGTGAATACTTATGATTGGTTTAAAGAAAACCTTACAAGCATTGATGATATAGAAGGTTTTGATGTTACAGATAAAAGTAAAGCAACACAAAAAGTTTTAGAGTATGATTCGCTAATTAAAGGCATTGTTTATCAAGATACTGAAACACCTTCATATGAATCTCAAATTGAAGAAATGGAAGATACGCCATTAGCTGAAAGAGATATTCATATTGATGAAACGCAATTCAATGAATTAACAAAACAATTTGTTTAAATTGAAAGTATAGATAATACTAATATAGTAAAAATAATTAAATGATAGCATATAAGCTGATTACATACGGAGATGGATTGAGACACATTCAACACCGTATAGTATCAGCTTTTTTAGTAAATGAAGGAATAACATATTCTGATTTATAGTATTATAGAAACTAAATAGGGCTTTATACTTTGGAGGGAATACGATGATAGACCAATTTAATTCAATGACTGAACTTATGTTACATACAAGTGAAGGAGAAGATTGGGAAATTCATACGCGGCAAACAGCTCAGCCAATGATTATTACGGCAGTCCATGGTGGGGCGATTGAACGTGGAACAACTGAACTTGCTCAATCTATAAGCGAACGCGGTAACTATGATTTTTATACTTTTAAAGGGGTACGCCACAATAAAAATCACGAACTACATGTGACATCAAGACATTTCGATGAGCCCAAACTTTTACAAATGATCAATGACAATAGACATGCGATTTCTGTTCACGGTTGTATGGGTGATAAACCAGAAGTATATATTGGTGGAAGAGATCAAGCACTGATAAATTATATTAAACAATATTTATCTGAAATTAATATCATCGTTAAAGATGCGCCAACTCATATTTCTGGACTTCACGATGATAATTTTGTTAATTGTTGTCAACACAAAGCTGGCGTTCAGCTAGAATTAACTGCGCGTCTAAGAAAAAATTTCTTTATTAACAAAAGATATAATCTTTATGATAGGGAAAATCGAGATAATTGGTCTCCATTAATGACTAATTTTACGCAAGCAATTATTGACGCTGTAAACCATTATCAACATGAGCCCAATTAACCATTTATGATGTCATTCTGACCAACATTATAATTAATATTTGCAAAACAAAACATAATGAGATATTATAGATATATGATATCGATAATAGGAAGTTGATAAACAAATGAAATGTTCTAAGGCAACAGATTATGCATTACACGCTTTATTATTTATGATAAAAAGTAACGGTGATTCAAAAAAAATACCTGTACAAGACTTAGCAGCTGCATTGAAAGTTTCTACTACTTATTTATCTAAAATTTTAACACGACTTGTAAAAGCTGGGATAATTTCAGCAAATAGTGGTGCTAAAGGTGGCTATCAATTAAAAAATGGATGGCAAGAGGTTTCAATATATGAAATTATTGTAACTATTGATGGCAAACAAAGCTTACTAGAAGATAGTTTTAACCATGGTGAAGGTTGTTCTATTAAACAAATCATGGATGAAGCGGAACGTAGTTTAATAAATAATTTAGAACAAAAAAAATTAAAGGACTTAGCTTAATACTAAGTCCTTATATTATTCAATCAATTATAGATATTAAGAGTCTTTAAAAGATGTAAAGGAGTGGAGTAAATGGATTATGAAATCATAGTTATTGGTGGCGGTCCTGCTGGTTTAAGCGCAGCATTGAATTTTGGAAGAGGCATGATGCATACATTGGTTATTGATGAGGATAAACCACGAAATCGAGTGACATCAGAATCACATGGTTATTTAACGCAAGATGGTATTTCACCAACTGAATTCAAACAAAAAGCAAAACAAGATATTGCTAAATACAAAGATGTATCATTTTTAGCAGAACGTGTTTTAGATATTAAGCAAAACGATGACGGATTTGAAGTTTTTACCCCAGGACAATCATTTACAGCAAGACAAGTGTTACTCGCAACAGGTTTAAGAGAACGAGGACCAGATATACCTAGTTTCAATGAATTTTATGGACAATCAATATTTTATTGTCCATGGTGTGATGGCTATGAAATGCGTCACCGTAAATTGGCTATCATTTATACAGTTGAGATGATGGCACATATGGTTAAATTATTAAGTAACTTTTCAAAAGATCTTATCGTTTTTACAAATGGTGAAAGTGTTACAACCGAAGATAAAGCATGGCTTAAAGCTAAAAACATTGATATATATACCGATTTCATTGCTGATTTAAATGGTGAAAATGGTCAATTGACTCATATTACATTAGCAAATGATGAAAAAGTTGAAGTTGAAGGTGGATTTAGCCAAATGCAATGGGATACTCATTTTGATTTCTTGAAAAATTTGAGTTTAGAGCGTGATGAAAATGAAAAATTTGAAGTCAATGCATTTGGTGAAACTTCAATTAAGCATTTTTATATTGCAGGAGAAACGAAAGATAATTTCGCTGGCCAAATTATAGATGCAGCGGCCAATGGCGGTATGGTTGCTAAAATGATAATGATGACACAAATCAATGAAGATTTTTAAAATATATCTTATGAGATAAATGATTAACGCTTTATATCTATGCCTTGAACATCTTATTTGATAAACTAAAAGATAAATAAAACATATAAGGGGCTGAAGTGATATGCATGATACGTTAATGAGTGTCCAAATTATTCCGAAAACTGCTAATGGTGAAGATGTTATACCTTATGTTGATGAAGCAATAAAAATAATTGATGATTCTGGTTTGGCTTATAGAGTTGGACCACTAGAAACGACAGTACAAGGTGAGATGAATGAATGTTTGATCTTGATTCAAAAGTTAAATGAGCGTATGGTCGAATTGGAGATACCGAGTACGATTAGTCAGGTTAAGTTTTATCATGTTCCTGAAGGTATTACAATCGAGACACTTACTGGAAAATATGACGAAATTTAAAAAATATAGAATAAAGAAAAGCGATTCAACATATCAAGATGTTGAATCGTTTTTGCTTATTGGGAAAGACTTTTGCACTTTGGGGCTAAATTTAATATAATGAAGTAATGATTATGGATAAAGTTATAGAACTTTGAACGACTAGGTTGAAATACCAAAAAATAAAACATATTTTAAAACATGTGTTCATAGTTTATATGATATAGAAAGGATTTTGTAGAGTGAATGAAGAGCAAAGAAAAAGTACTTCTATAGATATTTTAGCCGAACGAGATAAGAAGACTAAAGATTATAGCAAGTATTTTGAGCATGTCTATCAACCACCAAGTTTAAAGGAAGCACGTAAACGTGGTAAAGAAGAAGTGAACTATAACCGTGATTTCCACATAGATGAAAAATTCCGCAATATGGGTCAAGGGAAGACCTTCTTAATTAAAACATATGGTTGTCAAATGAACGCGCATGATACAGAAGTCATGGCTGGTATTTTAGGCGCTTTAGGTTATACTGCTACAGAAGATATTAATCATGCTGATGTGATTTTAATTAACACATGTGCAATACGTGAAAATGCAGAGAGTAAAGTGTTTAGTGAAATTGGTAATTTAAAACACTTAAAACGAGAAAAGCCAGAAACAGTTATCGGTGTATGTGGTTGTATGTCACAAGAAGAATCAGTTGTTAACAAAATTCTTAAATCATACCAGAACGTTGATATTATTTTCGGAACACATAATATTCATCGTTTACCAGAAATTTTAGAAGAAGCTTATTTATCTAAAGCGATGGTAGTAGAAGTATGGTCAAAAGAAGGAGACGTTATTGAAAACCTTCCTAAAGTAAGAAAAGGTAATATTAAAGCTTGGGTAAATATTATGTATGGCTGTGATAAATTCTGTACATATTGTATTGTGCCTTTTACAAGAGGTAAAGAGCGTAGTAGACGTCCAGAAGATATCATTGCTGAAGTGAGAGATTTAGCACGCCAAGGTTATCAAGAAATTACGTTGCTGGGTCAAAACGTTAATGCTTATGGTAAAGATATAGAGGGCTTAGAATATGGTTTGGGTGATTTATTAGAAGATATTACACAAATTGATATACCAAGAGTGAGATTTACTACAAGTCATCCTTGGGACTTTACGGATCGTATGATTGAAGTTATTGCAAACGGGGGCAATATTGTACCGCACGTACATTTACCAGTTCAATCAGGTAACAACGCAGTATTAAAAATTATGGGGCGTAAATATACACGTGAAAGCTATTTAGATTTAGTAAATAGAATTAAAACGAAGATACCTAACGTGGCATTGACTACAGATATTATTGTAGGTTATCCAAATGAAACTGAAGCACAATTTGAAGAAACTTTAACATTGTATGACGAAGTTGAATTTGAACATGCATATACTTATATTTATTCACAAAGAGATGGTACACCAGCAGCGAAGATGAAAGATAATGTGCCTTTAGAAGTGAAGAAAGATAGATTACAACAATTAAATAAAAAAGTGGCTTATTATTCAGAACAAGCTATGAAGCAATATGAAGGCAAAGTAATCCAAGTATTGTGTGAAGGTGCCAGTAAGAAGGATAATGCTGTGTTAGCGGGTTATACTTCTAAAAATAAACTTGTTAACTTCAAAGCGCCTAAAGAAATGATAGGCAGAATTGTTGATGTACAAGTTGACGAAGCGAAGCAATTTTCATTAAACGGTACATTTTTACGTGCGAGTGAAAAAGCAGTGGTGACTCAATAATGTATGAAAAAGATGACATATTAGCTGAAGCAAATCGCATTAGTGAACGAATCAAATCATTGGATACAGTTAAAGATTATCACACTGTTGAACAACAAATTCATTACAATAAAAATATTGAACAACGCATGAAAGATTTAAAAAAAACACAAAAGCAATCCGTAAATTTACAAAATTACGGCAAAACAGAAGCTTTAAAACAATCTGAAGGTAAAATACAAGGTATTGAACAAGATATTAATGTGCTACCTATAGTGGAAGAATTCAGAGAATCGCAAACTGAAGCTAACGATTTATTACAAATGATGATAAGTACAATGTCTGATCGTTTGAATCAACATGAGCAAAATGAGGACTAGCAAGTAATGTACTTTCAGGAAAGGAATGAACCGAATGAAGTCAATTAAGACGAAAAGGTTAACATTAACCGCAATATTCATCGCTATCAATGTCGTGTTGAGTAGTATTATTGTCATTCCGTTAGGCCCGATTAAAGCAGCACCTATTCAACATTTAATTAATGTACTATGTGCCGTGTTTGTTGGCCCTTGGTTTGGACTAGCTCAAGCATTTATTTCTTCTGTATTACGTATGATTTTTGGTACTGGTAGCTTCTTCGCCTTTCCTGGAAGTATGGTAGGTGTACTACTCGCAAGTGGTTTTTACCATTACCGTAAGCATATCTTTATGGCTGCGGTAGGGGAAGTGATAGGGACAGGTATTATTGGTAGTATAGTTTGTATTCCATTAGCCTGGATACTTGGCTTTTCTAACTTTGCTATTAAACCGCTAATGTTAGCATTTATCGTTTCAAGCATTATTGGTGCTATCATCAGTTATATATTATTAATGATATTGAAAAGAAAAGGTATATTAAAACGCTTCTTATAAGCTATATAAGATTTACGATACGAGATTAAGACTCAAATAATTAATCATGAAGTTTTTGGATGGATAACGAAACAAGTTATGACATGCTAATATTCTTGATTACTTATAGAGACTTGGTCTCGTTTTTATGAATAAAGACTTATGACTACTTTACTTTTACAATCTTGATAACATTAAAGGTATTTTATGTTTTATAATTTTTTAAGCGGTATTGTTTTGGAGTTAGTCCAATAGAACGTTTAAAAACTTTAATAAAGTAGCTTTGATCTGAAAAGCTGAGCTGATGAGCTATTTCAGAAATGGATAAACTTGAGTTATCTAGCCATAATTTAGCTTCTTCTAGTTTTTTCTCTGTAATATAGGCACTTATCGTAATACCAACTTCTTTCTTGAATAAATGAGATAAATATTTTGAACTTAAATTTACATGCTTTGCTAATATATCTAAAGTTAAAAGTTGATATAAATGGTTATAAATATATTGTTGCACTAAATTAATGGGCTGTGAATATTTATCACTGTTTAATTTTTTTACTTGATTAGCAAATTCTATAAATATATTCTACTGATTTTAATAAGTCAATTTCCTTTTCTACCTCTATCTTTTGGATGAGTATATCACTCATTGAGTAAGCTACTTCATAGTGTAATCCACCTTCGATTGCTGATCTACTCGCTATGGCTACTGCAGAAATAGCTAAATTTTTATCATTACGAGTAAGATTATCAGGCATAACTACCCCAACTTTTTCTAAATCAATTGTATTTTTAAAAATATTTTTTATAATATCAATATTTCCTTGTTTTATATATTCATTAAATTTATTTTCTAATAAAATATCATGATGTAATTGTTCATTAAGACGTTTAATTGAAAGCTCGAAATCAATATCATTTTCTAAGATTAACGTATTAAGTGATTGTTCTTTAATAGCTAATGGAGATAGTTGTTTGTTAAATAACAGAAAATAAACCAGTTGCCCCATATTAATGAGGTCATTTTTTTTATAGATAGGGATGGAGTTAAAATAAATTCTTAAATTCTTTTTTAAATAAAGTGTCACTTTATAACGCTTTATATAATCATAAAAAAGACTGTTAGTCACTTCTTCTAACACACAAGGCCCTATAGTTAAGTCAAAGTATGTTGTTCGTAAACATAAAAAACATTCTATATCATTAAGTGATTTGATGAAGGGTATTTCAAAAATAGATTCATTTTCAGTAAATAGTTCTTGATAAAGTCCATCTGTGGGAAGAAAAGGGTTTTCCCGATTTACAAACTTAAATTCTTTAATAGTGATATTTGCCTTGCTTATTGAAATATTCATACCAGTATTTTCTTGTATCATTTTACAAATATAATCAAGTTCATCTTTTTTTTCATATTTCATAAAGCTTCCTCCCTTATTGATAGAAAATATACTATTTTTATGGAAAAAGTGCAATTAAATCTTTTGGGAAAAGAATAGAATAAGAGATATAAGAAAAGATTTATTTATTACGCTGTTTGTAAATAAAAGGAGTGACGCTACTGTGGATATAGTAAGAAAAAAATTAAGTGAAGATAAAAAAGAAAATGCTATAAATAGTATGAAGTTATTAACTAAACTTCCTGGGCCTGTATTAGAATATTTGATTAGATTCAATCTTAAAACTTTTAGAAAAGCTATGGAAAATCAAGATCAAAAACTATTAAATTACAGTCAACCAATTTATAAAGAAACGTATAAAATTTACGGTTGGAAAAATTTAATTTCATTAAATATATATCGAAATGATAGCAACGCGGATGGCAAGAAACCGCTACTTTATTTTATTCATGGTGGTGCATTTATTGGTGGTTCTTCCTATGTAAATGATAATTTCATGAGAGCACTTGCTGATAGAACAGGTTACGTTATTGCGAGTGTAGATTATACTTTATCACCTGAAGCTAAATATCCAGAAGGGTTAAACGATTGCTATAAGGGCTTAAACTATTTATTGAAATACGCGAGTGATTTTGATATTGATACAACTCAAATTAGCATAGCGGGGGATAGTGCAGGCGGTAATTTAGCAGCGGCATTAATATTAAAATTAGCAAAAGAACAGATTAAAATCCAAAACCAAATTTTATATTATCCTTTGACAGATTTAGTTTCTTTAGACAAACCCAGCTATAAACAACAAGGTGCAGCTTTTCAAGGCATGAAAAAACTAATTTTCGTATGTCAACGTTTATATTTAAAGAACAAAAAGGACAAACACTTACCTTATGTATCACCATTAAGAGCAAATATACCACCTGAAATGCCTAATACTTTAATTATGGTAGCTGAAAATGATGGGCTAAAAAGTGATGGTATAGAATACGCTGAGTTATTAGAAAAATCTGGGCATAAAGTATCATGCCTATTATATGAAAATGCTTATCACGCATTCATAAATAATCTTGGATATTCACCTGAAGCTGATGATGCACTTGAAGAAACAATTCATTTTGTGACAAACTAAACAAGAAAATTTTGACAAGTAAACAATTTATTTGGAGCGACGCAAATTTCGTAATACTTATTTTAAGGGAGAAATGTCTTATGAAAAACAATGAAATAATTAAAAATTTATCGTTAGTAGAAAAAATTAAAATTGTAACTGGTCATGCATTTTGGTATACGCATGACCTAGAAGATAAAGGATTAAATGCACTACTACTAACTGATGGTCCTTCTGGGGTAAGAAAGCAAGAAGAGGGAGCTGATGCTTTAGGCTTAAATCAAAGCATAAAAACTATTAGTTTTCCAAGTTTAGCACTAATTGCTAGTTCATTTGATAAAAATTTGCTACGTCAATATGGTGAATATTTAGGACAAATCGCAAAAAGTGAAAAAGTTAATGTGTTGTTAGGTCCTGGTATAAATATTAAAAGAAACCCTTTGGCTGGTAGGAATTTTGAATACATGTCTGAAGATCCTTTAGTAGCTGGTAAGCTTGCAACAGCTTATATTAATGGTTTACAGTCTCAGGGTATTGGGTCAAGTGTAAAACACTTTGCCGCTAATAATAGAGAGAATCAACGATTTACCAATTCTTCTAATATAGATGAACGAACACTGAGAGAAATTTATCTTAGTGCATTTGAAACAGTTGTAAAATATGCTCAACCAGCTACGATTATGAGTTCTTATAATGCTATTAACCATGTTCCCGTTTCTGAGAATAAATGGCTACTTACAGATGTGCTGAGAAATGAATGGGGATATCAAGGTGTCGTTGTCTCTGACTGGTCGGCGGTGAAACATCGTTCCAATTCATTAAAAGCAGGGCTGAATTTAGAAATGCCTGGTAAGGGACAAAGCACATTGACTGAAGTAACAAATGCTGTAAAAAATGGCGAATTGGACGAGCATATACTAGATATCTCAGTGGATCGTGTTTTAACGTTAATTAAACAACATCAAATCAAAGATGAAGCGCAGTCTTATGACAAAGCGAGTTACCATGATTTCTCAAGAGTACTAGCAAGTAAAAGTATTATTTTATTAAAAAATGAAAACAATAACCTACCAATAAATTCATCATCTTTAGGCTTGATTGGTGAACTTGCAGCTAAACCAAGAATTCAAGGTGGCGGTTCTTCTAAAGTTAATCCATATAACATTGTAACACCGTTGGAAGCTTTTAATAAACATCAAGTTGAATATGCTCAGGGTTATTACATTAGTAATCATGAAGTAAATCAAAAGCTTCAACAAGAAGCAGTAAAAGTAGCGCAACAAAACGACCAAGTAATATTATTTTTAGGCTATCCTGAAAGTTATGAAACTGAAGGATTCGATAAAAATGCTTTAGCATTACCAGACAATCAATTAACATTATTAGATGCAGTAACGAGAGAGAATCAAAATGTAACTGTTGTTTTACAAAATGGTGGGACAGTACTTATGCCTTGGGCACATAAAGTGAAATCTATTGTAGAAACCTATTTATCAGGTGAAGCAGTAGGAGAAGCAATCAAAGATGTCTTAACTGGTAAACAAAATCCAGCAGGTAAATTAACAGAAACTGTTCCAAAACGACTTGAAGACGTTCCCTCGTATTTAATATTTAATCAAAGTAAAGCAGAAGAAGATTACAGAGAAGGCATATATGTAGGTTATAGATATTACGATACAAAACATATCAAAACGCAATTTCCATTTGGCCATGGTTTAAGTTATACAACCTTTGAGTATTCTAATATCAAAATTGCTCCTCAAGAAAAGAGCTTGAAAATTAATCTGGATATCAAAAATACTGGGAAAATATTTGGGGAAGAAGTTATACAAGTTTATATTGGAAATCGTGCAAGTGATATAGATATGCCACTCAAAGAACTTAGAGATTTTGAACGTATTGCTTTAGATGCAAACGAAGCAAAAATAATTACATTTGATATACCTTATAAAGCTTTGCGCTGGTTTAATAATAATACAAGACAGTGGCAAATAGATGATGGAGAGTACGTAGTATATGTAGGTTCTTCAATTGAAGATATCAGATTAGAGCAATCAATTACTTTAGATATAACTAATCAAACAAAATCGTATTGGATTC
Organism: Staphylococcus sp. OJ82; assembly: GCF_000294465.1. Lineage (NCBI taxonomy): Bacteria > Bacillati > Bacillota > Bacilli > Caryophanales > Staphylococcaceae > Staphylococcus > Staphylococcus sp. OJ82. Next base: position 358,389 of record NZ_ALPU01000010.1, on the reverse strand, counting down.
ATGAAGATACTTATGTATATGAATTAGTGTTAAAAAAAAATGAAATCAAACAATCACTGAAACAATATCAATTAGATGAACTCATAGGTAAGGTGACAGAAGATCCAGAACTTGCGCCACTTTTTGAAAATTTACCATTACGTTCACTTATAATGCTCGATATGGATATAGCGACAGTACATGACTTTATCAATGCCGCAAATGAAGAATTAAAGCATAAATAATTATATGTAAATTGATTGTTATAAAATGCAGCGCAATTTAATTTATTTAGTATTTTTATACTATACGATGTTGCAATATGATTATTAGGATTTGTAGTATAAATACAAAACCCCTCACTGTGCCAGTAGTGAGGGGTTTTGTTCGTGTGGCTTTATCATTACATTTGCATAGACAATATACATATAACATATACGCATCAATATAGTTTGAATACTTAAAATTAAGTTTTTTCTAAAAACGCTTATAAAAGCGTTTGATAATAATTAAGCTTTAAAGCTATGATTGAATAAATAGGCGTAATATCTAAAGTTATGTTAAAATTTAAGAGTTAAATTAACTAATTAAGTTAAAGAAAATTAAATGGATAGCGATAACATAAATGCTAATTTTTACTAAATAGATAAATGTAAAAACATTGATATAATGCAACTTACATATTCAAAATTAAGTATAATCCAAATTGATAATTTAAAAGTAAGAAACTAATAGAAGGATTGTGAAATATCAAAATGACTAACCAAACTCCTATGATGCAACAGTATTTAAAAATAAAATCACAATATCAAGATTGTCTATTATTTTTTAGATTGGGCGATTTTTATGAAATGTTTTTTGATGATGCGAAAGAGGCGTCAAGAGTATTAGAAATCACTTTGACGAAAAGGGATGCAAAAAAAACGAACCCAATACCGATGTGTGGTGTACCTTATCATGCAGCAGATGGCTATATTGAAACATTGATTAGCAATGGATATAAAGTAGCTATATGTGAACAAATGGAAGATCCAAGACAGACTAAAGGTATGGTTCGTCGTGAAGTTGTTAGAATTGTTACTCCTGGAACGGTAATGGATAAAGGTGGCGTTGATGAAAAACAAAACAACTATATATTGAGTTTTGTGAAAGATAGTGCCGCTTATGCATTAAGTTATTGTGATGTTTCAACTGGAGAGTTGAAAGTTACACATTTCGAAGATGAAGCGACGCTAATGAATGAAATTACAACTATTAATCCTAATGAAATCGTCGTAAACGAGAATATTGGTGATGATTTAAAACGACAAATCAGTTTAACAACTGAAACGATAACGGTATTATCGGAAATTTCAGATGCACAATATAATGTAAATACTATGAAAGAACACAACTTGTTTAATGCGACACAATTGTTGTTAGATTATATATATCACACACAGAAAAGAGATTTATCCCATATTGAAGCAGTTGTTAAATATGAAGCGGTAGACTTTATGAAAATGGATTTTTACGCTAAACGAAATTTAGAATTAACAGAAAGCATTCGTTTAAAAACTAAAAAAGGAACATTGCTCTGGTTAATGGATGAGACTAAGACGCCAATGGGTGCCAGACGATTAAAACAGTGGATTGATAGACCACTTATCCATAAAGCACATATAGAATCTCGTTTAGATACAGTAGAACAGTTTCTTAATCATTTCATCGAAAGAGATACATTAAGAAATCATTTGAATCAAGTTTATGATATTGAACGCTTAGTAGGCCGTGTAAGTTATGGTAACGTCAATGCACGTGATTTAATTCAGTTGAAACATTCTATTTCAGAAATCCCAAATATTAAAAATCTACTTAATGATTTTGATGAACAGATGACTGCACAATTTAAAGCGCTAGAGCCTTTAGAAGAATTACTTGGCTTACTAGAAGAAAGTTTAAAAGAAGAACCACCAATCTCTGTAAAAGAAGGTGGCCTTTTTAAAACTGGTTTTAATAGTGAGTTAGACGAGTATTTAGAGGCATCTAAAAATGGAAAGTCATGGCTAGCTGAATTACAGGCAAAAGAACGCCAACGTACTGGCATTAAATCGTTAAAGATTAGTTTTAATAAAGTGTTTGGTTACTTTATTGAAATTACTAGAGCGAACTTACAAGGTTTCGACCCAACAGCATTTGGATATCATCGTAAGCAAACATTATCTAATGCAGAACGTTTTATCACAGATGAATTGAAAGAAAAAGAAGACATTATTCTTGGTGCTGAAGATAAAGCAATCGAATTAGAATATCAATTGTTTGTTCAACTAAGAGAAAAAATTAAAACCTATACAGAACGTTTACAAAAACAAGCAAAAGTTATATCAGAACTTGATTGTTTACAAAGTTTTGCAGAAATTGCACAAAAATATAACTATGCACGTCCAACTTTTAGCGAAGACAAAACACTACAATTAACCAATTCGCGTCATCCGGTTGTCGAACGCGTGATGGACCATAATGATTATGTGCCAAATGATTGTGAATTAGATCAAGATACATTTGTCTATTTAATAACTGGGCCTAATATGTCTGGTAAATCCACATATATGCGCCAAGTAGCCATAATTAGTATCATGGCTCAAATGGGAGCATACGTCCCTTGTGAATCGGCAACGCTCCCAGTCTTTGACCAGATATTTACAAGAATAGGCGCCGCAGATGATCTTGTATCAGGTAAAAGTACATTTATGGTTGAAATGTTAGAAGCGCAAAAAGCACTCGCACATGCGACAGAAAATAGTTTGATTATTTTTGATGAAATTGGGAGAGGTACTTCGACCTACGATGGATTAGCACTTGCACAATCAATGATAGAATACGTTGCGAATACGTCTCATGCTAAGACACTATTTTCTACCCATTATCATGAGTTAACAACTTTAGATCAGTCTTTATCTTGTTTGAAAAATGTGCATGTAGCAGCAAACGAATACAAAGGTGAACTTATCTTCTTGCATAAGGTTAAAGATGGTGCAGTAGATGATAGTTATGGTATTCAAGTAGCTAAATTAGCACATCTACCTGACGAAGTAATTTCACGTGCGCAAGTCATATTAGATGCGTTTGAACAGACTGACAAACAAGAAAACCAAGTCGTAGTTAACAAACTTGAAGTAGACTCAAGTATTCAAGATGCACAATACTCAAATGTAGTAGAACCAGTTGCAACATATCCTGAGCAATCGGAATATGCAAAACAGGATGATAAAAAAAATCAATTTGAACAAACAGCATTTGAACTATTTGATGCGCCGGTCGAGCAATCTGAAATAGAAAATGAAATTAAGACGTTGAATTTATCTAATATGACACCGATAGAAGCATTAATTAAATTAAGTGAATTACAAAAACAATTGAAATAGAGGTGAAGTCAAATGGGTAAGATTAAAGAGTTGCAAACATCATTAGCGAATAAGATTGCTGCTGGGGAAGTTGTTGAACGTCCAGGTTCAGTAGTCAAAGAGTTATTAGAAAATGCCATTGACGCCCAAGCGACTGAAATCAATATCGAAGTTGAACAATCTGGCGTAGCATCTATTCGTGTCGTTGACAATGGTACGGGTATTCATATAGAAGATTTAGGTCTCGTCTTTCATCGACATGCAACAAGTAAACTAGATGCAGACGATGACTTGTTTCATATTCGCACACTTGGATTCCGTGGAGAAGCGTTAGCAAGTATCTCTTCTGTGTCCAAAGTGACACTGAAAACATGTACAGATAATCAAGAAGGCCAAGAGATTTATGTGGAAAATGGTGAAATTCTTAATCAAAAACCTGCAAAAGCGAAACAAGGTACTGATATATTAGTTGAATCGTTATTTTATAATACACCAGCGCGCTTAAAATATATTAAAAGTTTATATACTGAATTAGGTAAAATTACAGATATCGTAAATCGTATGGCGATGAGTCATCCAGATATCCGTATTTCACTTATTTCGGATGGTAGAACGATTCTAAAAACAAATGGTTCAGGACGTACAAATGAAGTTATGGCAGAAATATATGGGATGAAAGTGGCTAAAGATTTAGTACACATTACGGGTGAAACAAGCGACTATCGCTTAGAAGGCTATGTTGCTAAACCAGAACATTCCCGAAGTAATAAACATTATATATCTATTTTCATTAATGGTAGATATATCAAAAACTTTTTAATAAACAAAGCAATTTTAGAAGGCTATCATACACTGTTAATGGTTGGCAGATTTCCAATTTGTTATATTAATATTGAAATGGATCCGATACTGGTCGACGTCAATGTGCATCCAACTAAATTAGAGGTACGTTTATCTAAAGAAGATCAGTTGTTTGAACTGATCGTAGAAAAAATACGAGAAGCTTTTAAAGATCGTATTTTAATACCACAAAATGATATGAATAAATTGACGCAGAAAAATAAAGTGCTGGATAAATTTGAACAACAGAAAATTGATTTTGAGAAACGCAAACAGCAAAGAGATGCTACACATTCAACGAATTTGAATTTTGACCTTGATGATAATCAGCCCAATGAAACAAAACAATCTAATCAATCCTTAGATAATACACTCTCAAGTCCGAATACCACTCCAGACGATTCCTATTCAGTGCAAGAATCGAATTATGATTATGCTAAGACGCAAAGAGATGTGTTGAATGATATGGAAGAACAAGATATTACTGATACATTAGCACCTTCTGAAGATGTAGCAGAAGCATCAGATATTAAAGGAAGTATCAGTAGCAATCCTTCACAGCGTATACCTTATATGGAAGTCGTAGGTCAAGTGCATGGCACATATATTATTGCGCAAAATGAGAACGGTATGTTTATGATTGATCAACATGCTGCACAGGAACGAATTAAATACGAATATTTTAGAGAAAAAATAGGCGATGTCTCTAATGAAATACAAAATTTATTAATTCCTTTAACTTTTCACTTCTCAAAAGACGAGTTGATGATTATCAATCAGCACGTAGAAGAATTAGATAAAGTAGGCGTGCATTTAGAACCGTTTGGTGGTAATGATTATATTGTTGATAGTTATCCAGTGTGGTTTCCTGCTGCTGAAGCGGAAGAAATTATTAAAGATATGATTGAGTATGTCTTAGAGCATAAAAAAGTGAATGTTAAAAAAATACGTGAAGAAGCTGCTATTATGATGAGTTGTAAGAAATCAATTAAAGCAAATCACTATTTAAAAAATAATGAAATGGCAGATTTAGTAAATCAATTGAGAGAAACAGAAGATCCGTTTACATGTCCACATGGCAGACCGATAATCATTAATTTTTCAAATTATGAATTAGAACGCTTATTTAAGCGTATTATATAGGAGGTTAGTGGATGAAGCCATATATTTTACCGGCTATTCGCTCAATGAAAGATTTAGAAAAACTGATACAAACAGATTATAAAGAATGTGTGTTATTAGATACGCATATAGGTCATATCAAAAGCATTATGGAATTGATGAAGAAGAATAATATAGAAGTGTATATGCATATCGATTTAATTAGAGGTATGAGTCACGATGAATTTGCTTGTGAATTTATCATTCAAAACTATCATCCCAAAGGTATCGTATCAACAAAAACGAAAGTTATAAACAAAGCCAAAGCGTTGAATACGACTACTGTTTTTCGTGTGTTTATTCTAGATAGTCATGCACTAACTAGAAGTATTGAGCTTATAAAACGTGTTGAACCTGACTTTGTTGAAGTGTTGCCTGGTATAGCTACAAAGGCAATAAAAATCATTAATGAAGAGACAAATACGTCTGTGATTGCTGGTGGTTTGATTAATGATGTTGAGGAAGTTGATGTTGCGGTGGAAAATGGTGCGAAATATATCACTACAAGCGATAGGGATTTATGGTAATACAACTAAAGCAGTTAAATTAACAGTCGTTCTAATAAAGAATAAAGATTAAATGGCATTGACTATAATGTAATTGTCTTACTAGAATTAGCTATTTTAGAAACGCATTAAATCATTTTATTAATGTATAATCATTTCTAAAGCTTATAGCTAATTCTTTTTTTATACCATTTTTTAATGAATAGTATTAATTTATATAAATTAAAATCTTGGGGAGAGATTTAATGATAAAACCAAGAAAATTATTAAGAGACGACACTGTTGCAATTGTATCTTTATCTTCTGGTTTAGCCGGAGAAGATTCGATTTTATGGCGAACTAAACAAGGAATCGAACGACTGGAATCCGTATTTGGTTTGCATGTGAAAGTCATGCCCAATGCACTCAAAGGTATTAAATATGTACGTGAACACCCTGAACTGCGTGCTTCTGATTTAAATGAAGCATTACAAGATAGTGATGTAAAAGCGATTATAAGTTGTATTGGTGGTGAAGATGCCATTAGAATATTACCTTATGTAGATTTTCAAGCAATTTACGATAACCCAAAAATTTTCTCGGGTTACTCTGATTCAACGACTGTCCACATGATGTTTTATAAAATGGGTATTGTTAGTTTTTATGGACAAGCCTTATTAACAGATTTTGCGGAGAATATAGCAATGGATAGCTATACAATTAAAGATATTGAAAAATGTTGGTTCAATAGTTCAGCGATTGGCGAACGATTGCCTACGCCTTATACAAGACCAACAGGATTAGAATGGAAAGTAGAAAATAAAAATATTGCTAGGACTAAACGAGATAACCAAAGTTATGAAGTTATAAATGGAGCCGATATTGTGAGTGGCCATTTAATCGGAGGTAATTTAGAAACGTTTGTGAGTTTGATAGATACTTCCATATTTCCGGAATTAGAGCAATTTAATCATGCGATACTTTTTTTGGAAACTTCAGAAGATACACCATCTCCTTTAGAATTTTCAAAAATGTTTAACCAATTATTACAAATAGGTGTGTTAGATAAAGTTGAAGGCATTGTTTTTGGTAAACCATTTAATCAAATATATTATGAAGCGTATAAAAATGAAATATTAAAAATTATTAAAAAAAGTAAAAATCCAAACGTTCCAATTTTATATAATTTGTCATTTGGACACAATGAGCCCAAGCACAGCATGCCTTATGGCTTATCAGCAAAAATAAATTGTTATACTCAGCAATTCGAAATTAAAGAAAGCGCTGTTATTGATTTTTAAATTGTGGCAATTTTTTTACAAAAAGGATTGACAACGCTTTCAATAGAGGTGTAAGATAAACACAAGTTAATAATTAGAACAGAGATGGGAGATTTCTACAGTCATTAAACCAGTGTATTAACGCTGGACATAATTGTAGGAATCTCTTTGTCTTTTTTTAGGAGGAGTCTCTATGAGTGTATATTTTGCTGAATTATTGGGAACAGCAATATTAGTATTATTTGGGGGTGGCGTTGTTGCCAACGTTAATTTAAAACGAAGCAATGGTAACGGTGCTGATTGGATTGTAATTGCCACAGGTTGGGGACTTGCTGTAACTATGGGTGTTTATGCTACAGGTGAAATATCTGGTGCGCATTTAAATCCGGCCGTTACATTAGCGTTCGCAATGGACGGTGCATTAAGCTGGGGTATGGTTCCAGGATACATCATTTGTCAAATACTTGGTGGTATCATCGGTGGTACTTTAGTTTGGTTAATGTACTTAGCGCAATGGAAAGCAACTGAAGACAAAGATACAAAATTAGCTGTGTTTTCTACAGCACCAGCAATAAAAAATTACTTTGCCAACTTCTTAAGTGAAATTATTGGTACTGCTGCTTTAACAATGGGCTTGTTATTCATTGGGATGAATAAAATTGCTGATGGTTTAAATCCACTAATTGTTGGTAGTTTAATCGTTGCTATCGGCTTAAGTTTAGGTGGTCCAACTGGATATGCCATTAATCCTGCTCGTGATTTAGGTCCACGTATTGCACATGCTATTTTACCAATTGCTGGAAAAGGTAACTCAAATTGGGGTTATGCAATTGTTCCAGTTTTAGGACCTATTACAGGTGGTATGATGGGTGCGGTTATTTATAGATTATTCTATAAAGGTGCTTTTGATATGATGTCTGTTGTATCAATAGTGTTGCTAATCGTAACAATTGCGCTTGGAATCGCTTTAAATAAAGCAAAAAGTGCAAAAGGTATCGAATCAATTTATTAAATAAGTTTTAACTGTCCTGTTTATACGTTAAAATATAAACAGGTCTTATATTATAAAAAAATAAATAATATGAATATGTTTGTTGGATTATTAAAATAGAATGTATATAAATATGTTGTTGGGAATTATTCATTTTACATACATTATTGTTCATCCTACAAACATAATATAAGGGAGATTATCATTATGAAAAAATATATTTTGTCAATTGACCAAGGTACAACAAGTTCAAGAGCAATTCTTTTTGATCAAGATGGAAAAATCCAAGGTGTAGCACAACGTGAATTCAAACAATATTTTCCTAAATCAGGTTGGGTAGAGCATGATGCAAATGAAATTTGGACATCTGTTTTAGCAGTTATTGCTGAAGTGTTAAATGAAGAGAATATTGGCGCAGATCAAATCGCGAGTATCGGTATTACAAATCAACGTGAAACAGCAGTAGTATGGGATAAACATACGTCTCGCCCAGTATATCATGCAATTGTATGGCAATCTCGTCAAACACAAAGTATTTGTCAGAACTTAAAAGACCAAGGCTTAGAAAGTAAATTCCGTGAAAAAACAGGTCTTTTATTAGATCCTTATTTTGCAGGTACAAAAGTAAAATGGATACTTGATAATGTAGAAGGTACTAGAGAAAAAGCTGAAAATGGCGATTTATTATTCGGAACAATAGATTCATGGTTAGTATGGAAATTATCAGGTGGAAAAGCACATATCACAGATTATACAAATGCAAGTCGTACATTAATTTACAATATTCATGATTTGGAATGGGATCAAGAATTATTAGATATTTTAGAAATTCCAAATTCAATGCTCCCTGAAGTAAAATCTTCAAGTGAGGTTTATGCTAATACTGTAGATTATCATTTCTTCGGCAAAGAAGTGCCGATTTCTGGTATCGCTGGTGACCAACAAGCAGCATTATTCGGTCAAGCATGTTTCGAACGTGGTGATGCGAAAAACACTTATGGTACTGGCGGATTTATGTTAATGAATACAGGAGAAGAGGCAGTTACTTCTAAAAGTGGTTTATTAACGACTATTGCATATGGTATCGATGGTAAAGTCAACTATGCACTTGAAGGATCTATCTTTGTTTCAGGCTCTGCAATTCAATGGTTAAGAGATGGATTAAGAATGATTAATTCAGCACCACAATCAGAAAATTATGCAGAACGTGTTGAATCAACAGAAGGTGTTTATGTTGTGCCAGCATTTGTTGGTCTTGGTACACCGTACTGGGATGCAGAAGCACGAGGTGCTATTTTCGGACTTACACGCGGTACTGAAAAAGAACATTTCATCCGAGCTACTTTAGAATCATTATGTTATCAAACACGTGACGTATTAGAAGCTATGGAAAAAGATTCAGGTATCAAAGTAAATAATTTACGTGTTGATGGTGGCGCAGTTAAAAATAATTTCATCATGCAATTCCAATCTGATATCTTAAATATTGGTGTTGAACGTCCAGAAATTAGTGAAACAACAGCATTAGGTGCAGCATACTTAGCTGGACTTGCAGTTGGATTCTGGGATAGTAAAGATGAAATTGCTAACCGTTGGAAGTTAGATAAGCAATTCAATCCAGATATGGTAGAACAAGAAAGAGAAAAACATTACAAAGGCTGGAAGAAAGCTGTAGAAGCTACTCAAGTCTTTAAATTAGACGATGAGTAAAAAAATTAGACTTAAAAGTGTTATCTATGCTACAATACGGGTAAGTTAATAATATCGAGATGAGAAATGAGAGATTCAATTCGTACAATTATATATGTATGGGATGAGTCTCTCTTTTTTTAATACTTTAGGAGGCGCTGGATTTTATGAGTTTATCAACTTTAAAAAGAGAACAGATTAAGAAAGAATTGAAAAATGACGCTTATGACGTTGTGATTATCGGTGGCGGAATTACCGGAGCTGGGATTGCTTTAGATGCTAGTAACAGAGGTATGAAAGTCGCTTTAGTAGAGATGCAAGACTTTGCACAAGGTACAAGCTCACGTTCTACTAAATTAGTACATGGTGGCTTACGTTATTTAAAACAATTACAAGTAGGCGTGGTTGCAGAAACTGGTCGCGAACGTGCGATTGTTTATGAAAATGGTCCACATGTAACGACACCAGAACGTATGCTGTTACCATTGCATAAAGGTGGATCTATGGGTAAATTCACTACATCGATTGGTTTAGGCGTTTATGATAGATTAGCAGGTGTTAAAAAAGCTGAACGTAAAACAATGTTAAATGCAAAAGAAACACTTGCAAAAGAACCACTTGTTAAGAAAGCTGGTCTTAAAGCTGGTGGCTCTTATGTTGAATACCGTACAGATGATGCACGATTAACTATTGAAGTAATGAAACGTGCTGAAGAAAAAGGCGCTACTATCATTAACCATACAAAATCTGTTCATTTCACATATGACTCAAATGAAACAGTTAATGGTATTCAAGTAGAAGACCAAATTAGCAATGAAACTTACCCAATTAAAGCTAAAAAAGTTATCAATGCAAGTGGTCCATGGGTAGATGAAGTACGTAGTGGCGATTATGCACGTAATAATAAAGAATTACGTTTAACAAAAGGTGTCCATGTTGTAATTGATCAATCTAAATTCCCACTAGGTCAAGCTGTATACTTTGATACAGAAAACGATGGCCGTATGATTTTTGCTATTCCACGTGAAGGTAAAGCATATGTTGGTACTACAGATACATTTTATGACAATGTTAAGACATCACCATTAGTTAACCAAGAAGATAGAGATTATTTAATTGAAGCAATTAACTATATGTTCCCTGATGTTAATGTATCTGATGAAGATATCGAATCATCATGGGCTGGTGTAAGACCACTTATTTTAGAAGAAGGTAAAGATCCTTCAGAAATTTCTCGTAAAGACGAAGTTTGGGAAGGTAAATCTGGTTTATTAACAATTGCAGGTGGTAAATTAACTGGTTACCGTCATATGGCAGTAGAAATTGTTGATTTATTAGCAAAACGCTTAAAATCAGAATATAAACTTACTTTTGATAAAGCGGCAACAAAACACTTAACAATCTCTGGTGGCGATGTAGGCGGCAGTAAAAACTTTGATAAATATATTGAACAAAAAGTTGAAGATGCAAAAGCTTATCAAATCGACGAAGCGACTGCACGTCACTTTGTATCTAAATATGGTTCAAACGCTGAAGAGTTATTCAAAATTGCACAAACTGCGCAATATCAAGAAACTGGTTTACCGTTAGATATCTACACAGAATTAATTTATTCAATTCAAAATGAAATGGTTCACCGTCCAACTGATTTCTTTATCCGTCGTACAGGTAAATTATATTTCAAAATTGATGATGTATTAAATTATAAAGAACAAGTAATCGATGTAATGGCTGAATTATTAGGCTATACAAATATTCAAAAAGAATTATATACAAAAGAATTAGAAACTGCGATTAAAGAAGCACAAACAGGTAATAACCAACCAGCAGTTAAAGCGTAAATATTAAAACTGGCGACAAGGTCTTAGGACTTTGTCGCCAGTTTCAGAGTGTCGACAAAGTCTCCGACTTTGTTGGCACTTTTTTGTGCACGCTTTCCGCGGGTACAGCCTCAGCCTGTAGTCTTCGGCTAGTGCTTTTCCCGCAGGAGTCGGCACAAATTACTGCCATTTTTTAAACAAAAATAATATAATATATTCAAATTAAATAATGGTGGTGTTTGTAATGTTGAATAAATCAACCGATAAAAGAGATCAATATGAAATGATTTCAATATCGGAATTAGTTCCTAGTAATCACTTATTACGTAGAGTAGATAATATATTGGATTTAAATTTCATTTATGAACTTGTCGAAGACAAATATTGTCTTGATAATGGAAGACCATCAATTGACCTTGTAATTTTAGTGAAGATATTACTTATTCAAAGATTAATTGGAATAAAATCAATGAGACAAAAGATAAAAGAAATAGAAACGAACGTAGCTTACCGTTGGTATTTAGGTTATAGCTTTTTAGATAAAGTACTTCATTTCGGTACATTTAGTAAAAACTATACACGTCGTTTTCATGATACAGATTTATATGAACAAATATTTGAAAGAATTCTTAAAATCGCAATAAAAAATAATTTAATAGATCATTCATCTTTATTCATTGATTCAACCCACATAAAAGCAAAAGCAAATAAAAATAAATATATAACTGAATTAGTGAAAAAAGAAAGATTCTCTTCATTTCCAAGAAGAATTAGATAATGAAATTAATGAACAAAGATTATCTCAAGGAAAAAAGCCTATAAAAAAGAAAAAGAAGGAGGAATACAAAAGTAAAAAAAGTAAGTACGCCTGAGCCGGACTCTGGTTACTATGATAATTATATTTGTCCTAACGATGAAACATTAATATTTAAACGAACAATGCCAACAGGTCACAGATTGTATATATCCAATCCTAACAAATGTCGTCATTGTCCTTTGTTAAATCAATGTACAGAGAGTAAAGATGCGACCAAACAAATAAGACGACACGTATGGCAAAATGATTTAGATATAATTGAAGATTTGAGATTTGTTGATACTATAAAAACTCAATATAAATTGCGAAGCCAAACAATTGAAAGAAGATTTGGAGATGCAAAAGAGCAGCATGGTATGAGATGGACACGATATAGAGGTATCAAAAAAGTTTCCATGGATACCACGCTGATTAGTGCTGACATGAATCTTAAGAAAATGGCAATGTGGCTTATAAAACGGCCAGAAATGGTCTCAAAGACCACTTTTTGTTTTTAAAATTAAGTTATATTTATAAAAAAATAAACCAAATGCCTTTACAGCAAATGGTTTGTCTACCTCAATATATCTTCGTGTTACTTTATCTCATAATATGTACAGATATCTTTTTCATTGAAGGTGGTAGATAAATCTAAAAAGTAAGGGCTTTGCCACTTTTGTGTTTTTAGCGCAGTCTTATTCAAATTGGATTCCCAATTCGGATAAACACGCATTGCCATTTTTCCTTTGTGTTTAGTAGATGTTATTATGCCGTTTGCTAACAAGATATCTTTCGGGAAAATAAATTGTCCTGTACGGGCACCATCAATAATATTAATAATCAAGTAATCTTTAGAATTCTCGCAATTAAAAGGGATATTTTTAGCTATTTCATTTTTTTGCCACATTGCAACGAAATAACCAGTTTTTTTAGGTGTCTTCTTAGCTAAACGACTTTTAAAAGTGTGATGAGTTAAGCTAAAATTAAAACCTTCATACTCACGATTCCATTTTTCAATTTCAAAATTAACTGGGAAAAGTCATTTACCATTTCATCTATTTTATTTATTAACTTTTTAGAAGCATATTCTTCAAACATAATAATAAACCAACCTTTGCTAAATTATATTTGTGTTTTTGTTTTCAGAAGCAAATTATACAAAAAGCCAATTACTGTGTTGAGAGCATTAATATACCTAAGATAACTATAAAAATATAAATCCATTTTTCAAAATGATTATGGTGTGTCTTTTTCGATAAATACTTACCTAATAAAACTGCAACAACCAATATAGGTAAAGTAGCTAAGAATAATCGAATAGTTTGGCCCGTCCAAATACCGCCTAATAATTGACCCACGACAACAAAGATAGCTGTTAATAGAAAATGAGCTTGAATTGTACTTTTAAAGTCTTTAATATGCCATTGACTTAGCGTTCCGAAAATAACAATTGGTACACCATGAGAATTATAAACACTGCCTAACACACCTGAAACAAGTCCTGCCAAACCCTCCCATAGAGAAGATTTAAGTTTGATTTTAGAATGGTGGGTGAGAAAAACGGTTTTGATAAAAGCATAAATACCATAAAGAATTAGAAAAATAGCTAATAGTAATTGGATTTTCCCAGTATCAAAATGATGGAGTATCCATATGCCTACAGGTATGCCGATTAAACTGCCTGACATCATGACTGCCAAAGTTCTATATTTAATGTGCTTCATTTCAGAAAAAATATTAAATAAAGCTACAGTTAGACCAGCGATACCAACTAAAGATATTGCTGTTTTTATGTCTAAACCTATTAAAGCTAATAAAGGCATGCTTATTAAAGCTTCTCCAAAGCCAAAGTATGTACGTACTAAAGCACCTAAGAATATAGCTAATAAAATAAAAATAAAAATTGTTATATCCATTAGATGTCCTCCTCGATGAATTGTTGTCTGTGTTACATTTTATGTTGAGTACAAATAACTCGATACTTATTACTTACTGATTCAAAATGTAGCTAAACCAATTGCTATAAGAGCATTTGATATTAAAAAATATTTTTCTTTGAGCCAAACTGTGTTCATTAATTGCTTTATTTAATAATTATTAGAAATGAAGAAAAAGGTTTGTATGCATTTGTCTCCATATAGTTTAACTAATAAACTATCAACAAAGTTATTGATATAGTCGACAACCTGACTTAATACTTGATATTGAGTATAACATTTTTAAAATAGAATTATATTAGTGTTTCGAATAATAATCACGTTTTTATTAAGTAAAACATTTTCTTGAGTTTTTATAAAATCAATGTTTTTTAATATATCGTTGTCTAGTGGTTAACGTTTTGCATTCTATTTGATAACATTGAATTTTGAGGGTATATTGTATAGTATAAGAAGTTTGAAATGATGCATGATTTGGGGGCTATCACATGAGTCAAAAGGAATTTAAGATTACTGTTGAAGATGGCACAATGTTAGAAGTGAAATTAGATAAAGCCAAGCATGAAACAATTGGTGTTGTACATTTGCTTCATGGTATGGCAGAACATATGGGAAGATATGATGAACTTGTTGAATCGTTTAATCAACAAGGATATGATGTATTACGCCATAACCATAGAGGTCATGGGAAAGAAATAAAGGAAAAAGAACGTGGACATATAGATGATATATCGCAAGTTGCGGATGATACATATGAAATTGCGCAGACAATGTGTACACACTACACGAACATCCCATATATTATGATAGGTCATTCTATGGGTTCTATTATAGCCCGTATATTTGCTCAAAAATATCCTGATGCAGCGCAAGGTTTAATTCTTAGTGGCACAGCCCAATATCCAAAGTATTTAGGTCTACCTATTGCTGTGTTAATGAAAATCATTACTTTAATATTAGGAAAGCGACGTCGATTGAAGTGGGTTAATCGATTAATGTATAAATCATTTAATAAAGATATTAAAAATCAAAAAACTTCAAGCGATTGGTTATCTAGCGATGCTCGAGAAGTTGCTAAATTTATCAAAGATCCAAATACTGGTTTTTTAGTTTCCAATCAACTCATATGCCAAACAATAAAACACGTGTTAGGCACAAGCCGTGTAAAAAACATCGAAAAAATGAACACAGAACTTCCTGTATTGCTCATATCAGGGAAAGATGATCCGTTAAGTGGCAAAGGTAAAGGTATTAGAAAACTAGGGAAATTATATAAACGCTGTGGCGTGAAACATGTAACCGTACATTTATACAAAAATAAACGTCATGAAGTTTTATTCGATACAGATTCTGATATTACATGGAATAACATGTATGAATGGATTGAAAAGCAAATTTTAAAAAAGATAAATAACAATAGTAAATAAAGAGAGTTGATATACACGTGCATAACGATAAACCTTTTTTAATCGTACTTGTAGGTCCGACTGCTGTAGGAAAGACAGAATTCAGCATTGAATTAGCGAAAAAATTTAATGGTGAAATTATCAGTGGCGATTCAATGCAAGTATATAAACATATGGATATAGGTACAGCAAAGATAACGCCAGATGAAATGTCAGGTGTGCCACATCATATGATAGATATATTAGAGCCAGATGAAACATTTTCTGCGTTTGATTTTAAAAATAGAGCGCAGCAATTAATAACTGAGATTACTGATAGAGGATGTGTGCCTATAATTGCTGGAGGCACGGGCTTATATATCCAGTCTTTGATACACGATTATGCGTTTGAAGATGAAACAATCACAGACGAAGAAAGTGAAGTAGTAGACAAAAAGTTAGCAGAATTAGATCAGCTATCAAATGCAGCGTTACATCAGTATTTATCATCATTTGATAGTGAGTCTGCAGAAGATATTCATCCCAATAATAGAAAAAGAGTGCGCAGAGCAATTCAATATTATTTAAAAACAAAAAAACTTTTAAGTTCTCGAAAGAAAGTTCAACAATATACAGAAAATTATGATACATTATTATTAGGGATAGAAATGTCGCGTGACATATTATATCAAAGGATAAATAAACGCGTAGATATAATGTTGGAACGTGGTTTACTTGATGAAGTGAAACAACTCGTAGATGCGGGATATGAATCATGTCAAAGTATGCAGGCTATAGGCTATAAAGAAATGTTGCCTGTAGTGAAGTGCGGTACAAATAAAAATGACGCAATAGATAAATTAAAGCAACATTCTCGAAACTATGCAAAGCGACAGATGACTTGGTTCAAAAATAAGCTAGACGTAGTATGGTTAGATAAAGAGAAAATGTCACTTTCATCGATGTTAGATGAAGTTTCAGTCCAAATAAAGAAAAGGAGTATAGAACATGAAGACAACAGAAAACATCCAAGATAAATTCCTAGGACAATTTAAGACTGATCAAACAAAAGTGATTGTGTTTTTAATGAATGGTTTTCAAATGAAAGGTGTTATTGAGGATTATGATAAGTATGTAGTATGCTTATTATCTCAAGGTAAACAGCATTTTATTTATAAACATGCTATTAGTACTTTCACAATTGATGATGCACCTCAAACATCATAATTAGAAAATATATAATTAAAAGTTAAAAACTAAATAAGCTACACTAGATTAATTGATATCTAGTGTAGCTTATATTTGTTTATAGATATTGTAATGTTTAATATTGTTTCAGAAAATCATAGAATTTTCAAATTATAATAATGCTTCAATTTCTGATTCGATTTGATTAGGTTTTTTCTGTGGAGAAAAGCGTTTTACAACTTTACCATCTTTATCTACTAGGAATTTAGTGAAGTTCCATTTGATTTTTTCATTGAAGACACCATTTTGTTCTTTAGTTAAAAATTCAAATAGTGGGTGTTGATTTTCACCTTTGACATCAACTTTTTCATGCATTGGGAAGGTAACACCGTAGTTAATTTTACAGTTTTGTGTAGCTTCTTCACCAGTGCCAGGCTCTTGACCTCCAAATTGATTACAAGGGAAACCTAATACTATAAAATTTTGATCTTTATATTTATCATATAAACTTTGAAGTCCTTCGAACTGTGGTGTGAAACCACATTCACTAGCCGTGTTAACAATTAACATGGGTTGTCCTTGGTACGTATCTAATTTGTACGATTCTCCATTTGGTTTCTGAACTTCTATGTCATATATAGTCATTTTAATTCACCTCTTATAAGTAATCTAACATAAATTGGCGCTGTAGTCTTTATATATACACTATGATAGAATAGCTAAGAAAAGAGGTGCATGTTATGACCCAACAACAAACTTATAATACAAAAAAAGAATTAGAAACAGCTATTTTAGTTGGAGTACATGCTCAAAATGATGACGAATTTGATTTTGAGTCGACAATGGAAGAATTAGCATCATTGTCAGAAACGTGTCAACTAAACGTTCAAGAACAGTTTACTCAAAACAGAACACATTTTGATAGAAAATATTATGTTGGTAAAGGGAAATTAGAAGATATTCGAGCGTATATTGAATATCATGATATCGATGTCGTTGTTGCTAATGATGAATTAACAACAGCACAATCAAAAGCGCTAAATGGAAATTTAAATGTGAAAATTATCGACAGAACGCAATTAATATTAGAGATTTTTGCATTAAGAGCAAGCAGTAAAGATGGTAAATTACAAGTTGAATTAGCGCAACTTGATTATTTAATGCCTAGATTGCAAGGACATGGACGTAGTTTGTCACGTTTAGGTGGCGGTATTGGGACAAGAGGCCCTGGTGAAACGAAACTAGAAATGGACCGTCGTCATATTAGAACGAGAATGAACGAAATTAAGCACCAATTAGAAACAGTGGTTGAACATCGTGAACGTTATCGTAATAAACGTGAACAGAACCATGTTTTCCAAGTTGCACTCATAGGTTATACGAACGCAGGTAAATCATCTTGGTTTAACATGCTTGCCAATGAAACAACATATGAAAAGAATTTATTATTCGCAACACTTGATCCTAAAACACGACAAATCCAGATAAATGATGGGTTTAACTTAATTATTTCTGATACAGTTGGTTTTATTCAAAAGCTACCAACGACATTAATTGCAGCTTTTAAATCAACGCTTGAAGAAGCAAAAAATGCGGATCTATTATTACATGTCGTTGATAGTAGTCATCCTGAGTATAGAGCACAATATGATACTGTGAATGGAATTGTTGCAGATTTAGATATGGCACAAATTCCGCAAGCAATTATATTTAATAAAAAAGATTTGCATGAAGGTGCGACGCCGACAACGAATAAGCCATCGGTATTTGTTTCTAGTCGGGATGAAACAGATATAGACAAAGTAAAACAATTACTATTTGATCAAGTCAAAAAAATACTCACATATTATGAAGAAACCATTCCAAGTGCGAATGCGGATAGATTATACTTTCTCAAACAGCATACACTTGTGTCAGAATTAATATTTAATGAAGATGATGCAACTTACGAAATTAAAGGATATAAAAAAGAATAGAAGGAAGTAATGATTAATGGAAGATATGAAACAGCTGATTGCTAATACAGAAGAAACATTAGCACCATATTTTAGAAACATTGAGGCAACAGCATATGTTAATCAGGAAAAAGTATTAGATGCATTTCATGCGGTAAGAGCAACTGAAAATGATTTACAAGGCACTACTGGTTATGGCTATAATGATTTTGGTAGAGACCATTTAGAAGAAATTTATGCCCATGTTTTTAAAGCAGAAGATGCTATTGTCAGACCACAAATTATTTCAGGTACTCACGCAATAACGATTGCTTTACAAAGCACATTAAAGTATGGTGATGAGCTGTTATATATAACAGGAAATCCTTATGATACTTTATTAGAGGTTATTGGCATAAATGGAAATGGTATTGAAAGTTTGAAAGAATATGGCGTGAGTTATAATAAAGTTGATTTAAAAGAAGATGATATAGATATAGAAGAAGTAATGAATCAAATCAAACCACAAACTAAAGTTATTGCAATTCAACGTTCTAAAGGGTATGACCAACGACCATCGCTTAATTTAGAAGTAATTGAGAGTGCAATTCAAACAATAAAAGCCCAGTATCCAGACGTGATTATTTTTGTAGATAATTGTTATGGTGAATTCGTTGAAACGTATGAACCAATAGAATGTGGTGCGGATTTAATTGCTGGATCATTAATTAAAAATCCAGGTGGTGGCTTAGCTAAAATTGGTGGTTATATTGCTGGCAAAGAATCCTTGGTTGCGAGATGTGGATACCGTTTAACTGCACCTGGTATAGGTAAAGAAGCGGGCGCTTCTCTTAACTCATTACAAGAAATGTACCAAGGCTTTTTCTTAGCACCTCATGTCGTTAGCCAAAGTTTAAAAGGTGCATTATTTACAAGTCTTTTATTAGAAAAAATGAACATGCGTACAAAACCAAGATACGATGTTCCTAGAACCGATCTTATACAAACGGTTGAATTCGATACTAAAGAGCAAATGATTCAATTTTGCCAAAGTATTCAACAAGCTTCACCGATCAATGCGCACTTTAAGCCAGAACCTGCTTCTATGCCAGGCTATGAAGATGATGTTATTATGGCTGCTGGTACATTTATCCAGGGTTCGTCTATTGAATTATCAGCTGATGGTCCAATTCGCCCCCCTTATGAAGCCTATGTACAAGGTGGCTTAACCTACGAACATGTGAAATTGGCAGTAACAAGAGCTGCAGCAAATCTTAAATCACAGCAACTGATATAAAAAGAAGTTGAAATCCATGTATTCTATCAAACACACATTTTGAAGTAATATACTTGTTAATGATGTGAATTTTGATAAAATATATGGATTTTTTTTGAACAAATTAAAGGAATTTTCTAAAAATTAATATGATTCACGAGTGTTGATAAGACATACGCTAGTGATACCAAGGGTTCAAAGGATATGTAAGGAAACCTTACATATTTTTGAAATTATTGAAAAATTGTGCTAAATTTAGAACAAGTTCAAAAATAGAGGTGAGGGAATTGAAGTCAAACGATACATTAAGACGCAATATGCCTGTATTCTCTATCAGTGTTGTAACTAAATTGAGCGAATTAACCGCAAGGCAAATTCGCTACTATGAAACACATGAACTGATTAAACCACAACGTTCAGAAGGCAATAAGAGGCTCTTTTCATTAAATGATTTGGAACGACTTTTAGAAATTAAAAAACTGATTGAAAAAGGATTTAATATCAAGGGTATTAAGCAAATTCTTAATGAAGAGCAAAGTCATCTTTCTGATGATGAACAAGAAACAAGAAAACAAATGATAGTTGAAGCTACCCAGAAACCACAGCGAGAAGCAATACCGATAAATCGTGGTGACTTATCACGTTTTATCAAATAATATTAACGGGGGACATTTACAATGCCAAAACGTACATTTACTAAAGAAGACATTCATAAGTTTGCTAAAGAAGAAAACGTAAGATATTTACGCTTACAATTTACTGACATTTTAGGCGTAATTAAAAACGTAGAAGTACCAGTAAGCCAACTAGAAAAAGTATTAGATAATGAAATGATGTTTGATGGTTCTTCAATTGAAGGTTTTGTTCGAATTGAAGAGTCAGATATGTATTTATACCCAGATTTAGATACATGGGTTATCTTCCCATGGACGGCAGGACAAGGAAAAGTTGCACGACTTATCTGTGATGTTTATAAAACAGATCATACACCATTTGAAGGTGACCCACGTTCAAACTTAAAACGTGTCTTAGAAAATATGAGAGAATTAGGATTCACAGATTTGAATTTAGGGCCTGAGCCAGAATTCTTCTTATTTAAATTAGATGAAAAAGGTGAACCAACATTAGAATTAAATGATAATGGTGGATACTTTGACCTTGCACCAACAGATTTAGGTGAAAATTGTCGTCGTGATATTGTATTAGAACTTGAGGACATGGGCTTTGATATTGAAGCGAGTCACCATGAAGTCGCACCAGGTCAACACGAAATAGATTTTAAATATGCAGATGCAATTACAGCTTGTGATAACATTCAAACATTTAAACTTGTTGTAAAAACAATTGCACGTCAACATAATCTACATGCGACGTTCATGCCGAAACCTTTATTCGGTGTTAATGGTAGTGGAATGCACTTTAACATGTCATTATTCAAAGGCAAAGAGAACGCATTCTATGATCCAGATGGCGATATGCAAATGACGAAAGATGCTTATCATTTCATAGCAGGTACTTTAAAAAACGCACGTGGTTTCACAGCTGTATGTAATCCTTTAGTAAACTCATACAAACGTTTAGTTCCAGGTTATGAAGCACCATGTTATATCGCTTGGAGTGGTAAAAACCGTTCACCATTAATCCGTGTACCAACTTCTCGTGGATTATCTACACGCGTTGAAGTACGTTCAGTAGATCCAGCTGCCAATCCATATTTAGCATTAGCAGCACTTTTAGAAGCAGGTTTAGATGGTATTAAAAATAAACTAGAAGTACCAGAACCAGTTAACCAAAACATTTATGAAATGAATCGTGAAGAACGTGAAGCTGTTGGTATCGAAGATTTACCTTCAACTTTATACACTGCTGTTAAAGCAATGAAAAATAACGCACCAATTAAAGAAGCTTTAGGCAATCATATTTATAATCAATTTATTAACTCTAAATCAATTGAGTGGGATTATTATAGAACACAAGTTTCTGAATGGGAAAGAGAACAATACCTTAAAGAATACTAGGTGCTAAGCAAGAGGGATAATATTAGTAATATCAACAACTCGGGTCATTCTGAATGAATGATTTCGGGTTGTTTTTTGTATGAAAAAGGCGCAAAAATCTCTATAATTTAAATATCCTACCAAATAAATTAAGGAGAGATTATGCGCCTATGAATCATTTTATATCAAACACACTTGGAATTGAAGACCCAAATATTATCTTTGAAAATAAGATTGAAGAAATTGAACATAAAGGACAAATATGTAAGTACTTTTATGCAAAAGTTTCATATACTAATGATTGTTATGAAAGTTGTGGTGCACTTAATGCTCGTTTTTGGTACTTTCATCGTTAACTTTTGTTTATCTAGGGTATTGTTAAAATATATTAAGGTGAAAATTGTGTGAATAGATGAAGAGGAGACTAAAAGATGGAGTTAAGTCCTTATTTGCAATTAAATGGAAATGCTAGAGAAGCAATTGAGTTTTATGAAAATACTTTTGGAGCTAAGAATTTAGGGATTATGACATACGGGGATCTTCCGGAGGACCCAGGTTTTTCACTTCCTGAAAATACAAAAGATTTAATTTCTCACTCAGCGTTGGAAATAGAGAATTCGAAAATTATGATTGTAGATACGTTGCCAGGTTATCCGTCTCAAGAGGGTAATATAGTTATAATCTGTATTACTTTAAATAATAAAAATAAAGCAAGCCAAATTTTTGAAACTTTAGGAAAAGAAGGTCAAATTGAAATGCCATTATCTGAAACAGGTTTTAGTCCGGCATTTGGAGTAGTTAAAGATAAATTTGGGGTAAGATTTCAAATTTATACCGAAGTGAACGAATGATTTTTGTGAATTTAAAAGAATATGCTATGCTAAATTATTTTTATTAAAAAACAGGTTCAAATCGCTCAACCTATTGTGTGATTTGAACCTGTTTGTTTGTTGAGATAATATAATTGCAATGATACGACTATATTATCCGAATATCGCGTGCACGAAAGGTAATAAATATAATGTTAATAAAGTAAGACATATTCCAAAGTATATAATAAATGCACGCGCTTCTTTTGATTTGAAGAAAATAATCACCTCAATCATTATAAACTGAAACTTAATTTTAAGATAAAAAGATTATAAGAGTCAACAAAGAGCATTTAAATCCACGTTAATATTTGATGCTATTGTATTATTAATTGTATGTATGATGTATAAGTAGTAATATGTAACTAATAAATATTATTTATCTTGATAAGGGGATGGTTAGATGAACAAGATTAAACTAAGTACATTGAGAGCGGCATCATTAAAAGAATTAGAGAGTAGTATTAATGCATTTTTAGAAGAAGATGAAGTTGCAGGTTATCAGTTACTAAATGCTACAGTGCGAGAAGTTGAGGAACGCACATACTCATCGAATGAAGAAGAGTTTAATGCTATACTGACATTCGTAAAATATGATTAAAATAAAAAGTCGTGTATGAAGTTATAAAACTTTTTACACGATTTTTTTATTTAATGAAAGCAACGTATAGAGTAATGAAACTAATTAAAAAGCTTTAAAAGGAATTAATGCAACTATAATATAATTATGTAAACTAAAAAACACGTTTCATCCTTTCTCATCCTATAGTTAATACGTATTCAAATGATACATAAAAAAACTGCCTGCATTTTGATATGCGGCAGTAAAGATTATTTCTTTTTATATTTCGTTACGATTGTTTGGATAACAAAAACAATGAACCCAATAAGGATACCTAAACAAACCGCTACGACTGCTGATACCATTAATGGTAATTGAAATTGATTTTGTAATATGAGCCCCACAATCACTGCAATAATCACTGCGATGATTGTAATCATATTCTCTTTAAATATACTCAATTTGTTCACTCCTATCTAATGTATTATAGCACGAGTTTATCAATGATATGAAATAAAATATTATTATTCGTCATTATATTTATGTTGGATATTATAACAGAATTTTGTCATTTGAATTAAAGTATAAAATATTGTGGACTACGCTAACTTGACGACTTAATTGATTTTCTATATGATAATTTGGACAATTCAAAAGAAGTAGGTGCAACTGTGAAATCGACTAAAAAAATAACAATATTAGTTGTTAGTATGATTGTGTTAGGTGTACTTGCATTTCAATTTATAAATGAAACAGGGCCTTTTCAAAATAATGGATCAAAATCAGAATCTGGACCTAAAGAAACTGAAGAAGTGCACATTGAACGTGTTGTTGATGGTGATACTTTGGTTGCCAAAAATGACAATAATAAAGAACTGAAGGTTAGACTTATCGGAGTGGATACACCAGAAACAGTTAAACCTGATACACCAGTTCAACCATATGGTAAAGAAGCTTCAGGTTATTCTAAAGCACAATTAACGAACAAAGACGTTTTTTTGGAATATGATGAAGAGCAAGAAGATCAATATGGAAGAACATTAGCTTATTTATGGTTAGATAAGGATACAATGTTTAATGAAGAGTTAATAAAAAAAGGTTTGGCTAGAGAAAAATATTATGCACCTAATGGTAAATACAGAGATATATTTGAAAAAGCTGAACAACAAGCAAAAAATAACAATGAGAATATTTGGAGTTAAAGTAATTAACTGAACATTGTTGTACAAAGTATGCACATAAATGCTAAAAGAAATTATGTGACTTTGTGCACAAAATAAAAGGTAGCTTCCCATTTTAGGAAGCTACCTTTTATTTTTGCTACTATTCTTTCTAGTAATATCGATTTTGAAATGACATTTGTTCTAATTCGATTAATGCATATAATTGACTAATTTATTATATTGTTCTTCAGTTAATGATTCGTTAGAAGATGCTAGTGTTTCACCAATGACTTCTTTTAAAGATGATTTTGAAGAGACGGTTTCTGCGTAATTTCCTCTAATTGCTGGTCCATCTATGATATTCACACTACCATCTGTAAAATAAACAAGGCCTATACTCTTGATTTGACGTTTGAGATGTTCATTTATTTTATCTTCTAATACTTTGGCATTTTGCGAAGATTGTTCATATGGATCATAATTATAAAATTCAAAAATCACTGAATTATTTTTGATACGTTCTATAAATGTATAATTTGTTTTTCGCGTTGTTTGAAATTGTGAATGGTATTGATTCGCAATGTAGCGACCGACAGTTTGATTTACTGTGTCGTCATTATTAGATAAAGTTTCTAAGTTAGAGTCAGCATTAAAATGGTAGAACGTTTTTTGTTTCCAATTTTTAACATTAATGTTGAAGAGCCCTTTATCAGTTATGATGATATAATCGAATGTTCTTGCATATTCAAATAACGGATGTTTTACCGCAAGATTACTCGTAGCAATGATGTCATAAAACTTAATCTGAGCATCTGTTTTGTATTGTGATAAAATTTCATTTAAAACTTGTTTGGCTTTTCTTAATCCATGATGATATGTATCGTTATTTGCGTCAATATCTAACATCTGATTTTTTAAATGTGTGTTTTCACTCGTAACCATACTGATTTTATTAACTAATTGATTCTTAGAATATATTTCAGTATCAAGCTTATGTTTCATAAGGTGATGATTTATAAATACAATAATAATTAATAGAACAATTATTATGAGTAAAATAGAAATTAAAAACATGTGTACCATCCTAATCTTAATTTAATTTTTAACAAGGTTTATTTTACGCCTTTCTTTAAAGTAGTACAAATTGTATTTATTAAATTGTTATAAAAAATACAATAAAATAATTATTAATAATTATTGTTACGATCAATTCTATAATAAAAGTTAACAAAACGAACGTTTGAACAATGATTTATAGTTTTATTTATGACCATAAATAGATATAATAAATTATGCGCAATATAAATAGTGTAGATGGAGGACGACAATTTGAGTGCAATTAAAAGTTATCTCGAACAAATTACTGAGAAAATCAATGAAAATGAAATTATTGCATTTGATAATCATCCTGCTGCTTATAAAATAATTGATCAATTATTTTATAATGGGATTAAAATCTCAGTGATTAGTTATTCTACGGATATTATTAAATATGTAGCTAAATATACAAACTTTAACATTATATTATCAAATGGCGTGGTAAGTAGTGAATATCATATTATAATAGGCACAGATGTTGCTCAAACATTTTCAAAATATCGTATTAGTCGGTATTTTGCTGCAATGCCTTATATGGCAGATAATTCATTGTACCAGACTATACCTGAAGTAGCTGAAATTCAAATTGCACTAAAACAAAGTGCTGATCAGTTTTTGGTTATAAATAGACCTGAATTTCTAAATACCAGATTAGCACATGATTTTATACATATAGGAGACTTTTAAAATTAAATGTGTTTTATTTCACATTTTCATGTTTTATACATTGAAAAACGCTTCTACAAATTATATAATGAATATTATTGGAAACGCTTACTTTGAATAGGAGGTGCTCATTTGCCAGATACTAAAAATAAAAATATTAAACAAATTGTAGAGACGTTAAACGAAAATGTAGCTAGTTTATTTAAATATAATGGTGAAGTTGCTAAACAATTATTTTTGCATGATGAATTTAATTTAAATGGAAAGGTAGATATCAGTGTTGAAAGGAAATTTTTAGGGGAAGTTTTAAAATATATACCAAAAACATTTAAATCTGTGCTTTATGATGGCACATCCTCAACGTCAGATTTCACGAAAATTGATTTTCCTAAAGTGACACATGCCAATATCTTTGATAATGAAGAAATCATCATGACGATTATTGTTTATGATGTAGAAGATGAAGATTGGATGTTTAGATGGAATCATAATATCAGGATGCCTGAGAAACATATTTATTTCCATTCAATCAAATGGGATGTAGATTATGTTAAACCAGAGATTGTCTTGATGTATGAATTGTTAGATCCTATCGATTATCATCAAATTCCTAATTACAGGAGCGTTATTGATTCATTAAGTTATTATCAATTTGTTATTTTACGCTTAGTTGTAGGAGATGAACGTATTAACCAAGCATTAATTTCAGAAAAGAAAGCAATATAAAATCCTTCAAATCAGAATGTCAGTCTTTTAACTTAAGAACCATTTGATTTGAAGGATTTTTATTATCTAATATTTATGAATAAAGCATGTTATATCTTTAAACATTGACCATTATAGCAGTATTCATATGTTGATTTAACCGCTTTTTCTGCATCTGATACATCTATGCCGAACATGATTGATATTTCCGAAGCACCTTGGTTCATCATTTTTAAATTTATATTAGCCTCAGCAAGCGCATGCGTTATTGTATTGGCTGTGCCGATAATTCTATGCATGCCTTCTCCTACAATCATGAGTACAGCTAAATCGTGCTCTACACTCAACTCATCAACATCACAACGTTCGCGAATATCGTTCAAGACTTGTTCTTCTCGATGTTGAATTTCTTTTGAACGCATAATGATACTGATACTGTCTATACCTGAAGGCATATGATCGAATGAAATCTCATAATCTTCAAGTACACCTAATATTTTACGTGTAAAACCTACTTGTCTATTCATTAAATATTTTTTGATGTTCAGTACTGTGAAATCTTTGTCACAACTAATACCACTGATAACATTATTAGAGTTGATTTCTCTATCATGACGAATATATGTCCCTATATCATTGGGTCTGTTCGTATTTTTAATAACGACAGGAATTCTATCTTTATGCAATGGCTGCAATGCTTCATCATGGAACACACCAAAGCCGGCGTATGAAAGTTCACGCATTTCTCTATAAGTAATTTCATCAATCACTTCAGGATCTTTTACTATAGAAGGATTGGCTCTAAAAATACCAGATACATCTGTGAAGTTTTCATATATATCTGCTCTAACGCCTCTAGCGACAATTGCTCCAGTAATATCAGATCCGCCACGAGGAAATGTAACGATGTAATTTTGTCTTGAAAGACCAAAGAAACCTGGGATGATTAATTTTTCATCATATTCTCTTAATTTATATAACGCTTCATAAGATTGATCTAAGATTTGGGCATTTTGAGGTAAATCTGTAACAGTTATGCCAGCATCTCCGGGCGAAATATAACGGGTAGGGATACCTTGGCTGTTATTATACTCAGCGATCAATTGAGCATTAAAATTTTCTCCACAAGATAATAATGCATCTAACAAACGAGAAGGTTTGTCTTTTAATGTAGTAATGTAAGACTCTAGAGTTTGATCAATCGTAGATAGTAATGTATCACTCATATGTAATTCATGAATAATATCGGCATAACGCTGAATGATTTCTTCTTTTTTAGAAATATAGTCTAAATGATCGATTACTTTTTCGTATAGACGAATTAATAAGTCAGTTGTTTTCACATCTTCTTTATGTCGTTTACCTGGTGCAGAAACAATAGTGATCTTTCTATCTTCATCCGAATTGATAATATTTAATACTTTTTTAATTTGTTCTGCGTTGGAAACAGAACTTCCTCCAAATTTTGAAACTTTCATAGTGACATACAACCTTTCTAAAAAATCAGAAAATTTTGTTTAGTTTTTATCACGAGAGTGATAGGATAGATATACGATTTAGATTTTCAAGCTTTACAAAAATAATGAATGAATTTATACTATACCATATTCAAGTATTTTTCAACTGTACAATTGTATTTTTTAGAAGAACAATCGGAGGAATGAATTTATGAAGGAATTAAATGTAGCCCTGCTCGGTTTAGGTACTGTAGGTTCAGGTGTAGTAAAAATTATTGAAGAGAATAGAGAACAAATTAAAGAAACAATGAACAAAGATATTAATATTAGACATATCTTGGTACGCGACAAGAGTCGTTCAAGACCTATAAATGTTTCGAAGTATCATTTGACGGAAGATATTGATGAAATATTAAAGGATGCTTCAATTGATATCGTCGTAGAAGTCATGGGTGGTATTGAACCAACAGTAGATTGGTTGAAAAGTGCTTTAAGCGAGAAAAAACATGTTATTACAGCAAATAAGGATTTATTGGCAGTTCACTTGAATGTATTAGAAGAATTAGCGCAAAAAAATGATGTAGCTTTAAAATATGAAGCTAGTGTTGCAGGCGGTATACCAATCGTCAATGCGATAAATAACGGTTTGAATGCAAATAATATCAGTAAATTCATGGGTATTTTAAATGGAACATCAAACTTTATTTTAAGTAAAATGACTCAAGAAGAAACATCATTTAAAGATGCTTTAGATGAAGCACAAAGATTAGGTTTTGCAGAAGCAGACCCTACTGATGATGTGGAAGGTATCGATGCAGCAAGAAAAGTAGTAATCACGTCTTATTTATCATTTAATCAAGTTATCAATTTAGCTGATGTAGATAGACATGGTATTAGTGACGTTGAACTTTCAGATATTAAAGTAGCCGATGAATTAGGCTATAAAATCAAATTAATTGGTAAAGGTACATATGAAAATAGCCAAGTACAAGCTTCTGTTGCGCCAACACTAATTAATAAGGCACATCAATTAGCTTCAGTTGAAGATGAATTCAATGCAATTTATGTTATTGGTGATGCTGTCGGTGAAACGATGTTCTATGGTAAAGGTGCGGGTAGTTTAGCTACAGGTAGTGCTGTAGTAAGTGACTTATTAAATGTCACATTAAATTTCGAAACGAATTTGCATACATTACCACCACACTTTGAATTGAAAACTGCAGAAACAAAAGAAATGATGGATGACGATGATACAATTTCTCTTAAAGATAAAGAAAGTTATTACTTAGTAGTCCAAACAGATGGTGAAGAAATAAACAAAGTTGAAACTCAAATTAAAAGTAAATTACCTTTCCATAAATCATTATCAGTATCAGAGCGCGATGCACATACTGTAGGTATAGTCATTGTGGGTATTGATGAAGCACCAGAGACCTCTATTACAGAGTCAGGTTATATTGTTAAGAAAATTTATCCAGTAGAAGGGGTTTAATATTTATGAAAAGATGGCAAGGATTAGTTGAAGAATTTAAAACATATTTACCAGTAAATGAAGAGACACCACAGTTAACATTAAACGAAGGTCATACTCCATTAATATACTGTGAGAACATGTCAGAAATGCTTGGTATTGAATTACATGTGAAGTATGAAGGTGCAAACCCAACAGGTTCGTTTAAAGATAGAGGCATGGTTATGGCTATGGCTAAAGCAAAAGAAGAAGGCAAAAAGATAGTGATTTGTGCCTCTACAGGTAATACATCAGCATCAGCTGCAGCATACGCTGCACGTGCTGGTTTAAAAGCAATCGTAGTAATACCTGAAGGGAAAATTGCTTTAGGCAAATTATCTCAAGCAGTTATGTATGGTGCTGAAATTGTTTCAATAGAAGGCAATTTCGATGAAGCTTTAGAGATTGTTCAGGAAGTTGCTGAAAACGGTGAAATTGCACTTGTAAATTCAGTGAATCCATACCGTATTGAAGGTCAAAAAACAGGTGCCTTTGAAGTAATTCAACAATTAGACGGTGTTGCACCTGATATTCTATCTATACCAGTAGGTAATGCTGGAAATATTTCAGCTTATTGGAAAGGTTTTAAAGAATATCACGACAAACATGATACGCAATTACCTAACATGTATGGATTCCAAGCTGAAGGTGCTTCACCAATTGTACAAAATAAAGTAGTAAAGGATCCTGATACAGTTGCAACAGCAATTAGAATAGGAAACCCTGCAAGTTGGGATAAAGCGACAAATGCATTGAATGAATCTAATGGATTAGTCGACAGTGTGACTGATGAAGAAATCTTAGAAGCATATCAACTTATGGCACGAAAAGAAGGCGTCTTTAGTGAACCTGCAAGTAATGCTTCAATCGCGGGATTAATTAAACTACACCGTTCTGGAAAATTACCAAAAGATAAAAAAGTAGTGGCCGTATTAACAGGTAATGGCTTAAAAGATCCTGATACTGCAATTTCTTTATTAGATAACCCTATTAAACCTTTACCGAATGATAGAAAGAGTATTCTAGACTACATCAAAGGAGCACTATAGCATGAGCGATAGGTTTTATTTAAAAATTCCGGCATCTACTGCAAATTTAGGTGTCGGTTTTGATTCTATAGGAATGGCTTTAAATAAATTTTTATATTTAGATGTGAAAGTAAGTGAAAGTAATGTTTGGACATTTAACCATATTGGGCCCAATGTTGAAGGATTACCAACTGATAACAGTCACTATATTTATCAAGTTGCTCAAAAGGTTGCGCGTAAATATAACGTTATGTTACCCAACCTAGAGATAGAAATGAGAAGTGAAATTCCATTGGCGAGAGGATTAGGCTCTTCAGCGTCTGCTTTGGTTGGTGCGCTTTATATTGCTAATTATTTTGGTGACATAGAGCTGTCTAAGTATGAATTGCTTCAACTTGCTACAGAATTTGAAGGACATCCTGATAACGTAGCACCGACGATATATGGTGGTTTAGTACTCGGATATTATAATCCAGATACAAAAGTTACAGATGTGTCTTATATTGATACACCTAAGGTAGATATCATTATCACAATTCCGTCGTATGAATTGAAGACAACTGACTCAAGAAATGCATTACCTGATACTTTTTCACACAAAAAGGCGGTTCAAAACAGTGCAATAAGTAATACAATGATTAGTGCACTCATACAGCACAATTATGAACTCGCTGGCAAGATGATGGAGCAAGATGGCTTCCATGAACCATATAGACAGCATTTAATACCTGAATTCCAATCGATTAAAGCGATTGCTAAACAATACCAAGCTTATGCGACAGTAATAAGTGGTGCAGGGCCTACGGTATTAAATTTAATCGCACCTGAACGAAGTGGGGAGCTAGTAAGGGAATTGAAGCATGAATTTGAAAATTGCCGATCTGAACTTGTTACAATCAACGAATCTGGTGTAGAATCTAAAGTATTGTACCAACATCTTTAATTTGGTGTAGTATAGATTGAAGATGTTGAAAGGAGATAGGCAACATGAGTAAATATAAAGTTATAGTAATGGATATGGACGATACTTTGATGAATGCTGAAAATAAAGTCAGCCCTGAAACAGAATCTTATTTAATTGAGATACAAAAACAAGGGTATAAAGTTATTTTAGCTTCAGGTCGTCCAACTGAAGGTATGCTACCCACTGCGAAATTATTAGAGTTAGATCAACATAATAGTTATGTGATTAGTTATAATGGTGGTCAAACAATCAATGTTCGTGATGAAGCGGTTGAAGTGAGCCGTGCAATAACAAAAGAAAATTTTGATTTAATTGTAGATTTTTGTAGAAAACATGAGTTGTTTGTATTAACTTATCAAGATGGTCACATCATTTATGAAGGTGAACACGAATATATGAACATTGAATCAGAACTTACTGGTTTACCAATGAAACATGTAGATGATATGAAGGCGTATATTCAAACAGATGTGCCTAAAATTATGGGTGTTGATTATGTTTCTAAGGTTTCAGCTATTAACACTGAATTAGATGGTAGTTTCAATGATGCTGTTGATGTTACAACGAGCAAACCTTATTTTTTAGAATTCATGACTAAAGACGTCTCTAAAGGAAATGCAATTATTGCTCTATGTAAGAAATTGGACATAGATATAGCGCAAGTTATCGCATTTGGTGATAGTTCTAACGATATATCAATGCTTGAAGTTGTAGGCTATGCAGTAGCCATGGACAATGCAAATGATGCTGTGAAAGCTGTAGCTGATGAAATTACTTTAAGTAATATTGATAATGGTATTCCACACACTTTACAAAAAATAATAAAATAGAAATAGGCTTGGATTTAAGTCCAGTTTATATTCGTGGTATTTAAAAATCACCAATTCATCGGCATATTAAGCCGTTGAATTGGTGATTTGTTTTATGAATAGAGCATTAAGTATGTTTTTGTATTTATTTTGCTGTATGTGTCCATTCATTTTTACCACGATGTCGTTTAACATGTGCGTATACTTGGTCGGCTGCATAATCTAAATTTGTGTAGACCGTAATAGAAAATGCAGATTGATTTTCTTCGAAATCTTCCTCGAGAAATAAATCTTTAAGATGGTTAAAAAGACTTTCCATTTGTGAATGGTCTAAACTACTATACTCCCTTAATGTGCGTTTTATTAAGCGGTTATGTCTATCTTCAAGTGATTGCACAACAATAACGAAGCGTTCCTCAGTTTCTAAAATATCGTCAAATAAATTCGTTTGTCCAATCATAGTTTCCACCTCTAAGTTACGTTTATTATTATAATTTATTATACTATATTTTCCCTTCAACTGAAAATATCAATGCTTTATAGATTTGAAATTGTATTGAATTAAATAAACGCTATTTATTATAAAAGAAAAAGCATTGATCCAAGAAACAAATAATTGCTTCTGTGTATCAATGCTGAAACGTTAACTATAATCGTGGCTCTTTAAATCCAATTCTTCAAGTTTAACAATTTTAGTTTTGTTGAAATACTTATGTGCAAAGTAGATAATAGCTAAAATAATCATAGGGAAAATATTTCGGAATAATGCTCCAAAATCACCAGCTATAACTGCGCCAAATGAATTTCCCACAAATAAGAATAGTAAGGCAAGAATTACAATGATAGGTCCTAATGGATAAAATGGTGCTTTATAAGGAAGTACATCATCAGGATTTTTATTTTGTTTTTTAATTGCTGACCGTAATCTTATTTGTGATAAAATACTGGATCCCCAAATTACAATGACTAAAGAACCAATGATATTAAGTAATGTGAAAATAATATCTGATTTAAATTGAGCGATAATAATTATTGCTAATACAATGATAAAAGTAGTGAAAAGTGCAGCCATCGGTAATTTTGTAGTTTTATTTAATTTACCTAAGAATCTTGGTGCCTGCCTATCTTCAGCCATTGAGAATAGCATACGACTCGTTGTATAGATACCAGAATTCGCTGCAGATAATAATGCAGTTAAAATTACAGCATTAATTACAGATGCTGCAAATGCAATACCTACACGGTCAAATACAATTGTAAATGGACTTTGTGCTACTGATTCACTTTGGTTCAATAACATTGGATCAGTATAAGGAATAATTGCTGATATGACAGCTATTGATAATACATAGAATAATAAAATTCTCCAAAATACTTGTTTAATTGCTTTAGGCATTGATCGATGTGGATTCGATGATTCTCCAGCTGTTACAGCAACAACTTCAGTACCACCAACAGAGAAACCTGCGACCAGTAATACGCCTAAAAAGCCTGAAAATCCACCCACAAACGGTGCTTCTCCGCTTGTGAAATTGCTTAAGCCATATGTTTTACCGCCTAAGATACCAACAATAGTTAATACCCCAATTACGATGAATACAACAATTGTTATTACTTTGATTAGAGATAACCAAAATTCTGTTTCACCAAAAGCTTTAACTGAAAAAATGTTCAGTAAAAAGAGTAAGCATAAAAAGATAATACTCCACGTCATTGGTGAAAAGAATTGAAATACATCCCAATAATAAAGTACGCTTGCAGATATAATAATATCAACACTCGTTACGAGTAACCATATTGCCCAATATAACCAACCCATCGTAAAGCCTAATGAACTATCCACGAAACGGGTAGAGTATGAACTGAATGATCCCGAAACAGGATAAAACGTGGCTAATTCACCGATAGACGACATTAAGAAATATAGCATTACGCCAATAATCAAGTAAGCCAATATTGCGCCGCCTGGACCAGCTTGAGATATAACATTCCCAGTTGCTACAAATAACCCGGTACCGATGGCGCCACCAATTGCTATCATTGAAATATGTCGAGAGTTAAGACCACGATTCATATTATTTTGTGCCATAAAAAATCTCCTATAATCTATTGAATTTTATATATACAATCCATTTTAATGCTTTTAAGTGATACAAGCAATGCCTTTTGTGACTTAAAATTCATAAAATATTTAAATATTTAGAAAACTTTCACATATTTCAATGAGACTTTGTTGCTTTTAAAGTTATATTACATTAAAATAAGTGCTAGATAATAATTATTATTATTTAGAAAATCGAGGGGGAATTTTTATGAGTAATGATAAAAAATTGACAAGTCTTTTTGGTGCGCCAGTCTCGGACAGAGAAAATAGTATGACGGCAGGACCTAGAGGGCCATTATTAATGCAAGATTGGTACTTTTTAGAGCAAATGGCTCATTTTGATAGAGAAGTTATTCCTGAACGACGTATGCATGCGAAAGGTTCTGGCGCATTTGGTACGTTCACAGTTACAAATGATATTACAAAGTATACTTCTGCAAGTATTTTTTCAGAAGTTGGAAAACAAACAGAAATGTTTGCACGTTTTTCTACAGTAGCTGGGGAACGTGGGGCAGCAGACGCTGAACGTGATATCCGTGGATTTGCTTTGAAATTTTATACGGATGAAGGTAACTGGGATTTAGTAGGTAATAACACACCAGTATTCTTCTTTAGAGATCCTAAATTATTTGCGAGTCTTAATCACGCAGTAAAACGTGATCCAAGAACGAATATGCGTAGTTCACAAAACAATTGGGATTTTTGGACTTCGTTACCTGAAGCATTGCATCAAGTAACAATCTTGATGTCAGATCGAGGGATTCCAAAAGGTTTTAGAAATATGCACGGCTTTGGTTCTCATACTTATTCAATGTACAATGACAAGGGTGAACGTGTATGGGTGAAATTCCATCACAGAACTCAACAAGGCATTGAAAACTTACAACCTGAGGAAGCAGCAAATGTTATTGCTAACGATAGAGAATCATCACAACGTGATTTATTCGAAGCAATTGAAAATAAAGATTATCCAAAATGGAAATTATATATTCAAGTGATGACTGAAGAGCAAGCAAGAAATCATAAAGATAATCCGTTTGATTTAACTAAAGTCTGGTATAAAGGTGATTATCCACTAATTGAAGTTGGTGAATGGGAACTTAACCGTAACCCTGATAACTACTTCCAAGATGTTGAACAAGCTGCATTTGCGCCAACAAACATTGTTCCAGGATTAGATTTTTCACCGGATAAAATGTTACAAGGTCGTTTATTCTCATATGGTGATACACAAAGATATCGTTTAGGTGCTAACCATTGGCAAATTCCAGTAAACCAACCTAAAGGTGTAGGTGTTGAAAATATTTGTCCATTCAGTAGAGATGGTCAAATGAGAATTTTAGATAATAATCAAGGCGGTGGCACACACTATTATCCAAATAGTGATGGTTCTTTTGAGGATCAACCACAATTTAAAAAACCTGGATTACCAATTGAAGGCGAAGCATATGAATATGATTATAGACAAGATGATGATAATTACTTCGAACAACCAGGTCGCTTATTTAGATTACAATCTAAAGAGCAACAAGAGCGTATATTTGTAAATACTGCAAACGAAATGCAAGGTACTACATTAGAAGTTCAACATCGTCATATCCGTCATTGTTACAAAGCTGACAGTGAATATGGTAAAGGTGTGGCAAATGCATTAGGCATTGATATCAATGATGTAGACTTAGAAGTAGCAGACTAAGTTAATATGATGGGTATTAACTTTTAAGATTTTTAAAACTTTCAAGCAGAATTTATAATTAAAGGTAGCTTCCAATATAATGGAAGCTACCTTTTTATGTTATCTCGTTTTAATACCTAAAAAGTTTTGAGAATAAAAATGAAGTTTACCACAATTATTGCACATTAGTGCAATTAATGGAGTTGCATCATTTCCTAATGAAGCTGTTAATAAGGGTGCGAAATAATGACCATTTAAAATTTCGATTTTAGGATGTTCACAATTACAAATACTTTTGTTTTTCGTTTTTGTCGTTATTGAATTAATGATATGACTTTTCTGCTCGTCTGACATGTGGCGATTTTCCATAAAATTCTCCTCCAATAATAGATGCTTATACTATTATAAGATGTTTCACGGTTGATTAGAAGACTGTGCAAAAATTTAAAAGTGACAATTAAGTTGTAAAATGTTAATTAACACTTATTAATGAAAAATAAGATTTGAAAGTTATAAAATGCGTAGCAAAAGGGTTTATTTACTTGTGATAATCTAATGAAATTTAAAGTTTTAAATTAAAATGAAGGCCTCTTTATTATGAAAAGCCTTAAATAATAGAATAGACAAAAAGATACTCTCAATAAAAATACTTAAAAAAATAAACCAAATGCTTTTATAGCAATTGGTTTATCTAAGTTCTTAGATGTCTCCATTATGGAAACACCTTTATCTCTGGAACCTAACAAATAATTTAAGTTCAGTATTACTTTTAAATATGTCGTATTCAAAAGATAAGGTCTAACATCATATTATTTTGTTTCACGATGTAACGTATATTTATTTAATCTTGGGCAGAACTTTTTAAGTTCTATACGCTCAGGATTATTACGTTTATTTTTAGTAGTAATATAGTTACGCTCGCCAGACTCAGTACAAGCCAATGTAATATTTACGCGCAAAGTTAACACCTCTTTCTTAACAGGAATGATTACGCTTTAAAATTCTACCATATAAATTATGCAATTTCAATTACTTTTCTATAAATATAAATATCTAATAATGAAGAAACAAATGATGTCATTCAAAAAAATGCAATAAAAATTTGAATATGGAACTTTCTGTTTGATTAATGAAAAGGATGTGTTATGATTTAAAACGAAATCATTACGATTTAAAAGGAGAGATACATTATGGCAAAAAAATCAAAAATAGCAAAAGAACAAAAAAGAGAACGCTTAGTCGCTCAGTATTATGAATTACGTCAAGAATTAAAAGCTAAAGGAGATTATGAAGCTTTAAGAAAATTACCGAGAGATGCATCACCGACAAGATTGACACGTCGTTGTAAGGTTACTGGAAGACCCAGAGGTGTTTATAGAAAATTTGAAATGTCTAGAATTGCTTTTCGTGAATATGCGCATAAAGGACAAATTCCAGGGGTTAAAAAATCAAGTTGGTAAATACGACCCAAGTTCGTTTACATTTGTAGTAAAACAATGTATATTATCAATTGGTTAAGATAAATCAAAAAGTTATTGTTCGGAATTTGCTGTAAATATATGTATTTTCCTTGTACAATATTTGAAATCATCATGAAAATCTTACGAT
This sequence comes from Staphylococcus sp. OJ82, assembly GCF_000294465.1. Taxonomy (NCBI): domain Bacteria; kingdom Bacillati; phylum Bacillota; class Bacilli; order Caryophanales; family Staphylococcaceae; genus Staphylococcus; species Staphylococcus sp. OJ82. Next base: position 320,030 of record NZ_ALPU01000010.1, on the reverse strand, counting down.
TGTATTATTGTTTTATTAAAAATGTTAGGGGTTTGTTAAATTATGAAAATTTTTGATTATGAAGATATCCAATTGATACCAAATAAATGTATTGTTGATAGTCGCTCTGAATGTGATACAACTGTCAAATTTGGTTCAAGAAACTTTAAGTTGCCTGTAGTACCAGCAAATATGCAAACAGTTATGAATGAAGAATTAGCAGAATGGTTTGCGGAAAATAATTATTTTTATATTATGCATAGATTTGATGAAGAAGCTCGTATTCCTTTTACTAAAAAGATGCAAGATAAAGGTTGGTTCGCTTCTATTTCTGTAGGAGTAAAAGAACGTGAATTCGGTTTTGTTGAAAAATTGGCAGCAGAAAATATAATCCCTGACTATATTACAATTGATATTGCACATGGTCATTCAGATTCAGTCATTAATATGATTAAACATATAAAAGCACATATTCCAGAGACATTTGTAATTGCTGGTAATGTGGGTACACCTGAAGGCGTTCGTGAACTTGAAAATGCAGGCGCGGATGCAACGAAAGTAGGTATAGGGCCTGGTCGAGTTTGTATTACTAAAATTAAAACTGGTTTTGGTACTGGCGGCTGGCAGTTATCGGCACTCAACCATTGTAGTAAAGCAGCACGCAAACCAATCATTGCTGATGGTGGTATCAGAACGCATGGAGATATCGCTAAATCAATTCGCTTTGGGGCATCAATGGTAATGGTGGGCTCATTATTTGCAGCTCATGAAGAATCTCCTGGCGAAACTGTTGAATTAGATGGTAAAATGTATAAAGAATATTTTGGTAGTGCTTCTGAATTCCAAAAAGGCGAACACAAAAATGTTGAAGGTAAAAAAATGTTTGTTGAACACAAAGGTTCTTTACTTAATACTCTAATAGAAATGCAACAAGATTTACAAAGTTCAATTTCGTATTCAGGTGGCAAAGATTTGAAATCATTAAGAAAAGTGGATTATGTAATCGTTAGAAACTCTATTTTTAATGGTGATAGAGATTAGTTTTATAGTGGGTGTATAAAATCAGAAAAATTTTATTATATATAGTTGTTTTTTTAATAATAGTATTAGTCGTTCCAATCCAAGAAACTACACCTCTGACATCATTACAACAACAATTTAAATCAAAAGTGGACGGTTGGACATCAGAACAATCTACATCTGATGATGCGCTAAAAGTTCCAAGTGAACAAGAATTTGCTGTAAATAATATTCAAATGAATATGACTAAGGATGAAGTTGACAAAAAGTTAGGAGACGCACAACGTGTGACTTCTAATGAGTATGGCACAAATTGGCATACTTACTATTCTGGTGATTATAGATCATTTGTGATGGTGAGTTACATTGATGATAAAGTAAACGCACTTTATAGTAATCAGAATGTAATTTCATCAAAATCAAAAATTAAATATGGAACACCGAAAGAAGTCGTTAGAGATAGATTAGGTGAACCTATTACTGAAAAAGAAAAAGGTCATGTAAAATTTGATGTGCAAGATGATGAATTTGACAATTTTCATGATGATCAAATTTATACAACAGCTTTTTATGACAAACATGAAAACAATAACTTAACTGCACTTCTACAAGTTAGCGAAAAAATGGAAAACCGCTTACAACAACAATATGCTGCACCATCAGAAGGATTGGCACAAAGTTTCGAATTACAAAACTTTGATTTAGTAAACGCTGAGAGAGTCCAACGTGATTTAGCATCGTTAAATTATTCGGCTAGTATATCTGATACTGCGAGAAAACATAGTATAGATATGGCAGAGCATGACTATTTTAATCATGATAATTTATCAGGCGAATCACCGTTCGACAGATTAGAAGCAGACGGTCATGATTTTAATGCAGCAGGTGAAAATCTAGCTTATGGTCAAACAAGTAGCATTTATGCACACCAAGGTTTAATGAATTCATTAGGACATAGAAAGAACATACTAAAAAAAGAATTCAAAACATTAGGTGTAGGTGTGGACTTTAATGAGGAAAGACAACCTTATTGGACTGAAAATTACAGTGGATAGTGTTTATTGATTGTTATAAGAGGGTATCTTACTATTTGTGAGGATGAATAAGTTATGACAACAAATAAAAAAGATAAAACAGAAGATATACTTGAAAAAGTAAAAGAAGTCTTAGATAAAAAAGACAAAAAATAAGAGGTTGAGCTCATAGCTCAACCTCTTATTTTTGTGAGAGTGTTTTTAAAGGGTTAAATTTATAATTACATTTCTCTAAATAGTCCTACAACTTTACCTAATACAGTTACATGTTCTAAATAGATAGGGTCCATTGTACTATTCTCAGGTTGCAAGCGATAACGTGTCTTTTCTTTATAGAATCGTTTAACAGTAGCTTCATTATCTTCAGTCATAGCAACGATAATATCACCATTTTCAGCGATTGTCTGGCTTCTAACGATTACTTTATCGCCATCTAAGATACCTGCTTCAACCATACTGTCACCAACTACATTGAGAATGAAAATATCACTATTATGAGTTGAAGTGAAGTGTTCGGGTAATGGGAAATACTCCTCAACGTTCTCTACAGCAGTAATAGGTATGCCAGCTGTTACTTTACCGATTACAGGAACGTGGATAGTTTCTTCCATATTTAAAGTATCACCTAATTGTTCTGATACAATTTCAATTGCCCGAGGTTTAGTAGGATCCCTTTTTATATAACCCTTTTCTTCTAACCTTGATAAATGACCGTGAACTGTAGAACTTGATGCTAATCCAACGGCTTCACCAATCTCTCTTACACTTGGCGGATATCCTTTTGAATGAACTGTTTGTTTTATATATTCGAAAATTTCACTTTGTCGCTTTGTTAACTCTCTCATAGTAGGCACTCCCTAGATTAATTTGTTTTTATTATAGCATGCATATATATATATTACAAACGTTTGTTCGTTTCTTGTTGACTCGGAACACGTGTTCTGTTAAGGTATAAATACAAACAAACGTTCTAGGAGTGACTATTAATGATAAAAATATATAAACACCAAATAAAAGCATATATAACAGTGTTATTTGTTACGATGTTATTAAGCGCATTATTTATTATAAGTGCGCATAACAACGCAGAATCAGAACAGACGTACGAAATGACCGATCATCAATTAACGAGTGAACCGGTACAAAGCGAACAATATAACGTGAAAACTGAAGGTAATAGCGAACACGAACACCAACCGGTTATAGCAGCAGTTAAATAACGATCTAAATAGAAGTGATTTGGGAAAGCAAGCATGTTAATAGTAAATAGGGATAAAGTGAGCGAAACGATTTAGTTTCGCTCGCTTTTTTGTTATATTTTTTCTAGATTATAAATTACGGAGGTTTACTATGGCTAACAAGGGTGGCGTAGATTTAGAACGTATTAATGAATTAGCAAAGAAGAAAAAGGAACAAGGACTAACTCAAACTGAAGCTAAAGAACAATCTAAGTTGCGCAAAGCTTATTTAGATGAATTTAGAGGCAAGTTCAAACAACAAATTGAAAGTACGAGAGTTATTGATTCAGAAGGAAATGATGTTACACCTAAGAAAGTGAAAAAAATATTAGATTCTAAAGATAAAGAAGATAAAAACTAAATCAATTTTTTGTTAAATAGAAGAAAAGTAATGTATAATGATATTGAATCTTGCTAGAAGAAAGGAAGTCATATTAGATGAATATAGAAAAAGATCAATTAGCGATAGATACGATTAGAGCGTTAAGTATCGACGCTATTGAAAAAGCAAACTCAGGTCACCCTGGATTACCAATGGGCGCTGCTCCTATGGCCTATACTTTATGGACGCGTCATTTAAACTTTAACCCCCAATCAAAAGATTTCTTTGATAGAGATCGCTTTGTATTATCTGCGGGGCATGGTTCTGCGTTATTATACAGTTTATTACATGTTTCAGGTAGTTTAGAATTAGAAGAACTTAAACAATTTAGACAATGGGATTCTAAAACGCCTGGTCATCCTGAATTTAGACATACGGATGGCATTGAAGTAACAACAGGTCCACTTGGACAAGGTTTCGCTATGTCAGTTGGTATGGCAATGGCAGAAAAACACTTAGCTGGCAAGTTTAATAAAGATGATGCACAAGTTGTAGATCATTATACTTATGTACTTGCTTCTGATGGTGACTTAATGGAAGGTATTTCACATGAAGCTGCTTCATTAGCAGGTCATAGTCAATTAGATAAGCTTATTGTTTTATATGATTCTAATGATATTTCTTTAGATGGTGATTTAGATAAAGCATTTTCTGAAGATGTAAAAGGTCGTTTTGAAGCATACGGTTGGAAACATATTTTAGTTGAAGACGGTAATGATATCGAAGCAATTGATAAAGCAATTGAAGAAGCGAAATCTAATGATGTACCTACAATAATCGAAGTTAAAACAATTATTGGTTATGGTGCACCAAACAAACAAGCTTCTCATGGCGTGCACGGTGCACCATTAGGTGAAGACGAAAGAAAATTAGCTTTCGAAAATTATGGTCTAGACCCTGAAAAACGTTTCAATGTGCCTGAAGAAGTATATGAAATTTTCCAACAAAGTATGCTAAAACGTGCTAACGAAAAAGAAGAAGCATGGAATAAACTTGTTGAAGAGTATAGCAGTAAGTACTCAGAGTTAGCTGAGGAATTCAAACTAGCTATTAGCGGTAAATTACCAGTAAATTATAAAGATGAATTACCACACTTTGAAGCTGGTCATAGCGGTGCTTCTCGTGCTGATTCAGGTGAAGTGATACAAGCATTAAGTAAAACAGTACCTTCATTCTTTGGTGGGTCAGCTGACTTAGCTGGTTCTAACAAATCAAATGTGAAAGATGCAGCTGATTTTGACAAAGATACACCAGAAGGCAAAAACATTTGGTTTGGTGTGCGTGAATTCGCAATGGGAGCTGCAGTAAATGGTATGGCCGCACATGGAGGATTACATCCATACGGTGCAACATTCTTCGTATTCAGTGACTATTTAAAACCAGCTCTTCGTTTATCATCAATCATGGGCTTAAATTCAACATTCATCTTTACGCATGATTCAATTGCTGTTGGTGAAGATGGTCCAACACATGAACCAATCGAACAATTAGCTGGTTTACGTGCGATTCCTAATATGAATGTGATTCGTCCTGCAGATGGTAACGAAACACGTGTAGCTTGGGAAGTAGCACTAGAATCAGAAAGTACACCGACATCATTAGTATTAACACGTCAAAACCTTACAACAATGGACTTACCAAAAGAGACAGTTGAAGAGGGCGTACGTAAAGGTGCTTATGTAGTATTTGAATCTGATAAAGAAGCAGAATTCTTATTATTAGCAACTGGATCAGAAGTTAATCTTGCTGTAGATGCAGCAAAAGATTTAGAAGCACAAGGTAAAGGCGTTCGTGTTGTATCAATGCCTAACTGGAATGCATTCGATCAACAATCTGCTGAGTATAAAGAATCAGTACTACCATCATCAATTACAAAACGTGTAGCTATTGAAATGGCTTCACCACTTGGTTGGCATAAATATGTCGGCACGCAAGGCAAAGTCATCGCAATTGATGGATTTGGTGCAAGTGCGCCTGGTGATTTAGTAATTGAAAAATATGGTTTCACTAAAGAAAACGTATTGAATCAAATACAAACATTCTAATTAATATAATTAATTATTTAAATTGTTGGTATGAGAGCGAAAGTTCTCATACCAATTTTTATTATTAGATATAAAGCATAGCTTATATTTACAAATTGATTTTGTAATTGATATAATACATAAGGTTGAAAAAATATATTAATTGAGTTGCTCTTGAAAAGGAGCACCAATTTTAGTAAAATTCATTAGGATAGGAAAGTGGGTGAAAAAATGGCAACTTGGTTAGCAATTTTATTAATCGTGTTAGCACTAATTCTAGGACTAGTCGGTGGATTTTTCCTTGCAAGAAAATATATGATGGATTATCTTAAAAAGAACCCACCAATTAACGAAGAGATGCTACGTATGATGATGATGCAAATGGGTCAAAAACCATCTCAAAAGAAAATAAATCAAATGATGACAATGATGAACAAGAACCAACAGGACCAATTGAAAAAGTCCAAATAATGCATAATGACGGGGTTTACAGCACTTTTAAAAGTGTTAGTAAACCCCGTCATTTTTGATATTGGCAACAAATTGGCAACAAAACTACAAACTGTCATTATATGCGTTAGTCAATATTGATTGTAATTCCTTTTCAGTGTTCGGATATAAGTGTCCGTATGTGTTCGCAGTAGTCGTAATATCTGAATGTCCTAGATGTTTAGATACTGTGTATAGTTGTACATTGTTATTAATTAATAGTGTTGCGTGTGAATGTCGTAAGTTGTGTACTCTAATTGGTTTCACACTTGCTTTATCAATACCAATCTTAAATTGTTTGTTAACATTTGAAAGTGCCATTGGTTTTGCTATCGTTCTAACTGTAAAAATAAAATCGTCCTCATTAACGTATTTAAACTTATCAATCTGAAATTGTTCCAATTCCCTTAATTGTTCGATTACGTGGCTAGGAATCGTTATAGTACGTTCTGACGGTGTAGTTTTAACGGTAGTGATTGTTGTATCATTCCACGAGTTATTTATTTCTATTTCTTCATTTTCAAAATCAACATCGCAATATCGTAAGGCTAATATTTCGCCTTTACGAGCGCCGGACCAAAACAAGACCATGAAAAGCGTTTTATATACTACGTTGTCTACTACATTTATAAAGTGATTAAATTCATCAATAGTCCAATATTCTTGTTTGCGACGTTCTTCATGTTTTGGAAGTGATACAACCTTTACAACGTTACGTGATAAGTTGTAGAAGTTAACAGCAAAGTTAAATATAGCAGACAAATTGCGTCGCACATTGCCTAACATTGAATTACTATAATTATCGAAAATGGTTTGGTAAAAGTCATCAATATGTTTTGGTTTGATATTTTTAATGGGTGTTGTTTTAAAGTGTGGTATTAGAATGTGATTTATCAAATTATTCTGATTATAAATTGTGGTTTCTTTTTTACGTCCTTTTGAGTAACGCATAAACCTTTCGGCTATTTCACGAAATGTATATTGTTCTTCAATTTCGGTATCATATGTTTCTAAAAAACGTTGTTGGGCAAGCAGGGCATCTTTCTTTTTAGTAAAACCTCTTTTTTTCTTGTGTATTTTTTCACCATGTACATTTTCGACACGTACAGAATAAAACCATTTCTTGGTATTAGGGTCTTTATGTACAGTCATTTGCAAATCTCATTCCATCACTGCAATAATAATTACAAAGATTAATTAAACGTTGTCTAGCTATATCGTGTCGAACACCAAAATAGCGCATCAATTCATTTTCAGTAAACAGCTCATTACTTTCTATTTCAATTTGTGGCATTCTAAACAAAAGACTAAATTTATTTGCCTCATTTTCTTGTTTTCTATTAAACATATCGTTCATGTTTCGTTGGTCTGTTTCGTGCAACATATAATGACCTAATTCATGCGTAAAATCTTCCCACATTTTACGGCTACTATTGGTCTTAATATATATTACCTTGTAACCTTTTACGTTCATATTACAGCTCATAAAATCATTGTATACAACGACTATATCAAAATAATCGGATATGCTTTCAATAGTTAATTCTACATCATTCGTAATTAGTTCATTCGTTAAATCATTTACAGTATCATCAATTAGCATAAATAATCCCCTTAAATTAAGTTGTCATTTTTAATTTTTTAGTTAAAAGAAATAATAATCAATTGTCTTTATTTTCCCTTTCAATACTTCTTGATATTAAATAATCGGCTTGGTCCTCTAAAGATTGTATAATCCTTGTTTTTTCTTCACTTGATAAATCATCAAAAGCCTTTTTATCTTTAAACATAATGGCTTGATAATTTCTTTTGTCTACTTCAACATCTCCCAATATATCGTTAGTTGTACAATCAAGCGCATGTGCTAAATTTAAAAGTTGCTTATTGTTAGGGGAACTATACCCACGTTCTAAATTTGAAATAACTTGTTTAGTTTGTCCCGTTTTATCAGCTAAATCTTGTTGCGTCATACCTTTTTGTTTCCTTAAAAACTTTATGTTTTTACTATAATCTTCCATTTTCTAATCTCCTTTGTTTTTTTGATATTTAGCAATCATAAAATCGGCTTGTTCATGCAATGCAGTTAAAATTTTTTCTCTGTCCTCTGGTGCTAAACTATCAAAAGCCTCTTTATCTCTAAACATTAAATGTTCATCATCATTGTTTGTTCTTGGTTTATCTAAGTAACCGGCTTTAACCATTAAATATTCATAATCTAATCCGTACCCGTCTGCAAACTGCCTTAAAATTTTAGGAATCGGAACAGGTCTTTTGCCTCTTTCTAATTGGGATATGAAAGAATGAGAAATCCCAGTTTTAATAGACGCTTTTTGCAAAGAATACCCTTTATCTTTACGAGTTTTCAATAATAATTCGCTCAATTCTTCAACTGTTTTTTCATTGTTACTCATTAATAGACCTCCACACATTTTATAATTCACTTCATACGTTATTATATATGAAAAAGTAACGTATTTCGATACAAAATTTAAGGAAGTATAAAAAAACTGTTTACAAAGTATAAAAAATATTATACATTATATACACAAAGTTATTGAAGTTAACAAAAATTTATACTTTGTATACAGGAGGTCCCAATGAAAATAAAAGCTAGACGTAAAGCTATAAATATAGCGTTGGCTAACAAAGAAACAAATTTAAAAAAAGTATCAAATGAAATTGGTATGTCGCCTACAAATTTATATAACATTGCAGGAGAAAAGCCAACATTAAAAGGTGCTTTGAAGTTGTCGAAGTATTTAGGAGGTCAGTTAGAAGATTACTTTGAGGTATATATAGGGGAGGAACAGCAATGACAAAGAAAAGATTGAAGGTATCAAATGCGAGAGATAGAGAAGGTTATTCACAACAGCAAACGGCAGACAAATTAAACATTTCGATACAATCATACAATGCAAAAGAAAACGGCAAACGTGATTTTTCATCAATAGAAATGAAAATTTTAGCAACGCTTTTCAACAAGACTTTAGATGATTTGTTTTGGGAGGAAGGCGAACATGAAAATATTAAAAGAGTTGTTTAATGTAACATTAGTTTTTACAGGAATTGCATTAACTTTACTTTTTAGTCACTTTACATCGTATTTTGTAAATGACGGTACATGGCTTACATTCCTTTACTTCTTTATCTTTATGGGTATAGCGATTGGAATTAAATAAATAGGAAAGTATTACGTTCAAAATTTTTTATAAAATAGTAACGTAATATGTTGTCTAGTAACGTATTTAAAAGTAGGAGGGATAATAAATGAACGATTTAATCAGACAAATTTATGATTTAGCAGAATTTGACGCAATGCACGACGAGGACGAAAAAGAAAATGTTTTCGGATATTTAGAAGAAAGTGCACATGACGAAATGAGAGAAGAAAGAAATGTATAACCATAAAAAAACGTCCGGTTGTCAGCCGAACGCCAAAATATAAAAAATGTATTCAAAAAAGAGTATATGCTTATTGAAAAGCATAAGTACATGATAACAAGGAGGATAAGCATTTGTCATTACCTATGAATAAATTGAAGTCAATTAACACTAAAAACATGAGCGATGAAGAATGGAAGCAATTACGAACGCATTCAATTGGTGGTTCTGATTGTGGCACTATACTAGGCATGAACAATTACGAAAGCCCATTTACTTTATGGCAAAAGAAATTGTGGGCAGACGATTACGAAGAAGATATAAGCGATAAAATTCAAATTAAATTTGGTAACTACAATGAACAATTTGTAGCGAAACTATTTGAAGAAAAAACAGGGAAGAAATTACGCAAGCATAATAAAATGATGTATCACAAAGATTATGACTTTATTAGTGCAAACGTTGATAGAGTAGTAATTGGCGAAAATGCTTTGTTAGAATGTAAAACAACAAGTGAGTTTCTAAAGGATAAATGGAAAGATGGAAACGTGCCGGCAAGCTACATGGCACAATGTTATCACTACATGGCAGTAACAGGCGTAGACGTTGTATATATAGCCGTATTGTTTGGTAATAGTGAGTTTCATTATGAAACAATTGAACGTGATGAAGAAATCATAAACGATATTATAAATGCCGAAGTTGAGTTTTGGAATGAATACATCGTTAAAGGCCAACGACCACCGGCAGACGATAGCGAAGTTACTTCAAAAGCATTAAATAACTTTTGGAAAGAAACAAAAAATGATGTCGTAAACTTTGACGAAGAAAAAACAGCATTGTTCAAAGGAATTTTAGCAATCAAAGAACAACAAAAGGAATTAGACAAACAATTAAAAGGGCATCAAAACCAACTCAAAGAGTTATTAGGCGAAAACGAGTTTGGCGAAGTATCAGACTACAAAGCAAGTTGGAAGAAACAAAACCGAGAATCATTTGATGCAAAACGATTCAAAGAAGAAAATCCGGAATTATACGAGCAATACAAGAAATCAAGTACAACACGTACTTTGAACGTTAAAAAACTGAAAGTTAGTAACGGATAAAGATACAAAGTAACGCTATATTGAATGAGTAAGGCGCACATTAAACAAAATTAAGTTTTATGAATAAATCTACTTAAAATAAATAATAGCCCGTATACACGTTGTACGGGCAAATATGGAGGAATATAAACATGGCTACACAAAATCAATTTAAAAACCAATTAACACAAAAGAAAGACGGCAACAACCAACCGCAACAAAAGGCAGTAGGACCAAAACAACAAATTAGTAATTTGTTAGACCAAATGGCACCCCAAATACAAAAAGCATTACCAAAACACATGAACGCAAACAGAATGGCACGTATAGCAATGACAGCAGTATCAAGTACACCGAAATTATTAGAGTGTGACCCTAAATCACTAATCGGGGCGTTGATGCAAGCATCACAAATAGGATTAGAACCAAATACAAATTTAGGACAAGCATATTTAATTCCATACGGTAAAGAAGTACAATTGCAAGTTTCATATTTAGGCATGATTGAACTAGCAAACCGCAGTAAGCAATATAAGGCAATTTACGCCCATGAAGTGTACCAAGAAGATTACTTTGAATATCAGTATGGATTACAAAAAGATTTAGTACACAAGCCGGCAGACAATCCACAAAGCGAACCAATTGGATATTATGCAGTTTATCACTTGTTAAATGGTGGCTATGATTTCGCATATTGGAGTAGAGCAAAAGTAGACCAACACGCAAACCAATTTTCTAAAGCAGTACAAAAAGGTTGGCAAAGTCCATGGAAAACAAATTTTAACGCAATGGCTAAAAAGACAGTATTAAAAGATTTATTGAAATTTGCGCCTAAATCAATCGAAATGAATGACGCAGTATCAAGTGATAGTAAAGCACAACAATTAGATGACGACGGAAATATCATTGACGTTACAAACTACTCACAAGTTAATGACGAACCGGAACAACTACAGGAGGGCAAATAATTTATGCGTAGTAACAAAGGTACATTCATTTATAAAGGTTTTAAATTTAACAAAAACATTGAATTAACTGGTAAGGGCGTAGCTTTAATGCTTACGCCGTTATCAGAAAATGAAATTATATACCAAGAAATGATTGAAAGTGAACACGAATTAGAATTTGTAACGGGCGAATCGTTAAGATACTTAGATGATTGGATAGAAACGCATACAACAGAACATGAAAGAGTTTTTGCCAAGTTAATTTATTGGCATTAACTTTTCACAACTAAAAAGTAACATAATCCGTTACAAGTAAATCGATTTCTGTTACACTGTATTTATCAGTTAATCACGGGAGGAAAAACAATGATATTAAAAAGAAAAGTTGTTTTGAAAAGTATTGATTTTAGAATTTTGTTGTTACAAAAAGAATTAACATTTACTGAATTAGGTAAACGTTGTGGCATTACACAGAATTATATTTCGATGATAGTAGGACACCGAAGAAGTCCGGCACCAGCAGTAGCACAAAAGATTTGCGATAACTTAGGTGTGGAATTTGATGATATTTTCGAAATTAGGGACGTAACAGCCGGTAGTATGAGTAAGTAAAAACAAGCATGTTAAAAATTAACATTAGTCCATGTTAAAAATTAACATTGGTACATGTCAAAAATTAACATTGGTACATGTTAAAAATTAACACGTAATATAGATTAATTATAACTAGATTAATTATAACTAGATTAACTATAACGACAACAGTAAATCGTCGTGGTTTTTGGGAGGTTAAGAGTTGGAATTAAATAACCAAGTCAATAATAAAATAATTGACGAAACAGAAAAGTACGAAAGATATTACGTTAAAGCATTTAACGATTTAATACTTTCAAGTCTTACTGGTAATGAATTAAAGATATATCTTTATTTAAGAATGTATGCCGGAAAAAAAGACAAAGCATTTCCAAGCATTATAAGAATTGCTAAAGAAATAAACATGGCAACTAGAACAATAAATACTAATTTACAGTCATTATGTAAAAAGAAATATTTGTATATAGAGAAACAAAAGACAGCTAAAGGCTTTCACAATATTTATCACATATTAGACCCTTACTATAGCGAGCATAGAAACTTTGAAACGAAAAAACAAAGTAATGTAGCGCCTATATCTAGCAAGAATGACAAACAATTCAAGCAAAAAGAACAACCGACATCATCGTTTGATTTTTACCAAGAAAATGGTTTTGGAATGTTACAACCATTTATAGCCGACCAAATAGGGGCGTGGTTAGATGACTTCAAAGAAAACGGCGATGAAATAGTTATCGAGGCTATGAAAGTATCATTGATGAATAATAAGACTAATTGGAACTATGCAAACGGAATATTAAAAGCGTGGTATCAAAAAGGTATTAAGAGCGTTGAAGATATTCAAGCGCTAGAAAATCAAAGAACTAAACAAAGTAATGGCACCGACGGACAATTAAGAGGGCAAGCGTTGAAAGATGCAATGCAAGACCCGGATTATTGGGATTAGGAGGTAAACAAATGCAAAAATTAATAAGCCCAAAACTTAAAGAACAACTAAAGCAGTACGAGGCTACAAACGTCACACATGATTTATATTGTGAACGTTGTGGGCATAAATACGATTTACACAAGTTTGAAAGTGGTTATACAGTAAAAGACGGTTGCGAGTGTGAAAGTATCAGACAAGCAAAAGAAACAAACGAAAGACGCAAAAGGGAACATGAGCAACGTAAAGTTGACGCAATGTTTAACCAATCACAGATTAACCCGTCAATCAAACAAGCTACAGTGAATAACTACCAACCACAAACGCAAGAACAGAAAAAAGCGAAAGAGGTAGCCATTGAATACGTTAAAACCTTTTCGTTAGATAATCCTAAATCGTTAATATTGCATGGTTCTGTTGGCACAGGTAAATCACATTTAGCATTTGCAATAACTAAAGCACTAAAAAATCAAGGTTACAAAGTAGCATTTATGCACATACCTAAATTAATGAATCGAATTAAATCAACTTATAAACGTGACGCAACGGAAACAATCGAGGATATTATAAAGCAATTAACCAAATTAGATTTATTGGTTCTTGATGATGTAGGTGTAGACGACAGCGCACACGCAATAAGCAAGCTATCGGATATCGTTGATAATAGAACAGGGTTAAACAACATATTCACAACAAACTATACTAACAAGCAACTAAACGATGATTTGAATTGGCAACGTGTTTATTCACGAATGAAGTTTAATGCTAAACGATTAAATGTATTAGGCGATGATTACAGGGAGGGCGACGCATGGTAACGTTAATTAAAGATATACAAGAGGTTTTAAATTGTAGTGAGATATACGCACAAAAGATTGTAGAGTACGCAGACGGCGACGATGACAAGTTAAATTATCAAATCGACAGACAGTTATACAAACAACGAAATAATCAAGCGATTTTGGAAGTTAAACCACAAGAAGAAAATAGAGGTATCAAATTAAAGCAAAATCATAATCCTTTAGATTATATCCCAAAACATAAATACGCTTGATATTTGGACTGTGAGGTACTTTAAAATAGAAATTAGTAACGGATTACGATATAAAGTAAAAATATAGGAGGTTCAAGACTATGAATGAATTAAAAGTTTTAGAACAGAAAGATATATTAGGTAATGATTTTATGATTTATGGAACAGCAGAAGAACCGTTGTTCTTAGCGAAAGATATAGCAGAATGGATAGACTACAGTAAAACAAGTCAAGGCTATTACAACGTGTCTAAAATGCTTATGACAATTGATGAAGATGAAAAAACGACTATTACAAATAGTAATAGTGGCGGTAGTAAAGCCTTTTTAACAGAACAAGGAGTTTATGAAGTATTAATGCAATCACAAAAAAAGATTGCAAAAGTATTTAAGAAACAAGTTAAAGAGATTTTAAAAGAAATTAGAAAAACCGGAAGTTACCAACCACCAATGACAGCTAACGAACAATTGACGTTAACAATGCAAGCACAAATGGAAACGAAAGAACAAGTTGATTACTTGCAAGATGAAGTACAAGACTTAAAAGAAAACCAAAGGCTAGATACAGGCGAATATAATCAAATCAGTATTTCGGTATCTAACAGGGTTAAATACATCAAATCGGCGTATAACTTTTCAAATGCAAACGAGGTTAACAAAGAGTTATACAAGGATATCAACGGTCAAATTAAGCGTATGACAGGTATCGTTACTAGAACGCAATTAAAACAAAAACACTTTAACGATGTGCTGGATATGATTTTAAATTGGTACCCGTCACAATCGACAGTATTTTTAATCAAGCAATCAATTAATGACGATAACGAACAACAAGCTATGTAGGAGGATAAAAAGTGAATAAATTATTATACGATTTAGAAAGTGATTTAATTTTAGACAAACTAGACGAGAGTATAGACGGTCTGAAATTCTTGTTAGAAAATTGGAAAGTTGAAAATGTGCACGAAACTGAAAAGACAATTTCAAAAACCTTAGATTTAAAAGTTAAAGATTTAAAAAAACAAGAAACTTATTTCAGAATCAACAAACTTTTACTTTATAGTCTATTCGTTAATGACGAAAGATTTAATTCGAATTATAAAAATATTGAACGACTAAATAAAAATGATGTATTAAATTTACTTTCGAAAATTTACCAAGAAACAGACAAAAAAATAGAAATGCTTAAAACATTAATAATGTTTAAAAGCTTTATGAAATTGGAGGAATTAAAAAATGATTAATTCGGTAACGTTAAGTGGTCGCTTAGCAAAAGAAGTTAAATATCAAGTAACAACAAGTGGTGTACAGGTAGCAAGGTTTACGCTTGCAGTACAAAGAAGTTTTAAAGACAAAAACGGCGAGTATCAAGCTGATTTTATAAATGTTATAGGTTTTAAAGGTACGGCGCAAATTGCGAATGACCGTTTGAACAAAGGCGATTTATGTAATATTCATGGACGTATGCAAACAAGACAATTCGAAAACAAAGAAGGTCAAATGGTGTATTTAACAGAAGTAGTTACAGACAACATTCAGTTAATCAATACAGGTAGAAATAACCAAGAATCACAACAGCAAAACAACTTTAACAATCAACAACCACAACAACAGCGAGGACAAGCGCAAAATAATTGGCAACAGCAAAACAACCAAGCAGAAGGTAATCAACAACAAGGAAACCCTTTTGCTAATGCTAATGGTCCAATTGATATACAAGATGACGATTTACCGTTCTAAATTAAAAATACAAAATATATAAAATGAAATAAAAGGAGTAAGAACAATGAACATAGACTTAGTAAAGGAATTAACGGAAGAACAAAAAGCACTAATGAAACATAACAGCGTAACAAACAAGATGTTTAACAAACGAATTAATCAAGGTTGGTCACTAGAAGAAACAATATCATTACCAAGAACTTTCAAAATGGCAAACGACGGATTAATTTATAAGCAACTGAATGTTAAAGGTAATTTATACCACCTTTCAAGTGAACAGTATTTGCATTTAGTAGAAATTGGCGTTGATTTAAACCGAATTTATACACGCATTGCGAAAGGGGAGCCTTTTGAAGTTGCGATAAAAAGAAAAGTAAGTGAGAACATAGAAGATTTTGAAGAACGATTGTTTATCGAAGAATATAACGAAAATAAAAAACAGAATGTAACCAAAGCAAAAGAGTTAAGAAATGATACTAAACAAGACAAAGCTCAAAAAGTAAAATTTAGTAAGTATTGGAAAGTCACATATAACCAAATGATGAAACAATTCTAGGAGGTCAACAAATGAGTTTACAAGTTGAAACAATAAGTGGATATACGGACAACATGGCAGACTTTGAAAATTTGTTAAATGATTTTATAAGTAGTCATTCGATAATCTATCCAATCGACTATAAAAGCGTTAGTCCACAAAATGACGCACCACAGATAATAGCGCTAGTCACATATGAAACGAATAACGAGCAATGGCAAGATATTTTTAATCAAGTTAAAGACTATGATTATAACGAATTGTTAACAGCCGTATTAAAATTAAGCAACGTAAATTTTTCAACAGACACGATAGGTAATATAGTCACACGATATACAGACCCAACGGAATCAATTACAAGTGATTTGGCAAAGTTACACGATGTACAAATCGAATTTGATAAAGATTTAGACGGGGAGGTATAACATTGAAATTTTACCTTTACGACCATTCAAGAAACAAAGTAGCGACAGTTATAAAAGTAAATGCTATTGATTTCCATTTGAAAGGACACACAGGCACGAATATAAGCTACAAAGATGAAATGTTAACCGAACATCAACTGGAAGAATTCAAACGAAATTTCGACGTTGTAAGCGAATATGAATTAGGACAAATAAGTTTAGATGATTTATTGCAATATTGAGTAACGTAATAAGTTTCTTTGTAACGTTAGGAGGTTTATATGTACTTAAAAACACATGAGCTGATACAAGAACAAGAAGTTTGGTTTGTTAAGAAAGGTCATTCGCAATCACATTTTGGGGTTGTGGACGACCTAATATATAACGACGGCGACTGTACGGCAGTAATTAGAATTGGAAGAATCAAAGTAGAAATTAACGACAACTTTATTATCTTTGATAACAATTTAAAAAGCGTAGAGGGGTAATAAAATGATTGAAAAAGTTTGTAATAAAGATAAAGCATTGGAAGTAGGTATAAACGACGTAGCATATATAGAGTTTTTCAAACGTGAAACAGGAAACATTGATATGTTCTTAGGCAAAGACAGAAACAGCAACACACGAGCAATTGAAGGTTTTTTCATTGGCGATTATGAAATTGAATACAATCGTGAGGTACCAAAAGTAGAAGATTATAAACAAAATGAAATAGAACAATTAGATTTATTTAGTTTTATGTAAGGAGGTTTAGACATGGCATACAAACCAAAACGTGAATACGTGATTTATAAAGGCGATGAAGTAATTTGTGGGGGTACAGCAAAAGAAGTAATGGAAAAGTTGAATATTAAATCAAGTACATTATAAAGGGTCGAAAAATAGACAATGGCAACCCGTTCGAAATAGTTAATGGCAAAAAGTACCAAATCAATAAAGGCGACAAGTTAGCTCAATTGGTTATTGTTCCGATATGGACGCCGGAATTACAGAAAGTAGATGAATTTAGCAATGAAACAGCAAGAGGGCAAAACGGTTTCGGGTCAACAGGAATCTAAAGATATATACGAAAAAGTAAAAGAGGTGCTAGGTAAATGACAGGTGTTATAAAAAGACAATTAGACGAAATACAAGACAAAGACGCATTTATTAAATGGTTGGTTAATATGCACTTTGTACAATCTTTAAAGCTAGAAACTGAATCACATGGCAATGTAGCAGAAATTGAAAGACAGCAAGTTAAAAGTAAGGCAGACGAGTTATTAAAGGAGTCTAAAGATGATTAACAAAGCGAGAAAAAACCGATAGAAATTGAGTTTGTAGAGTACACAAACAGTACAAACATTGTCGATTTATACGATTGGTCTAACGACCAAATCGAATTAGTTTTTGAAAATGATACATTACAAAAGCATTTGTATGTAAATACACTAGAAGGCGACATGTTAGTTAATGCAGGCGATTATATCATTAAGGGGATTAATGGCGAAGTTTACCCATGTAAGCCGGATATATTCCACAAAACATATGAAGTGGTTTGATTAGGGGGCAACAATGAAATATTTAGTTAAGAAAACAGAACACGATACAGGCGAAGTATTTGCAGATGCGAAGAAAGTAAAAGAGAATGAAAGTTATATGATTGTCGAGGCTGAAAATTCAGTAGAATTAAAAGCTAAATTGGATATGCAACAATTTGGAAATAATATAAAATATTATGCAGATAAGTTGAATGAAGTTTCAAAAAGAATGAAAAGAGGAGGGTAAACATGTTAAACGTTTTGATTTACGTTGTGGGCGCTATAGCATTTGCTTTCTTGTTGTACCAAACAATCAAATTTGCACAAGAACTTAGGGCAACATATAAAAAGGGTTATATAAAAGTAGTAGTAACGTTCACAATTGCATTAGTTTGCGTATGGTTGCTTTATATTGGCGCTATGATGTGCCTTATAATGGATAATTAGATTAAGGATAAAGAGGGATTGTAATTATGGAAAAAAATAAGTATCAAATTATACAAGGGCTATGTAAATATAAAGGTATCACAATTGCATATTTAGAAAGAGAATTAGGTTTATCAAACGGACAGATTAAGCGTTGGAAAGATAGTGCCCCTAGCGTTGATAACGTCTGAAAAGTTGCTGAATATTTTAATGTGTCTATTGAATATCTTATAGGTAAAGAAAATAATAACGATAACTATATACTACCAAGCATGACTGATGATATGTTTGAAGTAGTAGGGAAAATGCAAGATATGACAAAGGAACAACAAAAGCAAGTGAGAGATATTGTTAATGTATTAGACAGAAAATAAAGGAATAGATAACTATTCCTTTTCATTTTGTTCAAGTTTAATTTCGTGTTTGTTTTTAGCCTCAACAAGCACCCAAGCAATAATAAAATGTAAAACGTGAATGAGAATTAAAAATTTAATTGGTATAACACCTTGGTAAACAATTGAGTACATGGAATAACCACCATCAATACCGAAAGCTATTCTTTCATTCCATTTTATAGCGTAATCGAATAATGGAGTATAATCTTTAATTACTTCTTTGTTAGATGTATTTATTTTATAGGTGTCGCTTGTTGTATCTAACCTAATTTTTGAAATGGATACACTATCAATTACAGATTGTTGTATTGTTTTTGAAAAGTTGTATTGTTGAAAGACTTGGTTTGAAAGTTGTTGTATATCATTTTTACTTATAATATCACTTACTTTAGGCGCTAATTTCATAGGCTTTACCAACGATTCTATGTCGATAGTACTAGCGATTTTGAAATTTCCAAGTAATTCTTCTTTATCCATTTGTAATGCTTTTTTTCGTTGCTGATTCAATTCTCTAAAGTCTATGCCTTTAGTTTTTTTTACCAAATCTTTAATATCTTCCGAACTAAATATCATTTGTGAGTTGTTTTTGCTATTCAAAATAATATCCCCTTTATATTAATATATTTCTACCTAATTTATACCATAAACACATGACATTTAAATAACAAAATAAAAGGAGTGAAGATAAATTGAATAATAATCTTAGTGAAAACGAAAATAAGGTAATAAACATTATTGTAGCAATCGTAATGGTTGCCCTAGCATTATTTATAGTATCGGTTTTGGGTGCCGGTGCATATTGGTTATGGGATATGCTATTATGAAATTAATATTAACTGTTTAAATATCACGAATATTTATTGTCTATAAAACTAAAAAAAGCACACATACTATATAAGAAGGATATAGAGGTCATTTAACCTAAAATTGCATAACAAGTAGATGTTGCCAATTATTCTTTATATTACGGCTTATGTGTTGCTGGTATATCCATTGATTAATAGTGTGATTACAACACAAAAAGGCATTGAACATAAAGACGAAAAAGAAATAGCATTTGGAATATTTTTATTTGCAGTTACTTTAATTATTTATATGGTCGTCACAATGTATTTGTTAATTGACACAACGGTGTTCTAACAAGTATTTTTTATTAGACTTGAGTAACGTAATACGTTAGTATATTGAATAGGTCGCTCAAACCTAACTTTTATATTTATTCAAATTTAATACTCCCACTTAGCAGTTTAACAACGGTTTGCATATAGACAGACCGTTGTTTTTTATTTGTAATAAATAACGTTATACGTTATATTAAATATACGCTTATATTATTCCTTGTACTTTTTACTTACATTAATACCAATAAGAACGGTTTATGTATAAATCAACGCAATACTATATTATGTGTTACTAAACAACGTCAATAAAAGGCGTTGTTTTTTTATTGCATTTGAGTTGAAAAATAACGCAATACGTTATAATATATATTTATAGATTATTTCATCTATACCTTTCTTAGTATTTTTTAGTTTGAGTTTTTCGTATATTTGTTTCCTTATATTTTTAAAGTTTTTGTTTTACTTTTAATTACAGACGTAATTTAAAGCTATGTTTACAAACTCCTTTATTTATTAAGTATGAACTTTTAACCATTGATTAATTTCAATGGTTTTTTTGTTTATATACCATGAAATATACTTTTAGAACTGGTATAATAAATATACAAGTAACATAATACGTTATAAATGTGAAAGAGGGATAGCATGAAAAAATTCATTTTAAAATTAACACGTGCATTTCTGGTTATATCTATTTGGGAATGTTCGAAAACGATATATCAATTTACTAAAGGTTATATGAATTACAAACCAAAAGCACACGTTAAAGATACTTACGAAAGACCGGACAGTTATTTATTTAAAGTTAAGTAACGGATTAAGAAACACGTACTTTGGAGGCGTTACAATGCACATCAACTATGAGAATTTAAACTTCCAAGATGAACACATAAGTGAAGAATCAAACGATAGATATTTCATGTACTCAATACCCGGCGAGCCTAGTTTGGTAATGATAAATGAAAATGACGAGATTATAGGCGGTTGGGAAGTTAAGAACTTAAATATTGTGCCAATACATGTTGGTACACCGTCGTTTCATAATTTGACTGATTTATTACAAAGAAAAGAAGTAATCATAAATGACTAATACAATATACAAGAATAGAGGGGCTTTCTTAGAAAAAGTAATAGAGAAGTCCAACAACCAATATTTAGAACGTGGTTTAGCATTGATAGACAAGATACCAACACCAATGAGTGGTAACACACGAAAGAATACATTTCGCTATACAAAGAAAAGTACAGTTGATTTTACAGGTGTAACACAAGGTCAATTTGTTTCATTTGATGCTAAACAATGTAATACACCTAGATTTGATTTTAGTAGATTACAAGAGCATCAAGAAAGCTATTTAAAGAACGCACATAAGCAAAAAGGCTTAGCGTTTATATTAATACTATTCACTAAAGAAAACGAACTGTATAAGCTAACAATAAGCGAATACGAGTATTTAAAAGAAAACATGGAACGGAAATCAATTCCGTTAAATTGGTTTAGAGAAAATAAAACACAAATTAAAAGCAAAAACGGTATTTATTACGATTATCTAAATATCGCATAACAAATGAAAAGTGGGTGCTATATTGATATACGAACCAAAGCAAGTTATTAATATGCTTAAAACATACAATGATGATGTTCACACATTGCATTGTTTAGTAGAAGAATATAACGACAGCATGGAACCGGGCGCCGGTGCAATGGCATACGGTACTGATGCAACAATGCCAAAGGGTAATGGTGTTAGCGACCCAACATTTAGAAAAGCTAAACAATTAATGAAAAACAATAATGTGATTCATAATTTAGAACAGAAAATAGCGTTTATAGACAATAACGCATACAAGCTACACAAAGACCAACATATCATTGTATTTGCTTTGAGAATACAAGGGCATACTTGCCAATACATCGCCGGTACATTAAGGGTACAACGTACTAGAGTACAAAACATTATTAACGAGATAGCTCAAGTTATGTGTAAATCAGATGAAGAATATAAGCAGTATAAAGAAAAGCATGATATTGCTTAATAATAAGTGACGTAAATTACACATTATGCACATGTGGTAGTTATTTAAAACAGGTGGTAAAATCAATTAAGAACATCTACAAGTGGTGTTCTAAATGTTTTTCTTTGTTTGCTTTTTTCTTTTTGTTTATTTTGTTTAAAACGTCACTTTTAATTAAGTGGCGTTTATTTTTTACCGTATTTTAATTAAGGAGGTGGAACAATGGCAAGACGTGTAAGAATTGAAGATTGGTTAAAAGAAGAAAATTTAATACGTGTACAAGGTTGGGCGAGGGACGGACTAACAATGGAACAGATAGCCCATAACATAGGAATAGTTAAGTCAACATTGTACAAATGGATTGAAAAGAGCAAAGACTTTTCGGACGCCTTAAAAGTAAGTAGAGATAGTGCAGACAGGCAAGTAGAGAACGCTTTGTTTAAAAACGCACTAGGCTTTAAATATATAGAACAACAGTTAACAGATACAGGCGAAGTAGTAGATGTAGAGAAATACGCAAAGCCTAATACAACAGCACAAATATTTTGGCTTAAAAACCGTAAGCAAGAAGTATGGCGAGAGAAACAAAATATTGAACACGCCGGTGGCATAGAACAGAAAGTTGATTTATCGGGATTAAGCGATAAAGATATAGAAAAATTAGCGAATATGAGTGATGAAGAATGACGATGACAGCAGAACAAAAGAAGTTAATTATACGAGAGGCAAGACGTGAAAGCGCAAGGCGTAGTTATCGCAGTTATGTTAAATCGGCGCATCATGGAAACTTTGAACATTACGCACACACTGATTTAATATGTGATTATTTGCAACGTATAGCAGACGGCGAGCAAATGCACTTAATGATTGAAATGCCACCCCGTCATGGTAAATCAATGACTGTTACCGAAACGTTTCCGTCGTACTTCTTAATGAAAAACCCTACAAAAAGAGTTATTACATCGGCTTATTCCGAAGGTTTAGCCCGTAAATTTGGTAGATTAAACCGTAACAAGTTTGAAGAATTTTCGAGTGATTTATTTAATCTTGGTTTATCGGCTGATAACAACAGTACAACCGATTGGGGTTTAGCAGATTACAACGGTGGCATGATTGCTACAGGTATTGGCGGTAGTATTACCGGACAAGGTGCCGACTTAATGATAATTGATGACCCTATTAAAAACTCAAAAGAGGCACAAAGTAAAACAATACGTGAGAACATTTGGGACGAATGGGAAAGCACTTTATCTACACGTTTACACGACGGCGCAAGCGTTATAGTTATTATGACCCGTTGGCACCAAGATGATTTTATAGGGCGTTTATTAGAGCAATCGCCTTATAATTGGAACCGTTTAAGGTTGCCGGCAATTGCAGAAGATGACGACGATTTATTAAATCGTGAAGTAGGCGAACCATTATGTAGAGAATTAGGCTTTGATGAAGAATGGGCAGACCTTAAAAAACGTGAGGTAGGTTCGAGAACGTGGGCATCATTATATCAACAAAGACCGTCGCCGGCACAAGGTACCATATTCAAACGTGAATGGGTACAATACTATGATAGAGTGCCACCACAACATGATGATATGTTAGTAAGTTGGGACTTTACCTTTAAAGATAGTGAATCAAGCGACTATGCAGTCGGGCAAGTGTGGATTAAGAAGGGTGCAGACTTTTATTTAATCGACCAAATACGGGCAAAAATGGACTTTACACAAAGCGTTAGAGCAGTAGAAAGCATGAAGAATAAATATCCTAAATGTAGAAAGATATTGATTGAGGATAAGGCAAATGGTCCGGCAATCATTACAACATTAAAACAAAAGATTAGTGGCATCATACCTATCACACCAAGAGAAAGTAAGGTAGCAAGGGCATACGCCGTAACGCCATTCTTTGAGGCGGGTAATGTATTTGTTGGTAAGAAGGTTCCTAGTGTTGATGATTTCATTGATGAACTAACAATGTTTGATAACGCAGTACATGACGATACCATAGATGCTATGACACAAGCGTTAAACTACTTTGCATCTAAACCAACGGCTAGTGTGATAACGGGTAACGCATGGTAATATATAACGTATTAGGTTAATAGATAACCTAAATAGAATTAAGGAGGTACACAATGCAATTTAGAAATCAAGATAACACATGGGTTAAGTTTGATAAAGAAGTCATTAAACAAGTACATGACGATATGTATTACTACAGGGGGTTATACGAGGGTAGACACCACGAGTTGTTTCCACGTGCAATTAACCTAATCGAACAAGGCGAGATTATCGACGTGTACAGCACACAAAATGAAGTAGCATCAAAGAACGTTCGCACACCTTACCTAATGATTAACATTAGTCGTGTGATAGTTGATTTACCTAGTATGCTTGTAGCACGTACACTTAACGGAATTAAGACCAATTACCCAAGTGATAGTTTAGCCCAAGACGATATGTTAAACAACACACAACAAGCTACAGTAAGCACACAAGGACAACAACAAGAACAGTTTATTGAACAAACAGAAACAAACGACTTTAACGGTCAAACAACAGACAAGCAACAGGAAGTTATAGACCAAATTAAAAAGAATAGTAATATCAATCACACTATGAATCTAAACCAATTACAAATTGACGGTGGAATCGTAGCCGTACCAATGATTAAGAACGGCAAAATAGCAATTGATATTAAAGAACGTAACGTTTACTTTCCACATGATGACGGATTAGGCGTTGATTTGGTATATGAGTTGGAACCAACACAACAAGAAGAAGAAAAAGGTTTTAGATATGTACACGTTTACACTGAAAGAGAAAGTGAAGATGCTATTGAAACGCTAGATAGATTATATAAATCTAACGATGAAAACAATCTTGTGTTAGTTGAAGAACCGGAATTAATCCAAGAGAAACTACAAATTGATTTAGCAGACGCACACAAAGTGTTTAGTGGACGACAAAGAACGTTTGTAAGTTACCTAGCGAACGACCCAACGTTTACGAATAAACTAGGCAATTCGGCTTTACGTGGTATATCCGGTAAGCAAGAAGAAATAAATTGGACGGTAACACGTACAGCGCAAACATTCGAGCGTAACGGAAAGCCTAGAATATCTATACCAAAAGGAACAATGGAACAGCTTAAAGCAATTGCGCAAGAAAAATACGACGATGAAAACAAGATAGACCACAGGGACTTAGAAGTAACTGAAATAGATGAAAACGGTCAATCAATGCAAATACACCAAATCGACACAAGTAAGATTGGCGATATGGATTATGTAAAAGATATTATTCGTATGATGTTAGCAGAAACGCAAACGTCCGAAAGCGCTATTGAGTTAGTTAAACAACAAAGCGGTGGCACGCAATCCGGCATTGCTAAATTCTATGACTTAATGTTATCTGTAATCAAATCCGAAAAGATTCGTGATGAATATGTAGAGTTTCTACAAAATGCCTTTGAATCGGCGTTATGGTTTGCAAACGATAAAGACAATGAAATCATTATCGAAAGACCTAATATCATTGTTAAAGATATGTTACCAAAACCACAAGAAGAAGTTAGCACCGAGAACATAGCGAAATATAACGCCGGTGTACAATCATTAGAAGAAACAATAAGACGTATCAATCCGGAAAAATCGGAAGAATGGGTACGAGAAGAAATTGAACGTATACAAAGCAATCAGACGCAAAGTGATAGCATGAGTTTAGATTTAGGTAATCAAACGCTACAAAACTTCATGAATAATCGTGATGACAACGGCAACCCACTTGATGAAATGGGTAATCCTATTGAACAAAATACAAATACATCAACATTGAATGAGTAGGTGTTATAAATGGCATTAACACCGGAACAGGTTAAGAAGTTATCACAGTTTTTACAGAATCAAATTAAAGAATTAGTAAGTGGTGTTAACATCGAAAGCGATAAGGACACACAACGCATGTATATGGCTATAGAAAAGTTATTTGATAACATAGGGTCAAGCGTACAACAAGAAGTGCCACAAACGATATACGAGCAATACGCAAATGGTTTATCTAACGCACAACAACAATTAATCGATGTAGGATTAATTACAAGTAACGGCGCATTTAATGTGCAAAATGCAATTGCCCAAGAGTTTGTTCATACAGACGCTATAACATCAATCGTCACTGATACTATGCAAGACTTAGCAAGTGCATTTAGGACAGCTAAACAATATTCTAAAAAGAATGTGGACGTTGCAGTAAAAGATGTACAAGAAGAAATAGCAAAAGGTTTAATGGTTGGCATGACTAATAAGCAGATGTCACAAAGAGTTGCTAGAAAGTTTGGCGAACAGGGTATGACTTCATTCGTTACAGTAGACGGCAAACATTTGCCATTGGACTTTTACGCCGAAACAGTAGTAAGAACAAAAACACAAACGGCATATAATCATAGTCATTTAAACAGGTATGCCGAAGATGATATAAAACATGTAACTGTAACGGGGAACATTCCAACATGCGGGGAATGTGTAAGATATAGAGGGCATGTATTCGCTACTGAACGTGGCGACCAATTCCCATATATCAATTTATATACAACGTTTCCTAAACACCCTAATTGTCAATGTAACTTTAGACCGTACATCATAGACTTTAAAAGTGACGATGAAGTTAAAAGAGATTTGGAACATTCAAAAACATTTGATGAATCTACAGACAATCGAACACAGGCAGAAAAGGAACGATACAACACAGACCAAAAGGCAAAGGCTAAAGCAAGACGTAATAGCCTTTCGTATAACAAGATGCGTAACCGTTTAGGTAGTGACGGACCGCAGACGTTCCAAGAATACCTACAGGTTAAGACGAATGACAAACCTAAATATCATGAATGGGTAGCGCAGATGAAAAAAGTCTATGACCCTAACAAAACATCAGATGAAACACAAAGCGCACAGGAAGAACACACAAGCGCAAACAATGTATCTGATACAAATATTCAAGATGATAATAAACAAGCCGAAAACGATACTCAAAATGCAACACAAGATAATAATTCATTTGAACCTATCGAAACATTAGACGAATTAATAGATTTAGTGCCAACTTTATCAGAAACAATTGATAATACATTTGGAACTAATTTTGCAGATGCACCAAAAAATGAACTTAAATTTGAACTTGATGATTTTGATAAAGAAAACAAAATACCGTTCGACAGAAAATCACAGGAAGTTATTTCCGAAATGTTTGGATATAATGAGTTGCCACAGTTAATTACACAAGATGAATTTGATAAATTAGACGAAAGTAATAAATTAATGCGTGGGCTTGCTGATTTTGGCGATACATCGGCAAGTGAATTAATAGAACAATACAAGACCGGCGAACATTATATAGGTCGTGGAATATTTGGGCATGGTACTTATACAGCAGTAATGACCGAAGAAAATAAAGAAGTTGTTTTATCACGTTACGCTAAAGACAACGCAAGCAATATAATGAATATGAAAATTAACGATGATGCTAACGTAATAAATAAAAAAGATTTGAACAAGATTAAAAAAGAATGGGAAATGGATATTAAATTATCCGATTTAGATAATAATACAAAAGATTTATTAAAAGGTATTACAAGAAATTCTTCAAACTTAGCCGTTATGTTAGGCTATGACGTGTTGTTTATTGAAGGGCAACAATATTATGTATTATTAAATCGTGGGAAAGTGAGTGTTGTAAATGACTAGAGAAACACAAACGTTTTGGTTAGACAAAATATTAGCGTTAGCAATTGAACGTTATAACACAGCGCAATCATTTGATAACAAACAAAGTTTTGATGATGTAGTCGAGGCATACGCAGACAATGACCCGTTAGAACATATATTTATGTTAATGCCTAATGATTTATATAAATATGTAGATGATGCCGACAAAGATATAGCGAATGAATACAATAAAAACACAGAAGATTACACACCATATATGAATTAAATACAGTGGCACAAGTGACGTATATAACATGGTTTGCTATAAAGTAACGTTATACGATACAATGTAACTTGCAACGAAAGTTGTAGTCATTATATATCCCTCATGTATTTGGCGAACATAAATTTTGAAGGTACACATCAATAAAAGGTGTGTGCCTTTTTTGTTTACCTTATACGTGATTCGTAGGCGTTACGTTACAACGCTAATCCTAATCGGTGTCGCACACCGTAGAAAAAAACGTAAGGAGGAATTGTAAATGAGTTTTACAAGAGAAGAATTAAGAGGCATCGGAATTGACGATGATAAGATTGAAGGTGTCATGTCACTACATGGGCAAGAAATACAAAGTTTTAAAGATAAAGTAAGTCAAAAAGATTCTAAACTTAAAGAGTTACAAACTACTGTTGATTCTTACAAAGAGGACAACGAACAAAAAGATAATGAATTAAAAGACTTACAAGAGAAAGCAAAAAACGGCGATGACTTGCAACAAACTATTAGTGACTTACGACAAGCGAATCAAGAAAAAGAAGAACAACGCCAAAAAGAAGTTAAAGAATTAAACTTCAATCACAGTTTAGAAAATAAATTACGTGATGTTGGCGCACGTAACATTAAGGCGGTTAGGGCATTACTTGAATCAGATAACCTTAAATTCAACGATGAAGATAACGAGGTTATAGGATTACAAGACCAACTAGAAAAATTACGTGAATCAGATTCTTATTTATTCGTTGAAACTTCAAATACCGATGACCCGGCTCAAAGCTCACAACAGCAACAAGCCCAATCACAATCAAACAGTTATAACCCCGGTACTAAACAAGGCAATAACGGTTTCAATAACAGTGACGAGGCAATCGGGAAAAGTAATGCACAAAGATTATTAGGTAAGGAGGAATAACCAATGAATTTAAAACCAAAAACATACAAAACATTTGGTAAATCAGTTGAGTTTTTACGTGACGGCAAGAACGTTGAATATACTGTAGGTAATCCTACTTTAGACGGTTCAACATTCACAGAAGTAACAGAAGTGCCAAATGGTACGGCTATTTTCCGTAATGAAGAAACAGGTTTATTTGAACTTGTAACAGGAAGTACACCGGCAACAATGAAAGGTGCAGTATTAACAGCGAACGATGTAACAGTAGAGCCTAACGAAAACGAAATCGTTAGTGCAGTACGCAAAGCATCAGTTATTGAGGCACGTTGTAAAGGTGTTACAGATAACTTTAAACAAGCGTCACAAGGTCGCTTAGTATTCGATATTTAAGATTATTTACATCATAAGGAGGATTATTAATGGTATTAGAAGATAAACGCTTACAACAACCGAGTTTAAAATCGTTTGTTAAAGAGGCTGATAAATTACGTTCACAAGATACGCCGAATCAGTACCCTTTAGCGAGCGCATACCCAGTTGAAGAAGTAGAAGAAATTGAAAATGTTTACAACATTGTAGAGCAACAAATTAATGCGTCGGCATCAATTACAGGTTTTAATGCAGGCGCACCAATTAGAAACAAAGGGCAAGGCAAACAAGCAATTGCAAGCCTTACTAAAATTCAAAACGCTAATTTCTTAGATGAAATTGAAATGTATCATTACAGAAACCCACGTAATGACGCAGAACGTCAAAAAATCGTTGACGGTGTGTTAATTGATACTAACGAATTATCAGTATCAGTTGATGACACAGTAGAGTATATCCGTTCTCAAATGGCTTACAATGGTCGTGTAGACTATGCAGACCCAATGACGCAAACACGTTTAACTTTCGACTTAGACCGTCCGGAAGGAAACAACATTACAGTAGCGAACGAATGGGGAACGGAACAAGGCGCACCAATTACAGATTTACAAAACGCCGTTAAGCAATTCCAAAAAACTAATGGTCGTAAGAAACCGGAAGTTATTAACATGAACTCAACAACTTACAACAAGTTAGTTAGTTCCGGACAAATCAAAACAGAATTATTTAACGACACAAACAGCCCACGCATTGTTAAAGATGACGACGTTATAGCGTTATTCAATTCTGTTAAGTTGCCACCAATCGTTATTGATGACACAGAAACGGCGATTGAAAATGAAGTTGGCGAAATTGAAACGCACGAACACTTAGCAGACGACAAAGTAGTATTACGTTCATCTGTATTAGGTTCTACTATGAGTGGACCAAGTGTTGAAAACAATTTCGAAAAAGGCAAATTTGTTATTACTGTAATTGACAAAGACCCAGTAACAGAAAAAACAATTGTAGGACAAGTTGTTATGCCAGTTACTAAAAACGTTAACGGTACAGTTTACTTAGATGTAGCGCCAACAAGTGGTGGAACTACAGACGGTGGAAGTACAGGCGACGAAACAACAGCATAATTAATTAGAGGTGTTTTATGATGAAGAAATGTAGAGTTATACAAGGCTCAATATCACATCATAAATCATTAGTTAGCACAGGCGATTATATTAATCTAAACGATGATGAATATAGTCGCCTTAATCATTTGGTGGAGGTTGTCGAAGAATCAGACGATGAAACACCGAGTGATAAAAATAGTGTTGACTATGAATCAATGACAGTTAAAGAGCTACAGCAACTAGCAAAAGATAATAATATCGAAGTTGGTCGTAAGGCTAAAAAATCAGATTATATTAATGCTTTAAAAGAATTAGAATCGTGAGGTGTAAGGTATGGAAATAAACGAACAAGAAGTTAAAAGTTATTTATTAAAACTACCCACACCGGATTATTTCGACGACTTAACAGAAGATGCACTTACAAAGCATATATTTAGCGCACAGGAACAAATTAACGATTTCCTAACCAACTATCCTAATGTAGATTTATCAAAGCGTATGATAGCCCTACAGACTTTATACAACGTTGAATCAGAGTATGAAGGCATAGCGATGTTGAAAAGACAGGGAATCACTGATTATACTGTCAAAGATGTGAAAGCCGTATTAGAACAAGACGAAATATTAAGCCCTAACGTTGTTTCTATTATTGAAAAGGAACACGAGAAAAACGGTACACCGAAAACAACAATGCGAGTAGGTAGGTTAATATGATTCCACCAATGCGACAAAGCGTTACAATGTCTGTACCAATACTTGATGAAAACGGTAATGAAAGTTACAACGATTACGGACAGCCGTTAACTGATACATCAACATTCAAATGTCGTGTTAATGAACACGCTGAATTACAAAGAAGTAAAACCTTTGTATATGATGACGCAGTAGACGAAGTAGACGTAATGCACAATGTACCGGTTCAAACAGGTGTTCAAGTTGAGTACACGACAAGACGTGGAACAGTTAAGACGGGTACCGTTAAAAGTTATACGGAAACTACTAATTTATCGGCAAGTAGAACTTATTTTAGAACGTTGATTATCAATGGCAAATAAACATTTTGGTATCAATAACCAAGATACACAAAGTTTTATTGCCAAGATGAAAACGGCTGATAAAGAATTAGTTACCAATATGATTAAAAAGGCAAATAGAGTAGGCTACCAAGTTGAGGCAGATGCGAAAGCATTGGCACCAAGAGATACGGGGCAGTTAGAACAATCAATAAGAAGTACCGGCGCAAAATATGCAAACGGTCAATTATCATTATCTGTTGGTTCGCCGTTAGTTTATGCGTTGCGTAGACACGAAGAACCGGCAAGAAAAGGCATATACAATAAATACGCTAGGGGCGTTACTTATACCGATTATTATTACAACGGACGGGGCGAGTTAACACGTGCTAAACCTAACGTAGGTAGTTTTGAACCGGGTAGAAAATACTTAACCAATGCAAAACTACTTAATCAAAATAGGTGGCGCACTCAATTGGCTAACGTCGTTACTGAAACTTATGGAGGTTAAACATGATAGAACAAGCGATAATGAATTATTTAAAATCGAACATACAAACAGATATGTTAATTTCTATGAATTTCACTACACGTAACGATAATACGATTGTTGTTTATAGCGACCCCGGAGAACCGCCGAGCATGTATGAAGGTCAATTGATAAGACCACGTTATCAAATAATCGTTAAGTCGTCTGATTTTGCTAAAGCAAATGATGTAGCAATAGAGATTTACGAGGCATTACACCAACATAGGTATGACACTATGACAGTTAGTTATAAGACACGTGAAATTGATTACAATGTGTTTTCAATAGACGGGTTGCACCTACCGGCAAGGTTGGGTGTAGATGAAGATAACATCATGTCATATAGTTTAAATTTTGAAACACAAATCAAGAAAGCAAGCGAGCGCAAAAAATAGCGTTCGCTTTTTTAATGCAAATTAGGAGGCAAAAGGAATGACACAACAAAAAGTATTTCCATTCGCTGATAAAGGCGACCATATTAAATTAAACTTACAGCACTTTGCACAGGCTACACGTCGTGGCGATGATGAAATTATATTCGGTATTTCGGATATTATCATTGGCGAAGGCGACGATATTATTAAATTCGACGGTAAAAACGGCGATAAAGATAGTTACTTACAAGCCGAAGGTGGTTCAGTATCATTTGAACCAGAACTTGAAGATGTGGTAATTGCCGATTACGGTAACAGCCCATACGACCAACGTTCAACAGGTTATAACGTAACAGTAAGTATTGTGTCGGCACAACAGACAATTGATATGCTATTACTTGCCATTGCCGGTACTGATACTGTAGACGAAAACGGTAAAATTACAGGTGTAGCAGATGCACCATTAGGCGCATCAAACCGTAAGAACGCTAAACCGGTACGCATTCATAGACGTGCAGACGGCGACAATCACGACAACGATATTAACATTTACAAAGCCGGCGCAAACGATGAAGTAGAAATTTCAAGCGCAAACGAACAAGGTTCACTTGAAATCTCAATGAGTGCATACCCACGTGATAACGCAAACCCTAGCCGTAAAGGTAATTATTTCTTTACAGGTGCAGTTGACCCTAACGGTATCTTGCCTAAATGGGACGCATTATTAAATGGCGACAGCTCAAACACAGATAACACATTAGTTTCAAGCATTGCATTTAATAGCGAATCACAAACGTTAGCAGTTGACGAAACAGTAACATTACAACCAACAGTACAACCGGCGGGCGCAGTAGATAAATCATTAACTTACGCATCAAGCGATGAATCAATCGCAACTGTAGATAACGCCGGTGTAGTTACAGCAGTAGCAACAGGCGAGGCGACAATTACAGCAACAGCAAACGACGGTAGCGACGTGACGGCAACAGTAACAGTTACAGTTTCATAATAGTTTCAAGAGTTATAAGGTAGTCAAATTGGCTACCTTTTTTATTTTTCAAAAACAATATTTTAAGCAAAACAAACAATTATCGGAGGAATTTTAAATGACTAAAGTAAATATTCAATTATTCGACCAAGACAAACAAGGTAACTTACACGAAACAGACCAATCAAAAGCAGTAGAAATTAAAGCGATTAGACCCGGACAATTAGGCGCAATCGCAAAAGTTGTTAATGCTATCCAAAAAGATTTACAAGATAACAAAGAATTTCAAGATACAGTGATTAAACTATTCGGTCAATACACAGAAGGCTTTGATATTGAAGATTTAATTCGTAGTGAAGATTTTAATGTTTTCGATGTTTTATCGGCGTTTGGTTTCTTAATCGAAACAGTACCGGAAAGAACAATTGAATTGACGAGCGTCGCAAGTGGTATTGATAGCGCTTATTTAGAAGTGCAAGAAATGGATACGTTCTTTGAAGTTATTGAGGCAGTAGTAGAAGTTAACGATATTGAAAAAATTATCAAACGTGTTAAATCACTTATGGATAAAGTGGGAAAGGCACTGAACTTCAACAAGGAAACAAAACAAACAACAAGCAAGAAACAATAACAGTCGAAGATAGTTTAGTATATACGCTTAGTCCAATCGTTGGTGGTCGTGAACAAGTCATAGACGCACCGGCGGTTGATTTACTAGG
The DNA here is from genome assembly GCF_000294465.1 of Staphylococcus sp. OJ82. NCBI lineage: Bacteria > Bacillati > Bacillota > Bacilli > Caryophanales > Staphylococcaceae > Staphylococcus > Staphylococcus sp. OJ82. The sequence goes on along the minus strand of NZ_ALPU01000010.1, from coordinate 285,790 downwards.
TTATTTATTGATTCACTTTGAAACCTTAGAGCAAGAGGCAAACACAGAAAAACAACGCTTGTATCTTAACCACTTATCACGTATGCACGCAAACCCACAAGACAAGAACCAAGCAAAAGCAAATAAAAAATTCATGAAGAACATTGAACCCGGTCAAGATACATCGACTGGAAGTAAAACAGCACGTTCAAATGAAGAATTAGAGTGGGATAATATCGACAAGTTAAAACGAATCGAAAATTCATAGCGTTATACAACAAGTGGTAAGAAAGGAGGGAAAAAGTGAATGGCTGAAATGGATAAAGTTAATGTAAAGTTTAATGCTGATGTAACGAAGTTTACAAGAGCCGTAGACCGCATGGAAAACAAGATGCGAGAGTTTGACAATAAGACAACATCAACTGAAAAGAACGTTAATAAACGTTTTGATATGATGAACACATCGGTTTCTAAAGTTGATAAATCAATGGCTGAAATGGGCGATGACGTAGATTTAAGCAATATTAAATCAGAGTTAAACAGTGCTAAAAAGGAATTTAAAGACACTGGTAGCGTATCGCAAAAAACCTTTACTAATTTACAGAAATCAATATCTAATGTTGATACATCTGAAATGACAAACAAGACAGGTAAAGCATTTAACACATTATCAAAAGACGTTGGCAAACTTGATACACAGCTCACAGAGATTGACAAAATTAATTTCGGTAAGTCATTGGGCGATGATTTCAAAACAGTTGGATATAGTTTTAAAGACTTACAAAGTAAATTAAATAGCACTGAATTATCGTTATTTAGAATGCAAAAGAAAATGAATGAAAGTGATTTCAAATCATATTCAAAAAGTATGCACGAAATCAACGCAACATTGCACCAAGCCGAAAAGGAATTTAAACAGTTTGGTAACGTATCATACGAAACGACGCAACAGTTAAACAAGAACATCAAAAGCATTTCATTTTCACAGCTACCGGGCAAGGCAAAAATTGCGTTTAATTCAATCCGTAACGAAATGACTTCACTAAACAAAGATATTAAGTTTATGAACGATAAATTTAGTACAACAACACGTGTTGTTAATAGTGTTGGTGGAACTGTCAAACGTACATTTGGTGGTATGAGAAACGATTTTTCAAAAACGTTTAAGACGATAAATAAAATCGGTAATACCTTGCGTAACGTTGGCGAAGTTGCTAGTGGCGTATTTAAAGGTTTAATGATTTCAAGTTTTACAGCAATCATACCCGTTGCCGGCGCAGTTGTTTCGAGTGTTATGGCTATTGGTTCATCATTAACAGCCGTAGTCGGTGGTGCCGTCGGTCTTGCCGGTGCATTTGGTATAGCCGGTGCCGGCGCAATGACAATGGTTGGCATGTCAAAACGTGCATTAGCAATGCTTGATGAAGGATTGTTAAAAGCAACAGCAGAAACAAGAAAATATCAAGATGCGTTAGCCGGTATCAAAACCCAATTTGATAATTTGGTTAGAGGTAATCAAGCACAAATATTTAATACTATGACTAACGGTATTAAGACAGCAAATTTTGCCCTAGACCAACTCACACCGGCTATAAATGAAATTGCGAGCATTACATCAAAAGCATCAAACAAGTTGCTAGAATGGGCGCAGAATAGCAAGAACGCCCAAAACATGTTTAGTATCTTAAACAAGATAGGACCGCAAGTATTTAAAAACATTTTAAATGCTATAGGTAGTTTTGGCGACGGCGCAGTAGCCTTATTTAATAAACTTAATCCATTGTTCACATGGGCATCACAAGGCTTTGAGAACATGGCACGTAGTTTCCAAAAATGGGCTAACAGTACATCAACGGCAAACGGCATTAAAGACTTTATCAGTTATACAAAAACAAACCTACCGATTTTAGGTAGCATATTTGGGAATGTATTTCATGGCATAATCAATTTATTCAAAGCATTTAGCAGTGAAACAGGTTGGGTGTTAAATGGCTTAGATAGTATGACTAATAAGTTTAAAAATTGGTCGGCTACATTAAGTCAAAATAAATCGTTCCAAAATTTCCTTGCTTATATAAGAGAAAACGCCCCAATGGTAGGGCAGTTAATCGGTAACATTGTTGATGTGTTTGTACGCTTTGTACAAGCAGTATCGCCAATAGGTGCAACAGTGTTAAATATTGCAGTTAAAGTAAGTAAGATGATAGCCGAGTTTATGAAAGCCCACCCACAAATAACAAAATTTGTAGCATCGGCGGTAGCCTTATCCGGAATCATTAAAGCCGTTGGTATAGGTATTGGGGTTTTATTCCCAATTATCAGACGTTTAGCAATGGTATTGAAAATACTACCACCAATCATGAAGGCAGTAGGTTTAGCAATACGTTTCATGGGTGGACCGGTAACAATCATTATCGGAATCATTACAGCGCTTGTTGGTGTGTTCATTCATTTATGGAAAACCAACGAAGGGTTTAGAAATGCGGTAATAGGAATATGGAACTCAATTAAATATTGGGCGGTAACGATTTTTACAGCCGTTAAAAATTTTCTAGTCTTTATATGGACGAACGCAAAAAACCTTGTAATGAAAGTTATTCAATTGTGGTGGCAAAACCTTAAAGCGAATTTCCTATTTTGGAAATCTACAATCACAATGATTTTTAATGGCATCAAGAACTTTTTCGTTTGGATATGGAATATTATTAAAACGCAAGTCATTGCAAGAGTTGTGCAAATGTATAACCAAGTTAAGACGTGGTTTAATCAACTTTGGAACAGCATTAAAACAATTTTTACAACGGTTAGAAATTGGCTTTTTTCTGTATGGCTATCCATTTATTCAAAAGTAAGTTATTATGCAAGGTTAATTTGGACTGGTGTAAAAAACTACTTCACTAACTTATGGAATAATATTGTTTCTATTTTCACAACCGTTAAAACGTGGTTAGTTAATACGTGGAATTTCATTTATGGAAAAGTAACAGATTTCGCAAAATGGATATGGACAGGTGTTAAAAACTACTTCACGTGGTTATGGAATAGTATTAAATCAATATTCACGACTGTTAAGAACTGGTTAGTCAGTACGTGGAACTTTATTTATAGCAAAATTTCAAACTTTGCAAGATTAGTTTGGTCGAAGGTCAAGCAATACTTCACATGGCTTTGGGATAGTATTAAATCAATTTTCACAAGCGTTAAAAATTGGCTAGTTAGTACGTGGAATTATCTTTATAGAAAAATAAGTAATTTCGCTAGATTAATTTGGTCTAAAGTGAAAAATTACTTTACTTGGTTATGGGATAGTATTAAATCTATCTTTACAACGGTTAAAAGTTGGTTAGTAAGCACTTGGAATTATCTTTATAGTAAAATTTCAAGTTTTGCTAGGAAAATTTGGACGAGTGTTAAAAATTATTTCACTTGGTTGTGGGATAGCATTAAATCAATTTTTACAACAGTTAAAAACTGGTTAACATCAACTTGGAATTATATTTCTGATAAAGTAATTTCATTTGCCCGTACTATTTGGAACAAAGTGAAAAGCGCTTTTAATTCCTTATGGCGTTCTATCAAATCAATTTTCACATCTGTTAAAAATTTCTTATATGATACTTGGCGAAAAATCAGAGATACAGTAGTAGATTTAGCAAAAAAATTATTCAACGGTGTTAAAGATTATTTCACAGATTTGTGGAATACATCTAAACGCATTTTTAACAACGTGTTTGATTTCCTTTCGGATATTTGGGACACAATCAGAAATACAGTTGTCGATACTGTAGCTGATTTATGGGACCGAGTAGAATCAACGTTTAACAATATGAAAAATGGTTTATCAAATATTATTGATAAAATCAAAGGTTTCATAGATGATATGGTCGATTCAATTAAGGACGGATTAAATAAATTAATTGACGGTATTAATTGGGTTGGCGATAAATTAGGTATTGATAAAGAGATACCACATTTAAGCACTGGTACAACACACAATCAACAAGTTAATAGAAAAGTTAAAACATCAAGTGACGGTGCATTAAAAGAAGGTACATTTGCTACAGTTGGCGACAAAGGTAAAGGTAATGGACCGGGTGGTTATCGTAACGAAATGATTAAATACCCAAATGGTAAAATATCATTTACGCCAAATAGAGATACCAACACTTACTTGCCTAAAGGTTCAACAGTTTATAGTGGTAAACAAACACACGCACTATTAAACCAAAGTCCAACCAACAGTACGCTAGGTGGCGACGCAAACCCACGCTTAAACGGTGGTACTGTCGGCAACGCATTTAGTTGGGCGGGCGATAAATTAGGTCAAGGCTATAATTGGACTAAAGACAAAGTAGGTAAAGGCGCAGACTGGTTAAAAGATAGCGTCGGCGATGTTATGGATTGGGTCAAGAAACCCGGTAAATTACTTGATAAAGCGCTTGAAGGATTTGGCGTTGATTTTGGGGATTATTCCGGTATCGTTGGCGACTATGCTAGAGGTGGATTAAAACGCCTTAAAAAAGGTGCAGAAGAAAAAATTAAAGGTTGGTTTGCACAAGTAACAGCCGGCAACAGTAGTTTCTTAGACTTTTCGCCGGGTAATCTTAATTTCCCATATAGTCCAAACGGTAGAGCGCCCGGTTATCCGTTTGACAGTCCACACATGGGCATTGATTTAAACTATATCTATGAGAAAGTTTATTCAACAATCAGTGGACTAGCAAGAGCAATACCGCAAGACGGTAGCGGTTTTGGTAATCACGTATCTATTAAAAATGGTAATGGTTTAGAAGCTATTTACGGACACCTAAGCGATTTTGCATTTGACGGAACGAAACAAGTTAAAGCCGGCGACAAACTAGGTACATCGGGCGATACGGGGCGTTCATCGGGACCACATCTTCATTACGAAATGAGGCAAGACGGCAAACCATTTGACCCGTTACCATGGTTGAAATCACATGTTGGTGGTTCCGGCGGTAACTGGGACGTTAAAGGCGCATTGAAAAAAGCCGGTTTACCAACTTCAAAAGATTATGTGAGTGCATGGCAAAGACAAATACAAACCGAAAGTGGAGGCGACGCTAAAGCTATCGGTGGCACAGACGGTTTATTAGACGGGCAAGCTAAAGGACTTGTACAAGTTAAGCCCGGTACATTTAACGCCTTTAAACTACCCGGTCATGACAACATCATGAACGGTACGGATAACCTAATTGCCGGTATGCGTTACGCAAGTGCTAAATACGGTTCATCATTACTTGATGTAATCGGTCATGGGCATGGTTATGCTAGTGGTGGAATTGTTGATAGTCCCGAAATCGCATGGCTTGCCGAAGGTGGTTTCAGTGAATCAATAATAAGTCACGACCCTTCAAACAAAGTTAAATCACAAGCTATTTGGAAGGAAACAGGCGACAAGCTAGGTTTCAGTACCGAAGGCGAAACATTACAACGTATTATGCAACTTATTGAAGAAAGCAACGAAACGAACGAAACAATCGAATTAAATACACGTAACAGCGGTAACAATCCAATTTATCTTAATAATAAGAAAGTTGGTAAACAAGTTGCCGAGCCGGTTAAAAATGAAATTGAAAACATCGAAAGAAGAAACAAACGCTTTAATCGTAGATAGAAAGGAGGTTGCTAATGAGTAATTTCTCATTTAATGGTATCGAAAAAGATTACTGTTATTATACCGACTATAAAACGAGTTGGGGGCAAGATAGAGAAATTAACACTACTGATGTAAACGGACGGTCCGGGACCGTCCTAACATCTGTTAGAGATAAAGTTAGAAAAATCGAAGTTAATTTATTAATTGATAGTTTGGAAGTTGGAGAAAGTTTGGAACACGTCGCCGAAGATTTGGCAGATTGGTTAACAACCGACGAACCAAAACCGATACAATTCGCTAGAGAACCCGACAGAATATATTACGGGATATTAGAAGGCGCAATTGATAAAGATTATTTTGTTAATTTTGGTAAAGCTACAGTTAATTTTCTTTGCATCGACCCTTATAAATACGCTAGTACAAGAACAAAACAAACAGCTATATCAGACCAAGCAACGTTATATAATGCCGGTAATAAAGACGCACCAATTGAGATACAAGCAAGAGCGTTAGAACCTAGCAGTCACTTTATGATTGCAAAAGGATATAACGGCGATAGCGACGAATTTTTTATGGTTGGCGATGATGATGTAGATAAACCGTTAGATAATTACAGCCCACCCGTATTAACCACTGAAATGCGAGATATGAGAGATTGGATTGAATTAGGTAGTGGCAGTATTAACGATAATTATTTAGGCGGTACTACTGGTGGCGAATTACAAAGTTCATCAACAAACGAGAGTATATATCTAAATGTAGATACGTTAGAAAACAACGGTTGGAATGGTGCCGGTCTAAAAAAATCATTTTCAAAAAGCGTTCAAGACTTTAGAGCAACGGTTAAAATTCTTGTTAATAACACGAAAAAAGGAACAGCTAGATTTTCGCAATTTGTTTATGATGTAGATAATAGATTATTGGCATCAATCGGATATGTTAAGAAAAGTGAATCAAGAAGAACAGGAACAATTATTGTTACTTTATTTAATCAAAGTGGCGAACAAGTGAAAATATATGATTTTGATAACGACCCATATATACAAAGTCTTGATAGTTTTGTTATTTATATCGCCTTAACTAGAAAAGGTAATGAGTTTACGGTTAAAAGTTGGAAGTACGACGAAACACCATATCCAAAAAGATTAGTACCGATTGCAGTTAATGAAAAGACTTTTACTGATTCCGGAAATTTTTACCAACGTAAAGTAGCAAGCACAACACTTTATGAGGCGAGGTATCAAAATACCGACTTTGCTAACATTTATATTTTAGGAACGTACAACAGGGAATTATTAGAGAAACCCGAAGGCGCTAGAGATATGATAATTCAAAAAGGCGACGACATTAGAGTAGACACAGAAAATAATATTGTAGTCATTAATGAAGAACCTATGTTACAAGAAAAAACCTTTGCAAGTGATTTCTTTAATATCGAAAGTGGGACAAACGAATTAATCATTTTACCCGAAGATACTTTTGATACGTCGATATTTTGGCGAGATAGATATTTATAAAAGAATGGAGGTGTTTAATTGATTCATCTATTAAATTTTAAAGGCGAAATCATAGATTTTATTTCAGAAGATGACGGGGCATTATTTGAGGCGGTTCATGACAGGCAACAAAAAGATAAAAAAGAAACATTTGATTTTACTATTCTTTCAAGCCGAGCCGAAAAGTTTAGAGAACGTAACCGAGTAATTACCAAAGATAGTAACGGTCAATACAGGGAATTTATTATTACTGGTATTTCGGACGATATGGACGGTTTGACAGATATACAAACCAACGCATCATATCTTGAAGATATTGGCACAGCTAAACCATTTGTGCCGGGTAAACTTGAAAATATGACAACTTCACAGGCGCTTTATGAGGCGTTACGTGATACAGGTTGGGAAGTAGCACCCGATACAGAATACAACGGCTTAAAAACAACAACATGGACGGAACACAAACCCCCTTACGATGTAGCATTACAGCTTGAAACTACTTATGATATGGAATTAGATTTTTATATCGAACTAGGTTCAAATAAAGTTGAACATCGTTACGCCATATTGAAACAACCGAAACGATTATTTAAAGGTAAAGAAATTGTTTTTGGTAAAGATTTAACAGGTTTATCAAGAGAAATTGATTTCACTGAAATTAAAACGGCTTTAATGGTTGTAGGTCCCGAAGATAACGACGGAAACACAACCGAGGTTATCGTTACAGACGACCAAGCACAAGAACAATTTGGATTACCTCAACGTTATATATGGGACGTATACAAACCGGAATCACAAGACAGCGATATAACAGAAAGTCGATTAAAAGCGTTAGGCGAAAACGAATTAGATAAAATCAAAACAGCAAGTGTTACCTATGAAATTTCATCGTTAGATATTGATTATTTACATCAACATGAATCAACATCAATTGGCGATACAATTAGAGTTAAGGACACAGACTTTAACCCACCGTTATATTTAGAGGCGGAAGTTATCGGCGAAGAATACGACTTGCTAGGAAAAGAAAGTGTTTATTCATTTGGTAAAGTTATCAGATATAACGAAGAAGATTTGACACAATTCTTTAGACAACGCTTACAAGAAATAAGAGAAAAATTAAATGATGATATTACAAACCTTAATACCCAACTACAAGAAACGGCAGAATATACAGAAAAATATTACGAACAAAAGATTGTTAAACAGCCCGAACCACCCACAAACCCCGTTGACGACATGTTATGGTACGACACAAGCAATCCGGACGTTGCAGTATTAAGAAGATACAGAAACGGCGAATGGCACAACCAAACAGCAAGTGACGTACAACAATTAGGTGGTATGACAAGGGAAGAAACAATTTACAATGAATTAGTAAGCACATTTGAAGATTTGCAGTTACAACACTCAATGCTACAAACTGATGTATACGACGTTATTAATAGTCAATATTTAGTTGATACCGAATTAAAAGAACAAGTACAAACAGATTTAGATAGCGTTAGCGTTGTATTTAATCAAATCAAAACTAATTTAGATAGCATGGATAAAGATACGGCTACAATCGGTAAATTGATTGATACACAAGCAATGTTCCAAAACTATAGGGAAAACCTACAGAAACTAAATGATAGCGTACAAAACGCTAAAATAAGCATTGACGAGCGTATAAAATTATTACAACAACAATACACCGAAGAAAAATTTAACGATGCAATGACGGAAGTAGCAAATACACTACCCAATGGGGAATGGAACAGTGAAACAGGTCAATTGTTAGCAGATATACCAAATCAAGACCAACTAACAGATTTAAAAACAACCGTTAATGCTTATGTAGACGGCGAAATAAAAACGCTTAACGATAATTTAGTAGATAAGATTAACACCGATATTACAGCAACAAAAGAAGAATTAAGCGCAAGTGTTTCAAGTGTTCAAGAACAAGTGGACGGCTTAGAAATAGGCGCACGAAACTTATTAGTAAGTTATGCAGACCAATATAACGGTTTGGTTAAATCATATATTGAAAGCACACAAGGTTTTGAGTTTTCCGATTGGGGCGACAACCTTTATTCAAGTGAATATATTAATCAGAAATTGAAACCGGAAGAAAAATATACCATTTCATACGATGTTGAAGTTATCGGATTAACAGACGTAGACCAACAGTTAGAACCTACAATGTTATCTACTGGATTAATTCTTTTTGATAGAGCGACAAATGATTATGTAATGCGTTCAAGAAAAGAAATGCCACGTGAAATAGGTTATACCGAACATATTTCAGAAACATTTGAAATGAAAACCGGCGATTATGCTTTAATAGGTTATTCTAATTTGTTTAGAGGTAGCGTAATTGTTGATGATACAACGAACAATGATACAAAAGACACCACAGAAACCACACAGCCTACCACAGACGAACAAAACACAACAACAGACACAAACACAACCGAAACGACAACAGACGATACAACAAGCACTCAAGAGCCTACACAAGATACAACAACAACAGACGGCACAACGACAGATACAACGACGGACGGCACGACAGACGGCACGACAGACGGCACGACAGACGATACAACGACAGATACAACACAAACTGTCGAAGTATCAGAAAGTGACACAATTAGAATTACTAATTTAAAAATTGAAAAAGGCACAGTGGCTACAGATTACACACCGGCGCCCGAAGATTTTAAAAATGATATTAGTAGTATTGGTGCATCTGTTGTAGAACAAGATACAGAAATTAAATTAATGAAAGATAATATTAATTTAAAAGCCGATAAAACAACAGTTACACAACAGCTTGGCGAAGTTGAATCAAAAGTGCAAGACAACACAGCGCAATTAGGCATACAAGCTGATGAAATCAACAGCAAAGTATCAGAAAGCAAATATACAGCAGACCAAGAAAACGTGGTAAGTCGTTTGGATAGCGCCGAAACAGAACGCCAACAATTAAGTAATGAAATCAATGATAGAGTAACGTTAACCGAATATCAGAACCTTAACATTGGTACACGTAACTTAATGTTAAACACTAATGAACGTGATGATTTTATAGGTGTAGAAGATACAGAACTTCACATTGAATATGAAATTACTAGACCATTAACCGTAGGCGATGAATACACACTGTCTTATGAAATTTATGATTTGTCCGGAGAACCGATAAATCGTGTTAGTTATTTACCATATGCCCCAGAAGGCGAAAGAAAAGATGTATCGGTTGTAGATAATAAAGTAATTGCAACATTTACAGCGAAAGCAAAAAGCGAAAAGATGTATCTTTACAAAGGGCTTGCCGGAATGACAGACCCAACAAAAGACTTTGTTATTAAAAATGCAATGTTAGTTGAAGGTAATAAAGCCGGCGATTACGCCGAGGCACCGGAACAAGCCGATACACGATTGAACGAAATGGAAACATCAATAACGCAAAACGGAAAACAGATACAAGACCGAGTTAGTTTAACCGAGTTTAACGAAAGTAATAAAACATTATCACAAGTGGTTTCAACACTCACACAAGACACCACAAACGGTTTAACATATACGTTTGATGAAAACGGTAAGATAACAAGTTTTAACGTTGGTAATGACGGTGTGACAATCAAAGGCGATAGCGTAGATATTACAGTAAACAAAGACTTTCAAGTAATTGCGCAAGATGTAGATAACAAAGTAGACCAAGACAACATTATTAACCGTTTAAACTTATCGCCCGAAGGTTTAGATATTGACGTTAATAATTTAGGTATTAGAGGTGGCGACAGCAACGAATACTTAAATTTAAAAAACGACACTATCGAATTACATGGTACTTATACAAGAACGTGGCAAAATTCAACAGATACCAACAATGTGTTTACTAGATTTAAAGACGGTCATTTAAGGTTTAGAAATAACGATTTTGACCGTTCTATTTATATTTCAGATTTTGGTATTTCAACATATCTTGACGGCGACCCACGAAACGCATCTGGAACATTAGAATTTTTTGATTACACTTACGATAGCGATACAAGAGGTGTTACATTGCAATCCGGTTTAGGTGTTGTGGCATTAAGAGCTGATTCAAACCGAATGGTTATTGAGGCAGACGACACAGTAAACATTGGTAGTAATAAATACTCTGTATACCTTAGACCATATTCAAATTCGCGTGTTGGCGTAAACGAATTTCAATTTTACGTTAAGCTTAATCCGACAGCTGACGCAACAGACGGCGTAATAAAATACGGTAACATAACAGGTTCCGGCACCAAAATGGGTTCCGGTATCAGATTTAGTAAAAGCCAACCAGTTGTGTACGCCACTAATGATAATGGCGACATGGGAAGTGGTTATTTTTACGCTGAAGGTTTACAAGGCGATTGGATTACTAAAAACACTAATTTATATGCTTGTGTACATGGAGAATTACGAGTTACCGGCATCAAGGGTTATAACGGTGGCAATCCTGAATATCAAGATATTAGATTTAAAAATTGGTATGCTACTTCATCTGAAAAATACAAATATGACATTCAAAAATGGGATTATGAAGTATTAGATGTGATTAAGAATGATTTACAATTGTATTCATTTAAACGTGAAGAAGAAAGAGGTAGCGATTACGTACGTAACCATAGAGGTGTAGTTATTGAACGTGAAACACCTATAGAATGGGTACACAGGGACGGCGTAGATAATTACGAAATGTTATCATGGTCTTTAAAGGCAATCCAAGAATTAGCCCAAGCAAAAGATGAACAAGACGAAAAAATAAAAGAACAAAGTAGAATTATTGAAGAACAAGAAAAAAGAATGGACGACCAAGAAGAACGGTTGAAAAAATTGGAGGAATTAATAAATGCAAAATAATCAAAATGAACAACACAAACCTAATTCAGACTACATGGTTAATTACCTAGTAGATGAAAACGCAAGATTAACGAAAGAAAACGCAATGTTAAAAGCGATTATCCAAGAGCAAAACGAAAAATTTAAAGAGTTAAGCGAATCACAAGAAGTTAGCGATTAAATCGTTAGCTTCTTTTTATTATAAAAATTTTTATTAGGAGTGAATTATTATGCTAGAACGTAAAGAACAATCATTTTATTTGGTGGAAGTAGATAAAGAAACGGGCAAAGAATATCCAATGCAAAAAGTATATAACGGTAGCGCCTTTTCACGTACGACAAATACATTTAATGCTTATAAATTCGATACTGTAGACAAAGTGAAATCGGCTTGTCAATTACAAAACAGCATGAACGAAATGTTTGGAGAACCGAGCGTTGTTTATTACGCAGAAGAAAATATAACACGTACTTTATTTAATGAAACAGGAGAGAATATTGATAACGACACTACAGAAAGTACATCGACACAATAATTTAAATTAACATCATAGATTAGAAAGGGGTTGTGTTTAGGTGTGCAACTTGAAAGCGACCAACTAAAAGAAGTTAAGAACAGAATTTCAACTTTAGAAACAGAAATTGAAGATTTAAAGGCGAAATATTGGACGATAGACGACAAAATCGACAGTTTAACCAAAAAACAAGAAGAAAGTCACAGCTCATTATTTGAAACAAACAACCAACAAAATGATTTGCTAAATAAAATCTATTACCAATCACAAGCACAAACAGAACAGGCTCAAAAGAACGAGGCACGTTCTATAGACCTTCAAAAATGGTTGTTAGGTGCATTGTGGGGGCTTGTGGCATTAGTTATTATATTCGTTATTACTTCAAGTTTAAACGCTCTATTTATGTAGTAAAGGGAGGTGTTAAGCATGTTTTTAGATTGGGGTTCTTGTATATTATATGGCGTACATTGTGGTCTAGTATTACTTGGCATTTAACTAATCATAAAGGTTATTACCTATAAAGGTAGTGACCTTTTTTAAATTTTATCTAATTTGACGGAGGTTTTATAAATGGAACAAATCATAACTTTTGCAACAATCATTTCAGTGTTAACAATTGGAATCATACAAGGCGTTAAACAAACCGGTGCAATACCTAAAAATATTATACCGTTAATATCAATCATGATAGGTGGTCTAATCGGTGGTATATCGGTATTCATTCCGGAAATCTTTTCTGAATTATCAGTTGGCGCACGTATTTTAGGTGGTGTTATTAGTGGTCTAATGGCTACTGGATTATGGGAAACAGGTAAACAACGCAGTGGTAATACAAAAGACAACCACCAAAAACAAGGTGGGGGCAATATTAAATAATTAATGATTAATCGGCTATTCATTTAGTCGGTTTTTATATATAAAAATTTAATGGAGGTTTTATAAATGGCACAAGAAAAATGGAATGGCGTTCCGGTACGTTATGACTGGTTGCCAATTGGAACAAGACGTAGCGGACAACCTTTAACTACAGGTAAACCAAAATTCGCAGTAGCACACGATACAGGCAATAAAGATACAACAGCACAAAACAATATAGATTATTACAAGAACTCATACAATATAGATTGGTCTATCGTGGCAAGCGCTCATATATTTGTAGATGATAAAGAATGTGTAGTGTGCATACCGGTTACCGAGAAAGCATGGCATGTACTATATGGCGCAAGTGCTGATAATCAAATGTACGGTGTAGACGCTAACGACGGGGCTTTCGGTGTCGAAGGTTCATATTTCACAGATAAATCACGTTCTCAAAAATCATTAGACAATTTAGCACGTGTCGTAGCTTATCTATGTAACTATTGGAATATAGATTACAAAACAGAATTACCGGGACACCAAGATATTCAAGTAGGTAAAGTAGACCCCGGCAACCTATTGGAACATGCCGGTTATGGTCGTGACGTTAGTAATTTAGATAAAATTATCGCTGAATATATTAATGGCGTAGATGAAGAAAGTGACAGTGAACCTTCAAAAGAATTATCAGAAACAACGAAAGAAAAACCAACAGAAAGCCCACATACTAACGTAGACTACAAAGAGGCTATAGAGTATATGCACAGCCTCAAAGGTCAATTTGTTGATTTTGATAAACGATTTGCCTTTCAATGTATGGACTTAATCGTAGACTATGCAGACCATGTAACAAACGGCTACAGAATATGGGGTAATGCAAAAGATTTAACATGGGTTGCTTTACCTAAAGGGTGGAAACTTGTTGAAAACACACCGGATTATGTGCCACCTATCGGTACTATTGCAGTATTTACCGAGGGCATTTATAAAAAATGGGGTCATACTGGTTTAGTTTGGGACAACAGCGGAGGCACTGAATCATTTGTTATCTTAGAACAAAACTATGACACGTTAGCAAATAGCCCGGCAATGTTAAGAACAGATAATTACGACGGATTAACACACTTCATTGTTCCCGATTTCGTAGATGAAGATGTAGACTTAACAGACATTACGCCGGAACCAATAAAAGAAGTTAAGAAAGGTACAACGCTTAAAGTGGGCAATGTACCACCTAAAAAATTAACTTGGTCTAACCAACCATACTTTAGAGCAACGGTAGACAGCGAAGGTGTTTCAATCTGTAGACCGAACCACAATAATGTAATGGTTCCTACTAATGAACAATACAACGCCGGTTATGAGGACTTATATATATATGAAATTCGTGACGGTTGGGCAAGAGTTTATTCACCGGATAACGACGGTTTCGTTTGGTATGAAAGGTTACGCATAAACAAAGTATATAAACCGGCTGGTGGTAATGAGCTACACGATAATTTAAGTGCATATGATAACGTATTAGGGGATTTAGCGATTGGTTCAATTCCACCAAGCAACTTAAATTGGTCTGATAGTGCTTACTTTAGAGGTCGTGTTGATAGTTACGGCGCTACTATTACTAAACGCACAGGTAATGAGAATAATTACGATTGGAACTTAACAAATGAAAGTTACAGTGCCGATTACGACCAATTTTATATATTTGAGATATTAGAAGGTTGGGCAAGAGTTTATTCATCTTCAAACAACGGTTGGGTATGGTATGAACGCTTGCGAGTTGTAGAAATATTTTAATTATGATAAAACATAGTTAGAGAGTTTGTAAGGCGTTATTACAAAGTAAGTTTGATGTTAAGCGACAAGTAAATTTATTTTGCTTGTCGCTTTTTACTACATTTGATTTTTAAAATAAACTTAATGATGATAATATAATATTTGTGTTGATATTCTGTTTTTAAGATAGTTTGGTAGTTCTCCAGACTGGAAACGTGGGTAGGTTTTCTTGGACCTACCCACGTTTTTAATTTAGTTTGATAATAGAAATATATAAAAAGGGGCAAACGCTTATGCGTTTTGCCCCTTTTTTTGATTTACACTAATTTAATTTCTAGGTCTTTTATTGTATTTTAATTTTCGTATTCTTCTTCAGTTAAAGCTTTAACGTCATTTTCTCCCAAAAATAAAAATAACTCGCCGGTATCTATATCAATTTCTACTTCAATATCTAAATTTTTATCAATTAATTTATTGAGGCTAGTTTTAAAAGTGACCTCATCTTCTTCCTCATCATCTTCCGAATATTCAAGACTATACATATAATTAAAATGTTCTTCCACTTCTTTTTTATCTATAATTCCTTTTTCATATATATATTCAAGTATATTAGAGAATGCTAGTTTTTCATTTTCATTTTCTTTTTTAATAATAGCTATTAAGTAATCAATTAAGTTCCTTGATAGTTCTTCTTCCAGAGGATAATAATTACTTATATCTTCCACGAACAAATTATGTATCCTTTCGTTTGATAATTCATCAATAAAAATTAATTGGTTATAAATTTCTAACATCTCATAATAAGAATAAGAAGTTAACTTGCGTTTTAATCTATCCTTCTCAAAATTACCTTCTAAATCATAATAAAAATAGGAAGAGGACTTTAAATCTTCAAAAGTTTCGTTTATATTAATAGAATAAGATAAATGATAATATAATATTGCATTTTCACTATCGCTTTTTTGTCTAAAATAGTAGTTACCTAACGCTTCATATGTTCTCTGTAAATCATAATTGTAAGGGTTGAGTTCGTATAAACGTTTAATTTCGTAGTTATAGATAGCTATAACCTTATCTTCTGAAGAACTACTTATATAATTTTTAGCTATTTTATGCGCAAGTGGTAGACTTATATCGTTGTTTTCAAAATGTGGTATGTACTTTGTTTCATGTAATAACTGATTGCCTTTTTCTGTAGCAGTGTATACTAAAGGTAACTCGAAAACTTCGTTTGACGCTTTTATGTTATCTATGTTGTCAATTATACGAGAAACAAGTTCATTCTTATTACCAGCTACTTTTAACCCAGCGTTCTTTAGTAGTTCTGATAATTTTGTGTTCTTAATTTTATTAAGATTAATTTCTAAAGTATTATCTTTTACTAGAATTTTCTTATCAATTAGTTTATCTATCGACTTTTGAATATCAATGTTATTATCCTCTAAATACGACGAATAATAAGGTCCTTCGTCAACCGTTCGGGTAACAATTTTATGTAAAATTAGTAAATCGTTTGCATTTAAATTCATAAAATTTTAAACTCCTTTTTTAATTTCATTCATTATAAGATATTATAATGAAAATTTATTCATAAAAAAAGAAAAGTTTCGATATTCATATATTATCATAGGTGTATCATAGTTATAATTACATATGTACAGAGCTTTTTATTGAAATGAAAATTCTTCAAGGGAGGGTGTAATTATCTTAAAAAAGTTTTAGCTTTTTTGTTTATAGCTATATATATAGTTGGGGTTCTATCACTAATATATGTACTCAATAAGCAAAATGAATACGTACCACCTTCTTATTTACAAAATTCCATTTATGACACTAATAATGAAATTAAGCTTAATGGTATAGGATACAAAGTAAAAAATATAGAAATAACAAAAGAAAGTGTGTCTGATATAAATTTGAACGAGCGGAGTAAAAAATATTTAAACATTAACATTAGGGTATCGAATTATAGTAAGGAAGAATATCTTTTAGATACCAAACAATTTAATGTAAGTAACGATGTTGAAAATGTATTTCCCAAAATACAACCAGCCAACTTATCAAACGAAATAAATAATGATTATTTAAAACTAACTTCGATTGGTATTGTAAAAGAAAATAATGTAAGAGATTTTAAGTTAGTATTTAAAATTAATGAAGAAACCGCAAATGCAAAAAGATTATTTTTTAATATAAGCTCTAAAATGAACTCAAATAACACAATTTCTTTCGACCTCTCAAATAATAAAGAAGAAATATAAAAAATATATTTCTTTTTTATTTTATAACGTAAAAACTTTTAGTATATATCTATAGAATAAAAATATTGCTAATATTTGTGGCTAAATAATTATTTAAAATCAGAGAATTCCAAATAGGAAAAGAGAAAATTAATGTTGCTATAAAACTAAAAAATAAAAGTAAACTGTTAATTATACGGTCTCCATGTATAATAGAAAAAATATTTATTAACATTATAATAATTAGGAGTAGCATTCCATTATAAAAATAAAGTTCCCCATTAAGTACTTTGTTAAATGATAGAATTGGAATGAAATAAGCAAAAAGTGTTAACAAAGCAGAAATTAAAGTCATATAGTGTTTGATATTAAACACCTCAATTCAATATATTTATGTTAATTTATATATTATCAAAATAAAGAAGATAAAGTATATACTTTCAGTTAATTAAAATCGTAAAATGTTTTGTCAAAGGTATTTAAAATAATAATAATTTATGTTAATTTAAGACTAGTCGTTGTTCTCCAAACATTGACTAAACAGCTCAATCAATATTATAGATTAATCCTATTTGCTTATGATTCTATAATTATTTATTAAGGGAATGAGACAGTGTTAACTGTCTCATTTTTAATTTTTAAATCTTATTAATAACGTATTCTTTCCATTATATAGTAAAAACAAGGAACGACTTTAAAAGGGGTGTAAGTGGTGTTTGTGATAGGTGGTATATTGTCGCAAATTGGTATTAGTTTAGTTGTGGCAATTATAGTTACTTTGATAATGTTGTTTGTCGTTATGTATGCAGTTGCGCCGTTAATGGCAATAGAAAACAATATTATGCAAATTATAGCCGGTATTATATTTTTTGGATTACCAACAGCAACTTTTATAATTGTTTTCTTTTTATCTTTAGGTACTGATTATTCGTAACGGATAACGTTATTTTAATCAAAAAAGAGAATGTTTGTTCTTTTATCTAGTTAATCATACGAACGCATAAAAGCGATAGGTTAAATACCTAGTGGCAACAGATTGGCAACAAAACTTTTAAAATAAGTTTTAAAAGCCCGTCATTACGCCATTCAAAGATTTTAAATATTTAAACTTAAAGTGTTGATTTTAAAGTATTTGTTAATGTTCGGGTCAAATGATGACGATGATGAACAAAAATCAACAAGACCAAATGAAAAAAACAAAATAATGTTTTATAAAAGGTTCGAGCCAATAAGTGAATTGGTTTGAACCTTTATTTTTTAGCAATAAGGTTAATGTATTAAATACTTAGACATATTAAATATTTTTCAAAGTGAAGGATAGTATTATAAAAGTTTTTAAGTCGCAAACTCTAGAGTATTCAATGAGTAAAATGTAAGTATTATATTTCAAATATTCAGAAAATATTTGATTGTGATATGATTTTTGTTATAATTGTATATATATAAGGGAGGTATCGATAAGTGAAGGATGCTTATGACATGGAAGACAGAGAAGTATTAGATCGTCTAGCTAATATGCACATTAACTTTCCGAACGATGAAGCTTTTAAGAAATATCATAATGCAATGCAAACTCATGATATGAATTATCTTAGATATACACTAAATGATGCATTATCAGCATGTGTTAATTCGCATGTGTAATAGAGCAAAAATGATAGAATTAACCTTTACCAAGGTTCATTCACATTGTCGACAAAGTCTTAACGACTTTGTTGGCATTTTTTATGGTGTATGTTTTATATTTTTTTGTTTCACAAAGCTTTAGTCATAGCACTTCACTTTTCCCAAGAATAAAAAAGGAACAATAGTATAAATTTATATTCTTCGCATATATGTTAGTATAAGAAATTTATTATTTGTAGAAGGAAAAGATATAGATAGTTGTTAATTACTTAATTTAAAAATGCTAATATATACTATGTAATGTTAGAAACGATAAAATAGTTGAAAACGAATTAAAAATGCTGATTAATATTTTGTTAAGTGATATACTATCGAAAGTAAATATCATCTTATAGAAATTTAAAGAAGGTGTAAGTGTGTTATATTTAGTAATTTCTATAATTTTCGCTTTTATAATGGGACTAGGTGCTATCTTTGTGCGAATGAAAGCGCAAAATTTTCCAGTTAATGAAAAGAAAATTATATTACCCCCATTTTTTATGGCAACAGGTGCTTTAATGTATGTTGTTCCATATTTTAGATTAACTGGTCTTGAAATTGTAGAATGTATTATTTTAGGCATAGCGTTTTCTACAATTTTAATATGGACATCTAAATTTGAAACTCAGGGCAGTGAAATATATATGAAGCGCTCTAAAGCTTTTCCTATCATTCTTATTTCACTACTGTTAATACGTACATTACTTAAAATATTTATTAGCAATAAAATAGATCCAGGAGAAATTGGTGGCATGTTTTTCTTACTTGGTTTTTCTATGATTGTTCCTTGGCGCTTAGCAATGTTATATAAATATAAAAAGCTTAAAAGCACATTAATTCAATAGTTTGGAGAGGCTGGGGCATACATACATGTCTCAGCCTCAATTGTTTTATTAGCAGTAGTTGAAGAAAAGGAGAAACGGTTTAATACCATTATGTTTATACTTGTCTTAGTGGTAAAAATATTATATTATATAAATACGAACAAACGTTCTATTAGAGGTGTAAAAATGAAAGTAATACATACAGCCGATTGGCATTTAGGCAGAATTTTAAATGGTAAATCATTATTAGAAGACCAAGCATATATTTTAAATCGTTTTATAGAAGCGATGGACAATGAACAACCGGATGTCATAGTAATTGCAGGTGATTTATATGATACGAGTTATCCGAATAAAGATGCCATCCAATTATTAGAAAGTACAATTGATACTTTGAATCTAGAGATGGGCATTCCGATCATTATGATAAGCGGTAATCATGATAGTAAAGAACGATTGAACTATGGTTCCAAGTGGTTTGAAAAGTCAAATTTATATATACGTACAAAACTTGAAGACATAAATATACCTATTTCAATTGGAAATGTAGATTTTTATACGTTACCGTTTGCAACAATTAATGAAACTCAACACTTTTTAAAAGATAATACGATAGAAACTTACCAACAAGCTTTAAGTAAATCTATTGAATATATGAGTAATAATATAAATAAGAATAATACCAATATTCTTATCGGTCACTTAACTGTTCAAGGTGGTGTGCGTTCAGAATCAGAGAGACCTTTATCTATAGGGACAGTCGAATCTGTAGAAGCTGACTCGTTTCAACAGTTTGATAGAGTTATGCTGGGTCATCTACACCATCCGTTTAGCATAGATTCTGATTTTATAAGCTATAGTGGGTCAATACTTCAGTATTCTTTTTCTGAAGTGAATCAACCTAAAGGATATAGAATCATTGAAATTAAGGAAGATACAATCAAAGAGAAGTTCATACCGATTGCGCCTTTAAGACAATTAGAAGTTATAGAAGGCGATTACGAAGATGCGATACAAGAAAAATTAAAGGTAAAGGGTAAAGATAATTATTTACATTTCAAATTAAAGCATATGTCTCATGTCAGTGATCCAATGGTACATTTAAAACAAATTTATCCTAATACATTAGCACTTACAAACCAGACTTTTGATTTTAGCGCACATATTCATCAAGATAACTATGAAATTCAAAAATTAGATGATGAAACGATAATTGATAAATTCTATAAAAATATTACTGATGAAGAACTAACACAAACTCAAAGAAAAACTGTAGCTAAGGTGTTAAATGATTTACTAGAAGGAGGGTCTGAATAAATGAGACCTTTAACATTAAATTTAAATAATTTCGGACCTTTCTTAAAAGAAGTGATAGATTTTAATAACGTAAAAGATAATCAACTTTTTTTAATCAGTGGTAAAACTGGATCAGGTAAGACAATGGTTTTTGACGCAATTGTGTATGCGCTTTTTGGTGAAGCGTCTACTAAAGATAGAAAAGAGAGTGATTTAAGGAGTCATTTTGCAGATAGTAAGACCCCTATGACTGTAGAATTTGAATTTAAGCTAAGAGATCATATTTTTAAAATTGTGAGACAAGGCGCATTTATTAAAGAAGGTAATAAAAATAAAACACTAGGCCAGTTAGCCATATACCAATACGAAGACGATGAGTATAATCTCAGAGAGAGTAAAATAAATACGGGTAATCAATTTATCAGAGATTTATTAGGCGTAAACGCTGAGCAATTCAGACAACTTTTCATATTACCTCAAGGTGAATTTAAGCGATTTTTACTATCTAAAAGCTCAGAGAAGCAAGAAATTTTAAGAACACTTTTTAATAGTCAGCGTTTTGAAGAAATACAGAAACACTTGAGTAACGATGTAAAAGAAGTTAGAGAACAAATTGAAAAGAGATTCAATATATTAGAAAATAATTGGCATGACATTGAAACATTTGATGATGAAATATTAACTGAATATAAAACAATCAATGCTAGACAAACAAATCGAATTATGGAAGTATTACCTGAATTTAAAGAAAAAGCACGAAAAATACAACAGGAAATAAAAGAAAAAAAGAGTAAATATAAAGCTGAAGTGACTTCGGCAGAAAATAATTTAAATCATAATTTAAAACTTGAAGAAGCATTAACTCAGCTTGAAGAGAAACAACAGCAATATGAACAGTTACTTTTAAACGATGACGAAATCAAGAAGAAAATAAAACTATTAAATGAAATTTATGAAGTAAGACCGTTAGCCAATTTGCTAGAGTCTAAAGAAACGCTATCTTTAAAAAAAGAAAAATCAATAAAAGATATCGAAGAAAAACAAAATTCGATTAATACACTCAAAGATAAGGCACATGAAAATAAAAAACAACTCGAAAAACATTTACAGACTTCGGATATATTAGAAGGTTTTAGAAAGTATGTAGAAAAATGTAAGTTGTTTTATGATAAAGCAAGTAAATATCGAGAGGCATATCATCAACGTGAAACAA
Source organism: Staphylococcus sp. OJ82 (assembly GCF_000294465.1). Taxonomy (NCBI): domain Bacteria; kingdom Bacillati; phylum Bacillota; class Bacilli; order Caryophanales; family Staphylococcaceae; genus Staphylococcus; species Staphylococcus sp. OJ82. Next base: position 263,448 of record NZ_ALPU01000010.1, on the reverse strand, counting down.
TAAATAAAGCTTACGAAACACTTGAAGAAAAGGTTAAAACACAAAAGCAACTACTGGATGATCTCGCTAAGAAGTTAAACCATCGTAAGAGTGATTATAAAAAAGTCGAATTGCTTAATTCACAAATTTTCAATTTAAATAATGAAATCAAAGAGTTAAAACAGAATGAACTCAAAAAAATTGAATTTGAAAGCTTGCAAAACAGAAAAAAACAGAAGTTAAGAGATATAGAAAAATTTCACTTGCAGCTTCAACAATTAGATGACAAATATTCTAAAATAGACAAAACAAATATAGATTTAAACAATAAAAAGGATATTATTGCAAAAGTTCAATCAGCATTAAATTCAGGTGATATATGTCCAGTTTGTGGAAATGAAGTACATTCAATTGAGCAACATTTAGACTTTGATGAACTTACGGAAAGACATCAAGCGTTAACTGCAATAGAAGAACAACATAAAAATATAAAAGAGAAAAAGATAAAATGTGAAAGTGAATTGAACTATTTGAATGAACAAATAGAAAAATTTTCTCAAGAAGAGCTTAATAATACGAATTATCATGAACTTGAAAAGCGTATTGATCATAAATATGTTGAAAAAGAGAACTTAGAAAAAGAAAATGAAGAGATTAATCAATTAAAAGAGCAATTACAAAAAAACGAACAAAGTTATCATACGCTTGAATTAGATATGAAAAATAAGCAACATACTTTAAGAGAAAATGACATTGCTATAAATGACTTCGAATATAACACCGAATTTGATAATGTTGCTAAGTTTGTGAAAGTTTATGAAAGTAATTTAGAAAAGATAAAAGAATATGACGATGTTTGTTATAAATTAGAACAAAATATTCTAAATAGTAACCAACAACTGTCTATTGAAAAAAATAGTAAAGCATATATAGAATCAAGCCTAAAAGAATTAAAAAATGAATTGGAAAATATGAATCTGAAGATAGATGAGGAAATGGATAGAATTGGCTTCACAAAATTTGAGCAGGTGAAAGCAACGATAGTTAAAATAGCAGATAAAGATAAAATTGAAGCGGAGATTAATACTTACAATAAAGAGAAACAATCTTTGGAATTAGTTATTTCGCAACTCAGTGAGGAAACTAAAAATAAAAAACTCCAAGATAGCCAACATTTAAAAGAAATTCATCAACAAAAACAACAAGTATTAGACGAGATAGCTACGGAATTAAGCCAACACGAATATAAGATTGATTTTAATCAGAAGAAAATCAATGAAATTAATACAATTATAGAAAAATTAGAAAAGGAATTGAAAGCACAGCAAGAAGTGTTTCAATTAGCGGAAATCTTGTCAGGTAAAAATGATCAAAAGTTAACTTTAGAAAACTATGTATTAATTTACTACTTGGAACGAATTCTTGCTCAAGCCAATCAACGTTTAGCATTGATGACAGGGCAACGCTATCAATTAACAAGAAGAGAACAAATATCACAGGGTTACAGTGGACTTGAAATAGACGTCTTTGATTCGCATTCGAATCAATCTCGACATATTTCATCACTATCTGGTGGAGAAACTTTCCAAGCATCATTAGCCTTAGCATTAGGACTTAGTGAAGTAGTTCAACAAGAATCTGGAGGAATTGCTTTAGATTCAATGTTTGTAGATGAAGGATTCGGAACATTAGATCAAGAAACATTAGAAACAGCGTTAGATACATTACTGAGTTTGAAATCTACAGGGAGAATGGTAGGTATTATTTCTCACGTAAGTGAACTTAAGCAAAGAATACCGTTAATACTTGAAGTTAGTACAGAGCAATATCAAAGTACAACACAATTTAAAAGGCAATAATTAAACAAACCAACCGATTGATTATATAACAATTGGTTGGTTTGTTTATATCATTTTTTATTGAAACACTTATTTTATAATAAAAAGCTAAATTAAGTTTACAGTTTTAAGATTATACGCAAAAATAGGCATAAAAAATACCAACGGAATCGATAGATTTTGTTGGTATTTAAAAGCAATAAACATCAAATGTCTAAGGCTAGTTTAATTAATTTTTTTCACGTAGTAAATCGCGAATTTCTGTTAGTAATACAGTGTTTTCTTCGACTTCGTCTTCTTCAGGTTTCATTAATGTATTTGCAATTTTAACAAATATGAACAATGCAAAAGCGATGATAATGAAATCTATGATTGATTGTACGAACATACCATATTCGATACCCATAAACGTCCAACTTTTTGCAAAGTCAACAGTTCCGAAAATCAAACCAATTAGAGGCATGATAATGTATGCAACTAGTGCTGTAACAATTTTGTTGAAAGCTGCACCCATAACTACAGCTACTGCTAAATCTAAGACATTACCTTTTAATGCAAATTCTTTAAATTCCTTTAACATTATATAACACCTCTTAATTAAATATAAATTTTATTATACAATAAGTTTTAAATAAAGAGAATAGTTTTTTTAACTAAATTTGATATTAACACGGGGGTTTGTTATTCTAAGACATGGCGAAAGATAAAAATAGAATTTATTGTAATTTTTCTATTTAGGTTTTTTAAAAATTAAATAAGATGAGAAAGGGAGTTATTATTTATGAATTCTTCTAACAACCAACCTAGCGGTAAGAAGATATCTCCAGTTTTTATCTATAGTGGGATTATCGTAGCGATTGTAGTACTTATTGGTGCATTTCTACCAGAACAGTTTGACACTGTTACGAATACAATCAAACTATGGATAACGGACAAACTTGGATGGTATTATTTAATACTTACAACGCTCATTGTTTTCTTCTGTGTTTTCCTAATATTTAGTCCTATTGGTAAACTGAAACTAGGTAAACCAAATGACAAGCCAGAATTTAATACGATTTCATGGTTTGCAATGTTATTTAGTGCTGGTATGGGGATTGGGCTTGTATTCTATGGTGCGGCTGAACCAATGGCTAACTTTGCTGCCCCACCAACTGCAGATCCAAAAACAACTGAAGCGTATACTGAAGGTTTACGCGCAACATTCTTCCACTGGGGATTCCACGCATGGGCAATTTATGGCGTAGTAGCATTAGCGCTTGCTTATGCTCAATTTAGAAAAGGTGAACCAGGACTTATTTCTAGAACTTTACGTCCTATCTTAGGTGATAAAGTAGAAGGTCCTATCGGGACAATGATTGATGTATTAGCAGTATTTGCTACTGTTGTAGGTGTGGCCGTATCACTTGGTATGGGTGCATTACAAATCAATGGCGGTTTGAATTACTTATTTGGCGTCCCAACTAATATATGGATACAAGGACTTATCATATTAGTTGTAACAATATTATTCCTGATCAGTGCTTGGTCTGGATTAAGTAAAGGTATCCAATATTTAAGTAACCTAAATATTAGTTTAGGTTTAATATTGATGGTAGCTGTACTAATTATTGGGCCAACGGTATTAATTTTAAATATGATGACAAGTTCAACAGGTAGTCTATTGAATACATTCCTATTTAATTCATTTGATACAGCAGCTTTAAACCCTCAAAAAAATGAATGGATGTCTAGTTGGACACTTTACTATTGGGGCTGGTGGTTAAGCTGGAGTCCATTCGTAGGTATATTTATTGCACGTGTATCTAAAGGACGTTCTATCCGCGAATTTATCGCAGGTGTGCTCTTAGTACCTGCATTAGTAAGTTTCGTTTGGTTCAGTGTATTTGGTGTACTAGGTATTGAAACTGGTAAGAAAAATCCTGAAATATTCGACATGACTGTAGAAACACAACTCTTTGCTGTATTTAACGAAATACCTATGGGCATTATATTATCAATAATTGCATTGGTATTAATTGCTTCATTCTTTATTACATCAGCTGACTCAGCGACATTTGTATTAGGAATGCAAACAACATATGGTTCATTAAATCCTTCGAATTACGTTAAAGTCACTTGGGGTATTGCACAGTCATTAATTGCTTTCGTATTATTATTTGCTGGTGGTGGTGATGGCGCACAAGCGCTGAATGCGATTCAGAGTGCCGCCATTATAAGTGCCTTACCGTTCTCCTTTGTAGTTATAATGATGATGGTTTCATTCTACAAAGATGCGAACAAAGAGCGTAAGTTCTTAGGCTTAACATTGGCACCTAACAAACATAGATTGCAAGATTATGTACAACATCAAGAAGACGATTATGAAGATGACATTATTGAAAGACGTAAACCATTAAGAGACAATGAAAAAAACGAAAAATAATGTGAAAAAACTGGGGAATCCTAATGGATCCTCAGTTTTTTTTGTGCGCAAAAAGATTAAGTATGGGGTATGAGCAGCTAATGTTAAAGTATTTAATATAAATAAAAAATATAAGTAAATAGAACTATGTAAAATAGTAAAAAGAAATGTATATATAATTAAATATAGCTGATAATGATTCTCAATTGATAACATTAACTTATTACACAATCACAGAGAGATAAGTTATACTTATACATGCTGATTGAAAAATCAAATCTAAATTATATAGTTTTCTAGTCTTATGTAGTTGTTTTAAGTTGCATTTAATTATACAATTCAGATAACGGCATATAATCAATATAAATTTCAAGGGGGATTTTTATGGCTTCTAATATCAAACAACAAGCGAAAAAATCGTTTGAGCTTAACGGAAAATCATATACGTTTTATGATTTAAACACGTTAGAAGAACAAGGTTTAACGAAAGTATCAAAATTACCGTACTCAATAAGAGTATTACTAGAGTCTGTTTTAAGACAAGAAGATGGCTTTGTAATCACGGATGAACACATCAAAGCATTATCTGATTTCACTAAAGGCACAGAAGGCGAAGTACCATTTAAACCTTCACGTGTTATTCTACAAGATTTCACAGGGGTTCCTGCTGTTGTAGACTTAGCATCATTACGTAAAGCAATGAATGATGTAGGTGGAGATTTGGATAAAATCAATCCAGAAGTACCAGTAGATTTAGTTATTGACCACTCGGTTCAGGTTGATAGTTATGCAAATCCAGATGCATTAGAACGTAATATGAAATTAGAGTTTGAAAGAAACTACGAACGTTATCAATTTTTAAATTGGGCTACTAAAGCATTTAACAACTACAGTGCAGTGCCACCAGCAACTGGTATCGTTCACCAAGTTAACTTAGAGTATTTAGCAAATGTTGTTCATGCTCGTGAAGTAGATGGTGAAACAGTAGCATTTCCTGACACATTAGTTGGCACCGACTCACATACGACAATGATTAATGGTCTTGGTGTATTAGGTTGGGGCGTAGGTGGTATCGAAGCTGAAGCCGGAATGCTTGGTCAACCTTCATACTTCCCAATACCTGAAGTAATTGGTGTTAGATTATCTAACTCATTACCACAAGGTGCAACAGCAACAGATTTAGCTTTACGAGTGACTCAAGAGTTACGTAAACAAGGCGTAGTTGGCAAGTTTGTGGAATTCTTTGGTCCAGGTGTACAACATTTACCATTAGCAGACCGTGCAACAATCGCAAATATGGCTCCAGAATATGGTGCGACTTGTGGTTTCTTCCCAGTCGATGAAGAAGCATTAAAATATATGCGCTTAACAGGTCGTTCTGAGGATCAAATCCAACTTGTAAAAAAATATTTACAAGAAAACAGCATGTTCTTCACCGTAGAAGAAGAACCAGAATATACTCAAGTTGTTGAATTAGATTTATCAACTGTTGAAGCTTCATTAGCAGGACCAAAACGTCCTCAAGATTTAATTGCCTTAAGTGATATGAAATCTGAATTCCAAAAATCAGTTACTGCACCAGCAGGTAACCAAGGGCACGGATTTGATGAAAGCGAATTTGATAAAACTGTTGATATTGAATTTAAAGACGGTTCAAGTACAAAAATGAAAACTGGTGACTTAGCTATTGCTGCGATTACATCATGTACAAACACTTCTAACCCATATGTAATGTTAGGTGCTGGACTTGTTGCTAAAAAAGCAGTTGAAAAAGGTTTAGAAGTTCCAGAATATGTTAAAACTTCATTAGCGCCTGGTTCAAAAGTTGTAACAGGTTATTTAAATGATTCAGGATTAAATGATTATCTTGATAAACTTGGATTCAATCTTGTAGGTTATGGTTGTACAACTTGTATTGGTAACTCTGGTCCATTACTAGAAGAAATTGAAAAAGCTATAGCAGAAGAAGATTTATTAGTTACATCTGTATTATCAGGTAACCGTAACTTTGAAGGACGTATCCATCCTTTAGTTAAAGGTAACTACTTAGCTTCACCACAATTAGTTGTTGCTTATGCTTTAGCAGGTACAGTAAATATCGATTTACAAAATGAACCTCTAGGGAAAGGCAAAGATGGCGAAGATGTATATCTAAAAGACATTTGGCCTACAATTAAAGAAGTTTCTGATACTGTAGATAATGTCGTTACACCTGAATTGTTCAAAGAAGAATATGCAACGGTATTCAACAATAATGAAATGTGGAACGAAATCGATGTTACAGATAAACCATTATATGACTTCGATTCTGAATCTACTTACATTCAAAACCCTTCATTCTTCCAAGGCTTATCTAAAGAGCCAGGAACAATTGAATCACTTAAGAACTTACGTGTTATGGGTAAATTTGGAGATTCAGTAACAACTGACCATATTTCGCCAGCAGGTGCTATTGGTAAAGACACACCAGCAGGTAAATACTTATTGGATCACGATGTTCCAATTCGTCAATTTAACTCATATGGTTCACGTCGTGGTAACCATGAAGTTATGGTCCGTGGTACTTTTGCTAATATTCGTATTAAAAACGAATTGGCTCCAGGTACAGAAGGCGGGTTCACAACATATTGGCCAACAGGTGAACAAATGCCAATATACGATGCAGCAATGAAATATAAAGAAGATGGCACTGGTTTAGTAGTATTAGCAGGTAATGACTACGGCATGGGTTCTTCACGTGACTGGGCAGCTAAAGGTACAAATCTATTAGGTGTTAAAACAGTTATTGCTCAAAGTTACGAACGTATTCACCGTTCAAACTTAGTTATGATGGGTGTATTACCTTTACAATTTAAAGACGGAGAGTCTTCAGAAAGTTTAGGCATCGATGGAACTGAAGTTATTTCAGTTGATATTGATGAAAATGTTAAACCTCATGATTTAGTTAAAGTGCAAGCTAAAAAAGAAAATGGTAAAGTCATTGAATTTGAAGCAGTTGCACGTTTTGATTCCAATGTGGAAATGGATTATTACCGTCATGGTGGTATCTTACAACTTGTACTAAGAAAAAAATTAGCTAGTAATTAATAACTTAAAGATTACACAGTAACTGTCTGATATATAAATTCACTTGTTTTAAGTTCTTATTCAAGAGCTTAAGCACTTGTATTTCTTTATCTAATCAGTCTTGTGGGGGTGGGAAAATGAGATCAAACGTTGATTTCTGTCCTGCTCCCTTTTTTATGTTAATATTTAATGTGTAATAATTGACTATGTGTATTTGAAAAGAGGACGTAAAATGATTTACAGTATGACAAAAATAGAATCACGTTATCAAGAGACTGACCAAATGGGAGTGATTTATCATGGTAATTATCCTACTTGGTTCGAAGTCGCACGTACAGATTATATCTCTAAATTAGGCTTCAGTTATAAAGACATGGAAGATGCGGGTATTATCTCACCTGTAACAGATATAGACATTAAATATATTAAATCTATCACTTATCCAGAAAAGGTAACAATTAAGACTTGGGTAGATAAATATTCTAGGTTGAGATATGTCTATCGTTATGAAATTTTTAATGAAGTAGGCGAGCTAGCGACTACAGGGTCTACTACTTTAACCTGTATTAAAAAAGAAGACTTTAAGCCTATTAGACTAGACAAGTATTTCCCAGAGTGGCACACAGCTTATCTAGATATTGATCAAAGAAATAAAGCAGGCGAAACGTTAGAGCTTGTATAAGGTATTTAGTTTAATAACGTTTTGGGTTAAGTATTAATGAAATGATATATGACAAGACAAATAAAAAAGGATGATTTCTATAGTATTTAATAGAAATCATCCTTTTTCTTATTTAACTTTAATGCTTTATCTCGAAACCTTGTTTAATTATACTAATAGTAAATCATTTGAATCTAATAGTTTCAATACAATTGTGTAAGCAATATTATATAGAAGAAAGATAATAATCAACACTATTGTACATTAACTTATGTTCAAAATAATTTAACTATATATTATTTTGTAGTGTATGAAATCTCGTCAACGCTATCATTTATATCGATGAATAAATTATCATCTTTGAAATACCATAAATCTTTTTCAGCGATTACAACGTCTAAACCTTCGTAATTGTTTTCGTAACCAATTTCAACTTCATCTTTTTTGTCTACGCTAAAGGCAGGGCTAAATCCTTGTTTTAACTGGAATTCTCCACCATAACGAACGAAAAATTGTAAGACTTTGTCACCTTCGGGTAATTCAAGTTCCTCTTTAAACCAAGACACTGCATTATTTGAAAGTTCTATTTCCATAATAAAAGTCTCCTTTCGGTTCACAAGTGCTTAACTTATGATAGTTAGTCACTAATCTAAAAAATTAGTATTATATACATTACCCGTTTTGAGTAATACTAAAGATATTATAGCATAAATTATTAGAAAATTATTTAAAAACAATTTAGACAAATGTGAAATAGCGAAAATCTATGTTAAAGCGCTACATTAGTAGTATAATAGAAGTAATGATGTTTTAAAGTGATCGGAGAAATTACTTCTTCGTATGTGGATGTTAGGGGTCTTAAGCTAAAAATAAAAAGCTGGAGACAATGATGTCCTCTAGCTTTTTTTAATTACTTGATTGTTTACATAGTGACTTGTGTAATAGTTACATCCATTTTATTTTAGGTTCTTCACCTTTGAATATTCTTACAATATTAGAACGGTGTCTAATGATTAGTAATACAACCACACCGATGCTGACGATAACCAAGATGATGTCTCGAATGAGTACAGCACCAATAAGACAACAGATTGACGCAATAATACTTGAAAGCGAAACATATTTTGTTAACTTCAATATTATAAAGAAAATAGCTGCTAATATAATTAATAAGATAGGATTCATACCGAGTATAACGCCAGCACTTGTAGCAACGGCTTTACCGCCTTTGAATCCAAGGTAAACTGGATATACATGACCTAAAATTGCGAAAGCACCAACGATTAATCCATTTGTGAAAAATGAACTAATAGGACCTTCTGCACTGACAGGTAACCATAGTGGGAAGAAGACAACAATGAAACCTTTAAATATGTCTAAGAAAGTAACTAGGAATCCTGCTGGTTTACCTAATACTCTAAAGCTATTTGTCGCGCCAGTGTTGCCACTACCAAATTGTCTGATATCTTTTTTATAAAATAATTTCCCTATTACATAGCCACTTGGAAATGCACCAATGAGGTAACTTAGTATCAACATGATTATAATCATCATCATATATAATCCACATCCTTTAATGACATTAAAATTATTTTACCATATAAGACCATAATAAGACGAATAAAAATTTTCATATAGAAATGAATTATTTTTTGAAAATTGATTTGGTGCTTGCAATTTATCCAGATTTATATAAGAATAACTAATGTATAGTTTTAAAAACGAACGTATGTTTGTAGGAGGGCGAAACGATTGGCAATGAATAAACAAAATAACTATTCGGATGATTCCATTCAGGTTCTTGAGGGGTTAGAGGCCGTAAGAAAAAGACCTGGTATGTATATTGGTTCTACCGATAAACGTGGATTACATCATCTAGTGTATGAAGTTGTCGATAATTCCGTCGATGAAGTATTAAACGGTTTTGGTAGTGAAATTATAGTAACTATCAATAAAGATGAAAGTATTACTATAGAAGATAATGGACGAGGCATGCCCACAGGTATCCACACATCAGGGAAGCCTACAGTTCAAGTCATTTTCACGGTACTTCACGCAGGCGGTAAGTTTGGACAAGGGGGATATAAGACTTCAGGTGGTTTACACGGCGTAGGTGCATCAGTTGTCAATGCGCTAAGTGAATGGTTAGAGGTTGAAATCTATAGAGATGGTACGATATATACCCAAAGTTTTAAAAATGGTGGTAAACCATCATCAGGACTTGAAAAACATGGTAAAACAAAAAGAACAGGTACGAAAGTAACGTTTAAACCGGATCCTGAAATTTTCAAAGCAGCAACTTCATTTAATTACGATATGTTAAGTGAAAGATTGCAAGAGTCGGCTTTTTTACTTAAAAGCCTAAAAATCACGCTTAGAGATTTAAGAACTGGTAAAGAACGTGAAGATGTTTACCACTATGAAGATGGCATCAAAGAATTTGTGAGTTATGTTAACGAAGGCAAAGAAGTATTACACGAAGTCGCTAATTTTTCAGGTGAAGCGAATAAAATTGAAGTAGAAGTAGCATTTCAATACAACGATCAATATTCAGAAGGTATCTTGAGTTTCGTTAATAATGTACGTACTAAAGATGGCGGCACGCATGAAGTTGGTTTTAAATCAGCTATGACTCGTGTGTTTAATGACTATGCACGACGTATTAACGAATTAAAAGAGAAAGACAAGAATCTAGATGGTAATGATATAAGAGAAGGACTTACAGCAATTATATCATTACGTATTCCGGAAGAATTACTTCAATTCGAGGGCCAAACCAAGTCTAAATTGGGTACTCCAGAAGCTAGAAGTGCAGTTGATTCTGTTGTGTCTGACAAATTGCCGTATTATTTAGAAGAAAAAGGGCAATTATCTAAATCTCTAGTGAAAAAAGCACTGAAAGCTCAACAAGCGAGAGAAGCAGCACGTAAAGCAAGAGAAGATGCACGCTCAGGCAAGAAAAACAAACGTAAAGATACATTGCTTTCAGGGAAGTTAACACCTGCACAAAGTAAAAATACTGAGAAGAAAGAAATATACCTAGTAGAGGGTGACTCAGCAGGCGGTTCTGCTAAATTAGGAAGAGATCGTAAGTATCAAGCTATATTACCGCTAAGAGGTAAAGTAATAAACACAGAGAAAGCTAAACTTGATGATATATTCAAAAATGAAGAAATCAACACAATTATCCATACAATTGGTGCAGGTGTCGGTAATGAATTTAAGATTGAAGATAGCAATTATAATAGAATCATTATCATGACAGATGCTGATACCGATGGCGCACATATCCAAGTATTGTTATTAACATTCTTCTTTAAGTATATGAAACCTTTAGTAGAAGCTGGAAGAGTATTTATTGCGCTACCTCCTTTATACAAATTAGAAAAAGGTAAAGGTGCTTCGAGAAAAATTGAGTATGCTTGGACTGACGAAGAATTAGAGCAATTACAAGATAAATTAGGTAAAGGCTTTACATTACAACGTTATAAAGGTCTGGGTGAAATGAACGCTGATCAATTGTGGGAAACAACAATGAATCCTGAAACGCGAACATTAATTAGAGTACAAATTGAAGATGAATTGCGTTCTTCTAAACGTGTTACAACGTTAATGGGTGATAAAGTAGCACCACGACGTGAATGGATTGAAAAAAATGTTGAATTTGGCTTACAACAAGAACAAAGTATTTTGGATAATAATGAAATTCAAATTCTAGAACAGGAAAACCCCGATGAGGAGGAAATAAATTGAGTGAAATAATTCAAGATTTATCGCTAGAAGATGTTATTGGCGATCGATTCGGTAGGTACAGTAAATACATCATTCAAGAGCGTGCATTGCCAGACGTTCGTGATGGGCTCAAACCTGTTCAAAGACGTATTTTATATGCAATGTATTCAAGTGGAAATACGTATGATAGAAATTTCCGTAAAAGTGCTAAAACTGTCGGTGATGTCATTGGACAATATCATCCACATGGTGATTCCTCTGTATACGACGCAATGGTTCGACTGAGTCAAGAATGGAAATTACGCCATGTATTAATCGAAATGCAAGGGAACAATGGTAGTATTGATAATGATCCGGCTGCAGCTATGCGTTATACGGAAGCTAAATTAAGTCGTATGTCAGAGGAATTATTAAGAGATATTAATAAAGAAACAGTGCCATTTATGCCGAACTATGATGACACGACAATGGAGCCTATGGTATTACCAGCAAGGTTACCTCATTTATTGATTAATGGTAGTACCGGTATATCTGCAGGTTATGCAACAGATATACCACCGCATAACTTGGCAGAAGTAATACAAGCAACGCTTAAATATATTGACAATCCTGATATTACAGTGAGCCAGTTGATGAAATATATTAAAGGACCAGATTTTCCTACTGGTGGTATTATCCAAGGTATTGACGGTATCAAGAAAGCTTATGAAACAGGTAAAGGTAAAATTATTGTCCGTTCTAAAGTAGAATTAGAAGAACTAAGAAATGGCAGAAAAGAGCTTATCGTTACCGAAGTACCATATGAAGTGAATAAAAGTTCACTAGTTAAAAAAATGGATGAGTTACGTGCAGATAAAAAAGTAGACGGTATTGTTGAAGTACGTGATGAAACAGACCGAACTGGTTTACGTATAGCAATTGAATTGAAGAAAGACGTAAATAGTGAAGCGGTGGCGAACTTCTTATACAAAAATACTGATTTACAAGTTGCATATAACTTTAATATGGTTGCGATTAGTGATGGACGTCCTATACTTATGGGTATACGTCAATTTATTGACAGCTATATCAATCACCAAATTGATGTTGTGACGAAACGTACGCGCTATGAATTAAACCATGCTGAAAGTAGAATGCATATTGTAGAAGGTTTAATGAAGGCACTCTCTATTTTGGATGAGGTCATAAAACTCATTAGAAGTTCTAAAAACAAAAAAGATGCTAAAAATAATTTAGTAGCGGAATATGATTTTAGTGATGCTCAGGCTGAAGCAATTGTGACGTTGCAATTGTATCGACTTACAAATACAGATATTGTTGAACTTCAAAATGAACATGATGAATTGAAAAAGACTATCGAAGCTTTAAGAAATATCTTAGATAATCATGATGCCTTATTAAATGTTATTAAAGAAGAGTTAACTGAAATAAGAAATCGCTATAAACAAAAACGTTTGTCTTCAATTGAAGCGGAAATTACAGAAATCAAAATTGACAAAGAAGTTATGATACCAAGTGAAACTGTAATCATGAGTGTCACAAAACATGGTTATATCAAACGTACTTCTTTACGTAGTTTTAACGCAAGTGGCGCTGAAGAAGTTGGTGTCAAAGAAGGCGACGAGTTGTTGAAATATCAAGAAGTTAATACTTTAGATACAGCACTTGTATTTACTAATAAAGGACGTTACTTGTATATTCCAGTGCATAAATTATCAGAGATCAAATGGAAAGATTTAGGTCAACACGTATCGCAAATCGTACCTATTGATGAAGGTGAACATGTTATAGATGTCTTTTGTGAACGTGACTTTAAACCTGAAGCATTTTATGTTCTTGCTACACGTGATGGCATGATTAAGAAAAGTAATGTTTCTATGTTCAAAACTTCACGCTTTAATAAACCATTAGTATCAATGAAGTTAAAAACGGATGATGAAATTATTAATGTCATGCGCATAGAAGAGCCACAACTGATTACAGTACTTACACATAAAGGTATGTCATTAACATATAGTAGTGATGAACTTTCTGATACTGGTTTAAGAGCAGCTGGCGTTAAATCTATTAACTTAAAAGATGAAGATTATGCAGTGCTTACACAATTGATTTCTGAAAAGGATTCAATTCTAATGGCTACGCAAAGAGGTTCATTAAAACGTATAGGATTTAAAGTATTGCAAACAGCAAAACGTGCACAACGTGGACTTACATTGTTGAAGGAACTTAAGAAAGCACCACATCGTATTGTAGCTGCCGAAGTTGTCCAACCAGGACAAAAGCAATATACAATCTATTCAAATAAACAACAAGAAACTGGCGATATTAAAGATATTCATTTATCAGAACAATATACGAACGGTAGTTTTATAGTAGATATTAATGACTTTGGCGAAGTAGAAAGTTTAGTTGTTAAATAATATAAATTGAAAAAACTGTTAGTAAATACAACTATATAGTGATAAAATACCTTTTAGGTGCAATAAAAAATAAAACCAAGAGATTTATAGTGGAGCAAGACATGATAGTGCAAGGCTTTTAGCTTAACACTGTTAAACTTTCGCTCACTTTCATGTGCACATATGCATTTTGATTATTAATATGTACATGAAATAACTATAAATCTCTTGATTTTGCTATAAAATTCAAATTATATAGATGAGAGGGATTAAATTGAGTAATTTTGATAGTTTAATTCCAGATTGGTTCAAAACTTTTGTTCAAGTCGGGAATGATTTAATCTGGTCGCAATACCTAATTGGGCTACTAATAACAGCAGGTTTATACTTTACTATTAGTTCTAAATTTGTTCAATTAAGATGGATTCCAGAAATGTTTCGTGCCATTGGCGAAAAACCCGAAACACTAGATAGTGGTAAGAAAGGTATCTCACCATTCCAAGCTTTTGCAATAAGCGCGGGATCTCGTGTCGGTACTGGTAATATCGCAGGTGTGGCTACTGCAATTGTTTTAGGTGGACCAGGCGCTGTGTTCTGGATGTGGGTTATCGCTTTGATTGGTGCGGCAAGTGCTTTTATAGAAGCTACTTTAGCACAGGTATATAAAGTGCCTGATGAAGATGGGGGTTTCCGTGGGGGACCAGCTTATTACATAACTAAAGGTTTAAATCAAAAATGGCTAGGTATTTTATTTGCCATATTAATTACAGTGACATTTGCATTTGTGTTTAATACTGTGCAATCTAATACAATCGCTGAATCATTAAAAACACAATATAGCATAAGCCCTGTTGTAACCGGTATTATTTTAGCAGTACTAACAGGTATTATTATTTTTGGTGGTGTCCGTAGTATTGCTAAAATATCATCAGTCATCGTACCATTTATGGCAGTCATATATATTGGTCTCGTATTTGTTATTCTGATTATCAATTATGATCAAATTATTCCGATGATTACTACGATTGTTACGAGCGCCTTTGGATTTGAACAGGCGACTGGTGGTGCAGTTGGTGCAGCAATTTTACAAGGTATTAAACGTGGTTTGTTCTCCAATGAAGCAGGTATGGGTTCTGCGCCTAATGCTGCCGCAACAGCAGCGGTTCCTCACCCTGTAAAACAAGGTTTAATTCAATCGTTAGGTGTATTCTTTGATACAATGCTTGTTTGTACAGCAACTGCGATTATGATTTTATTGTATACAGGATTAGAATTTGGTGAAAATGCAGCTCAAGGCGTTGCAGTAACACAATCTGCACTTAATGAACATTTAGGTAGTGCTGGTGGTATTTTCTTAACAGTAGCAATATCATTATTTGCCTTTTCATCTGTAGTAGGAAACTATTACTATGGACAATCGAATATTGAATTTTTATCAAAAAACAAAACATTATTATTTATTTTTAGATGTTTAGTTGTTGTACTTGTATTTGTGGGTGCAGTAATTAAAACGGAAACCGTTTGGGGTACAGCCGATGTATTTATGGGCTTAATGGCGATCGTCAACTTAGTGGCAATTATAGGATTATCTAATATTGCGTTTGCAGTTATGAATGATTACCAACGTCAACGTAAAGCAGGCAAAAAACCTATCTTTAAACCAGAAGAATTAGAAATTAATTTATTTGGCATTGAAAGCTGGGGCATGAAAAAGAAATAATGATATAAAGTGAGTAACTATGTATTTTCTATAAAATGAAAATACATAGTTTTTTTATGTAATAATACTATAAAATTAATAGAAAAGCGCTTTACTACTTTCATTTTTCTATTTTTCACTATATAATGCTTATTGACATAATAAGAAGGATGAGTGACATGAGTTCTTACCTTATTACAAAGGTTTTAAATAACAATGTAATTATTTGTACTAATGAAATGCAAGAATATGTATTAATTGCAAAAGGCATTGGTTTTAATAAAAAGATTGGAATGACATTACATGAAAACCAATCCATTGAAAAATTATATATATTAGATCAAAAATCACAACAAGATCATTATAAAACATTGGTTGAATTAGCTGATGATAACTTGATACAAGCCGTGATCGACGCAGTAAATATTATTACCAATTCGGTAATGAAAATAGATAATCAAAAATTGGTTGTATCGTTAACAGATCACATTATTTTTGCTTATAAGCGTATGAAACAAAACCAATTAATTAATAATCCATTCGTAATGGAAACAAAGCAATTATATGGTGAGGCATATGAAATAGCAGAAAAAGTAATTGAACGATTAAACCATGTTTTAGAAGTGAATTTTCCAGAAGATGAGATTGGTTTTATCGCATTACATATTGCTTCTAATACTGATACAGTGTCCATACGTGAGATGGAAACGATAAATGAATTAATTAATAAAAGTATCTTTATTTTAGAGCATGATTTGAAACATACAATAGATAAAGAAACAGTTCAATATCAACGGTTTATTAGACACATTCAATTTTTAATCAGAAGATTAAATAAAGGAGAAGTATTACAAAAAACAAGTGCGTTTGAAGAATTATTAAAAACGCAGTATCCTTTGTGTTTTAATATCGCCTTGAAAATAATGAAAATGTTGCAACAAGAACTGAATGTTACTGTATATGAGGCAGAGGTCATTTATTTAACATTACATGTTTATCATTTTATGGTTGATAAGCCGTCAGATCAAACATAATTTAATTAATTACGAAATCGAACAATGATATAAACTTATGTATCAAACTTATTATATGACCCGGTTAATACTGCTAATAACACCTAGTCATTTCAAATGACTAGGTGTTATTTTTAAAACTCACAAACTAAATTAAAGAATTTTGTTATTTTAATTTATAATTTAGATAAAAAGTAATTTTACTTTTTAAAAAGGTTGAACTGTAAAGAGTGTTTAGACAATATTAAATAACATATAATAATGTATTAAGATTTAAAATTTCAGCGCCAACAAGGTTTACAGCTTATGATGAACATTATAGACTTAGTCTTCAGGTTAATTATGAGTAGGGGGCTACAGTTACGTGAAGTATTATGATGAAGTGCCTATTATAAGAGCAGTAGCGGCTATGTTAGTTGTAGCAATTCATACAGTCAATAGTATTGGTTATTCAGCTTCAACAGGCGAATTTACTTCTGACGCTTTAGGATATATCAATCAAATGGCAAGATTAGGGACGCCTATATTTGCTGTTATTAGTGCTTTTTTATTGACTATATCAGTTATTAATAGAGGATTTAGTTTAAATTACTTTATGAAATCTAGATTTAGTAAAATCTTTATCCCTTACATAATTTGGACGATTTTTTATTTGTTATATAGAGAATATTTTTTACATAACCTTGAGGACGACGGTAAGTTAATTAACTATTTCGTTTATGGTAAAGCTAATTTTCATTTATACTTTATTTTGACTGTCATTCAATTTTATTTTCTTTTTCCATTTGTGCATAAATTTAAAAAAGGTTGGCCAATCATATCGGTTTTCATTTTAGCGACCATTGTCAACGCTGTTTGGATCATCATTCAGCCAATTTCATTGGGTGGCGGAGGTGTCGAACGCTTTGTTAATGATAAACTGTTTATTTTGAATTGGATTTCATTCTTTATGCTAGGTATTGTATATGCTAAATATTATAATGAAATAAAAGAATTGATATTTAAGTATAAGACGCTGCTTTCTATAATTATTGCAATATTATTTATAGATTTACTTATCAGTATTGATTTAGAAAATCTCAATAGTTCAATCACAATTTCGAACATCATTTATATTCCTTTCTTTATCGTTTTTCTTAATTACATGTATGAGCATGTTAAGAAAAATAAAGTTGTATTAAATACGTTAACTGTAATTGGTAACTATTCAATGGGGATTTACTTAGTCCATTATGTTGCCATACAGTTTGTGAAAAGATTACCAATTGTAGAGAACATAGCACCACAAAGTAAATTGGTGAGCGTCTTTATTGCAGCAGTTGCACTATCAGTATTATTAGTATACTTAATTGGCAAATTACCTTATGGCAATTATATCGTTCCGATTCCCAAAAAGAAAACTAATAAAAATAAAGTTATTACCGAAGAACCAGTTCGTGAAAATGAACCTACTTTAAATTAATAATTTAGTGCTTTCGCATTATTGTAGAATCTATTAACGTCTAGGCAAACCAAGCAAATCATCATGTTTGGTTTGTTCTTTTTTATTAAAAGATGGAGTAGTACAAAAATAATGAAAGTAATGTTGTCTTTTATTTATGTGTATAATTTCTCGAAAAGATTCTTACAATATATAATGTGGTAAAATATATGTTTGGAAGATGACGAATGTGTTAATATTAATATTAGCAAATAAATCGACAACACATTAACATATTTTACGTTCGTAGTTTTGTACTACATTTTGTATCATTTTAATGTGAAATTATAATTTAGAATCAAATTAAGGTATGGTGAGTATATGTCGAATGAAGAAAATATAAAGCAAGAAAAAAAGAGTGGAAAAGATAAATTGAAACTGAGTTTTCCAGAAACCCGCTTCATGAAGTTTTTAGGCGGTAAAGATTTACTTTTTGGTTTGTTGATTTTAAT
This sequence comes from Staphylococcus sp. OJ82, assembly GCF_000294465.1. NCBI lineage: Bacteria > Bacillati > Bacillota > Bacilli > Caryophanales > Staphylococcaceae > Staphylococcus > Staphylococcus sp. OJ82. The sequence continues at coordinate 244,725 of NZ_ALPU01000010.1, read as the reverse complement.
ATTAGTAGGTTTCTCAATTTTTATATTTGATCAAGTTTCTTACATTTTCAAACCATTTATTATCGTATTTAATACGCTTGCAGCACCTATCATTGTTTCAATTATTCTCTATTATTTATTTAACCCGGTAGTTAATTTAATGGAACGATATAATATTCCAAGAGTTTGGGGCGTTATCATTTTATTCCTACTCATCGTTGGTGTAATATCATTGGCAATTAATCTACTTATCCCAGTGATTGGGTCTCAATTCAAAAGTTTTGGTAATAATTTCCCATACTATGTCGATAAAGTGAATCAATTTATTGATAGTCTTACTAAATTTTCTGTGATATCTAATTTCTATACGCAGATTCAAGATCAACTTGATACTTTAGCCAAAAAATTACCAAGTATGGTTTCTGATTATTTTAATGGTTTTGGATCTAAAGTTAAGAATTTTGCTGAAGCATTAGTCAATGTTGGTGTAGTAATTGCAACAACACCATTTGTATTATTCTTTATGTTAAAAGATGGTTATCGTTTTAAAGATTTTTCTACAAAATTAATGCCACCAAAATTCAGAAAAGATTTTCATGATTTATTAGACAAAATGAGTGTTCAAGTAGGTTCTTATATCCAAGGACAAATTGTTGTTTCGTTCTGTATTGGAATTCTATTATTTATTGGTTATAGTATTATCGGATTAGATTATAGTTTAATCTTAGCATCTATTGCAGCTGTAACGAGTGTAGTACCTTATATTGGTCCTACGATTGCTATTTCACCTGCAATTATCATTGCATTAATTACTTCGCCAATTATGTTATTGAAATTAATTGTCGTCTGGACGGCTGTACAATTTATTGAAGGGCACTTTATTTCACCGAATGTAATGGGTAAAACACTGAAAATACATCCACTAACAATTATTTTCATCTTGTTAAGTGCGGGTAACTTACTCGGTGTAGTTGGTGTTATTTTAGGTATACCAGCTTACGCTATTTTGAAAGTGCTTATTTCACACTTATATTCTATGTATAAACGTAGATATAATAAATATTATGGTCAAGATGCAGGTGAGTATCAAACTTCATCAGAAGAAGAAATTCGTTAATATTAACGTATCTTCAATTAGATTGCACAGTAGCTATCGGATATCTAAATGAAGTTGTTTCAGTCCTTGTATTACTTTTTCGGGTCAGTCTTATAGAGCGGTGATAGGAAATCAGTTTTTGATTTCTTATTCCCGCTCTTTTTTTATACGAAAACAAGTTTTAGTATTATTTTAGTCTAGTGTGTTTCGTATAAATGATTTAAATGAAAGCCACCTAACAATTATGTTATATAGATGTCATTAAAAATTTATTTATTATATTTTAGTGTTGTGCTATATTTTTTATGACACAATAGAAACACTGAAAAGAGAAGTGAAAATATGTCTAAGGAATTAAGAATTAAATTATTTTCTATATTAAAAATAGTATTTGCAGTTACATTATTTATTTTTGTTGTTTTCACATTATATAAAGAACTCTCACATATTAATCTTAAAGAAACAGTAAAATCATTTGGGGATATTAATAGAGTATGGTTAGTGGCTTTATTCTTAAGTGGTGGTTTATCTATTATTGTATTATCGCTTTATGACGTCCTCTTAGTAAAAACGTTAAAGTTGAAACTCTCTTTATTGAAAACGATTCGTATTGGTTATATTGTAAATGCACTTAATGCTGTCGTAGGATTTGGAGGTTTTATTGGTGCAAGTGTACGTTTCTTATTGTACAAGAATGCAACTGATGATAAAAAGGCGTTAGTGCATACAATCTCTATTGTTTTAATATCAATGTTAACAGGACTTAGTTTACTGTCTATCCTTGTAGTGATTCAAGTATTTGACGTGACGCATATATTCAGTCCTTTTCCGTGGATTCGTTGGTTATTGTATATTGTGGCGCTATTTTTACCAATATTTATTATAATAACTTATATAAAACCAGTTAAACAATCACATAAATTACTTGGTGTTTATTGCACAGTTGTTTCTGGTGTTGAATGGATGATAGCTTCATTTGTATTATATATGGCTTTAGTCATTGTAGGCATCCACATATCATTTATGACATTTATTGGTATTTTTATTATTGCGTCATTATCAGGTTTGATTAGTTTTATCCCTGGTGGATTTGGAACATTTGATTTAGTCGTCTTATTAGGTTTGAAAAGCTTAAATGTACCGGAAGAAGAAATTGTTTTAGCATTATTACTCTATCGTTTTGCTTATTATTTATTCCCAGTGTTAATCGCATTGATTCTTTCTACATTTGAATTCAAGAGTACTGCAAAACGCTATTGGGAAGATTCAAAGCTTATGTTACCAGTGAAAGATATGACATCACTTGTAGCATCGTATCAAAAAGATATTATTGTAAGAGTACCGTCGTTTGCAATTGCGGTATTACTGATGTATACAAGCTTAATATCTTTTTTAAATAACATGACGATTATATATGATGGTTTATATGATCCTAATCATTATATTTATTACATTATCGTATCAGTGCATACATCGGCATGTTTACTTTTATTATTAAATATAATAGGTGTATATCATCTATCTAAACGTGCTATTTTATTTTCAATGATTTCGATTAGTTTAATATTTATTGTTACAGCCTATACTTATGCTTCTTTTATACTACTGAGTTGGCTTGCAGTTATGTTTGTCCTACTATTGGTATTTTATAGACGCTCGAATACAATTAAAAGACCATTTAGATATACAAGGTTATGGTTAAGTGTCGCTGTCGGTTCACTTATATTGTATACTAATCATATTGTTATAGATGGTACATTCTATACATTAGATATTTATCATTTGGAAATGGATAGTTCAATATTAAGGTATTATTTCTGGTTTACGATTTTACTCGTTGCTATTATTGTGTGTGTAATCGTCTGGTGGTTTGAGTATCGTTATAGAGTAAAGAATAGAAGTAATAATATTGCAATGTGCGAAGCAATCATAGCGCAATATGGCGGTAACTATTTAAGTCATTTAATATACAGTGGAGACAAGTATTATTTTATCAATGAAAAAGAAGATGCCTTTATTATGTATCGTTATAAATACAGTGCATATATTGTATTAGGTGACCCAGTAGGCAATCCAGAATCATTTCATGAATTATTAGAGACGTTTTACCGTGAAGCGCAATACTTAGGATACGATGTGATTTTTTATCAAGTAAGTGATAAATATATGTCACTTTACCATGATTTTGGCAATCAATTTTTCAAGTTAGGTGAAGAAGCGGTTATAGATTTAACTACATTTACTACATCAGGTAAAAAGAAACGTGGCTTACGTGCAACATTAAATAAGTTTGATGATTTTAATCTAACTTTTGAAGTGTTAGAACCATCGTTTTCACCCGAATTACTTGCGGAGTTGAAAAACATTAGTGACGATTGGCTAGCAGAAAGAAATGAAATGCATTTTTCTGTAGGTAGCTTTAATGAGCATTATTTATCGCAAGCACCTATAGCGGTCATTAAAGATAAAAATGAAGCTATCATCGCATTTTGTACCTTTATGCCTACGTATTACAAAGCAACACTTTCTGTAGATTTAATTCGTTGGAAGCCAGATAGTAAGTTACCTTTAATGGATGGCTTATATTTGAATATGTTGTTATGGGCAAAGGCGCATAATTATGAGCACTTTAACATGGGTATGGCTACATTATCTAATGTAGGGCAAGTGCCGTTCTCATTTTATGGAGAGAGAATCGCAGGTAGAGTGTTTGAACATTTTAATGGTTTGTATAGATTTCAAGGTCTCAGAAGATACAAAGAGAAATTTAATCCTATTTGGGAACCGAGATTTTTAGTTTATAGAAAACATCATTCATTATGGCTTAGTATGTTAAAAGTGATGCGTGTAATTAGAAAACATAAATAAGAAGGAATAAATATAAAAGCAACCAACACACGTTTTATGTGTTGGTTGCTTTTTTAAGGAGTTTAAAAGTGTTTAATGGTTTCTATAGTTAATATCTGGAGAAGTTATTAACTACTTTAAATAAACTAACTGGTAGAACTGTTCTAAATATCATTTGACTCTAACTATATATGAATTTCTCGTTACCCCTTTGTTAAGGTATAATCATAATATATCATCATCAGAAAACGCTTTCAATGATAGAAAGTAAGCTTATTCAAATAAAAAATGACATTTTATCTACATAATTTCTTTTTAAAATTTAATTGTATTATTACTACTCGCTAAGAGTGGAATGCTTGCTAAAAATAAGATTGCATTATAATTATTTAATATTAAAAATAGATTCAATCAGTTCATCATTTGTAGTAAGATATAAAATAAATTAAAAATATTGGGGCGTATTAAAATGAAGAAAATCATAATTAGTATTATCTTAGCCTTATTAGTCATTGCATTAATTGTTGCTGGCACGTTTTTATACCAATCCCTTAATTCTGATTATAAAGGGACAAAACAAGTTTCTCAGAGTAACGAGCACAATAAAGAAAAAAGTAACGGTCATACGCCGAAAATAGATGTGTTAGCGCAGCAATTTAGCACAGATTTCATGAATAGTGATACAAGACATGGTTATTATAAAGTATCAAAGGGCATGCACAAAGATAAAATAGAAGCTGAATTTGGTAAAAGTGAGCAAACAATTGATATAGCCGGTGTGAAAGTTGTTAAATACGGTAACATCGGGGTCTACTACACTAATCATAAAGTGAGCCGCTTCTTTATCATACCGGAAGACGTGAATGTACAACAATTTAGACAAGTACATGGTACAAGAACAATAAACTACGAAAAAAATACAATGATTTATGATGATAATCCTAATAATAAATTTTCGGTAAAAGTTTATGTAGGTCAAAATGGTGAAATTAAAGGGATAGAAAGTATTGATCAAGTAACCGGTAATCGTTAAAAAGTACAATGTGGTAATTTTGTTATTTAATAGACTAGATCAATAGTCTTAGTATTGAACGACATTACATATAATTTGATAAAGGCATTGATATGTAAGAGCGGTATTCTAAAGTTAAAAGAATACCGTTTTTTATTTAAAAAAACTGCAAATATCTCTACAGAAAATTAATCTAATAAATAGAACATATGATTGTTCTATTAAATTATAAAAAGGTGTGGTAATATGAAAGCGGTTACACAAATTGAGGTGATTGCATTGGCAACTATAAAAGAAGTAGCTCAATTGGCAGGATGCTCAGTAGCAACTGTCTCTAGAGCAATCAATAATAATGGTTACGTAAAAGCACAAACAAGAGCACAAATTGAAAGTGCGATTAGCGAGCTGAATTATCAACCGAATGAAGCGGCACGTACGCTATATAAGCGAAAATCTAAAATGATAGGATTATTGCTTCCAGATATTAGTAATCCGTTTTTCACACTTATTGCTCGTGGAGTAGAAGATGTCGCTTTAGCACACGGTTACCAAGTATTGATAGGTAATAGCGACAACGATATTGATAAAGCGAAAAATTATCTTTCTACATTTGTAGCACACAATTGTACGGGTATGATTTCAACAGCACTAAATGAAAATGTAATTGAAAATACACTTCATTCATATGGTATTCCATTTGTATTTGTTGATCGTATTCATGATGGCAATAAAGGGATTTCAACAAATCATTTTGAAGGTGGTCAACTCCAAGCTCAATTAATCATTGAAGGACAGGCACAGCACGTATTAATCGTACATTCTGATTTAAACGTATCTGCATTCCAATCACGCGTGAATGGTGTAGAAACAGTACTCAACCAACATAATGTGTCATATTGCCGTTGTGAAGAAGACCAAATAGATGACGAAGCACAATTTATTAAACAAATACGCCAAAATCATATCGATAGCATTATATGTAGTAATGATTTAATTGCGATTAAAATATTGGGTGTGATTCAACAACATGGATTTAAAGTGCCGAAAGAGATACAACTTGTTGGCTATGATGACATACCATTTGCAAAAATGACATTTCCTCAAATTACAACAATAGACCAATCGGCATACCGTATAGGTGAGCTTGCTGTATCGAAACTACTCAATTTATATGAGGAGGGAGGCGAGCATCACGTTGATCAAGTAGCAATTACAGTGAAGCGAAGGGAAAGTACGAGATTTTAATGCGCAACATGTAACGGGTTACATAAAATTTTAGGAGTGATTGAATGTATAAGACAGGTATATTAAATAGTGAAATTTCAAAATTGTTAAGTGATTTAGGGCATACAGATCAAATTATCATTGCAGATTGTGGACTTCCAGTTCCAGAAGGTGTGAAAAAGATTGATCTAGCATTGGAATTTGGAAAGCCTTCTTTTATAGAAGTGTTTAATCTTATAAAAAAACATATGGAAATCGAGCAAATGACATTAGCTGAAGAAATGATAACGCAAAACACGACATTATATCAGACATTATCAGCTGAAAATATTGAAATTAAAACGACATCACATGAGCAATTCAAAGTCCAAAGTAAAACAGTTAAAGCCATCATTCGCACAGGCGAAGCTAAACCATTTGCTAATGTCGTACTAACAAGCGGTGTTTTATTTTAAGGGGTGAATAAGATGATAAAGATGGAACAAATATATAAATCATTTGGGCAAAATGACGTATTAAGAGGCGTGGATTTTGAAATCGGTGATGGTGAGATACATGCCTTAATGGGAGAAAATGGTGCTGGAAAGAGTACGTTGATGAAAATACTCACTGGTGTATATAAGTCGGATAGTGGGTCTGTTGAAGAAAACGGTGAAGCGATTCAATTTAAAAATACCAAAGACGCGGAACTTAATGGTGTGTCGTTCATACAACAAGAGTTAAATATATGGCCTAATTTAACGGTATTAGAAAATTTATTTCTCGGTAAAGAGGAAACAAAGTTCTTAGGTATTGTTGATAATAAAGCGATGAAAAAACAGGCAAATGCTATTTTCAATAAGTTAAATATTAATATCGACTTAATAAAGAAGCGGGTGCTTTATCTGTAGGTATGCAACAGATGTTAGAAATTAGTAAAGCTTTAATGCAAGATTCAAAAGTCATTATTATGGATGAGCCTACTGCAGCATTAACAAATAACGAGATTGATATTTTGTTTGAACAAATTCGAAAACTAAAAAGTGAAGGCGTGTCATTTGTCTATATCTCTCATAGAATGGAAGAAATTTTCAGTATTTCAGATCGTATTACAGTAATGCGAGACGGACGTTCTATTTTAACTTCTGCAACTGCAGATACAACAAATGCGAATATTGTTAAGGCAATGATTGGTAGAGACTTAGATAATCAATACCCAGATAGACATTACACACAAGATGAGGAAGTTGTTCTTTCTGTTAAAAATCTCAGTTCAACTGAACATAAATTGAATGATATTCACTTTAATCTACATAAAGGTGAAATTTTAGGTTTTAGCGGATTGATGGGTGCAGGACGTTCTGAAATTATGCGTGTATTGTTCGGTTTAGATAAAGGGCATATGCAAGTAACGCTCAATAATAAACAATTACAGATAAATAATCCTAATCAATCTATCAAACAAGGCTTAGCATTTATCACAGAGAACAGAAAAGAAGAAGGTTTGGTGCTGCAAGATTCAATATTAGAAAATATCTCATTACCAGCGTTGAAAAGTTTTTCGAAATCCGGCTTTTTAACACGAAGTTCTATGGAGCAATATGCAAAACAAATGATTCAACGCTTGAATATTAAAGGTAAGAAAAATGATGCTTGTGTGGATTTATCAGGTGGTAACCAGCAAAAAGTTGTGATTGCCAAATGGATAGCGACTGCGCCACATGTTCTCATATTAGACGAGCCTACGCGTGGTATTGATGTAGGTGCGAAAAGAGAGATTTATCAATTGATGAATGAATTGACCGAACGAGGCATGTCTATCATTATGATTTCATCAGAATTACCTGAAATCATAGGTATGAGTGATAGAGTGGCCGTTGTGCATGAAGGAAATATTGCAGGCGTGTTAGAGAAAGCATCATTAACAGAAGAACGTATTATGACATTAGCTACTGGAGGGGAAGTACATGACACAGTCTAAATTATCAATTTCATATTTAGAAAAAATAATTCCATTTATTGGGTTAATCTTACTAGTTATTATCATTAGTGCATTAAACAGTGCATTTTTAGAACCATCCAACTTATTTAATTTACTGAGACAAGTATCGATTAATGGACTCATTGCATTTGGTATGACATTTGTTATTTTAACGGGCGGTATTGATTTGTCGGTTGGTTCTACATTGGCGTTATCAAGTGCAATGGTAGCAATTTTAATGGTATCAGGTGTAGATTCAATAATTGCCCTATTACTTGGATGTATCTTTGGTGCAGTTCTAGGGGCAGTTAATGGTTTGTTAATTACTTTAGGTAAGATGGCACCATTTATCGCAACGTTGGCTACTATGACCGTCTTTAGGGGCTTAACACTCGTAATTACGGATGGTAACCCGATTACAAACTTAAATGGGAGCTATGCATTCCAATTATTTGGTCGTGGTTACTTTTTAGGCATACCTGTTCCGGCAGTCACAATGTTTGTTACGTTTATCATTTTATATATTTTGCTACATAAAACAGTATTTGGTAGACAAACTTATGCTATGGGAGGTAATGAGAAGGCAGCATTTATTTCTGGTATTAAAGTAAATAAATTAAAAATCATGATTTATAGTTTAGCTGGCTTAATGTCGGCAATGGCAGGTGCAATATTAACATCACGTTTAAACTCTGCTCAACCAACAGCAGGGATGTCATATGAGCTAGATGCGATTGCAGCCGTTGTACTGGGTGGTACATCACTTACGGGTGGTAAGGGACGCATACTCGGTACATTAATCGGTGTACTTATTATCGGTGTGTTAAACAATGGTTTGAACTTATTAGGAGTTTCATCATTCTATCAACAGGTTGTTAAAGGTGTAGTGATTATCATAGCTGTATTAATTGATAGAAAGAATAAATAGTGTGGGAGGTTAACAAGATGAAAAAAATATTAATCAGTGCAATTGCTATTTTATTATTTTTAACAGGATGTTCACTTGAGTCTCCTTTGGAAAATAATGATGGTGGTAAGTCAGATAAGAAAAAATCTGATATTGTCATCGGTGTAAGTATCTCCACGTTAAACAACCCATTCTTTGTGAAAATTAAAGATGGTATTGAAGACGAGGCAAAAAAACAAGGTGTTAAAGTGAAGTTTGCAGATGCGCAAGATGATGCAGCAAAACAAGCAAACGATATTGATGATTTAATACAACAAAATGTAGATTATCTTATTGTGAATCCTACAGACTCAGATGCAATTTCTGGTAGTATACAAATAGCGAATGATCAGAATATACCAGTAGTAACCTTAGATAGAGAAGTTGCTAAAGGGGAAGTCGCTTCATTTATTGCGTCAGATAACGTTAAAGGTGGAGAAATGGCTGCAAACCTCATCGTTGATAAATTTGGAGAAGGTACTAAAGTTGCAGAGTTAGAAGGTATACCTGGGGCAAGTGCTACAAGAGAACGTGGTAAAGGGTTCCATAACGTAGCAGATGACTCACTTGACGTGGTATCCAAACAAAGTGCGAAATTTAATAGAACAGAAGGATTGAACGTAACTCAAAATATTATTCAAGCACATCCAGATATTAAAGCCATCTTTGCACAAAATGATGAAATGGCATTAGGCGCAATAGAAGCGGTTGGCAGCAAAGATATTAAAGTTATTGGTTTCGATGGTAATGAAGATGCAATTAAATCAGTAGACAAAGGTAAGTTATATGCTACGGTCGCGCAACAACCTGATTTGATGGGTGAAGAAAGTTTGAAAACAGTAATAGATTTACACAATGGTAAGGAAATAGAGAAGAAGAATAAGATTCCATTAGAAATGAAAAAACAAGAGTAGTAGCTAAAAATAGCTTGAAACGCTATAGCAGATTAATAAGTGAGTATGATCATATAGTATAAGAAGGCCGGATGCATAGAAGATATGCTCCGGCTTTTATGATTGATTTGTTATTGCTTATAATTTTGACGTTCATTTTGTTCTTCGGCATAACGTTCTGGATTTTTTTTATAAAATTCTTGATGTTCTGCTTCAGCTTTATAAAACTTAGAAGCGGGCAAGATTTGAGTTGCAATTGCTTTGTCTCTATTAATCGTGTGTTTTAATTTTTCGATATACGTTTCAGCTACTTCCTTTTGATTGTCATTAGAATAAAAAATAGCTGTCTTATACTGTGAACCTCTATCTTGGAATTGTCCGCCGTCATCAGTTGGATCTATTACAGAAAAGAAAATTTCTAATAATTTATTATATGAAAACAATGCGACATCATATTCGATTTCGACGGTTTCATAATGCCCAGTGTTGCCAGTCTTGACTTGTTCATATGACGGGTTATCAACTGTACCTCCCATATAACCAGAGGTTACTTGTTCAATACCTTCATACGTGTCAAAAGGCTTGACCATACACCAAAAGCAACCTCCGGCGAAGTATGCTTTGTTTATATTCATGCTTAACATCCTTTCTGTATTAGACCTTAGTACCATATATTAAGATATTACTTGATTTTTATACTCTTTTTATATAACTTTAATATATGTTAATTATAGTACATAGAAGTGCAATTTTGAAGATATAAGGTTGATACTAATGAATAAGGACAAAAAAAGAAGTACATCAGATGCGAACGAAGAAACAACACAAGCCCCTTTACGAAGGGTGAAAAAGAAGCGGATTAGAAAGCTTCCCTTCATTATTTTAATTATCATTATCCTATTGGCGATAGTGATTGGTTATGCAATTCATGGTTATAATTCAGGTATTGATTATGCTAAAGACCATGGTAAAACACTGAAAGAGCATAAATTTAATGGTGCTCAAAAAAATGATGGTAAGATTACAGTCATGGTGTTAGGTGCAGATAAGGAGCAAGGCGGTATCTCCAGAACAGACTCTATTATGATTGCTCAATATGATTTTGTGCATAAAAAGTTGAAAATGATGTCTGTCATGCGTGATATCTATGCGGATATTCCTGGAAATGGGCAACATAAGATTAACTCTGCATATTCTATAGGCGGTCCAGAATTAATGAGAAAAACGCTGAAGAAAAACTTAGGTGTAGATCCTGAGTATTACGCTATTTTAGACTTTACTGGTTTTGAAAAAATGATTGATGAACTAGAACCTAACGGTGTACCTATAGATGTTGAAAAAGATATGTCAAAAAATATAGGTGTATCACTGAAAGAAGGTCACCATCGATTAAATGGTAAAGAGCTTTTAGGTTATGCTAGATTTAGACATGATGCTGAAGGGGACTTTGGTCGTGTCCGTAGACAACAACAAGTGATGCAAGCACTTAAAGGAGAACTTGCAAGTATCGATACACTTCCTAAATTGCCGCGTGTTGCTGGTATTTTAAGAGGTTACTTGAATACGAACATGCCAGACTCTGCAATTATGCAAGCAGGTTTAAACTTTGGTATTCGAGGCGATAAAAATGTTGATTCTCTAACGTTACCTGTCGAAGGAAGTTACCAAGATATTCAAACATTTGGTGATGGTAGTGCATTAGAAATCGATAAAGCGAAAAATAAAGAAGAAGTTCAGAAGTTTTTAAACGAATAATATAAGGAAGTTACCATATGTGGTAATGACAAAACAAAAGGTAGACAGTCATTTTTATGATGTCTACCTTTTTTGTCATTAAAATTTTTGTTTGGGGTTGTCTATAAGTATAAATTTAGCATAGATAATTTATTGGTCGGATTTTCTAACGCCAGCAACACCATAGTGTGATGCTTTCATTTCTTCAATAACAACTTGTATTGCTTCTTTATTAGCGCCTGTAGTTTTTTCTACAGCTTGTGTTACCTCAGAGACTAAATCTTTAAGTTGATCATCTGAACGACCTTCTAATAATTTTACATTAACGATTGGCATATGTATTTCCTCCTATAACAGTTTGAACTTATTATATCATGAAAATTCTCAAAATTCTAAAAACAATTAAAACAGAACAATTGTTTTTATTAGTATTGAATGAGAACACTTGTTCGTATATAATAGAATTAATTGAGGGAGGTATTTGATATGTATGATTATAATCTAGTGGAAGAAAGAGATGTATTGTGTATAGACCAAAAGAGTTTTTTTGCAAGTGTGTCTTGTATTCAAAAAGGATTAGATCCATTGAAGGAGAAATTAGCCGTTGTTGCCGATACGAAGAGACAAGGATCAGTTGTTTTAGCTGCTACAGGACCTTTAAAAGCACTAGGTATTAAAACTGGGTCAAGACTGTTCGAAATACCACATAGAAGCGACATATATATTATTAATCCGAGTATGAGAAAATATTTGGAAGTGTCCGTAGCAATATCAAAAATTGCATTACGTTATGTAGCGCCAGAAGATCTACATCAATATAGTATTGATGAGTTTTTTATGGATGTTACGGATAGCTATCACCGTTTTAGTACTACGATTCATTCTTTTTGTGAAAAACTGCAATGTGAGATCGAAGAAGAAACAGGAATTAACTGTTCTATTGGTGTTGGCTCAAATATGCTTTTAAGTAAAATCGCAATGGACGTAGAAGCGAAACATTCTTCTAGTTTAATTGCAGAGTGGCGTTACCAAGATGTCCCGAATAAACTTTGGCCTATTCAGCCGTTAAGTGAATTTTGGGGAATTAGTAGGAAAACAGAAGCAAAATTGAATAAACGAGGTATTTTTACTATAGGTGATTTAGCCAATTATCCTTATCAATATTTAAAGAGAGATTTAGGGATTGTAGGCGTTGATTTACATTTACATGCGAATGGCATAGACCAAAGTAGAGTAAGAGATAAATATAAAGTAATGAATCCGTCGATTTGTAAGAGTCAAATACTGATGCGCGATTATCATTATGAAGAAGCTAAAGTTGTCATGCGTGAGTTGATCGAAGATGTTGCTAGTCGTGTTAGGGCAAGAAATCAATTAGCAAAAACCATTCACTTTTCATTTGGTTATAGTGATGAAGGTAGCGTTAATAAACAATACACCTTACCGGATCCGACGAATTTGGAAGAGCAAATTTATAAAGTCGTTGAACATTTCGCAGATAAATTATGTGATCATACTATGTTATTTAGAACTGTAAGTGTTTCATTAACGAAATTTATAGATGAAAAAGACAGACAGTTAAACTTGTTTATAGATGAATATGAAAGAAAAAGAAATGAAAAATTAGCAAAAACCATTGATGCCTTATATCAGAAATTTGGTCGAGGCATCGTATCTAAAGCTGTATCTTATACTGATGCAGGTACAAAACATGGTCGCCTAGGACTCATGGCAGGTCATAAGATGTAAAAAAGTGCTTAGCATATTAGATAACAAAGTGTTTAAACCTATTGATAAAATTATTCGACGTAAAGCATTGATTTGTACGCGATCTTCTCAATCACAGCATCAGCCTATAGTCTTCGGCTCGTGCTTTTTTCGCAAGATTCAGCTCAAATCACTATCATTATTAAATAATAGTTAGGAATTAATAATGTTAAATATAAAAATAAGCCAAACGTCTTTATTAGCGTTTGGCTTATTAATTAAATCAGGCTATATAAGTATCAAAATCGCTCAGTGCTTCAGCACCTTTCTTGCGATCTTCTGGGTTTTTAAAACTAATACGTAACGCACCATAAATATCTTCACGCACTTCTAAAATTCTTAGGTTGCTTATAGAAATATTATGTAAACTCAAGATATTTGTAACTTTGCTTATCATACCCGATTTATCCGGAATATCCACATATAGATCATACTCAATAGATAGCGCGCCTTGTGATTTAAGGGGAAGTTCATCACGATATATTTTAGCATCGTTATAAAAATCATATAAGTCATCAGAGCTATCACGCTCGATGAGAGCAATAACATCTTCCATTTGTGTTTTCCATTCGTTTAAAATAGTTAAGATTGTGTTTTTATTTTCAATCGTAATGTCTCGCCACATAACAGGGCTACCACTCGCAATTCTTGTGATATCCCTAAAGCCACCAGCTGCAAGTGTTTTTACAAGGTTAGATTCATCAGCATGATTGGCATTTAAATGTACCAAGCTCGAAGCAATGATGTGGGGGACATGACTTACGACACCTGTCACGAAATCATGCTCTTTTGGAGTTATAGAAATAAACTTCGCATCTGTAGTTTTTAATAAACTTTGGATTTCTTCAAAAGCCATGTCATTAGCTGATTCATTATGAACGAGTATATAAAATGCATTTTCAAATAAATGTTTTTTAGCATTTAACACACCTGACTTATGACTACCCACCATAGGGTGTCCACCAATCAGATGGATATCGTGAGATAAAAGAAGTTGTTCATATTGTTGAATGGTTGACTTTGTACTGCCAGTATCTGTAATAATCACATTCTTTTTCATATGATAGTTTGGTAATTCTTGTAAGTATTTTATCGTTTGTTGTACCGGTGTTGCGTAAATGATGATATCTGCACTTTCAACGCTCGATTTATAATCTGTCGATTGAAAATCAATAATACCTATAGATAAAGCTTTATCTAATTGAGAGGTATCTGCATCATAAGCTGTGATTTCTATATCATCATGATAATATCTTAAATTACTCGCTAGACTTCCGCCAATAAGACCTAAGCCAACGAAAAGTATTTGTTTCATTGTGCGAATCACCTCTATCAAAATTTTCAGAATAGTAACATTGTAAAGCAGCAAATGTTATTTCGCAATATGCATAAACTCTGAAAATGAAGATTTAACTTACTAAGCAAGTTATAATTTAATGAATTGATATATACTTTGTATGATGAAAAGGTATGAGATAATTCAATAAAGATTTATGTATGAAAGAATAAAAACAAAATAAAAAGCATTTAAATTATATAGGAGTGGTGAAATTGAATATACAAAATATTTTGATTGCTGGTCAATATGAATCTGCTTTTCAGCAATATTTGATGCATTTAGAAAAGTATCATTTGCGTTTTCAATCGATTGATATGATTTCAGAAGGTGATATGGAGTGGGCAGATGCTTATGTAGGCTTTGCGCCTAGTAAAGTATTTCATCCTGCTAAGGTAAGTTGGGTCCATGCGTTTAATGCCGGTGTAAATAATTTTTTGGCAATAGAGGGTTGGAAGACATCAAATACGGTGTTAACTAGAACTGTGAGTGACTTTGGAGAAAAAATGAGTGAATATTGTTTGAGTTATATATTAAAAGACTTGCAACATCACAAATTATTCCAATCCCAACAAAAAGATAAACTCTGGTCATGCGAAACACCTGTTGCCTTGAAAGATCAAACAATAACGATATTCGGTACTGGTGAAACTGGAAAAGTAATAGCAAAAGTTTTATCGTCATTTGGCACAACTGTATATGGTGTTTCAAGTAGTGGCGAAAATAAAAAGTACTTTAAACAAGTAAATACGTTAGGAACATCTAAACCATTGATTGAACAATCGGATTATATTATTAGTACCTTACCGTTAACACAACAAACTGAAAAACTATTTAATGAACAAATCTTTAGATATTTAAATAATGCTTATTTTATAAATGTTGGTAGAGGGCAGGCTGTTGATACAAACCAACTTATAAAGGCACTAGATTCTGGAAAAGTCAGACATGCAGTATTAGATGTCTTTGAGTCAGAACCATTACCCAAATCATCAGAGTTATGGCACAGGGAAGATGTTACGATAACGCCACATATTTCAGCTTTAACAGATTTAGATGATGCTATTTCATGCTTCTGTAACACATTAGAGCATATAGAAAGAGATGAAACATTATCCAATCAAGTAGACTTCAATAGAGGTTATTAAATTGTAATAAAAATATAAGTTATTTGTGTTTTAATGTACAAAGTATGATTTTTTTACTGGATCTTGATCGCAATAAAATTTCATATTAAAAGCAAATGAGTCTTTTATGAATCAAGACTCATTTTTTAATATTCTTATAAAGGTGATTTTTAACCAAGCTATAACCGAGATAAATGATTACCCAAGTTAGAATAGCTAAATAGACAAATATAATTATAATATTTACGTCACTGTTCCCATTAAACCAATTTATCAAAATCACTATGCTTCTTATAAACAAAGCCCACATAATTATATTTAAAATTAATTTTTTTAATATAATTCAGCCACCTTATTATGAAATGTAATTTGTTACAATATTTTATAATGAATTCCATATACTGTAAATCAATTTTAAAATTTTTTTATACTATTTGTATAAAATTATAAAGTTTTGCGTTTAGCATTACTGTCATCAAATAGGAATTTCTATTCAGAATATTACCAATTTTAGAAAATAACAGTTAAACTAAAGATATACATATAAGGAGGGGATAGTATGACGGAATCCATTTTTACGACAATTCAAGCATTAACGAATATTAATAGTCCTTCAGGGCATGCAGAAAAGGCAGTTAAATACGTTAAAGATGAAGTTGAAAAGTTAGGTTATACGACTCATATTACTAACAAAGGCGCGTTGATTATTACTGTAGAAGGCGAGAATAATCAAGACCATAAATGTATTACAGCCCATGTGGATACATTAGGTGCGATGGTAAAAGAAATTAAGGAAGACGGTCGCTTAGCATTAGATTTAATTGGTGGCTTTAGTTATAACGCAATAGAAGGGGAATATTGCGAAATTGAAACTTCTGCAGGACAAACTTACACAGGGACAATATGTCTACATGAAACAAGCGTACATGTATATCGTAATAATGATAATGAGCCTAGAAACATAGACCATATGGAAGTAAGACTAGATGAAAAGGTAAATACAAAAGCAGATACAGAACAATTAGGTATCGAGGTAGGTGATTTTATAAGTTTTGATCCTAGAACACAAATCACATCTTCGGGTTTTATAAAATCACGTCATTTAGATGACAAAGCAAGTGTTGCCATGATTATAGAGTTTTTAAAAGCAGTTAAAAAAGAAAATCTCAAATTACCGCATACGATTCAATTTTACATTTCTAATAATGAAGAAATAGGCTATGGTGCCAATGCTTCAATCTCATCAAATATTGTTGAATTTATTGCATTTGATATGGGTGCTTTAGGGGACGGTCAAGCTTCAGATGAATATACTGTTTCTATCTGCGCTAAAGATGCATCAGGCCCATATCATAAAGCATTACGTGAGCAACTCGTAAATCTATGTAAAACAAATAAAATCCCTTACAAAGTTGATATTTATCCATATTATGGTTCTGATGCTTCAGCAGCATTAAAAGCAGGTGCAGATATAAAACATGGCTTATTCGGTGCAGGTATCGAATCATCACATGCACTAGAACGTACGCATATTGATTCATTAAAAGCGACACAAGCATTGTTACATGCTTATTGTTTAGCACCGATTCAATTATAAATATATTGAACCCTAGATTATCTATTTAATTTTGCAATGCCCCTATATATGATGTTATAATATATTTAACAAGAGTTTCGTGCATTGAATGCACCAACCCCCTCGCTACCACTAATAGCGAGGGGGTTTTTTTGGTGTGGTTAATGTCGTCTTTTACTTGTCATTACGATTACGTAACCAATACGCAAATAAGGTAACGATGCAACCACTAATTACTGTGACAGTGGTATGAACAAGAGCTTCGATCATTAATATGCACCTCCTCTCTACGTCATATTGACGCCTGAGAGATAGACGACACTAATATTATATAATTTATAATATTAAAAATATATTCTATTATATTTTTGTTGATTAAGCATCGTATTCATAGATAATAAACCATTGATTTTCACATAAAATATCATAAAATAGTAATGGAAATTCAGCGGATTCCATGTACAAAGATGATAAGCTATGCTAAAAATAAGCTTGAATGTAACTTTTGTTTTTATGAAAAGGAGATACAGAATGAAAAAAACAGTAATCTTAAACCTTTTGTTTTTAATATTATTCATCATTTTTGCTTTAGCATTTTTCACTAACTTTTTTGGAAGTGGGGCGATATATGTCATTATTATTATGCCTATTTTAATGCTAGTCATTGGGGGTTATGTATTCAAAACCAACTTCAAAAAGTATAACCAAAATGATTTCAACAATAATCATCGCTTAAAGTAAAATAATAATTAATATAAATTCAAATGTTGACAAATTAAAAATATCCTTGTAGCATACTAGGTAATTACTTTTCGCAACTTAGGTTGCCATTTGAAAGATAACGTAGCATATATGACATGTAGCAAGCAGAAAGCTAATGGTTAATGGAAATTAGCACTACATATAATGTGAATTGGGCTTTTAGATGTAATTAAAAATTATAATATTTAAAGTGAACAAATAATTTGTTAACTAAGGTGGCACCACGGTAACGCGTCCTTACAGATATGCGTTAGTGTGGTGTTTTTTATATACAAAAAAATAAGAAAGCAAAATGAAGTAAGTAATGTAAAGGTAACAAGCAGAAAGTTAGTGGTTGATGGAAACTAACACCTACATATACTGAAATTGGGTTTTGTTGGATAACAAATGAATAAATCAATGAGAGAGTAGATTAAAGCAAGTATATATCTACTAATTTAGGTGGTACCGCGCGTCAGCGTCCTTAACAATGTTTAAGGATGCTGATTTTTTTATGAGGAGGAAAATAAAATGAAAGTGCAATATCAAAGATTAAATGCAGAAGTAACACCAGAAGCGTTAGCAAGATTGAGAGAAAATAAAATCGTATTAGAGAGTTCAGAACAATCGAAACTAAAAGGGCGTTATTCTATAGTGATTTTCGATACTTACGGTTCAATCACGTTAGATAATGAAATAATGACTGTATGTACACCAGAAGAAAACAGAATAGAACATGAGCAACCTTATAAAAAAATGAAAGATTTAATTGATCAATATAAAGCAGAAATTGAAGACGAAGCATTAGCGTTATTACCTTTTATTTCTGGATTTGTAGGGTCATGTAGTTTTGATTTAGTAAGACATGAATTTCCAGTACTAAAACAAATCAATCTTGAAGATCATCCACAACATGATGCTAAGTTTCATATGGTTGAAGATGCATATATATTTGACCATTACAAAGAGCATTTATACGTTATTGCAACAAACTTATTTTCAAAAGAAAATGACGAGGAATTAAAAGCACGTGTGGCAAAACGTGTAGAAGAATTAAAACAAATTACGATTTATCCTTCTGAGCTTGAACATATAGCTACAGAAAAAGAGATCAAATCAAATATTGCACCTGAACAATTTATTAATACAATTAGTAAAATGAAGTCACTTATTCAACAAGGTGATATGTTCCAAGTTGTACCATCTATCGTTTATAGTTACGAACATCATTTTGATCAACAATTACAAGCCATGTCTTATCAGCTTTATCAAAATTTAAAGCGTCAAAATCCAAGTCCATATATGTATTACTTGAATATGGATCAGCCGATTGTCGTTGGTAGTTCACCGGAAAGCTTTGTAAAAGTAAAAGGACAAACAGTAGTGACTAATCCAATTGCTGGAACGATAAAACGAGGTGCTACTGAAGCAGAGGACCAAGCAAACGAAGCAAGTTTAAAAAACGATGAAAAAGAATTAAGCGAACACAGTATGCTTGTTGATTTGGGTAGAAATGATATCCATCGTGTAAGTGAAACAGGGACTTCGATAATCGGTAAATTAATGACAATTGAACGTTACGAACATGTGATGCATATCGTTAGTGAAGTTACTGGAAAGCTTAAAGACAATTATTCACCGATGACAGTGATTGCGAGTTTATTACCCACAGGTACTGTATCAGGCGCACCTAAGCTAAGAGCGATTCAACGTATCTATGAAGTACAACCACAAAAACGTGGCGTTTACAGTGGCGGTATTGGTTATATTAATTGTAACCACGACTTAGATTTCGCATTAGCGATTCGTACAATGATGATTGATGACACGAACATTAATGTGGAAGCAGGGTGTGGTGTGGTTTATGATTCAATTCCAGAAAAAGAACTTGAAGAAACAAAATTAAAAGCTAAAAGCTTATTGGAGGTTTCACCATGATACTTATAGTTGATAATTATGATTCATTTACTTATAACTTAGTAGATATGATTGCAGAGAAAGAAGAAGTGATGATTAAATATCCGGATGATCCATCTATCTATAATCTGGACATCGACGGAGTAATCATTTCACCAGGTCCTGGCCATCCATTAGATACAGACGATTTAATGCAAATCATTGATCATTATAAAAATAAACCGATTTTAGGCGTTTGCTTAGGGTCGCAAGCTTTGACTTGTTATCATGGTGGCGATGTTATCCAATGTGATTATATAAAACATGGTAAAAAAGACCAAATGCGTATCACAAAAGAAACATTGTTATACACTGATATTCCAGAATATTCAGAAATTATGCGGTACCATTCATTGATGAGTAATCCTCAAACATTACCTGAAACATTAACAATAACGGCACAAACAGAAGATTGCATACAGTCATTTGAACACACACAATTGTTACATTATGGGATTCAATATCACCCCGAGTCATTTGCTACGGCACATGGTAAACAAATTATTAATAACTTTTTAAACATAATGAAGGAGGTAACAGAAGATGGAGCTACAAACACAGTTAAAACAATATAAACCACTCAACCAAACACAAATGAATGAATTTATAGAATTACTTATTTCTAAAAATCTAGAAGACAGCGTAAAAATCGAGTTACTCGAAACGTTTTCTGAAAAAGAAACTACACAAGAGGAGTTAACTTATATATCAAATAGTTTAATCCATTCTATGTATCGTGAACAACCGTACTATCCTAATGCTATGTGTGTTTGTGGCACAGGTGGAGATAAATCAAATAGTTTTAATATCTCAACAACTGTATCTTTTGTTATCGCTAGTGCAAGTGTACCCGTCATTAAACATGGTAATAAGAGTGTCACTTCATCATCTGGAAGCACGGATTTGTTAAATGCAATGGCTATTAAGTCAAGCACTGTTGAAGATACACCAAAACAATTAGACGACAATGGATTGGTCTTTTTAAATGCTACTGAAACATATCCGATAATGAAAAATATTCAACCTATCAGAAAAGGTATCAGCAATCCAACAATATTTAATATTACTGGTCCAATCATTAATCCTTTTAAATTAGATTATCAAGTCATGGGTGTTTACGAAACATCAAAATTAGAAAAAATTGCACAAACCTTAGCAGATTTAGGACGTAAAAAAGCCATCGTTGTATACGGTGCAAATGGCATGGATGAAGCTACATTATCTGGCGACAATATTATTTATGAAGTAACAGCAAATGAAGAAATTAAACAATATACGCTGAATGCAACAGATGTAGGTTTAGATTATGCGCCAAACGAAGCACTTGTTGGAGGTACACCACAAGACAACTTAGAAATCACGAAGCATATATTAAATGGAACAGATCATAGTGCTAAGAGAGATGTTGTTATCTTGAACGCAGGCATCGCACTCTATGTAGCAGAAAAAGCTGAAACAATAGAAGCTGGTGTGAAAGCAGCACAAGCATTAATCGAAAGTGGTAAAGCTTTAGCGCAATATAATAAAATGGGAGGCAAAACGTATGACTATATTGGATGAGATTGTAACATATAAAAGAGGTTTACTAGAGCAAGGCTATTATGAAGATAAGTTATCAACACTAGAAGCAGTGGATATTTCACATAAAAAAACATTCCAATCACAATTAGACGATTCAAATCAACTTGGGGTGATTGCTGAAATTAAATCTAAAAGTCCAACACTTGATGGATTACCAGCAAGAGACTTAGCCCAACAAGTGAAAGATTATGAAGCGCATGGCGCGAATGCAGTTTCTATATTAACTGATGAACACTATTTTGGTGGTAGCTATGAACGTTTACAAGCATTGACAACAGAAACATCATTACCAGTATTGTGTAAAGATTTTGTAGTAGATCCTATTCAAATTGATGTTGCTAAAAAAGCAGGCGCTTCGATAATATTACTTATCGTTAACGTTTTAACTGACCCAGAATTAAGAGAACTATATCAATATGCTACATCGCAAAATTTAGAAGTGCTCGTAGAAGTTCATGATAAAGAAGAATTGGCACGTGCATATAAATTAGATCCGAAAATTATCGGCGTGAATAATAGAGATTTAAAGCGTTTCATTACAGATGTCTTGCATACAAATGAGATTTTAGAAGATAAAAAAACAGGTTATTACTATATTTCAGAGAGTGGTATCAAAGATGAGCAAGATGTTCAAAATATCGTTGATTCGGGTATAGATGGTTTATTAATTGGTGAATCATTAATGAAATGTGATGACTTAAGTCAATTCTTACCAGGTCTAAAATTAGACAAGGTACAACGATGAAGTTAAAGTTTTGTGGCTTCCGCACATTAGCCGATGTAAACAAAGCAAAAGACTTAAATATTGATGCAATGGGGTTTATTCATTTTCCAAAGAGTAAAAGGTATGTTGATATTCCAACCATTAAACAATTGACTGAAGTTATACCTGACGATAAAGAAAAAGTAGTCATCGTTGTTAATCCAGATTATGACACGATTACCAATTTGATAACGCAGACGCAGATTTCAACAATTCAACTCCATGGTAATGAACCGTTAGAAACTGTACATTTTATTAAAAAAAGTAATCCTAACATTAAAGTTATCAAAGCCTTACCCGCAACAGACCAACAAACATTAACGACAGCTATTGATTATTATAAAGATAATGTAGATATGTTTATTATTGATACACCATCGAAGTCTTATGGTGGTACAGGTAAAGTATATGATTGGGAAATGTTAAAAACACTCAACGATGTTAACTATTTAATCGCAGGTGGTATGAATTACGACAATATACAAGCTGTAACATCTTTAGATTTAGCACATCAAGGCTATGATATCGCTAGTGGCATAGAAACAAATAATGAAAAAGATATGGAAAAAATGGCAGCAATTATTAAACTCGTAAAAGGAGCAAATTAATTATGAATAAAAATATAGAAACAGAAGCAGATGAATTTGGTTTCTTCGGTGCTTATGGTGGTCAATACGTACCAGAAACGTTAATGCCAGCAATTCAAGAATTGAAACAAGCTTATCAAGAAGCCAAAGCAGACCCTAAATTTCAAGAAGAATTAGATGGTTACCTTAAAGACTATGTTGGTCGTGAAACACCATTGACATATGCTGATTCATATACAGAAGCCCTTGGTGGCGCCAAAATTTATTTAAAACGTGAAGATTTAAATCACACTGGTGCGCATAAAATAAACAATGCATTAGGCCAAGCACTATTAGCCAAAAGAATGGGTAAAAATAAACTTGTTGCTGAAACAGGCGCGGGTCAACATGGTGTTGCGAGTGCGACGGTTGCTGCATTATTTGATATGGAACTGGTAGTATTTATGGGTGAAGAAGATATTAAAAGACAATCGTTAAACGTATTTAGAATGGAATTATTAGGTGCGAAAGTTGAATCTGTAACTGATGGTCAAGGGACGCTATCAGACGCTGTTAATAAAGCATTACAATACTGGGTAAGTCATGTAGATGATACGCATTATTTATTAGGTTCAGCTTTAGGACCAGATCCATTTCCAACTATTGTAAGAGATTTACAAAAAATCATCGGTACAGAAATCAAAGCACAAATTCAAGAAAAAGAAGGGCGTTTACCAGATGCAGTTGTAGCTTGTGTTGGTGGTGGATCTAATGCCATTGGTACATTCTACCCATTCGTTCAAGATGATGTGAAATTATATGGCGTAGAAGCTGCAGGTGAAGGTTATGATACAGATAGACATGCACTAGCGATTAACAAAGGTAAAGAAGGCGTATTACACGGTACTAAAATGTATCTCATTCAAGATGAAAATGGTCAAATTCAACAAGCACATTCCATATCTGCAGGTTTAGATTATCCTGGTGTTGGACCAGAACATTCGTATTATCACGATATAGGTAGAGTGAAGTTTGCAACTGTAAGTGATAAACAAGCGATGGATGCTTTAGTTAGATTTACAAAAGCTGAAGGTATTATTCCAGCTATAGAAAGTGCACACGCATTAAGCTATGTAGAAACGTTAGCACCAACGATGGGCAAAGATGAAATTCTTGTTGTTACAGTTTCGGGACGTGGCGATAAGGATATGGAAACGATTAGAAATTATATGAAAGAAGGCGGTGATTCTAATGCGTAAACTATTCATTCCATATATTATGGGTAATAAATCTTTTATTGAAAATCTTAAAACCGTCAGTGATGCAGGCGCTGATATTGTTGAAGTAGGTGTGCCATTTTCAGACCCAGTGGCTGATGGACCAGTCATTATGGACGCTGGTAGCAAAGCTATAGAAGAAGGCGTCAATATTCAGTATATTTTAGATCAACTTACTGAACATCGTGACTCAATATCAAGTAAATATGTATTAATGACTTATTATAATATTATAAATTTTTATGGAGAAGATGCATTTTTTAAAGCTTGTGAAAAAGCAGGTGTCTACGGTTTAATCATTCCTGATTTGCCACATGAACTTGTGCAACAATTAAAAGAACGTCATCCTGACAGAAAAGTGAATATTATTTCACTCATTGCTATGACGACATCTGAAGAACGTAGTAATCAAATCGCTCAAGATGCGGAAGGATTTATTTATACAGTAACAATGAACGCGACAACAGGAGAAAATGGTAAGTTCCATCCTGAACTTAAAGATAGAATTAAACATATAAAATCAATGTCCAATGTGCCTGTCGTTGCAGGATTTGGTATTCGTACACCAGAACATGTATCAGATATCATAGAAGCTTCTGATGGTGTGGTTATAGGGAGTGAAATTGTTAAACGATTAGCACGAGATCCAAAAGCAGACACAGTCAACTATTTTAATTCTATTAGAAGTGCGCTCGATAGAAAAAGTGAATAAAGCATTGTGTGTGTAATACGTTGGAATTATGGGTACGTTATTAAGAGAGAATACATTTTTGAAGTGTGTAGCATGTAATTTAAAGTGATGCAATTTCATAGAATTAAATATAGCTATTCTCTTATTTTTAAAAAGAGGTGACATAATTTGAGTAAAAAAGTCTTGTTTATCATAACAAGTGTAAACCAATTTGAAGATGGTACACCAACAGGATTATGGTTAGAAGAAGCAAGTGAACCTTATAATATATTAACAGCAGCAAACACTAATGTAGATATCGCTACAATAAATGGCGGGGAAGTCCCATTAGATCCCAATTCCACACAGAATGGTGAGCTTAATAAATATAAAGCATTTGTTGAGCAAACGAAATCAGCATCAAGTATAGAAGATATAGATGTGAGTCAATATGACGCTGTATATTTACCAGGAGGTCACGGCACTGTATTTGATTTTGCCCATAATCAGAAGTTAGCTTCAGTACTTGCTGACTTTAAAGCAGATGATAAAATCATTGCATCTGTATGTCACGGACCGAGTGCTTTTGTCGGTGCTAAAGATAAGAAAGGTAACTTCCTAGTGAAGGGTGTGACGTTAACTGCATTTACAGATGAAGAAGAACGTGCGATGGGCTTTGAGGACAAAGTACCTTTCTTAACTCAGTCAGAATTAGAAAACCAAGGTGCTCAATTTGTAACTCAAGACAACTTCACTGAACACGTAGAAACAGATAACCAATTTATTACTGGTCAAAATCCACAATCAAGCGTAGCAATAGGTGAAACATTACGAGATGCTTTAAATTAGAACATAGTATGATAGATAGGGAGTGGGACAGATATACATGTTCCACTCCTAACTATAAAGAAAACTGGAAAACTTATTAAGTTTTCCAGTTTTTGTTGTTATAACTATGGGCAAATGTGTTTAATTGCTTATTCTTTGTTAAAATAAAAGTAGTGATATAATAAGTCATACATAAAGTTCATGTATAATGAATTTATATATGCTATTGATTTAGTTTTATAAATGGTTATTGTATAATAATCAAGATTGAAGTTTAAACTCAAATAAAAAAAGAATTATAAACAAATAGGAGTATACAAAATGAAATTTACGAATTTAACTGCTAAAGAGTTCGGTACATTTACAGATAATATGCCAAATAGTCATTTCACACAAATGGTAGGAAACTACGAATTGAAAATTGCAGAAAGTACAGAAACACACTTAGTTGGTATTAAAAACAATGAAAACGAAGTCATTGCAGCATGTTTACTTACTGCAGTACCAGTAATGAAGTTTTATAAATATTTTTATACAAACAGAGGACCTGTTATAGATTTTGAAAATAAAGAACTTGTTCATTACTTCTTTAATGAATTAACTAAATATGTTAAAAAACATAAAGGTTTACATTTAAGAGTTGATCCTTATTTAGCTTATCAATATCGTAACCATGACGGAGAAGTGTTAGAAAATGCTGGTCATGACTGGTTTTTCGACAAAATGAAACAATTAGGATACAAACATCAAGGATTTTTAACTGGTTTTGATCCAATTCTTCAAATTAGATACCATTCAGTATTAGATTTAGCAGGTAAAACAGCTAAAGATGTACTTAACGGTATGGATAGTCTACGTAAACGTAATACAAAAAAAGTTCAGAAGAATGGTGTTAAAGTAAGATTCTTAGAAGAAGACGAATTACCAATCTTCCGCTCGTTTATGGAAGATACATCTGAATCAAAAGAATTTGATGATAGGGAAGATAGCTTTTATTATAATAGATTGAGATATTATAAGAATCGTATCTTGGTTCCATTAGCTTATATGGATTTCGATGAGTATATCGAAGAATTAAAAGCAGAGCGTGATGTCTTAAGTAAAGATATTAACAAAGCGATTAAAGATATAGAAAAGCGACCTGAAAATAAAAAGGCTTATAATAAACGAGATAATTTAGAACAACAGCTTATTGCAAATCAACAAAAAATAGAAGAAGCGCAATCATTACAGGCTGAACACGGTAATGAATTACCAATTTCTGCAGCTTACTTTATTATTAATCCCTATGAAGTGGTTTATTATGCAGGTGGTACTTCAAATGAATTTAGACACTTTGCTGGTAGTTATGCGATACAGTGGAAGATGATTAATTACGCTATTGACAATAATATAGATAGATATAACTTCTACGGTATCAGTGGTAATTTCACAGAAGATGCGGAAGATGCAGGCGTAGTGAAATTCAAAAAAGGATTTAATGCCGAAGTCGTAGAATACGTTGGAGATTTTGTAAAACCTATTAATAAGCCAATGTACAAAATTTATACGACATTAAAAAAACTAAAAGATATTAAGAAGTAGATATAAATTATAGAAGGGAACTAAGCTAGAATGAAATTTACAGAGTTAACCGTCAAAGAGTATGACAATTTTGTACAAAACCCGGCATTAGAGAGTCATTACTTTCAAGTAAAAGAAAATATTGCAACAAGAGAAGAAGATGGATTTCAAGTTGTACTATTAGGCTTAAAAGATGACGACAATCAGGTTATTGCTGCTAGTCTTTTCTCTAAAATTCCTACAATGGGAAGCTATGTTTATTATTCTAATCGTGGTCCAGTTATGGATTACAATGATTTAGGTTTAGTAGATTTCTATTTACGTGAATTAGATCATTATCTTCAACACCATAATTGTTTATATGTCAAAATGGACCCGTACTGGATCTATAAAATATACGATAAAGATATCAATCCATTGCCAGAACCAGATAAGAATGACGCATTAGTCAACTTATTTAAATCTCATGGGTATACACATCACGGCTTTACGACTGAATATGATACATCTAGCCAAGTAAGATGGATGGGTGTATTGAACTTAGATGGACAAACACCAGCTTCTCTAAAAAAACAATTTGATAGCCAAAGAAAACGTAATATCAATAAAGCAATCAATTTTGGTGTTAAAGTTAGGTTGTTAAATAGAGATGAATTCGGTCTTTTCTTAGATCTTTATCGAGAAACTGAAAAGCGTGCTGGCTTCGTATCTAAAACAGATGAATATTTCTATAATTTTATTGATAACTATGGTGATAAAGCTTTAATACCTTTAGCATATATAGACTTAAATGAATATATTGAAAATACACAAGAGAGTATTAATGATAAAGAATCACGTAGAGATCAAATCATGCAGAATGAAAATAAAACAGATAAACAGTTGAAGAAAATTACAGAACTGGATAAACAAATAGAGCATGATAAAAAAGAGTTAATGCATGCAAGTGAATTAAGATTAACAGATGGTGCTATATTAAATTTAGCTGCTGGTGTTTATTTTGCAAATGCATATGAAGTAAACTACTTCTCTGGTGGTTCATCAGAAAAATATAATCAATATATGGGACCTTATATGATGCATTGGTACATGTTGAACTATTGTTTTGACAATGGTTATGGTCGCTACAATTTCTATGGTTTATCAGGCGATTTCACTGAAAATAGTGAAGATTACGGCGTATATCGCTTTAAACGTGGATTTAATGTGCAAATTGAAGAATTAATCGGCGATTTTTATAAACCAATTAAGAAAACAAAATATTGGTTATTTAATACGTTGAATAATGTTAGAAAAAAAGTTAAAAAATAGCATAAAAAAAGAAAGCATTCTGGTATGTAAGCCCTAATCAGTATGCTTTCTTTCGTTCTGAAGTTAGTTATACTAGGATGGCAATTCCAATATAACAATGAACTAAATGTGGATTAGTCTGAGATGTTAATTCTTGTTGTTCTCCACAATTTTTAGTATAGCATAGGATTTCAGCAATGCAATAACCTTACATTATAATAATTTTATAGTAAAATTTATTTTTATAACATATTTAAAGTAATATATATAATTGTTATGAAAATGTGAGAAGCGCACTACAAGACGACTTGTAGTGCGCTTTCTAGCGTGATTTTTCAAAATACGCCCTATTTAATTATTTATAAGTTACGGATCATTAAGATAATGCTTTAATGATATAAGTTATACCAATAATAAAGAATACCGAACTCATGAAGATAGCAACTAAAATTGCCGCCATAAGTGGATTGAACAGTAAAATAATACCGAAAACAACCGTAATAATGTTCAAAATAACCGATACAATATGAAAACCTTTATTTGATTTTTCAAGTGGCGTTACCGTAAACATATTAAATAACGCATTAATAATAAACCAAATAGCAAATAAATAAACAATAAATGTCGTACTTGTAACGATATTAAATAAAATCAATAACCCTAAAATAATATTAATTACACCAAGTACAAGTACTATGGTTGAGGCATTTTTATCTGTTTTTTTCATTACACGACGAACGAAAATTTCTAAAAAACCGTTAATAATAAATAGTAGACCTATGAGCCATGTAATAGCAAATAAGTTTTCTTCAGGAAAACTTAAAATAAACACGCCAATAATTAGAAAAATGACGCCAATCACTAAACTCGACCATTTGATTCGGGAACGTTCCTGCATAAATTTCACTCCTAAATGATTATCT
Organism: Staphylococcus sp. OJ82; assembly: GCF_000294465.1. Classification (NCBI taxonomy): domain Bacteria; kingdom Bacillati; phylum Bacillota; class Bacilli; order Caryophanales; family Staphylococcaceae; genus Staphylococcus; species Staphylococcus sp. OJ82. The sequence goes on along the minus strand of NZ_ALPU01000010.1, from coordinate 215,070 downwards.
AAATAGTATATACCCAAATGACAAAAAAGAACACGTTTTTTATAGGTGCCTATATTTATGTTATGTAACCCTATAAGTATTTGGTTGAAATAAAAAACCTTTTTTCTAAGGATTGCTATAAAAATCAAGGATAAGCCAAAATAATAGCAAAATTAAAGCATAAAGTATTATTTAATCTTAAAATTATAAAGTCATTAAAAACAAGGCGCTGAGAAGTCGATTTCTGAGCTTTTAAATATGAGTTTGTTGGTCTATATCCATCCGAATACACGTAACATTGTGAGTTTAGATCATTATATATAGCATAGCAATAACCAAAATAAATTTCCAAGATCTACACAGCCAAAGCTAAATATGTTTAGATATATACATATAACGAATAATATCACCATATAATTGATTGTAGGTAGTTTAAGAGTTAGTATATGACACAATTATGACTAGACATTAAATGAGATACGTAAATGTTTAATGATATAACGTAGTATATGTATGAAAAAGCTAAACTAGGATTAATAAGCATAAATGCTAAATACATAATAACTTAGTAAAAATAACTATATAGATATGTAATTTTTAAAATTTACTTTTTAGTTTACATAATATATATTATAGGAAGTTACTATAATTTGATAGGAAATACCCTGATTGTTAATTCACTACCTATTATGTTATATATATGCTTGTTAAAGGAATCATTCTTTTAAGTACTTTGATGTAATTTCTTCTTGTCATCATGGATGTATTACATTATTTATGCTATCAAATTATCGACTTTACTATATTGGTTTAAACCTCATATATGGTATATGCTGTGGTTTGAATTTTGATATAACATTTTACTAAATCACATTTTAAAACTTCGCTTGAATTACTTAAACATGCTATTAAATTATCAGCTTGAATTTAAAGATGAAATTAAAAAATGAACTGTAACTTAAATTATAGCTACAGTTCATTTTTTAATTTTGTTTATAATTTTCTAATTCATCTTTTGGAATGCCACCGCGTTTGCGTATTTCTTTTCTAGCTTTCTTTTCGCGGCGTTTACGTCTCCAGTTACGTGTCATGTACCATATTACAAAGCTTAGGATTAAACTTAATATCGTCATAAACGCAGCAAAACCTAATAAAGGTTCATATGTAATATCTTGGAAATTTGGTATTAAAAATGCAGCTATTGCTAATACTACTAACGTTAAGATTGGTGCAGTAAACCATTTATTTAAGACAAGATTGCAAAATACTGTTACTAATATGACAGCAACTATAGTAATCCATAAAAAATTAGGCATATCAAAAATAGTCATTTATTCCACTCCTTTTTATTTAATATTTATACTTTACTTGCATTATATATATCATACTATATTTTCTATATAAATACATTCAGTCTTGAGCAGTATAATTTTATATTAAATTAATATAAAATACGTGTCAATCCAATTTGGTTTACTGTTCCCCACTTTTAATATAGATAAACTTTCGGTTATCATTTATGCGGGTCATTCATGTATAATTAATTATGAATACAATATAAATGTAGAGGAGTAGATTATATGGCTGAAACACTACCATTTAGAAATAATGTTCCAATTGAAGAAACATGGGACGTAACTGACTTATTTAGTTCTGATGATGCATTTTATAACACACTGAATGATACATTGGAACAAGCTAAGGCATTTAATCAACAATATGCAGAGCAATTAATTGAAGTGAATATTGTTGAAGATGCACTGGATGCATATTCTGAACTACTAATTCAATTAGATAGAATGGCAAATTATGCTGAGTTAAGATTGAGTGTTGATACAGCTAATGAACATGCACAGACATTAAGCGCAAAATTGTCTACATCTTATGGAAAAATCGCTAGTGAACTTTCATTTGTAGTTTCAGAAATATTAGAGCTATCTGATCAAACACTTGAACAACTTATTCAAACATCGAAGTATCCCCATTTTTTAACGAAATTAAAAGCGAATAAGGCACATCAATTAACTCCAGAAGTTGAAAAAGTATTAGCAAGTTTGTCCCCTACTTTTGAGAGCGCGTTTGAACTTTATGGAACTACAAAAATGTTGGATATTGAATTTGAACCATTTGAATATAATCAACAAACATATCCTTTAGATTATGCTACTTTTGAGAATGAATATGAAGATAACCCAAATGAAGCATTTAGAAGAATAAGCTTCAATCATTTTAGTAATGCATTAAGTAAGTATCAGCATACGACAGCAGCGACATATAATATGCAAGTGCAACAAGAGAAAATCGAAGCAGATTTAAGAGGATATGATTCTGTTATTGATTATTTGCTACAAGAGCAAGAAGTGACGCGAGACATGTTTAACAGACAAATTGATGTGATTATGAGTGATTTAGCACCTATTATGCAAAAATATGCGAAATTAGTTAAACGTGTCCATGGCTTAGATGTAATGCATTTTGAAGATTTAAAAGTTTCTATTGATCCAAACTACGAGCCAGAAATTTCAATTGAAGATTCTAAACAATATATTTATGGTGCTTTAAATGTACTTGGTGAAGATTATTTAGAAATGGTGGAAGCTGCTTATAAAGAGAGATGGATAGATTTTGCGCAAAACAAAGGTAAAGAAACAGGTGCTTATTGTGCGAGTCCCTATGCTTCACACTCATATGTTTTTATATCATGGACTGGTAAAATGACTGAAACTTTCGTGTTAGCGCATGAATTAGGTCATGCGGGCCACTTTACATTAGCACAAGCGCATCAAAATTATTTAGAATCAGAAGCTTCGATGTATTTTGTAGAAGCACCTTCTACTATGAATGAAATGCTTATGGCGAACTACTTATTTAAAAATAGTAATGATGCTAAATTTAAACGTTGGGTAACAGGTTCTATTATTTCAAGAACATATTACCATAATATGGTTACACATTTACTTGAAGCTGCTTTCCAACGTGAAGTTTACAATAAAGTCGATCAAGGAGAATCATTGACTGCACCAGTACTTAATGACATTATGCTTGATGTCTATAGTCAATTCTTTGGAGACAGCGTGAAACTTACGGAAGGTACAGAGCTAACTTGGATGAGACAACCACACTATTATATGGGATTATACTCTTACACGTATTCAGCTGGCTTAACGATTGGTACAGTGATGTCTCAACGCATTCAAAATGAAGGACAACCAGCTGTTGATGCTTGGTTAGATACCTTAAAAGCTGGAGGTAGTAAATCACCGGTAGATTTAGCTGAAATTGCAGGTATTGATATCCGAACTGAACAACCATTAAAATCAACAATTGGCTATATTGGCAAACTTGTTGATGAATTAGAAACACTGACTGAGGAACTTGAAAATAAATAGTATTTTATAAAATTAAAAAGCACAATGGCAATTTTGAAGATCATCTACTTTCATTTATTTGAAAGCGAGTTATCTTTGTAAAGCCATTGTGCTTTTATTATGTGGAACATTTTTATTTATTATAGGATTCATAACGTTCACCTGTAATAAAGAAATAAATGTTTTCTGCTATATTGCAAATGTGATCTCCAATACGTTCTAAATGTCTTGCAGCTAAATGTGCTTGACCTGCAACGAAAGGATCGTTATCTATTAAATAAGTTGTGTTTACAATATTTTTATAGATATCATCAATATCTTTATCGCGATCAATGATTTCTTTTATTAAGGTAATATCATTATCATTAACTGCATCATCTAAGTCTTTTAACATTAAGAGTGCAAGTTTGCCCATAGTGTTAAGTCTCGTCAGTACATACTCGTCAATAATTTTTGCACGTAATCTAATTTTCGCTATACTTGCTGCATTGTCGCCTATACGTTCAAAATCAGTAGCAATTTTTAAAGCAGCCATCATTAAACGTAAATCAGTAGCAATCGGCTGTTGCTTAGTGATAAGCAGGACTACTTTTTCATTAATTGCAGTTTCTTGCTCATTGATTTCTTTATCCTTAGCTATTGTTTGTCTAGCATAATTACGATCTTCTTCACTTAACGACGTTAGTCCAAATTCTATATTACGATATACATAAAGACCAAGTCGACGTAGATCTTTAATAAGTCCGTCTAGTTGGCCTTCATATTTATGTCTAATTGTTGCCATAGATTAACCGAAGCGACCTGAGATATAATCTTCAGTTTGCTTATCTGCAGGATTGGAGAAGATCTTATCAGTGTCGTCGTATTCATTAACATAGCCGTTAAGGAAGAAAGCAGTTTTATCAGAAACACGAGCAGCTTGTTGCATATTATGTGTAACAATGATGATTGAATATTGTTCTTTAAGCTCTTGAACAAGTTCTTCAATTTTTAATGTTGATATTGGATCTAAAGCTGACGTTGGCTCATCCATCAATATAACATCTGGTTCAATAGCTAACGTACGAGCAATACAAACACGTTGTTGTTGTCCACCAGATAAACTATAAGCATTTTTGTCTAAGTCATCTTTTAATTCATCCCAAATTGCAGCGCCACGTAGAGATTTTTCAACAATTTCATCTAAGACTTTTTTGTTTTTAATACCATGGATTTTAGGACCATAAGTGATATTGTCATAAATTGATTTAGGGAATGGATTTGGTTGTTGGAATACCATACCTACATTTGTTCTCAATTTTTCAACTGAATATTTATTATCGAAAATATTTTTATCACGATACATTATTTTACCAGCAGTTTTAACAGATGGCACAAGTTCAACCATACGATTTAATGCTTTAATATATGTTGATTTACCACAACCTGAAGGTCCAATAATTGCTGTTACGTTATTTTCTAAAATATCTAAATTAATATTTTTTAAAGCATGATTTTCTCCATACCATAAATCAAGATTTTTAGTTGAATAGACAATTTTCTTTTGGTTATCTGGAATTTTATTCTCTGAATGATTTGGCTCAATAGTTGCTATTGGTGAGTCATTACGGTCAGTATGTGATTTTAATGTATCGTTCGTATCGTTATTATCTATAATTTGTTTATTCATAATTAAAACTCCTTTTTATAGACTAGATGCTAAGATTTTACTGAAATCCTAGCATATTCCCATTTACTAGCCTTATTTAAATAGTATTTCTTGTATCTTAAGTTTAGTATTTTTTACTATATTTATTTCTTAAGAATATCGCTATTGCATTCATTAATAGTAATATAACGAGTAATACGATAATTCCTGCCGATGCAACGTTTTGGAATTCTTCCTGTGGTAATTTTGTCCAGCTATAAATTGACATTGGTAACGCTTGGAATTGATCGAATATTGTAGATGGTAGCTGTAATAAAATCGTTGGTATACCAATTAAAATTAATGGTGCTGTCTCACCTAATGCACGAGATAGTGCTAAGATGAAACCTGTCAAAATACCAGGAATCGCCGCTGGTAACACAACACGGCGTATTGTTTGCCATTTGTTGGCACCTAGTCCGTATGAAGCTTCCTTTACAGAACTAGGTACAGATCTGATTGCTTCTTGGCTAGCTACAATGATTACCGGTAAGATAAGTAACGACATTGTTAATGCAGCCGCTAAAACAGAGTTGCCGAGTGCAATTGAATCGATACCCATACCTCTTACAAAAATTGTAAGACCGAGTAAACCAAACACGACTGAAGGTACACCAGCTAAGTTTGAGATACTCACTTTAATAAAGTTTGTAAGTGCATTTTCTTTAGCATATTCTTCTAAATATATTGCAGTACCAACACCTAAAGTAATTGTTATCGGGATAATAGTAACCATTAACCATATAGTACCGATAAAGGCACCTTTAATTCCTGCCATAGAAGGCGTTGATGATGAGAAATTAGTGAAAAATGATGGAGTTAAGTGTCCAGCACCTTTTATAAGTGTATCAATGAGTAATGCCGCTAATACAAGCAGACCAACCATTGTACAGGCAAAGAAAGCCCATTTATTAACTTTATTTGTCGTTAACCTTCCAGAGAGTTTCTTTTCAACTGTTTGTTGGTCTACGAGCACGTTTTTGTTTGTTTCAGTCATATTAATACTCCTCTCTGAAACGTTTCGTAATCCATTGAGAAATCAAATTCATTGCTAATGTGAATAAGAATAAAGTGAATCCTACTGCATATATACTATAGTAAGTATCAGTACCAAATGTTGCATCACCTGTAGCTACTTGAACGATATAACCAGTCATTGTTTGAATGGACCCTGTTATATCAAGTGATGCACTCGGTGTACTACCTGCAGCAAGAGATACGATCATAGTTTCGCCAATTGCACGTGAAATCGCTAATACAATTGATGCCATAATACCTGAAGTTGCAGCTGGTAAAATAACTTTAGTTGCTACTTCAAATTTTGTAGCACCTAAACCTAGTGCACCTTCACGCATTTTGTTTGGTACAGATGACATTGCATCTTCACTCATACTTGATATTAATGGAATAATCATTACACCAACTACAAGACCTGGACTAATAGAGTTGAAACTGCCTATGTCTGGAAAGATTCCACGTATTAACGGTGTAACAAATGTTAGAGCAAAGAAACCGAATACGATTGTTGGAATACCAGATAATATTTCTAATATTGGTTTGATAATACTTTTAGCACGTGGCGAAGCATATTCACTTAAGTAAAGAGCTGCACCCAGACCTAATGGCACTGCTACGATTGTAGCTATTACAGTTATTTTCAACGTACCTAATATTAATGGCCAAATTCCAAATTTAGGATCAGATGAGAATGGTGTCCATTCCATCGAAAAGAGAAATTCTGTAATAGGAATACGTGTGAAAAACGTAATGGTTTCTGTTAATAATGTGACTACAATACCGATTGTCGCTAATATAGAAAAAATTGCTATTGTACCTAAAATAATTGGAACAATTTTATCGCTTGCACCTTTTTTATTGGCATTGTTTTTTTCTATCATTTCGCTTACGGAGCGGTTTTTATTCGCCATGTAAATTTCCTTCCTTCATATAGACTCCGAAATTTATAAAAAAAGGTTGGGATGTTTAGAAATAGAGAAACAAAGTGGACGTTATTCCCATCGCCACTTTGTTTTCTAATACAGAATCCCGACCTTTAAGATTTACAGCTATGTGTTATTTATCTTCTTCTTTGTCTTTGCTTTCTTTACCAGTAATCTCTTTTAATTCATCTAGTTGTTTTTGGTAATCTTTTTCTGGTAGAGCTACAAATCCTGCTTCTTCAGCTGATTTACCTTTGTCTTCAAAGATAAATTTCATGAAATCTTGGAATCCTTCATTTTCTTTTAGTTTTTTCTCGTTTGTATAAATGAACAGTGGTCTACTTAAAGCATATGAGCCATCTTGAATTGATTCTTTAGTTGGTTTAGTAACTTCACCACTATCATCTTTAATTTCAACGGCTTTTAATTTATCTTTATTTTCTTCAAAGAAATTATAACCGAAGTAACCAATACCTTGTTCATTTTTTTGAACTGATTGAACGATTACGTTTGTATCAGCGTTTTTCTCTGCTTTGATATCTCCGTCATCCATAACTTCTTCAGTGAAGAAATCATACGTACCATGTGATTGGTCTGGAGAAAATGATTTAATTTCTTTATCTGGCCATTCAGGATTAACATCTTTCCATGATTTTGCTTCGCCAGAATAAATATCTTTCAATTGATCTTTAGTTAATTCGTTTACAAAATCGTTTTCTTTATTAACTGCAATTGTTACGCCATCTTTTGCAACTTCAAATTCATTATATTTAATACCTTTATTTTCTAATTTTTTCTTCTCTTCATCTTTTATTGGTCTAGATGCGTTTGAAAAATCAGTATTCCCTGAAATGAATTTTTCGAATCCGCCACCAGTACCAGATGTACCAGATGAAACTGTAACATCGGAATTTTCTTTAGCAAATTTTTCGTTTAATTTTTCAATGATTGGACCTACTGTTGATGAACCGTCGCCTTTAACTTCGCCTTCGCCGCCACCAGAACCAGCATTTCCGCCGCCACAAGCGCCTAATAAAAGTGAAGAGCCAATAACTGTAGTTCCAAATACTTGCCATTTTTTCATTGAAACATCCTCCTAATAAATAAATAACCCTTAAAAGTTATATGTATTTCTTACAGTTCCTATATTACACACAATTTATTAAATACAAATATAGATATTGTAAATCTTTCGTTAAGTTATGAGAGCTTCTATTTACAAAGTTTATAAATGGTATGAAATAATATAGGAATGACTTGTAAATGTTGATAATACAACGTTTTGTTCAAAGCATATATTACAAATAGCTATGAAATTGTAATAAAAAAAAAGAAAAAATCCTGAAATCACTATATAAAAATAGTGGTTTCAGGATTTTTTTGTTGAGAATTGTATTTTGAAGTCCAATTCATTTTATAAATTGTTATTATTATTGTTATAAAACAGGTTAGATAAAAACATCACTCTATAATAGAAGGAATTACTTTTCTATTCTTTCCCAACCTTTTTTAGTTAAAGCGATTTTACCAGAGTCTATCGTGATAATTTTGTTTTTATATAAGTGCCCGATTGCTCTTTTGAACGAACCTTTACTCATATTAAAAATTTCTTTAATAGCTTCGGGACTCGATTTGTCTGAGAAAGGTAATTCCCCATCGTACTCTACGAGTAAGTCAAAAATATTTTGACCATCATTATCAAGTCTTTCGTGTGCAAGTGGTAAAAATGAACCGTTCAATTCACCTTTATCGTTTTGACCAATGATACGGACTTTTACATTTTCACCGAGACGTGGTTCCTCTTTACGTTCTGTTTCATGAACGAATATTTTATAACCCTCTTTTGATAGTAAGAAACTACCTATGCGTAATAAACGATATGGTCTTGCTTCGATGATTTTATTTTTCAATTCATTATCGAAAACAGACTTATATGTTTGTTCTACTATTGTTTCTGTTGCTAAACGTGCGAACATATTGTTATCTCTATCAATACGTAACGTAACGAATAACTCATCACCTTGTACTGGCCAAACTGATTTAACTTTTGGTAAATCTTCCCAAGGTATTAATACTTCTCTTGGTAAACCTACATCGACATGTGCACCATCGCGATCAACTTTTAATACTTTTACAAAGTCGTATTTATCAGTCGTTACGTCAGGCATATTTTGTGTAGCAAATAATGCACCTGATCTATTTGGGTAAATAAAGAAACTATATTCTTCCCCTATATTTAATTCATCTTCATCTTTTACTTCGGATTGATTGAGTTTAACTTCTTCTCCGTTTGGTCCTTTTAACTTATATGTTGAACCTTCTATTCCAACAACTTCAAGAAATTCTATAGAACCTACAATATCTTTTTCATCTTGGGCCATACTTTTCTCCTTCGTACATACAGATTTATTCTTACTTATTATAACATGCTATGAAGAAACTAGCATCACTACATCGAGAATGGTCGAAACAAGTTGATAAGTGTGTTATAATTTGTCCGGTAGATTAACGAAAAGGATAACGAAAAGGAGTAAATGCATGTTACAAGTTACTGATGTAAGTTTACGATTTGGTGATCGTAAGCTATTTGAAGATGTAAATATTAAATTTACAGATGGCAATTGTTATGGATTAATAGGAGCTAATGGCGCAGGTAAATCAACGTTCTTAAAGATTTTATCGGGTGAATTAGACGCTCAAACTGGTCATGTTTCTATGGGGAAAGACGAACGTTTAGCAGTTTTAAAACAAGATCACTTTGCATTTGAAGATGAACGTGTAATTGATGTTGTTGTTAAAGGACACGAACGTTTATATGAAGTAATGAAAGAAAAAGATGAAATCTATATGAAACCAGACTTCAGTGATGAAGATGGTATTAGAGCTGCAGAACTAGAAGGCGAATTTGCTGAAATGGACGGCTGGAATGCTGAAGCAGATGCGGGTACCCTACTTTCTGGACTAGGTATCAAAGCAGACCTACAAGATAAAACAATGTCTGAATTAGAAAACAATCAAAAAGTTAAAGTGTTATTAGCACAAAGTCTTTTTGGTAAACCTGACGTATTATTACTAGATGAGCCTACCAATGGTTTAGATATCCCTGCAATAAGCTGGTTAGAAGATTTCTTAATTAATTTTGAAAACACAGTTATTGTTGTGTCTCATGATAGACACTTTTTAAATAATGTTTGTACGCATATTGCTGACTTAGATTATGGCAAAATTAAATTGTTTGTTGGTAACTATGATTTCTGGTACCAATCAAGTCAACTTGCTATGAAAATGGCTCAAGATCAAAACAAGAAAAAAGAAGAAAAAGTTAAAGAATTACAAGATTTCGTGGCACGTTTCTCTGCAAACGCCTCTAAATCAAAACAAGCAACAAGTCGTAAGAAACAATTAGAAAAAATCGAGATTGATGATATTCAACCTTCTTCTCGTCGTTATCCTTTTGTGAAATTCACACCTGAACGTGAAATTGGTAATGATTTATTACATGTCGACAATGTTTCTAAAACAATCGACGGCGTAAAGATATTAGATAATATTTCATTCTCTATGGATCCTAACGATAAAGCTGTATTAGTTGGTGATAGTGAATTTGCTAAATCAACATTACTTAAAATCTTAGCTGGTGAAATGGAACCAGATGAAGGTACAGTAAGATGGGGCGTAACAACTTCTCAAAGTTTCTTACCTAAAGATAACTCATTCTACTTCGATGGTGTAGATACAAACTTAGTTGACTGGTTACGTCAATACGCACCTGAAGATGAACAAACAGAGACATTTTTACGTGGCTTCCTAGGACGTATGCTATTTAGCGGTGAAGAAGTTAAGAAAAAAGCGAGTGTCTTATCTGGTGGAGAGAAAGTACGTTGTATGCTAAGTAAAATGATGTTATCAAGTTCTAACGTGTTATTACTGGATGAACCTACAAACCATTTAGACTTAGAAAGTATTACTGCAGTCAATGATGGCTTGAAATCATTCAAAGGTTCTATTATCTTTACATCTTATGACTTTGAATTCATCAATACGATTGCAAACCGTGTCATTGATTTAAATCCAACTGGTGGTCTTTCTAAAGAAACGACTTATAGAGCCTATTTAGAAGAAACTGGTGTATTAAAATAATAACCATGTGTTATTGATTTAAATATAACACAATAAATAAGCGGAGGCTGAGACGACGTAATCTTGTTAGAACAATTAGATTCCTGTCTTACTCCCCTCTTAAAATATAGGCACCCCAATACTATAAAGGTATTAGGGGTGTCTTTTTCATGTTCTTTTATCTTTATATGAGTTAAATCTATGAAATTGGTTGGTTGAATCATTTTATTGTTATTTAAAATTGTAGTGATTTGAGCTAACTACTTACAAATTAATAAAGCACTAGACGAAGACCTTAAGTTAAGGATGTCCCCCACTTTGTTCATCTTATTTAGGATGAAACGCCCCATTGTTTGGGCTAATTACTTTCAAAATGAATTTTTGAATTATATAATCATAATTAATTCAAATGAACGGAGGAGTTATTTCAATGGAAAATTTAAATATGATTGATGGACAACTTTTACCACAAATCGGTTTCGGTACATATAAATTAAATGGTGCGCAAGGCGTACATGCAATCGTTAATGCGTTAAATCAAGGATACAGAATCTTAGATACAGCCTATAACTATGAAAATGAAGGTACAGTGGGTAAAGCAATTGAACGAAGTCATGTTTCAAGAGATCAAATCATTGTCACTTCAAAATTACCAGGTCGTTATCAAGACTATGATGCAGCATTAACAGCTATACAAGAATCTATTTATCGATTAAATGTCGATTATATTGATTTATATTTAATTCATTGGCCAAACCCAAGACATAATAAATATGTTGAAGCTTGGCAAGCGATGATTGATGCTCAAAAAGCGGGACTGATTAAATCTATTGGTGTTTGTAATTTCTTACCAGAACACATTGAAAAATTAGAAAAAGAAACAGGTGTTTTACCTACTGTGAATCAGATTGAACTACACCCCTACTTTAATCAACAAGATATGGTTGAGTATAATGCTACAAAAGGTATTATTACAGAAGCGTGGAGTCCATTAGGTCGTGCATCTGAAGTAATAAAAGATAAAGATATCTCTGTAATTGCCGAAAAATATAATAAAACAATACCTCAAATTATATTAAGATGGCACGTTCAATTAGGTGTAGTACCAATTCCAAAATCTACTTCTATAACGAGACAAATTCAGAATCTAAATGTTTTTGATTTTAACTTAGAAGTTGAAGACGTAGAAAAGATAAACAACTTATCTCAAAAAGATGGTAGATTAAAAGGTCAAGACCCTGCAACATATGAAGAATTTTAAAATTGAAAATATCGGAAAATGATTCTCACTAAACAATTTTAATTATATTTACACTTATAACGTAAAATGTATAAATATAATGTTGTATTTTTCAGTAAATTTAAAAAACTTCATAAAAGCGGTTTACAGTACATATAAGCATATGTATAATATGAATCATCAACAAACAAAAATTAAATATGGTTTTGATGAGGCGCATCAATCATTAGTAAATATTAGAAGAACCTGCCTGCTAGCAGCTAATTTTGAAAGGGTGAGATGCCGAAATAGTTATAATAGCAGCTTATAACACGTTGGACTTTATGGTTAAGAGCTAAGAGTCTGTCATTATTGTAAGATAATGGAGTGCATCACTTGTATATAAATTATAGAACAAGTTCGCATCCCGAACTTGTTCTTTTTTTAATACTGTGATTCTCCCCTATTGATTGAGGAGGATATAGAATTGAACAGAAGTGTTTTGAAATTTGGAGGTTCTTCAGTAAGTGATTTTACCAAAATAAAAAATATAGCGGAAATGTTGAAAATAAGAGTTGATCAAGGTGAACAGCTTATTGTTGTTGTTAGTGCCATGGGCAAGACAACAGATGAGCTTATGGCTAATGTCTCTGCATTAACTACCAACCCTAAAGATCAAGAACTTGCACTATTATTAACTACGGGTGAACAACAGACAGTTTCTTACTTATCTATGGTTTTAAATGATATCGGTGTAAACGCCAAAGCGATGACCGGATATCAAGCGGGTATTAAGACAATTGGACATCATTTAAAAAGTCGAATAGCAGAAATTAATCCTGATACATTCGAAATCGCATTTACAGAAAATGATGTTTTGGTAGTTGCTGGTTTCCAAGGCATAAATGAATCGCTTGAAGTGACGACGTTAGGTCGAGGTGGTTCAGATACTACTGCTGTTGCCTTAGCAGCAAGTAACGACACGGCATGTGAGATTTATACCGATGTCGATGGTGTCTATGCTACTGACCCAAGATTATATAAAGAAGCAAAACGACTTGAATACGTTTCTTATGAAGAAATGATGGAGATGAGCGCATTAGGTGCAGGTGTGTTAGAAACAAGAAGCGTCGAATTAGCAAACAACTATAATATTCCGCTTTATTTGGGAAGAACTTTATCAAATGTGAAAGGAACATGGATTATGTCACAAGCAGAATTATTAGAAAAAAAAGCAGTTACAGGTGTGGCGTTAGATACACATATGATGCACGTTACAATTAGTTATCCCTTACCAGATAATAGATTACTTACTGAGCTTTTTACTCAATTGGAAGAAGGTTCAGTAAATGTTGATATGATTTCTCAGATTATTAACTTGGAAGGATTACAAATGTCCTTTACTATTAAAGATACAGATGCTTTTCAGATTTCAACAATATTAGAAACTTTAAAAGAACAATTTAATGCATTAGACTTCAAGATTAATGAAGAATACGTTAAAATCTCTTTAATTGGCTCTGGTATGCGTGATATTTCTGGTGTAGCATCAAAAGCATTCATTACTTTAATTGAAAACGATATTTCTTTTTATCAAACTACAACATCAGAAATAAGCATTTCATGTGTAATAGATGCTGAGAATGGCGAACGAGCTGTTCGAGCCCTTTATCAAGCTTTTGATATCTGAATTTTCGGAATATAATTAATATTTATTAAAATAATAAAAATGGAGTGTATGGTATATGACAAAATTAGCATTGGCAGGCGCAACAGGATTAGTAGGAAGAAAAATGTTAGAAACAATAGATCGCAAAGGCGTTGAATTTGATGAGTTAGTGTTGTTCTCTTCGGCTCGCTCAGCAGGTGAAAATATTGAATTTCAAGGTAAAAACTACACTGTTAGAGAATTGACGGAAGACGCAGCTAAGGAATCATTTGATTATGTATTAATGAGTGCTGGCGGTAGCACAAGTGAACACTTCTCCCCTATTTTTGAACAAGCGGGTGCAATTGTCATTGATAATTCAAGTCAATGGAGAATGACTGAAGGTGTAGACTTAATCGTTCCAGAGGTCAACGAGCCTGTATTAGATAGAAAAATTATTGCAAATCCAAATTGCTCAACAATACAATCAGTCGTACCACTTAAACCATTACAAGAACAATTTGGCTTGAAACGTGTTGCATATACGACATACCAAGCGGTTTCAGGTTCTGGGGTAAAAGGTAAACAAGATTTAACAGAAGGAGCAAATGGTAAAGCGCCTGAAGCATATCCACACCCTATTTATAATAATGTGTTACCCCATATAGATACTTTCCTTGAAGATGGGTATACAAAAGAAGAACAAAAAATGATAGACGAGACACGTAAAATCTTAAAAGATGATGAATTAAAAGTTACAGCTACTTGTGTACGTGTGCCAGTCCAAGACAGTCACAGTGTTCACATGAGTGTAACGTTAGAAAAAGAAGCTACAGTGAGTGCAATCCAAGAATTATTTGAAAATGATGACCGTGTGGTACTTGAAGATGATCCACAAAATAATGTATATCCATTAGCGATTAATTCTACTGACAGAGATGAAATCTTTGTAGGACGTATTCGCCGTGATGAAACATTAGATAATACATTCCACGTATGGTGTACTTCTGACAACTTATTGAAAGGTGCGGCATTGAATGCAGTGCAAATACTTGAACAAGTTATGAGTTTGAAAGGAGTAAAATAATATGGGACATATTTTTGAAGGCGTAGGTGTCGCTTTAACAACACCTTTTACACACAATGAAGTAGATTATGATGCACTTAGAAGACATTTGAAATATTTAATTGAAAATGATGTGAAATCGATTGTTGTAAATGGTACTACAGCTGAAAATCCAGCATTAACTGATGGCGAAAAAGATCAAATACTAGAAGCAGTCGTAAATTATGTAGATGGACGCATTCCTGTAATTGCTGGAACAGGTACGAATAATACACAAAAATCAATTCAAGCTTCAGTTCGTGCTAAAGAAATGGGTGCAGATGCAATTATGCTGATCACGCCCTACTACAATAAGACGAATCAACGTGGTTTAATTGCTCATTTTACGAAAATAGCAGATGCAATTAAATTACCAGTCGTGTTATACAATGTGCCTTCTCGTACAAATATGACTATAGAACCAGATACAGTTGAAACATTAAGCAAGAATGAATATATTATTGCATTAAAAGATGCGACCAACGATTTTGAATATTTAGAAGAAGTAAAAAAACGTATCAATTTAAATGACTTTGCGCTTTATAGTGGTAATGATGACAATGTAGTTGACTATTTTAATAAAGATGGACATGGCGTTATCTCAGTAGTTGCTAACGTGATTCCAAAATCTTTTCAAGCGTTATACGATGCAAAACAAAATGGAGAAGATATTGAAAAACAATTCCAACCAATTCAAACATTGTTAGATGCATTAGCAGTGGATGTGAACCCTATTCCAGTGAAGGCACTCACAGCGGTAGAAGGTTTCGGAAATTATGAGGTGCGTTTACCACTTGTACCTTTAGAAGATGAAGACCGTAAAACGTTAGAAAATGCGTACGAACAATTTAAAGCAGGTGACAAAGCATGAAGATAGTATTAATAGGCTATGGTGCGATGAATCAACGTGTCGCAAGATTAGCTGAATCAAAAGGACATGAAATAATTGGTATTATTGTACGAGATGCTACCAAGGATTACCCGTACCCTACATTTGAACGTATTGCAGATGCTAAAGAAGCAGATGTTGCAATAGATTTCTCTAACCCAGAACTGTTATTACCATTATTGGATGAAGAGTTTAATTTACCATTAGTAATAGCAACGACTGGTGAAAAAGAAGAAATAATCAATAAACTTCAAGCGTTAAGTAATCAAATGCCAGTATTTTTCAGTGCGAATATGAGTTATGGTGTGCATGCTTTAACAAAAATTTTAGAAGCGGCAGTACCCCTATTACAAGATTTTGACATTGAACTTACGGAAGCACATCATAATAAAAAAGTGGATGCGCCAAGTGGTACATTAGTAAAATTATATGATGTGATTGATGACTTGCGACAAAAATCTACACCAGTCTATGATAGACATGAGCATACTGAAAAACGCACACAAGATGAAATCGGTATCCATTCCATTCGTGGTGGCACGATTGTAGGAGAACATGACGTGCTATTTGCTGGTACTGATGAGACAATAGAGATTACGCATCGAGCACAGTCAAAAGATATTTTTGCAAATGGTGCAATTGGTGCAGCAGAAAAATTAATCAATAAGGCAAATGACTATTATACATTTGATAACCTATAAAAACTAAGGAGCGTATTAAATTATGGTACAACATTTAACGGCAGAAGAAATTATTAAATATATTAGTGATGCAAAGAAATCTACACCCTTAAAGGTTTATATTAATGGGAATTTTGAAAATGTAACCTTCCCTGATAGTTTCAAAGTGTTTGGTTCACCTGATTCAAAAGTTGTTTTCTGTGAAGCGGATGAATGGAAAACATTCTACGAAGCGAATCAATCTAGCATTGAAACAATAGAAGTTGAAATGGATCGTCGTAATTCGGCTATTCCATTAAAAGATTTAACTAACACAAATGCACGTATTGAACCAGGCGCTTTCATTCGTGAACAAGCTATTATTGAAGATGGCGCAGTGATTATGATGGGCGCAACAATTAATATTGGTGCTGTAGTTGGTGAAGGTACAATGGTAGATATGAATGCAACACTTGGCGGCCGTGCAACTACTGGTAAAAATGTACATGTTGGTGCAGGCTCAGTATTAGCTGGTGTCATTGAACCACCTAGTGCTTCACCAGTAGTAATCGAAGATGATGTACTTATTGGTGCGAATGCAGTTATTCTTGAAGGTGTTCGTGTCGGTAAAGGCTCTATTGTGGCTGCAGGTGCAATTGTAACGCAAGACGTGCCAGCTGGATCAGTTGTTGCAGGTACACCTGCTAAAGTGATTAAACAGACAAGTGAAGTTGAAGATTCAAAACGTGAAATCGTTTCAGCTTTAAGAAAATTGAATGACTAAAGCTGAAATTTCATGCAATTTCCACTTTTACTAAGTTAGTTATTGTTCCAAATAAATAAGGACTATACTTCTTAGTACGAACATCTATAAATATTAATGTAGGAGGTTTAAGACGAGACAAGATGTAATTAATGATGGCGTTTATAACTTTTAAAAAGTTGCTATCCATTATACATTGATAAATCCGTCTTACCTCCTCATTTTTTTAATATTATATTTTTCGCTTTTTTATACATATAAATAAAGGACTTTAGAATAAAGTCTGAAGTTAATTAATAAAACTAAAAGGATTTGATTTTAAATGAATGAATTAGAATTCGTAACAACACATAGACGTCATTTGCATCAAAACCCAGAGTTAAGTCTACATGAATATGAGACTACTACCTATATTGCTGCTTTCTTAGATGAATTAGGAATCAGTTATGAACGCCCTCTTGATACAGGATTAGTTGCTTATCTACCTGGGAACGGCGAGCATACGATAGCTTATCGTGCAGATATTGATGCATTACCTATTTTCGAAGAAAACGATGTAGCTTACAAAAGTTTAACAGATAATGTGATGCATGCTTGCGGACATGATGGGCACACTACTGCGTTAATGCTGTTTGTTAAACGATGTAAAGCGATGGCTGACCAAGGAACGTTACCGCAAAGTATTGTTTTTATATTTCAACCTGCTGAAGAAACAGGTGGCGGTGCAAATCGATTAATTCGTGCTGGTGCCTTTAAAAATTATGATATTGAAGCCGTGTTTGGTATTCATGTTATGCCCTTTGAAAATGAAGGCAAAGTTGTTATTCGAGATGAAGAAATAACGGCAAGTGCTACGGAATATAGATTTTATTTAAATGGCCTTTCAAGTCATGTTGCAGATAAAGAACAAGGACATTCTTGTGGAGAAGCATTACAGCATGTATTAAGCCAAGTGGGACAAATTCAACAATATCATTTGAACGGTTTAAAACGAAATATTGTCCATATGGGTCATTTTGAAGCTGGAGAAGCGATTAATACTGTCCCTAGTCATGGTTATTTAGAAGGTACAATCAGAACATATGATGTTCATGACTTAGAAATCGTAAAACAACAAATGGCCAAAATTGCTGAAAGTGTAAGCTTATTATTTAATGTAGAATGTGAAGTTAAGTTTGAAGAAGGTTACCCGCCTACTTATAATGATCCATTACTACGTAAACATGTTGAACATGGATTAGATAATGCAGATTTTGAAATTATAGATAAACCTACGCCTTATTTATTTGGTGAAGATTTCAGTTTTTATAGTCAACTTGCACCGAGTTATTTTGTATTTGTCGGTGTACGTGATGAAGCGAAGGGTTATGTGACTGGCTTACATACTGCTCATTTAAATTTTAATGAATATATGCTCATACGTATTGCAGATTATTATGAACAACTTCTAAAATCCTACAGCGAGGTGCGTGTACAATGACAGCCATTTGGTCAGTAGACACAGAGAAATTTTATGAAAATGCAGTAAATGTAGCGCAAGACAACCAGCTCATGGCAGTAGTTAAAAATAATGCTTATCATTACGGTTTAGAATTTGCTGTTCAACAATTCAAAAAAGTTGGTATTCAAACTTTTAGTACAACTTCTTTAAGGGAAGCAATTCGAATTCGTAAACTTGCGCCCGATGCTACGATATTTTTAATGAATGCAGTTTATGAATTCGATAAATTACGTGCTTATCATATTCAGATGACTTTACCTTCTCTAGATTTCTATTATGAACATGTAGAAGATTTATATGATATTCAAGTTCATTTAGAATATGAAAATTTATTACATCGTTCAGGATTAAAATCAATTGCAGAAATGAGAGAAGTCCTTATACATCATGCGCAAAATAAAAATGAACAGCGTATGATAATAACTGGCCTATGGACACACTTTGGATATGCAGACGAATTTGATGTTCCGGATTATGAAATTGAGCGAAAAGCATGGTTAGATCTTGTAGATACGTTATTAACTGACGGTTATCAGTTTGATCTAATTCATGCGCAAAATAGTGCGAGTTACTATCGAGAAGATGGTGTTTTCCCCCATCATACACATGCGCGTGTTGGCATTGCATTGTACGGTTCAAGACCCTATAGTGATGTAGAGGAAACAGAAATTAAACAATCATTAACTGTGAAAGGTAATGTCATTCAAGTACGTGAAGTTAATCAGGGAGATTACTGTGGGTATAGTTTTGCTTATGAAGCTACGCAAGATGAAACAAGATTAGCAGTCGTAGATGTTGGTTATGGCGATGGTATACTTAAATCAAGAGCACAACATGAAGCATTGATTAACGGTAAACGCTACCCTATACGTGCGTTAATGATGAGTCATATGTTTGTGGAAGTAGATAGCAATGTTCGTGCACAAGATGAAGTGATACTATATAATAACGATATACGCGTAGATGAGTTCACATTTAAGGGTGTGGGCGCAAATTCTGAACAATTAAGCGCGATGAATCATGACTCACTAATAAAGGAGTATAGATAAATTATGGTAGTAGAATACAATGATAAAGGAGAGCTTACAATTGGAGGTACAAGCCTCAAAACGATAGCACAAAGTTTTGGGACGCCTACAATTGTTTATGATGAAACTCAAATTAGAACGCAAATGAGACGTTTTCACGAAGCTTTTCAAAAGAGCGAATTAAACTATAATATTTCATATGCTTCTAAAGCATTTACTTGTTTACAAATGGTTAAATTAGTAGAAGAAGAAGGACTCGAATTAGATGTAGTATCTGAAGGTGAATTATACACAGCACTAGCTGCTGGTTTTGATGCGCAACACATACATTTTCATGGTAATAATAAGACAAAACGTGAAATCCAATATGCCTTAGAAAGTAAAGTGGGTTATATCGTTATTGACTCTTTAGAAGAAATTGATCTTATTAACCGTTATGCAAGTGAAGAAGTGAATGTAGTGTTAAGGTTAAATCCTGGAGTTGAAGCACATACACATGAGTTTATTCAAACTGGACAAGAAGATAGTAAATTTGGCTTGTCTATCAAACATGGTTTGGCGATTGAAGGTGTCAAAAAAGTTAAAGATGCTAAGCGCTTAAATCTTAAAGGTGTTCACTTCCATGTTGGTTCTCAAATTGAAGGTGCTGAAGCTATGATTGAAACTACTAAATTAGTTGTTCAATGGCTGAAAGAAAATGATATTCAAATAGAATTAATCAATTTAGGTGGCGGCTTTAGTATTAAGTACGTTGAAGGCGATGTGAGCTTCCCTATCGAAGATGGTATTGCAGAAATAACTGAAGCAATTAAAACGATAGCACAAGAAGCTGATTACCCTATTCCAGAAATTGGTATTGAACCTGGACGTTCAATTGTTGGTGAAGCAGGGATTACTTTATATGAAGTAGGTACAATTAAAGATATCCCTAATGTAAATAAATATGTGTCTATCGATGGTGGCATGAGTGATCATATTCGTACCTCTCTCTATGATGCGAAATATGAAGCTCTACTGGTCAATCGAAATGATCCAAAGGATGAAACTGTAACGCTGGCAGGTAAATTATGTGAATCTGGAGATATTATTATCAAAGATGCACAATTGCCAAGTACAGTTAAACGTGGCGATTATTTAGCTATTTTATCAACTGGTGCTTATCATTATTCAATGGCATCAAATTATAACCAAATGCAGAAACCGTCCGTATTTTTCTTAAAAGATGGTAAGGCAAGAGAAGTTATTAAACGTCAATCATTGCGTCAATTAATCATTAATGATACAAAATAAATGATTATATAAGAAAAAAGGTTGTTAGCTATTCCCTACTGGGCATGTTAACAACCTTTTTTATGTTTTTTAAATGGTGTTTTAAGCGTTTTAAACAAACAATATAAAGTTCTGGATTATTTGGTCATGATTATAATTGAAAGCTCTTTAAATGCCTGTATTGAATGAATATATGTATATTGAAGACATTAAGAACCTCTAACCTTAAAAGTAATCTTGGAAAATATTAGAAATTTACATGTTAAGCGCATGCATTAAGGCGCCCTAACATGTTGAAAATGTAACCTTAAAAGCATGCGCTTAACATGTCTTGCGCATGCATTAAGAAAGACTAACTCGATTTCATCGACAGAAATAAAGGTTTACATGCTTGTCGCATGCATTAAGGCGCCCTAACATATTGAAAATGTAAAGGCGCCTATATAAAAAAAAGAACCTTTGACAAGGTTCTTTTTTACATAAAGTCAATATAGCAATCTATATTATAGTTTAGCAACGTTTGCAGCTTGAGGACCGCGGTCGCCTTCAACTACTTCAAATTCAACTGATTGACCTTCTTCTAATGATTTGTATCCTTCTTGGTTAATTGCTGAGAAGTGTACGAACACGTCGTTTTCTCCTTCAACTTCGATAAAACCAAAACCTTTTTCGGCGTTAAACCATTTTACTGTACCTTGTTTCATAACTGTGAAACCTCCAAGACTAATATTCATTCAATATGCGTTATTCGCATATTACAAAAAATACAATTTCACAGTTTAAGTCTGTTAGTACAATATTCTTTGCAATATGGAATAAAACTATTGCTTGACTAATAGTATAAAGCAATTTAAATAAAATTGCAATACAAATCTGAATAAACTGTTTATTCAACAATAGGTAATTTATAATATACTTCATTATTATTTAAAACAATAAAACTATAGAATATTTGTAAATCTTCATCGCAATCTTCACAAAACCCTAAATCGCAATTATTATAAAACGCATGAATATTATATTTACCAACTAAATAATTATCATAATCTTTTTTACATTTTAAAATGATTGATTGGTATTGGCTTAACATCTCGTTATATGTCTCAAAATTATGTTGTTCTACGATATGATCAGTCCAGTCACTAAATAACCACCAGCCTTCATAATCGGCCCGAATTTTTGCAACTGTCCACATTTTCTTTCACCCTTTCATAGTCAGCTCAAAAATATTTTCAAAACATTTAAATATCGTGTTCAAAATTTTAAGCTTAATAGAACAAGTTGATTATACTTATGTATGGTCTTCATACATTCGCTCTAAATAAAATCCCCCACGTTTATAAATAGATATGAATAGAACTAGTTATATACTTTATATAATTTAATTAGAGTCGCACAATTTGTCTATGAGTAATATTTTAACTAGATAATATACAAAATCAAGTTATCTGACTCATACTTTTGGCCTATATACATCAGTTGCTCAAACGTAAATATTAGTTTTGTGGCCTAAAATTTCGTATAATACTAATAAGAGGTGATAATATGCAGTGCAAACATGTTAAAGTATTTGGAATGGTGCAAGGTGTAGGTTTCCGATACTATACACAGAAGATAGCTAGAAAGTATAATATTGTGGGCACAGTTGAGAATATTGATGATTATGTTGATATTTATGCGCAAGGAAATGAAAAAGCATTAACTTCGTTTTTAAATGCGGTTATAGACGGTGCGTCACCTGCCTCGCATGTTGAAGATTATACTATAGAAGAATTAAATATTGATGAAACATTAAAGGATTTTAAAACTATATAAAGGAAGATGAAGTTTGAGATATACTATTTCACGTATTTTTGGGACAATTATAGCTTTTCCAGTAGCAGTTATCGCATGGTTTACTAGTGTTTTTGCTCTAGATATTTATGTTATATTTGATTTTCTTATTTCTGCGGTAACGTTTTTGGCAATTTACTTCCCTACTCAACGTTTAACTTCTAGAAAATATTTAAATGAAATTGGTCTGTCACGTCGTGATTATCATTTTGTAAATAGCCAGTTAAACAATGCACAAGATAAGATTAGAAGAATTTTGAAAACATTTGTAAATGTGAGATCTATTAAAGATTTTAAACAAGTGAATGAAATATACCGAATTTCTCGTGCAATTTATTTTGCAGTGAAACAACAACCGGGTTCATTTTTCAAAGTAGAAGGTTTCTTCTATTCACATATTGATAATGCATTGAATTTAATTGAAGCATATACAAGATTATCTAAGTCACCTAAAAAATCTAAAGAAGAAAAACAAAAATTAGAACAAACAAGAATTACTTTAGACGAAGTGAAAAGAACTTTAGTTGCTGACTTGAAGAGAATTAATAACGAAGACTATAGCCAGTTAGATATAGAGATGGAATTAAACAAAATGGAACAGAAAAGAAATAAATAACATAGAATTAAGAATGGAGAGAAATTGAATGGCTAAAGAACAAGATTTTTTAAGTTCACACCCATTGGACAAATATATTGATGAACAGTCAGCTAATCAAAATGAAATAATCAATAATAAAACACAATATACTCAAGAGGAACAACAAAAAATCGATAAGTTGAGTGAACAAATAAAGCCAATGGATAATGATGGTTTACTGAATTATGGTACACAAGCGCAATCAAATATGTCGCAGTTCTCACACCGTATTTTAAATGAAGTTAACACTACAGATGTTGGGCCTGTCGGTGAATCTCTGAATGGTTTAATGAGTAAATTAAAATCAGTTAATCCTGAAGAACTTAATCCAGAAAATCAATCTAAGTTGAAACGCATATTTAAACGCACGAAAGCATCTGTTAATGAAATATTTTCGAAAATGCAGTCTGTAGGTTCTCAGATTGATCGCATTTCTATTGAGTTAGATAAGCATAAAAATAACTTAAAAAAAGATATAGACATGTTAGATGAATTATACAATATGAATAAAGATTATTTTGAAGAATTATCTTTATATATTGAAGCAGCTAAAAAGAAACAGCATGCCCTACAACAGACTGAAGTGCCTAAACTTAGAACACAAGCAAAAGCGACAGGTAATCAAATGGATGTGCAAGCCGCATCTGATATGGAACAATTTATAGATCGTTTAGATAAACGTATTTACGATTTGCAGTTATCAAGACAAATTGCAATTCAAACAGCGCCTCAAATACGTATGATTCAAAATGTAAACCAAGCTCTTGCTGAAAAAATTCAAAGTTCAATTTTAACGAGTATACCGTTATGGAAAAACCAAATGTCTATTGCGTTAACATTGATGAGACAACGTAATGCTGTATCTGCTCAAAAGGCCGTTACAGATACTACGAATGACTTACTATTAAAAAACTCTGAATTATTAAAACAAAATGCATTAGAAACAGCTACTGAAAATGAACGTGGTGTCGTTGATATCGAGACACTAAAAACAACACAAAATGATATTATCGAAACAATTGAACAGACACTTCAAATACAAGAAGAAGGCCGTACTAAACGTAAGCAAGCAGAAACAGAATTAAATCAACTTGAATCAGAATTACAAAATCAATTGTTAGATATGAAAGATAATAAATAAGATTTTTATTAACAAAAAAAGTAGATGGAATTGGGCCAGAAAATCAAAATTAGATTTCTTACCCATGCCCATCTACTTTTTCTATATGCATTAAAAAATACCATTCTATTAGTTTAAACCAATAGAATGGTATTTTAATTTTGAGATTAGAGATTTTATTCTAATCTCCCTATTTAATGCTTATTATCTTCTGTATGTTGAGTTGTTGATTTTTTAATTAAATTATCTGTATCGTCAACTGTGTCTGTAGATTGAGTCGTTACTATATTTTGTTCAACAGCAAGTTTGTGAGCAATTTTCGGTGCTGTCCAAACGACAGGGAGCATTATAATCGATATAGGTACTGCCGTTACGATTATAAAGGACTGTATTGCGCTAATACTACCCTCGCCAATATTAATAAGAATAATTGAGATTACACCCATAATGGCAACCCAGAATAATCTGATGATTTTAGGTGGATCTCCCTCGCCGGTAACTGACATAGAAATTGAATATGACATTGTATCGGCAGTTGTTATCACAAATATAAGCGTCAAAATGAGTAAAGCTATAACTAATACGTTGCCTAAAGGTAATTGTGTAGCAATTGAGATAACTGCTGCAGGTAAACCATTTTCAGATAAAGGATCGCTAATTGAACCGTTATTTTTAGATTCATAAAACAAGCCACTTCCACCTAGAATAGAAAACCAAAAGTGAGAAACCACAGCTGCTACGACTGAAACAAGTATGAAAATCTCTCTAATCGTACGCCCTTTTGATACACGAGCAACTAACATAGCCATCAAAGGACCATAGCCTATGAACCAACCAAAGAAGAAAAGCATCCATGCGCCAGCCCATTGATTATCACCTCTAAAGGTACTGATTTCTAAGAAATTAGTGATGTATGTTCCGTAAGAAGAAATAAATGTATCAATAATAAAGCTACCAGGGCCTATTAATAATATAAAGACGGCAAGCGCTATTGCTAACCATATATTTAGTTTGCTAAGAAACTGTATACCTTTATCTATCCCTGTAGTTGCAGATATAGATACAATGACCATAAGTCCTGCAACAGATAAGACTTGAGTAATAATGTTATCTGGAATACCAAAAATACTATGTAACCAGTAACTAAATTGAAAACCGAAAAATCCAATTGTTCCAATTGTTCCAGCTACTGCTCCTAAAATACAAAAGACATCTATCATTGAGCCTGTCTTTGTATGTTCAATCTTTTCACCAAATACTGGGTATAAAATTGTTCTTGGACGCATTTTCATCCCTTTATTATAATGTGCATACATGATTATAATGCCACTTACAGCACCGTAAACCGCCCATGCTGTAAAGCCCCATGATGTGAAACTTTGGGCCATTGCTGCGGGTATAGCTGCTGTACTACTATCTTTGATACTTGAATCCATAGTTGGTGGCACATCAATAAAATAATACATAGGTTCAGCAGCAGCCCAAAATATAGCTCCTGCGCCTAATCCTGATGTAATCACAATTGCTGCCCATCTGAAGTAACTCATTTCAGGTTTAGAAGCATTTCCGAGTCTCACACGGCCATACTTTGAAAAAGCTAAAACAGCACCTACTGCAAATGTTGCTAGCAATAAAACTTGCCAAAATGCACCAAAATATGAAATTGAAAGTTCAAATCCTTTTTGCACGAAATCCGAAGTTGCTGTAGTAAATAGTGATGACATAATTACAAATAATACAAGTACGCCACCGCTAATAAGAAACACTGGCCAATCTAGTTTATCTTTCCAATAAGAAAATTTAATGTTATTCTACTCCTCTTTTTAGGTTCTCTCTATTTTTCTTTATATTAAGTCTTTTATAATAAATAGTTAGCTTTTTCAATACTTATTGAAATGCTTTCGAATATCATTGAATATTGTTTTAGAATTCAAGATTATAAGTATGAAAATGAAATCTCACGCTATAGCAAATGGTGTTTTTGTGAATATGAATACATGTATTTACCATCTTTAATAAAAATATGTAAGTCTATTTATGATAGTGACAAGAGACTTACTATCGTCACTGACGAAACACTTGAAGTTAAGATTATAGCCCACTTCTTCTTAGTAATCAATTGGACTTTGCAAAATTGTTATAATTTTTAAGATTAAATAATTATATATTAATCATGCACTTGGAAAATTCACCATCTTAAAAAATGATTTTTTGAATTAAATTAAGGTTCCCAACACCAAAATAAGAGTTTTACACATAAAAAATCCCTTCAAAGTAGTCACTTAAAAAGTGATTACTTTGAAGGGATTGATCATTACAAAAATGTTGCATTTAAATATTGAGCAGTATTTACTTAAATGAACTTTTTAATCTTTTTCGTAAACGATAGGCTTTTGATTTTTAACCATGCTAGCTACAATATAACCTATAATTGTAGTTACTATAGCAATTGGGAACCATTCTAATGAATAGTCTTTTAAAGGTAAGCTATCAATAAAGCTCATTTTTATCCAGCCTTGTGTGTGTACTACACTTAATATTGAAACAATAGAAACAATCGCAACTGGAATTTGTTGTGCAATTGGCTTAGTTGGTACAAAACGTGCAATCAATATCAGCAATACTGAAGTGATTGCTACTGGATATACAATGCTAAGTACTGGTACAGACATTGAAATTACTGAATTTAGACCTTGGTTTGCTAATATAAAACTAATTAGAGTAAAACCAATTACATACACTTTATAAGAAATTTTCGGTAAAATTCTATGGAAATATTCTGACACTGAAACGATTAAACCACATGCAGTAGTTAAACACGCAAGTGCAACAATAATGCCTAATAAATATTTACCAAAAGTTCCAAAACCTACATCTGCCATTGTAGTTAATAAGTATGTGCCTATGTTTTGATCTTTTGCTGTTAAACTAGCAATTTTTTCTTGTGATACATCCATGTGATTCCCTATAAAACCTAGAGAAATATAGATGAACATTAAGGCAATTGCAGCGATTAGACCAGCTAGCAATGTTTGTTTGAATATCTTATTCGCGTTTGTAACGCCTGTCGCTTTTACAGCATTAACTACAATCATTGAAAAGGCAATTGCTGCAATTGCGTCCATCGTCAAGTAACCATTCGTAAAACCTTGTGAAAATCCAGCAAAGCCAGAAGTAAACGCTTCGGTAGATTGACTTGGAGCATTACCACCAAAATCTACAAATCCTTTAATGATCATTGCTAAAATAGTAACAAGTAGTAATGGTGTTAACAATGAGCCGATACGATTAATCATTTTACTAGGGTTGATGCATAAATATAATACAATTAAGAAATAAATAACTGTAAATATAAATAATGCTAAACTACTATTTGTTTGTGCAATCGGTGTAACAGTCATCTCAAATGATGTTGATGCTGTACGTGGAATTGCAAATAACGGACCTATTGTTAAGTATATAATTACTAAGAATACTACTGAAAACTTCGGTGAAATTTTATTTAATGAACCGATGTAGCCTTGTTTATCTAACGCTCCCACGACAACGCCTAACAACGGTAATCCGATTCCAGTTAATGCAAATGCTAAAATGGATGGCCAGAAATATTCCCCACTATCTAAACCTAAATTAGGTGGGAATATAAGGTTGCCAGCGCCAAAGAACATTGCAAACAATGTGAAACCTATAATCCATGTATTTTTATTCATATGACGTTCTCCTTTTAATCCAATAAAATAATATTACCTATTTTATCACGTTTAATTAGATGCCGTCTATATAAATTTCAGAATATTTAAATATATAGCGATTTATTTATAAAAATTAGTCTAGCTAAAATGATTTTAATAAAAGTTTTTTCAATAATGGTGACAAATGACTTGGCAAATTTTCTACACCTTCTACAAAGATTGCATACTGACCATAAATATTATGAAGCGTTTGTTCAATGTCTTCTGTAATAGGTTCCTGACTTAAAAATACATTGAATACTTCAATTCCCATTTTTCTAGCGGTTTCAACAGCTTCATAAGTGTCTAAAATACCATCTTGACTATAATTATATGCTGAAGGTTCACCATCTGAAAATACAATTAGAAAGCGTTGGTTATGCGAACGATGCATTAATCGTTCACTCCCTATTCTAATTGCTACGCCATCTCTATTATCATCTTGAGGCTCTAATGCCATAATTCTAGGTCCATCTTTTTCTAAGGTTGAGCGGTCGTATGAAATGATTTCGTCAATAATATTAGGTTGATTTGCATCATCAGCATCGAACGCGTCTTCGTTAAATGCAAGTATCTCATGTTTAACATTTAATGATTTTAAAGTTTCATGGAATAGAACAACACCCTTGATGGTTTCTTCCATCTTATCTTGCATACTTGCAGATGCATCAACTAACAATGTAAAAGTAGCATCAAAGGATTGACTTAAATCTTGTTTCTTATAAAATAACTTATATTGATCATCAATAAACCAATTAAGTAGATTTTTCTGTAATCTTCCTTTAGTTAAATTACGACGTTCATCTTGATATTCTCTATCAATTGTTTTCTTAATAATTTGAATTAAATCTTTTGTTTCAAACTGAACCTCAGATTCAACATTATGATAATCATTGATATATTGTGGTTTA
Organism: Staphylococcus sp. OJ82; assembly: GCF_000294465.1. NCBI lineage: Bacteria > Bacillati > Bacillota > Bacilli > Caryophanales > Staphylococcaceae > Staphylococcus > Staphylococcus sp. OJ82. Next base: position 185,664 of record NZ_ALPU01000010.1, on the reverse strand, counting down.
ATGTCTGGAATATTCCATTTAATCTCTACATTTTGATTGATACCTTTGAGTGCGAACGCTTGATTATGACCGACAGAACCACCTTCGTCATCTTCAACATTATCAGTAGATCCTTTGCCCTTTTTTGTTTGCATATCAGTCATATCATCGCTCGCATCGCCTTCACGTGCGGTGTCATTATCTCCCATGACATCACTATTTTCACCTTCATGCAATTCCATTTCTAAATAAGCGCCACCTTCAGACGCACTATCTTGATTATTAGATTCCATTTCTTCACTTACAACTTCTTCATCGTTTTGTTCATCAGACTGTCCATCTGAGTTACTTGCATCAGTTCTCGTTAAATCCTCAAAATTAAGTTCTTGTATTGCTTCATAAACTTTTTTCGGTAAATGATAATATTCATTCAACATATCTTCTTTTAAAATACCATCAATTTGATACATGATACGTTCTGCTAAATACATGTTATCTTCAGACGTTTCATTATAGAAGAAATTCGGTAAATATTGATACATATGATTTAAAACATCATCAATTTGAGGGTGTATTTGTGGTACATCATAAAAGTTTTCTGTTAAAAAAGATGCTTCTAAATATAAAAAAAGTAAGTCTGTAAAGGTTGTTTTAGTTTTATAAACTTTGATTTGCGTCTGAGTATAGTTCAATCTGACTTCATTACGCATTTGAATTATAGGTTTTGTAGATGGACGTAATTGTACTATGGTATTTAATACACGTTTGTCTTCTAATAATTTGAAAAGTTGTTGGAAGAATTTAGGATGTTGAAACTCACGATTATGAATGACTTCATTAACAATCTTTTCATCCATCATTTGATAGCCATAAGTAGCAAGTAATACATCTGATTTTAATCCAGTGGATTCTATTTCTTTGCTTCTATGTGACCAAAATGAACTTGTAATTAGCGTATGGTTGATAGGATCATAATATGGAAATTTTTGAATCTTAACATGTGCTTGTTCATTTTTCATTAAAAGACGAGCTAAATCTTGTAGCATCATGACTTGCTTTGCATCAAGCTGTTCGTCATTAAATTTTATAAAACGATCACTCATGGTTATCCCTCACTAAAAGTTTAATTCTACTGCGTTTTTAATTGCTTGTTGTTCACGTTCATCTTCTAATTTATCTATAATCGTACGTTGTATCGCACGTTCTATTGGCATGATGGTTGCTAAATCACTCAAATCGATTAGTGCTCGAATACTTGCTGCTTCTTCAGAAATTTGACCTTGTTTTGTCATTGTTCTCAAATCTTCATTGAATTTTATAATGCTTTGGATAACAGCATCGTCTTTTAACTGACTTTGATTTTTAATAACGTCACTTAAAATATCACCATCAATATAATCTACTTCAATAACAACGAAACGGTTTTTTAATGCTTCATTCATAGGTAATGTACCAATGTATCCTACGTTTATTGCTGCAATAACATTAAAACCTGGTGCCGCACTTACAACTTCCCCGGTAAATGGATTTGTTAATTTTCTACGATAGTCTAATACACCATTTAGTATTGGAAGCGTTTCTGGTTTCGCCATATTAATCTCATCAATATAAAGAATATTTCCTTCTTTCATAGCTTGTATGACAGGTCCGTCTATAAAGACAATTTCCTGTGATCCATTTTCATTTGTTTGTATTGTTTTAAATCCTAATAAACTTTCTGCATCTAAATCGACGGAACAGTTAATTTGGTGCATCGGTCTATTTAAAGTTTCACTTAATGTTTCAGCGAGTTTCGTTTTACCAGAACCTGTTGGTCCTTTTAACAGTATATTTTTATTTAATTGCATTAATGATTTGGCATCATTAAAAACAGTTTCATCTCTATTAATATATTGTGCGTTTGTCATTTTTAAATGTCTCCTTTGGCATTTACATGTTTGTCTGATAATTGTTAAAAACCATTAAAAATAGACTGGGACAAGAATACATTATCATATTTTGCCCTAGTCTATTTTTAATAAGAAAATATATAAACTCACAATCTATTGTGAGTAATTGTTCGTTGCTTTCATGGTTCAATACGATATATTTAAAATATTATACTTCTTTAAAATACTCTTTATAATATCCGCCAACTAGACCAGAGTTATCGATGATTTGGTAATATTCTTCGGTTTCATTAATAACGTCATATTGCTTTCCTACTGTTAGCATATCAGATACCGTGAATTTTTTCGCTTCCGCATGTTCAACTTCGACTTTTTTAATAGGTGTATTTGTTTTCCAAGTTTCATGTAACATAATTATAAAAACCTCTCTTTATTGTTTTATTTCTAAAGTTAAAATAAATGTGATGCCGCTTTTTTCACTAATTCTTAAAGACCGTTCACCATCTTGATCTAATGTTTGATAAGGAATCCCAATGACTTCAAGTTGTTGTAATGCATTTTGAAAATGTGCTTTTGATTCAGTAGCAAATTCAATTTGTTCAACTATACCATGTTCAGGCATTTTAACTTCATCTTTTGCAGCATAGATATGTAGTTCGCCACCTAGCCCACCGTCTCCAATACGAAATACTTGTACTTTATAATCGGCATCGTCTGTTGGTACGTATTCAGCAAAATGTATGAGTCCAAAAACTTTAGTTAAAATAGATTGCGTTAATATGAGTTCATTAACTTTCAATATGACAGGTCCTAAACCTTGAATTTGGTGTAACGGATTTACAGTACTTTCAAATGATGGCATACCTAATGGTGCTCCAGTATTATGTTCGTTTGAGTAAATATTAAAAGTTTGATCATTTTGGTCTTTAAAATCAAAATATTTATGACCATTTAAATCGGTAATTCCACCATGGTTAATGTGATGATTATCTAATACTGATTTATACTCATCCAGACCTTCATCACTTGGTACGCGCAAACCAATATTATCTATATGATTATTATTGTTAATATAGTTAGGTATTTCTACGAAATGTATACGTGTACCAGAATTAAGTTCAGCATCTCCAAAACGTAGCGCTTGCCCTTTGTTTGTCACATTGAGTCCGAGTATATCTTTAAATAAAGTTTTAGTTTTTTCTAAATCATTTGTCCCTGTAGTAACACTTCTAAGACCATTCATTATATTAACCCCTCTATTCATATCTTTTCAACTAATTATAACTTACTTTAAGTATTATTTGTATGATGAGTAATGGTTTTACAAAATTATAACGATTATACATTGGACGAATTGAGAAAATGTATTAAAATGTATCTATATCGTGATTTATTATTGTTCATGACAAATTTGAAAATAGATTTATTGAATTAGAAGGAGGTTTTAAAATGTTAACAGTATGGGTTGTATTTGGTATCACTGTGCTTATAGCAGTGTATTCTGGAATTACTTTCTTTTCAAATATAAATAATAAAGCAAAGCAAAAAAATGCCAATGCTAAAAGTGTTAAGAAAAATAATATCTATGGCGTAGTTTTCTTAGTATTTTTAATTCTAGCTATTATTGAGCTTTTTGTGTATATAGCTTAATAAATTTACATTTTTTAAGACATGTAAATTTAATCGAGATTATTGGAGTTAAAATTTAAAATAACATGTAGTTGTTATACTTGAATAATAAAGCCATACTAAAATTTAAAAGGTCTGGGATAAAATTATCTCATGCTCTATTAGGAAGCCCAAATCAATTAGAAAAACTGATAGATTTGGGCTTTCTATTTAAATTTTAACGATAGTAAAGCGTCTACTTGTTTTCGTATAACTAAACCCTTTTTGAATTAACAACATTTACTTATTTTATTGCCTATTGAAAAAATATTTGATCATGAGAAAAACTACTACTATATAAATTAAAGAATGAATGTATAACGTTATAAAGTCTAGGTTAAATATATGAATAGAATCTTTATTTAAAAGATATAAAATACTGCTTATGGGTGGAAGAGTCCATAATATCCATTGCAAAAATGAAAATTGTTCTATTAATAAATCCTTGGTAAGTGTAACAATTATGATAAGTATTGTAAGAAGCCAATTAAAGTTTTTACTGGCAATTTTTGTATTTGTTACAAAAGAACCTAATAATATCCCAAATAAACCCATTAATATATGTGTGATTAAACCTATGGAAATTAAATTTAATGTAACATCTTTATTAAAAACTTGGATTAATAATGGATAGGATAGTGAAAGTAGTATTAATAAACAGCTAACTAGAAAAAGATATAAAACTTTAAGTTTTAAATAATTGTTTTTAGATCTTAATTGGATATATAAAATATAGCGTTCGTTAATAGTATCGTGCTTGAAATTAATAATTGTAAGCCAAGTCATTATAAGAAATAGTACAATTGATGTGGAACCATAACTAGATAATACAGGGACATCTTTATAGATATAGATGCTTATTAGACATAATAAGTAAATAAAAATAGGTGGTATAAAAATATAAGATTTTAAAAACTTTAAATTTTCATATTTTAAAAAAGTAAGTAGCATATTATAAGTCCTTTACTTCTATAATTTCATAATTATAATTTATTAAATTTTGTATAACTAAGTTAGATTTTGATTTATATACTTGTATCGCTAACTTATTGTCGCTAATTTTTATTGTAGAAACTATAGAATCTTCATTATTTGCCATAATTAAGTTGTTGTGATTTTGTTTATGGCTTTGCACGATAATTAATTTCTGCGTATCTTGCTTAGAGATGGATTTAAATGTGTAATCATCTAAATTGAGTATATGAGTGACTACAGTATTTTCAAAATTGTAATCATGCGCTGTTAAAATAATTGTTTTCGTTTTAACTAATTGTTTTAAATGATTTATAAATCGTTTTTCTGATTTATTATCTAGACCTGAAAATGGTTCGTCGAAAATTAAAATGTCAGCATCCGCTAATAGACATTGTATAATATTAACTTTTTGTAATGTTCCTTTAGATAAACGATGCAACTTCAAATCTTGAAATTCAGTTAAATAAAATAAATCCAAATACTTTTGCAGTATAGTATGTACTTGTTTTTTATTAATTTGATTATTTGAGTTAATTATGAATAATAAAAATTGTTTTACTGTTACTTTAATGTTTTTAGGAAATGTATCCGGGGCATAGCTAATTTTAGAATCAGTATAAATATTGCCGTTACTTGGTAACTGTAATTTGGAAATAAGTTTTAATGTTAAGCTTTTACCCACTCCATTTATTCCTTTTACTAAAGTTATGGAATTTTTGGGGATTTTAAAAGACAAATCATTAATGATTAGATTTTGGTTAAGCATTTTTGATACGTTTTTAGCTTCAATCGCTATGTGCACTGAAAATCATTCCTTTTTCTATAAAAGTTTATTATTTACCTTTGCCATAAATGAGCTGTACGACACCACTTTGATAAGTATGTGTTTTTAGCAATGACAAATTCAATCTCTGACTCATATTTTCAAATAATGGTTTTCCAGAACCTAACACTACAGGGTGAATAGATAAACGATACTCATCAATTAAATTGTTATCTATAAATGGGGTGATAATACTAGACTCACCATATAACCAGATGTCCTTTGTATGGGCTAATTTGATTTGTTCTACTGCCTTGATAATTTCAGGATTATTAATGAATTCAGTTGTTGTTTGATCGGAATATGTTGACGTGTAAATACATATTTCCTTTTGCTATGAATATTGTCCCACATCAACTGGTCTCCATTGATATTGTCATCTGCGTGCGGTTGGAACGTTCCCCATAAGTCATAGCTTTTTCTACCATAAATAATAGCGTCTATTTGGTTTAAAAATGCATTGAAATTCATTTCTGGATCCATGATGCACCAATCAATTTCACCATTGGCCCCTTCTATAAATCCATCTAAAGTTACAGCAAGATCTAATGTAATTTTGCTATTATTGTTCATAAAAGGCACCTTCGTTCATTAAGATATATTATTATATATTTATTGTAATGAAGCTTAAATAAAAAAACAATCATTCTATATTCCAAGCAAACATGTACTTTTAAAATCAAAAATGTTCGAATAAAAAGGAGCAAGGTAAGAAATCAAATTTTGGTTTCTTACCCTGCTCCCACATTGCTGAGTTAATACAGATCACTACAGTGAAATATATTATTTACATTTATAAAAATAACATGTTGTATTTATGTCCCTTGCGCTGAATAGATCTTTAAGGTAGTGAAAATTTAATCACTGGCAAATGTTACGGTATGATTTGATTCAGAAGACATTTGAATTGCATCTATCATAGCTATGGATGCGAGTGCATCATCAGCATGTACATAATTTTGCGTATCGTAATGTATGCAGTCATAAAATTGATTAATCAGTTTACCATGACTTGGTCCATAATAAGATTTTGTTTTAGGTGCTTTAGCATCTTCTATAACTTGTATTTTATAACCGTCTTCATTTACGCGTGTCAGAATATTATCCTTAATTGTGAATTTTTCATTTTCAAAGATGACTTGAAGCTCAACACTAGAATTTCCAATATTGGCATTTGTAGCGAAAAACATGCCATTTGCTTTATTTTCAAATTCTATATGTGCTGCTGCGGTATCCTCTACTTCAATATCGTAATCTAATAGTTGTGAGACATTGCCTTTAATAGACGAGATTTTGCCGCAAAGTAATTGCATTAAATCAAGTGTGTGAATGGCTTGATTGATTAACACGCCACCACCAGCAGTGTCCATATTACCGCGCCAAGGTTTCTCTGTATAATAAGCTTCAGGTCTAAACCAAGTTACGAGACCTTTTACGCCAATGATGTTGCCATGTTTACCACTTTCGACGATTTGTTGTAGTGTTTGAAAGGTGTCGTTATAGCGATTCTGAAAGCAAATACCAATTTTTATTTCTGGGTATTTACGTTCTAATTTCACTAATTCAAGTCCTTCTTTGGCATTAATTGCGAGTGGTTTTTCTTGAAGCACATGAACGCCTTTTTCGACACAAGTCGTTGTCGCTGATAAGTGTAAATAGTGAGGTAAACAAATATGAACACAATCTAACACCTCTGCGTCTAACATTTCATTTAAATCTTTATAAAAATGAGCATGAGGCACTTTATTTTTAAATAATTCATTTTCATCACAAACTGCTACTAATTGAGCTTCTGGATTATCATCAATCGCTTGAATATGTACTTGAGCGATATCACCTAGTCCAACAATTCCAATTTTAAGCATATGACCATCTCCGTTTATTTATGCTTTTATGAGTTAATTTATTGTTCTAATTGAATTTTTTCTTGTAATGCATTTTTAAATTCTGTTGGATCTACTGGTAGTGATACCTCTTTGCTTAACCAACTTGAAAGATAAATGGCATTTACGAAGTTAACACCATTAATACCGTCACTGCCTGGAGCAATCAATGGTGTATCATCGATAATATTAGCTGCAAAGTTTTCTAATACGCTGATGTGTTGTTGACCCCACACACTTTCAAATTCAAATGTTTCTTGATCATAGATATCGTCAAAACCATTACCAGTGAAAATTTTGGCAGCATCTTCCCACGACATATTACGATTCATATCTGTTTCAGAATCTTTTAGGCGAGTCAGTGTAATTTTTTTACTATCTTCTACTAATATTTTACCTTTATCGCCAGTGATTTCTAAACGGTCTGTTCCGATAATGTCATGTGTACATGTAATGAATACACCTGTTGCTCCGTTGCCATAATCTAATATAGTTGTTACATCATCATCGACGTTTAATTCTCTTTGGTAACCATATTTGACATTTGAAAATACTTTTTCAGGTAAGCCACATAACCACTGGAGTAGATCGATTTGGTGTGGCGCTTGGTTTACTAAAACACCACCACCTTCTCCATCCCAAGTTGCTCTCCAAGAACTTTGATCATAATATGCTTGTGGACGCCACCATGTAGTGATAATCCAATTTGTACGACGAATTTGACCAATTTCACCATCATCAATTAATGCTTTAACTTTTTGATATAAAGGGTTAGTTCTTTGATTAAAGAAAATACCAAATGTTAATTCAGGTTTAGAAGCTGCTAAATCACTAATTTCTTTAACTTTTTCAGCATAGATATCTGCAGGTTTTTCTAAAAGTGCGTGAATATCTCTAGACAATGCTTCTTTGCCTATTTCTGTATGGAGGTAATGAGGCACTGTCGTAACGACTGCATCTACATCACCACTTTCTAACATATCAATATAGTTGTCGTAGAAAGGTACATCAGGATACTTTTCAGCACTTAACGCTTTTTTCTCTGGATCAATGTCACATATTGCACCGATTTCTAGTTTATCTACTTCTCCGCTATGAATAAAACCTGCATAAGTGCCACCTTGTGCACCTAAACCAATAATTCCTAAACGAACTTTTTCCATTATGCATTCTCCTCTTGTTCAATATTAGATAGTATTTTAAGTAAAGCTTCATATTGCATTTTATATCCTTCAGCACCATCTTTAGCTACTGTGTTTTGGATTGTCTCTGTGGAATGTTCAAGTTCTAAATCTTTAAGTGAATCAAACACAACGAGATGAGGTTCTAGTGTTAAAAAACCTTCGTAGCCGCGGTCGATTGCTTGTTTAAGTATCGATTCAATTTGACCATCACCCGTGCCACATAAGACATTGACGCTATCTTCATAAACAGCATCTTTAATATGAATATATTCAATATGTGGAGTCAATAATTTATAACATGCTTGTGGATCCTCGTCACATTGAACAAAATTTGCGAAATCAAAGATTGCCTTAAAATGTTCTGAACCGACTTCATTTAAAATAACATTGCAACGTCGAGCAATATCCCCAAAGATATCTTTTTCATTTTCATGAAGTAATATCACATTATATTGTTCAGCAATTTTGGCAAATTGCTTTAATTTAGCAATGACTTCTTTTTCATAATCATCAAAATTATCTTCTTTTGGTATATAAAAACTAAATATTCTAATGTATTTACAATCTAAAGCATTTGATATTTGACATAATGTATTTAATGTTTCTAATTGTGCTTCAAAAGCGGCATCATCATTAATATAAATTTTACCGATTGGAGATCCAATGGATGAAACACCAATGTTCCATTTTTCCAACCTTGGTAAGACATCTTTTTGTATGCTTTCAACTGAGTATTTGCTAATATTTTCACCATCAACACCGCGCAGTGAGATATAGCGCATACCTAATTCACTGACAGTTTTTAACTGGGTATCTAATTCTGATGATATTTCATCAGAAAATCCTGATATTGCGATATTTTTCATTATAAAAATACCTCCATTTTTAATAAATATGACTTAACTTTTATAAAATAATTAATTGAAATCGCTTACATAATTTTACTTTAAAAAGCACCTATCAAGTTGTAAATAGACGATTAATTTAAATTAGAGCCATGTTTTATAACCTAAATCAATTAAGTAGTCACGACTTGTGATTAAGCAATCATATGGATCGGCACCGTACAATTCATCTTGCTCAACAAAGAAATATTCACTGCCACTTTCAAGGCCAGCTTCTATGATATCTCGTAAAGGTAAAGTACCTTCACCAAGTTCAGCAAATTGTGTAATCATATGTAGCATATAATATACCTTCTCAACGCCTTCTCCAGGGTATTGGTTCCAGTCAATTTCTCCAATGCGGTAATCTTTTAAGTGAATGGCACGAATACGGTTTGCGTATGTTGGTATGAATTTAGCTGGGTCTATACCAGCGCGCCAAATCCAATGTATATCTAACTCAAAGCCTAAATGTTCAGTATTATCACGCATTAAATCTAACATGAGCTCTCCATTATAACGAACGAATTCTATGTTATGCGCATGATAGTAAAGATCGATGCCATGTTCTTTTAAGCGTTTAGCATATTCCTCACAGATTTCGGCAAATTTAAGAGCACTTTCTTTAGAACCCATATAATTCATAGGAAGCATGCCAATACGTAAAATTGTACAATCTACAGCTTTACAATCTGCTACAATTTTATCAAAATCATTTTGTAATGTATCACCTGGGTATTTTTGTTCTTCAGAAATATCTTCAACCCCGCAAGACATTGCTGCGATATTCATGCCAAAATCTTTAATTGCACGTTGCATTTCAGTAATGTTCTGTTCTGTCATTTCTATTTGAGATACTTCAACAGCATGGTAGCCAAGCTCATTTACTTTATTTAAAACGTTGTATATTCCATCTTCAGCTACCTTATCTTTAAGCATCATCATTTGAACTCCAATTTGTGGTTCAGTCATATAAATCATCCTTTCAATTTAATATTGCTTTAGTGTTATAATTTAATTATATATTGAGTGAAAATTAACAACATTGTAAATAAAGGGAAAAAGATTGTTTTTTGAGTGGGAGGTAATTTAATGAAAGATAATGGGGATATTAAGTTTAAATTTGATTCTATCTCGCTACCTTTTGATGGAGAGTATGCAGCATGGCACAGGATAAGTGATGGTCACTTTGGCAATGAATTACATTATCACGACCATTATGAAATATTTTTCTCACTATCAGGTAATATGCTATATACCATTGAAGGTAGAAAATATCAGCTAGACGTAGGTTCTTTATTGCTCATTACGCCATATGAGTTTCATCAATTAAATGAACAAATGGATGGGCATGCCGAACGTATTGGATTAAGGTTTGATGCACATTTATTAGAATATTTGTCTACAGATAAATGTGATTTAAGTGCATGCTTTGACACAAAATCACCAAACTTTAAAAATTTACTACAATTGTCTGAATCACAAAAAAGAGAACTATATTATTTGCTTCAGGGTTTAATTAATGAACAAAATAGTCAGAAATTCGGGAAGAAATTAGCAGAAGAAGCATTGCTCACTCAATTTTTTATACTTTTAAATAGAGTGTCTATTGCTAATGAACAGGTATCAGTGCTAGATGATCCGGAATCGGAGTTAGTAAGACAAGTATTAGATTACATGGAGTTACATTATGCAGATCCTATTTCATTAGAAGATCTGGAAAAGAAATTCTATGTTAGTCGCTATAAAATTACTCAACATTTTACTCGCCTTGTAGGTTACCCACCTTATCGTTATTTATTACAGAAACGATTACAAAATGCGCAACGTATGTTGAAAAATGGAGAAAGTCCACAACAAGTTGCCAACCTATGTGGTTTTAGCGATTATTCTAACTTTTATCGAAAATTCAAAACGTCTTATGGATGCAGCCCACGTGATTATTACCAAAAACACGCCAAAAATTAAATGCCTATATAGTAGAGAAATGCCATTACTTTAAAATTGTCTCAGCTAGTGAGTCTATAGTGATGGCTTTTTTAATGGAAAGACCGATTAAAAAAAGTACTTAATATGATAAAAATGCATCTATGCTTTTAAAGATACAAAAATTAAGTTTATACTCTAGCAATGTGTAACGGTTAGTAATCATTATTTGAATAATCAAAAGTAAAATATAATAAGCTAGTTATTGAAATAGAATAATGAACTGTGATCATAAGAATAAATAGAAATATCGTAACTACTATAGATTTCAAACATGAAATCTGCTGTTTTACGTGTTTAAAACCCAGAATATTTAAATTAATAAATAGTCACACTAACACTGCTATCATAAGGTTTATAGTTTTTATACAATGTCTTTACTACCTCCCCTCTTTAATGAAACGTTATAACGTGTATAATGACGTTATAACGTTTTATGATTTAAAATGAAGTTTCCTTACGTTAGATTATAAAAATAAAGGCGGGAAAATCTATGAAAGAAATTAATGATATTATTGCTGAAAACCTTAAGTTGTATAGAAAACAAAATGGTTATTCATTAGAATATTTATCCACTTTGACTGAAGTAAGTAAAACGATGCTTGGACAAATTGAACGTAAAGAATCTATTCCATCGATTACAACATTATGGAAAATTGCCAACGGTTTAAAAGTTTCATTCTCTGAACTTACACAAGAAAATATTGAAAATATTAGAAAGATATTTGCGAATGAGTTGAAGCCATTAACTTCAGAAGATAATAAATATAAAGTATATCCATTTTTTAAGTTTGATATTGAGAAAAAGTTTGAAAGTCATATGGTTATTATAGAGCCTGATGGTCTTATGAAAGATTCGCCGCATGGTTCTGGTTCTATAGAGTACATAACGGTTTATGAAGGTACACTAACGCTTAAATTGGATGGAGACAACTATACGGTTCACAAAGATGAATCTATTAAATTTAACGCTAATATCTTCCATTTTTACTCAAATGAAAATAATTCATCAGTTCGATTTAATATGATTGTGCATTATTAATTTCTTTGCAGAAATATTTAACTGTTTTCAGGTTGTAATAAAAATATAAGTAACTGCATACTAATCGCTCACATTGTAATTTAAGTGCAATTTTGAGTTGATGTCTTATTTTGTGATCAAATATACCTTTTTAGTTATTGTTGTTGTATATGTCCTTTTAAATGAGCATATTTTTATAATTCCATGTATCTGTTAAGCATAGTCAAAGACATAACTCGGTTTTCTAATACTATCTATTTTTATTAAATTCATGGTTAAACTTAATAGCATTGTTGATTTTAAACGTTGCCATAATTAGTTTTAGTATTTTTCTTCTAAGACAACGCTCAAAGGTTTCCGGTTATATGTGTTTAACGTGTGACTTGATATTATTAATTATCGTATTTGCTTTTGGATTAGTTTTGGGGGCGTGAATACGAAGTCGAATTTTGATTTCATGTTCACGCCCTTATTTGGATTTTAGAGTAATTAAAATTTTAAAAACAAAAAATACAACGACGCTTAGCGCCGTTGTATTGGGATTAATAAACTATTTTGTGTTGTGGATTAAGATTCTAATAATAAATCTTCAGGGTTTTCAATTAAATCTTTAATCATTTTTAAGAATCCTACTGCTTCTTTACCATCAATGATTCTGTGATCATAGCTTAATGCAATGTACATCATTGGACGGTTTTCAATTGTATCTGCATCGACAGCAATTGGACGTGTAATAATTGAGTGCATACCTAAAATAGCAGCTTGGCTACCATTGATGATTGGTGTAGACATCATTGAACCAAAGATACCGCCATTAGTAATTGTGAATGAACCATTTACCATATCGTCTAGGCCGAGTTTTTTATCGCGTGCTTTTTTAGCTAAATTACCAATTTCTTCTTCGATTTCAGCAAAGTTTTTCTTGTCACAATCTCTAACGAAAGGAACAAGTAAACCATCGTCAGTAGATACTGCCACACCGATATCATAGAATTGTTTAGTAATCATATCGTCGCCGTCTATCTCAGCATTCACACCTGGGAATTTTTTCAGCGCTGCAACAGCTGCTTTTGTAAAGAATGACATGAAGCCGAGTTTAGTACCATCATGGTCTTTAATGAATTGTTCTTTTTTACGTTTACGTAAATTCATTACGTTAGTCATATCAATTTCGTTAAACGTAGTTAACATAGCTGTATTATTAGAAACTTCTAATAATTTCTTAGCAGCTGTTTTCTTACGACGAGACATTTTTTCTCTCACTACTGGTTTTGATGGATTTTGTTGTGCTGGTTTTTTCGCTTCTTCTTTAGCGGCTGGTGCTTCTTGTTTTGAGCTTGCTTGATTTTGACTTTGATCAACATGTTCTTTTCTTACAACATCATTTGATTGCGCTGCTACTTCAGATAAGTCGATACCTTTTTCACGAGCATATTTACGTGCTGACGGTGTTGCATTAACACGTTGCCCATTGTCTTGATCTTTTTCTTCTGATTTATCATTTTGTGTTTCAGATTGTTGTGGTTGAGCTTTTTCTGATGATGAATCGTCTTTAGCATCATCTTGTTTAGCTGGTGCTTCTGAAGCGTTGTTTCCGCTACCTTCTCCAACGACAGCGATAGATTGGCCTACTTCAACTGTATCGCCTTCGTTTGCAAGTAATTCTTGAAGAACACCTGCTTCTTCTGAAACAACTTCAACGTTTACTTTATCTGTTTCTAGTTCAACGATAGCTTCACCTTTATCTACGTTATCGCCTACTTGTTTTAACCATTCTGCAATGGTACCTTCTGTTATGGATTCTGCTAATTCTGGAACTTTTACCTCTGGCATGCTTGACTTCCCCCTAGTTAATTTTTGTACTTTGTTCGAGTATCATATTTTGAACGAGTTTGTGAATTTCACCATCACCTTCAGCTGGTGCCGAACGTTGTATACGACCATGATAACTTAAATCGTATTTATCTGTAGTTAATTCTTTTAGATATGGATAAACAAATGACCATGCACCTTGGTTCTTAGGTTCTTCTTGTACCCAAGCTACGTTTTCTAAATTCGGCAATTCATTTAATAATGCTTCGATTTCTGTTACAGGGAATGGGTAAAGTCTTTCAACTGCAACAACTAATATAGAATCATTTGGATTTTTAGCCAAATACTCTTTTAAATCAATAAACATTTTTCCTGAAGCTAAAATAACTTTTCTTACAGCGTCTTTTTGATGTTCTTCTGGTAAAATCGCTTCAAATTTGCCCGTAGTAAATTTACTAATAGGATCTGCTACAGTTTTATTACGTAATAAGCTTTTCGGTGACATTACTACTAAAGGTCTCATAGATTCTGTACCTAATGTAGCAGCTTGGGCACGTAATAAATGGAAATAATTACTTGAACTAGATAAATTAACGATTGTCGCATTATTTTCTCCTGCAAGTTGCAAGAATCTTTCTAAACGTGCAGATGAATGTTCTGGTCCTTGTCCTTCAAATGAATGAGGTAACAATAATGTTAAAGCAGAACGTTCGCCCCATTTAGCTCTTGAACTAAATAAGAAGTTATCAAAAATCATTTGAGACATATTTGAAAAATCACCATATTGCGCTTCCCAAATTGTCATACATGATTTATTTTGAACGTTATAACCATATTCAAAGCCAACTACCGCAGCTTCTGATAATGGTGAATTCCTCACTTCAAACGTCGCTTTTTGATCAGGCACATGATGTAACGGTGTATACTTCTCACCAGTCTCTGGGTCATGTAATACTGCGTGACGATGACTGAAAGTACCACGTTCACTATCTTGACCTGTTAAGCGTATTGGATTGCCGTTTTGAGTGATCGTCGCAAAAGCTAATTGTTCTGCTTGAGCCCAGTCAACTAATCCATCTTCTTTTTCAAACGGCTCTCTACGTTTCTCTAATACTTTATTAAGTTTCTTCAATACATTGAAATTTGAAGGATACGTAAGCATCGCATCATTAATTTCTTTTAGATGTTCAAAACTTAATTCTGTATCTTGACTTTGAATTGGCTCTGCCAAATCGTCTGGTTTTTGCATATTTGGATTATCCATTTTATCATTTTTATCGATTTTGTCATGAGCTGCTCGTAATGATTTTTGTACTTCATCCATAATATTATTCATTTGATCTTCTGTAATAATATTCTCATCAACGAGTTGTCTTCCGTATAAAAGTTCAACGGAGTCATGCTTACGTATTTCATGATATTGTAGTGGGTTTGTGATTGATGGTTCATCCATTTCATTATGACCATATCGACGGTAACCAACTAAGTCAATAACAACATCTTTATGGAATTCTTTTCTGAAAGCCATAGCAATTTCAATTGCTTCAATTGTTGCTTCAACGTTGTCTGCATTAACATGCATAATTGGCACATCATATCCTTTTGCAACATCTGAAGAATATGTTGTAGAACGACCTTCTTCAGGTTCTGTTGTAAAGCCGATACGGTTATTTGTAATAACGTGGAGTGTACCGCCAGTAGAATAACCATCAAGACTACCTAAGTTCATTGCTTCAAAATTGATACCTTGACCAGGATAAGCTGCATCACCATGAATTAATATTGGCATTGATTTTTCGAATTCAGTTGTTACTGCACCAGGTTTATCTGTATAGTCTTGTGTTGCACGTGTTTTACCTAAAACAACAGGCGCTACGATTTCTAAATGACTTGGGTTATTAGCTAATGAAATACGTTGTTCACTACCATATGAACGCGTTGTTTTCACTCCACCAAGGTGATATTTAACATCGCCAGACCATCCAGAAGTTAATTTTAAGCTTCCGTCTTCTGGTAAAAACTTCATTGGATCTGTGTGCATAAATTCAGAAATCATCATTTCATATGGCTTTTCTAAAACATGTGTGAGTACGTTTAATCTCCCACGGTGAGCCATACCAATTTGAATGTTTTGAATACCCTCGTCACTCGCAAGTTTTAAAGTTTGCTGTAACATTGGGACTAATGTGTCTACACCTTCAATTGAAAAACGCTTTGCGCCTACAAAGTTTTTGTGTAGATATTTTTCAAAACCTTCAACATGTGCTAAATTTTTAAAAAGTTCGATTTTTTGATTGTCATTTAAAGTTGCTTTGTACGGTGTTTCAATTCTGCGTTTTAACCATACACGTTCTCTATTATTGTTGATATGCGTGTACTCAAAGGCGATTGGTCCTTTGTAACGTTTTTCCATACGTACAATAGCTTCATAAGCATTGTCATAAATATCTTTGAAATGCTCTGATACAATACCTGCAGAAATAGATTCAAGTGTTTCTTTGTCTAAATTAAAATCTTCAAAGTTTAACTTTGGAACATTTTCTCTTACAGGTCTATTGACTGGATAAATATCTGCTGATAAATGCCCATATTGGCGGATATTATCTATTAAGCGCATAACACGTTTGATTGTGCTATCACCTTTAGTCACATTACTTTGACCTTCCTTATTTGTTACGATGTTAGCTTCACCGTTTTTAATTGTACTAAATAGGACTTGCAAATCTTCTGGGACTGAAGTCGGATCATTTAGATATACGTCATATAAATCTAAAACATATCCAAGATTTGCCCCGAAATTTACAGGTGCCTCGGAAACCTGTCTTTCGTTGCTCATATTACACCCTCCACAAAATAGTTGAAACGCTTACAAATCAATAATAGCATTAAACAAGCGCAAATTAAAGTACCAATAGCCTACTTATATGAAAAAACAGAACCTAAATGAAATAGATTCTGTTACTTTTGTAATATATATAATAATGTAACGTAGGTTTTGCTAAATTTAAAGTTTTTAAATGCTAGATTTTACGTGTTAAAAAGTGATTTTAAAAGTTGTATATTTACCTATTTCACTTTCAACTTGAATGGTGCCATGATTCAATTCAATTATTTTTTTAGCAATAGATAGACCAAGTCCATTTCCACCTAATTTACGAGATCGTGATTTATCGACTCTATAAAAACGGTCAAAGATAAATTCGATGTCTTCTTTAGGAATACCAACACCATGGTCTGTTATCTCAATAGAAATTTGTTTATTTCTCAGATTGGTTTGAATATGAATATGTTTGTTATGTTGATCATATTTCATAGCGTTATCAATGAAAATAATTAGTATTTGCTCTAATTGATAACGATTAATTTTAATATTAAGTGGTTTAGGAAAAGCTTCAAATTCAAATTTATAGTCCTGATGTAATTGTTTTAATGATTTTATGCGAGAAGTAATTTCCTGATTGATATCTACATTTTCGATTTCTCCATCACGACTATTATTATTATCTTTTGTGAGTAAGAGAAGTTCTTCTACTAATTTTGTAATCCTCATCATTTCTTCTAGGGAAATGTCTAAAGATTCTTCGAGTATTGCTGCATCTTTTTTTCCCCAACGTTGAATTAAATTTAAATGACCTTGGATAATTTGCAATGGCGTACGTAATTCGTGAGAAGCGTCTTCCACGAATTGTCTTTGTTGATTAAAAGATTCTTCCAATTGGAACATCATTTCGTTAAACGTAACGATTAAATTATCTGTTTCTTCATAGTTTGTATTTAATTCTACTTTTTCTTGGAAACCATCTCTACGTATTTGTTGCATTTTGTTAGACATCAATATTAATGGCTTTGTAATTTGTGATGAGAAAAAGTAACTAACAATGGCAGTGATAAACGTTGCAATGATGCCGAAAATAAGCGCAATAAAATATAAAGAGTTTACGAGTGTATTATAGTCTTCTAATGAATGGACAATGACACTATATCCTTTGAAACTTTGAGAATCGATACGTTGCGTTATAGTCAAGTATTCTGTATTATGGTGATTTTTAATGGACGCTTGATTTGCATCTTTAGTCGCAAAATTGGGCGTGTAGCCTATCGTATTATCATTTGAAGTTTCCATTAATTTGTTGCCGTGGTCATTGTATAGTATCACTTTCTGAAAGTTGCCTAAAGAAGCATTTAAATCTAAGGGTGTTATATCTTCAATTTGTTTAGTTTCAAAAAGATTTACAATATCTGACGAACTACGTTCTGCCTCAGTAAATTCATTGTGGCGTAAACTATTACTCAAGAAGAATATAATAATTAAACTAAAAATAAATATCGTTGAAAACGTTATTGTTGTTGTTATCATCATCCATTTTGTTTTTAATTTTCTTTGCTTCATTGTCTAACCACATAGCCGACGCCACGAACTGTTTCGATGTATTTATCTTTACCATAGGGTTTGAGTTTGTTTCTTAAATAACGAATATAAACATCTACAACGTTCGTTTCAACTTCAGTATCATATCCCCAGACATCAGTAATAATTTGTTCTCTTTGTAAAACATGATTTTTATTAACAGCAAGTAAATATAATAAATCATATTCTGTTTTCGTTAAATCTAATGATTCCCCCTCTACAGTGACCTTAAAAGCATCCTTGTCTATAATGATACCTTTGATATCGATGACATTCTTTTGTGGCTGTCTACGAAGCATAGCACGTATTCTAGCTAGTAATTCTTCTATATCAAATGGTTTAACAATATAATCGTCAGCGCCATAATCTAAACCTGCGACTTTATCATATGTATCACTTTTTGCAGTAATAATAATAATTGGTGTTGTTTGTTTTTGACGAATTTGACGGCAAATTTCTAAGCCATTGATATTTGGTAGCATCAAATCCAAGAGTATAAGGTCGTAATTATTGGATAATGCTTTTTCTAAACCAGGACGTCCATCGTATTCTATATCTACAGTGTAATCTTCGTGTTCAAGTTCAAGTTCTATAAAGCGAGCAAGATTTTGTTCATCTTCTACTATTAATATTTTTGTCATAAGTTGCACCTCAAATTATATTTTAAATGAAAATACATCATGTAGGAAGTTATTACTAATAATTGTATAATATTTGTTGCTTTTATACGAGAAATATTCAAACTAATAAATCATATAATATAGCGCTATGTTAACCTTTTAAAGGATATTGAATTTTGATATATAAGAAATTATAAAAAATACCCAATTCTAATTGACAATAATTCTCAGTGTTGTATAATGTAATTGAAAATGATTATCAATTCCAAACTTAAGACATTCCCCCCCACACGAATTTCGATCTTATTGGATTGATCATTTTCAGAAATATCCCCTTTTATATGCCCGTAAAAGACTAACGTTGCGAGACAACGTGAATATAAAGACCGGTTTTACTTTGTAAAATCGGTTTTTATAATAAATTTTGACACAAAAGCAACAAGTTAAGTTATATATCGAGTTGCTAAGAATTTAGGCAAGCCAAACGTTAATATTGACGTTTGGCTTGTTTTTTGCGATTAAATTAAGACAAGATCTTTACAGAATCATAAATAAATAGCTGCCGAAAAGTCACTAACTTTTCGGCAGCTATTTATAGAATCGGGCATAAATACATGTCTCAGCCTCAATCATTATATTGACAGTGGCTGACTAATTTGAAAGTATGCTTATAGCAAGCTTTTAAAGTACTACTACTTCGTTTATGAAGACAAGTAGTTATTATACAAGCGCTTCAGCTCTTGTATTTCATTTTTTAGTCAGCTGTGCTGTGGGGTGCGACGACAAGAAACTTGTTAGAAACGATAGATTTCTGTCTCATTCCCTGTCTTATTGTTAATAACTATCAATAAACACTAGACTTGTAGTTTATGTCTTAAAATAAGCGTTGGTAGTACGACACAGAACGCGCCACCAATTACACCAGCAATGATATCAGTTGGATAGTGTACACCAAGGTATACACGAGATGATGATATTAGGATGATAAATAATGCAGATAATCCTATCATAAATGCTCTAGATTTACCTTGTAGTACTCTATTAGCGATATACATTGTACTACCAAAGAATGTGGCGGAGCCCATAGCATGACCACTTGGGAAACTAAACCCAGAAATATCGATGAGTCTTAGCAATGTTGGACGTTCTCTATCAAAGAGGTTTTTTAGCAAAGGGTTTAAAGTGCCAGATAAACTCATTGCAATAGCAAAAAATAAAGCTTCAATATTTAATCGTTTTAGCATTAAATAAGCAATTAATAATAGTGATAAACAGACCATCGCCCATACTTCACCAATCTTAGTAACGCCTAAGAAGAAAGTAGTCGTAATAAAACTTTCAGAAGAATAGATAAATTCATATACTTCATTATCAATCCATTTTCCTAATCTAGATTCATGAAAAAATGCAATGATGCCAAATATTAAAGTGAAAATGATTAGTAATGATATTCGTTTCCATCGACTCATTGCATATGACCTCCCATTAGTTTAGTGCGTCATTAATAATTTTGTTGAATAAATCTTGACGCGTATAGCTTTCTTTATATGTTTGCATTTGTTTAACTATTGATTCACGGTTAGCTTCAATTTCACTGAGCTGTGTTATTAATTGTGTTTCAGTTAACGTATCTTCTGGTAATGTTTTACCAAAACCTTTAGATTCAAAATTCTTAGCGTTATCAATTTGATCACCACGAGACTGATCTAAACCAAGTGGAATTAATAGCATAGGAATTCTAAGTGCTAAAAATTCATAAATCGCATTTGAGCCAGCACGACTAATAACTGTATCAGTAATTGCTAATAAGTCTGTTAAATCATCTTTCACAAATTCAAATTGAGTATACTCCTCTTTATTTGAATATTGTTTTTCTAACAATCCTTTACCAGTTAAATGTACAACTTGATAGTTTTCATTAAGTGCATCTAAATTTTGTCGTATGATTTCATTTAATTTTTTACTACCTAGACTGCCTCCCATAACGAGCAATACTTTTTTATTCTTAGTAAATTTAGTAAGTTGATAACCTCGGTTTTTATCACCAGTTTTCAAATCTTCACGTACTGTTGCACCAACGAAATCTGCTTTATCTTTAGGAAGATACTGTAATGTATCTTCAAAAGTAGTATAGATTTTCTTAGCAAATTTGAGTGAAATCTTGTTAGCTAAGCCAGGAGTTAAATCTGATTCATGAATTATTGTAGGAATTTTTAAAGATTTTGCAGCCATAACTACTGGGACCGATACAAAACCACCTTTTGAAAATAATAAATCAGGTTTTTCTTTCTTTAATACTTTTCTCGCATCTAATATACCTTTTAGTACTTTGAATACGTCTTTTATATTATCCCAAGAAATATAACGTCTTAATTTACCACTAGAAATTGAATAATATTTGATTTCAGGTAATTGAGATTCAATCATCTCGCGTTCAATCCCTTTTTTTGAACCAATGTAAAAGGCTTCATAACCTTCTTCTAAGGCAGTGGGTATTAAACTTAAATTGACTGAGACATGTCCAACAGTGCCTCCCCCAGTAAATGCGATTTTAGTCATATTATAACCTCTATTCTTCTAATTTTTTATAATAGGCATAAAAGGGTTCTCCTTTATTAAAAGGAGGATAATCAATTTCTGCCTCGCCTACTTTTTTAAAACCAAATTTATTAAACAGAACTTGTGCACGCTTGTTTAATGCAAATGTATCTGTCACCAAAACGTGAATATCATGGTCGAGTGCAAGTTTAACCGCAAAGTTAAACAACTGAGTAGCAGCCCCTTTATAAGTTGCTGATCCAGCAAGTCTGTGGATTACATATGCATCACTTCTGTCAATTGGCCATTCTAATTCATCATACCACTCTGATTGTTGTTGGTCGACAACTATAAAAGCATAAATTATAGAATTTTCTTCTAGTACATAA
This sequence comes from Staphylococcus sp. OJ82, assembly GCF_000294465.1. Taxonomy (NCBI): domain Bacteria; kingdom Bacillati; phylum Bacillota; class Bacilli; order Caryophanales; family Staphylococcaceae; genus Staphylococcus; species Staphylococcus sp. OJ82. The sequence continues at coordinate 163,605 of NZ_ALPU01000010.1, read as the reverse complement.
AGTGTTCCTTTTTGTATATCATCTTTAAACTGCTGTTCCAAAGGATATTGTTCATCCCACTGATTATTATTATCTTGTTTCATGATTGCTTTAGCTTCTTTTACAATTTTTAGCACACTTGATAAATCATTTTTGTTGGCAATTCTAATCATAGAAATAGTACCTCACTATAGTTAATTTAATTTTTTAAGAAGTTTTTGTAAAACAGTGTCTTCTTTATTGGCTTTGTTGACAAGCGCTTGAGTGAACTTTTCATTTGTTTTTTTGTCGAATGTGCCATTTACTTCCAAATTATTTTCTTTTTGGAATGATTCAATAGCAGTTTGCAAAGCATTATCAAATTCATTAGAGTTATTATTTACTTTATGGCCCAATGCAGATAATCCTACCTTCATTGTTTTAACATTTTTATCGCTATCCCCTAACTCATATGTTTTATCATTAGGTATAACATTTAAAGTTTGATATTCTGGTTCACTAATTTTCACATCTGGCTTAATTCCCTTGCCATGAATGTAGTGTGAATTTGGTGTTAGCCATTTCATATTGGTAAATTTTAATAATGATCCGTCATCGAATTCATTTGTTGTTTGAACAACACCTTTACCAAATGTTTTAGAACCATAAACCTTGGCTTTGTCATAGTCTTTCATAGCGCCTGTAAACACTTCGGAAGCACTTGCAGAACCTTTATTAACAAGAATTGATACTTCCATGTCTTTTGCTTCTTTTAACGCGTCATTAGAAGCTGTTATTTCTTCTTTGTGATCGCCTTTTTGAAGTTGTACGACAGTTTCACCTTTATCAATAAAAATATTAGCCATTTTAATTGCTTCATCTAATAAACCACCTGGGTTATTTCTTAAGTCTAAAACAATTTTGCGCACGCCGTCTTTATGTGCTTTGATAATCGCAGATTTTAATTCACCTGCAGTACTATCTTGGAATTTGTTGATAGTAAAAACGCCAATGTCATTTTGTTTTTCATATTCAACGCTTTTCACGTGTATTTTATCACGCTTAATTGTAATATCATGGGCTTGATTAGCTCTTTCAATTGTTAGAGTAACATTCGTTCCTTTTTTGCCACGTACTTTTTTTACGATGGCTTCCAATGGTTGCCCTTTAATAGATTTACCATCAACTTTAGTCACAACATCTTTAGGTTGTATACCTGCTTTTTCAGCTGGTGAATCTTTCATTGGACTTGTAATTTCAATTTTATTACCTTTCTTTTGCATTTCTGCGCCGATGCCTACAAAGTCTCCAGAAACATCTTCATTAAAAGATTTTGTTTCTTTTTTAGTCATATAATCAGAATACGGGTCATCTAATTCTTTTACCATTCCATTAATAGCAGCTTCAGATAATTTTTCGGAATCTGTTTCTTTATAGTATTCATCATTTAAAGTTTTATAAACTTCTTGGACCTTTTGCATTTCTGTTCGTTGATCACTATTTAATCCGCTTTTCCAATTACTAACGCCAATTGTTGCAAATACTGCAATGAGTGCTGTGATAATCACAGTAACTATTATTAATAAAATAAAATGACTGCGTTTGAAATTTAAAAATTTAGATTTATTTTGGTGATTATTATTGTTATTACTGTCGTTGTTATTTTCCTCATATATGTCATTATGATCTGACATTTAATCACTTCCTACTACATATGTAAAAATTACTGTTAAAGTTCAGCTAAAATAAAAAAGCTGGGATTGAACCATATTCGATTAATCCCAGCTACTTATATGATACTATAATATTTTAATATATTTGAATCTATTTACACAAATATTAAGTGATTTAAAATTTTAGCCATTCTGTATATTCTTCATATAAATCATCGAACACAGCCATTGAAATGGGATAATTACCTTGTGTCTCTATATAATCAGATATATTATGAAAATCTTTCTCTTGCCTTGGAAAAGATAAATCATCAAAAATTTCTTCTGCTAATTCACCTTTTTCATTTTTACGACCTCTTGCCGTTAGCACAAATTGATAAAATGAATGATCTTTCATTAGTTCATTGTCACATCAACGATTTTTGTTTCGCCTTTAATAATAGAATTTACATCCTCAATATTAAGAGATGATGTATTATCAGAATTTGTGATAATGATTGGTGATATTACAGATTTCGCATTTTCTTTAATATAATCTAAGTCAAAACGTAATAATGGATCTCCAACGCTTACTGCATCTCCACTTTCGACTAAAACTTCAAATCCCTTACCATCCAATTGAACTGTGTCTAAACCGATATGAACGAGTAATTCTAAACCATTATCAGCTTTTAAACCAATAGCATGTTTAGTAGGAAATACATTATCTACTTTTCCGTCGATTGGTGATACGACTTCGCCTTCTGTTGGGTTTACTCCAAAACCTTCGCCCATCATTTTTTGTGCGAAAACTGGATCTGGAATATCTTCGATTTTTACATATTCCCCTGTAATTGGCGCATAAATAACGCTATCCTTATTGACTTCTTTACCTTTGCCGAATAATTTTTTAAACATATCTTGTTCGCTCCTTATTTTTCAAAATGTGATATTAAATCTTCATAGCCTAATTCTTCAAGCTTTTCGAAAGGAATAAATTGAACTGCCGCGGAATTAATACAATATCTTAAACCGCCACTTTCTTTCGGTCCATCATTAAATACATGACCTAGATGACTATTTGCATCTTCTGAGCGTACTTCTGTACGTACCATGCCGAAAGTTTTGTCTACAAGTTCAACTACTTCTTCATCATCTAGAGCTTTAGAAAAACTAGGCCAACCACAATCTGATTCAAATTTTTCTTCTGAGGTGAATAAAGGTTTTCCTGAAATTTTATCGACATAAATGCCTTTTTCATAATGGTTCCAGTACTCATTTTGGAATGGAGGTTCTGTTCCATTTTCTTGAGTGACTAGGTATTCCATTTCATTTAAACTATCTTTACTTTTTTTAATCATTTTGTTCCCCCCAATGTTTTTCTATAAATGCTTTACGTCCTGATCCGCGTTGATATTGCTCATAATGCAGTGGATTTTTCTTATAATAATCTTGGTGTTGTGATTCAGCAGGATAAAAGTTTTTATAAGGTTTAATGGGTGTAATTACAGGATTATTAAAAATAGCCTGTTCATTTAATTGCTGTATTTTTGCCTCTGCAGCTTTCTTTTGTTCTTCATTGTGATAAAAAATGGCCGGTTCGTAGTGTTCACCACGATCAAAAAATTGGCCACCATTATCAGTTGGGTCAAATGTTTTGAAATAAACATCTAAAATATTTTCGAAGGAAGTGATTTCAGAGTTATATGTGATTTGTACTGCTTCTACATGACCAGTTTGGTTCGTGCTTACACTTTCGTAAGTAGGATTATCCAAATGGCCACCACTATAACCAGAAACAACATTTTCGATACCTGGATAAGAAGTAAAAGGTTTAACTAAACACCAGAAACAACCGCCAGCTAATGTCGCATAAGCCATAATATACCTCCTATATCTATTTTGTCATAAAGTTACCATTATTTTAAGAGATATGCTATCAAATTGTTTATAAATAATATAAATACTGTAAATTTTCTTAATAATAGTAACTACGTATATGAATCAAGATTATATTAAGATCTTAAAACAATTAAACCAATTGCACCTTGACCTGCATGTGTTGAAATAACAGGTGTTGTTACATTAGTATCAAAATGATTGAAATTAAATTCTTCAGAAAATTGCTTTTTAACCTTATCTACAAATTCGATGACATTGGCATGAGCAATACCAATAGATTTTATATTCTTATCACCTATAAAGTGACTTATTTCTTTCTTTAAAAATTGAACACTTGCATTTTGCGTACGTGAATTGTGTAACATTTCAAGTTTTCCATCAACAATTGTACCGATTGGCTTAATTTTCATCATATTCCCAATTAAACCTTTTGTTTTACTAATACGTCCACCCTTAATAAGTTGATTAAGTTGGCCTATAACGACATAAAGTTTAATGTTTTTTTGCAATTCATTCAATTTTTCAATAATTTTTTCAGTTGGAATACCTTCATTATTCCAATCTACAACGTGCTGAATTTGATAACCTAAACCAAAAGAAATTGATTTAGAGTCTATAACAGTTACATTGCTATCAGTAATTTGACTGGCTTGTAGCGCAGTTTGATAAGTACCACTTAATCCTGAAGTGATATGAATACTAATGATTTCAGAACCATCAGCACCTAATTCATCATACATCTCAATGAATTTGCCAATAGCTGGTTGACTTGTTTTAACATCTGCATCATCCTGTATTTTTTGTATATATGCTTCAGAAGTGATATCTACTTGATCTACATATGATTTTCCATCAATTGTTAAGTTAAGTGGTACAACATGGATATCATTTTCAACCAAATAGTCATTTGATAAGTCTGAAGTTGAATCGGTTACAATTTTCTTTTTAATCATAATGTCCTCCTATGAATTTTTCTTACGAATTAAATGTAAAAAAGTATGAGGAATTGTATTTTTTTCGTCTAATTCCCCTTTAACTGATGATTCGACTTCCCAGTCTTCGAATGTATAAGGTGGGAAAAATGTATCCCCATTAAATTTATCTTCAATCACTGTGATATACATATCGTCAACTTTATCAATCATTTCTTCAAATAATGATTGGCCACCAAATACGAAAATATGGCCAGGTAAATCAAATATATCCTCCATAGAATGAATGACATCAACGCCCTCATGTTGAAATGATTTATTTCTAGTTAATACAACGTTTCGCCTGTTAGGAAGTGGTTTTCCTATAGAGTCAAACGTTGCGCGCCCCATCACAAGTGTATGGTTAGTGCTTAATTTTTTTACATGCTTAAGATCATTCGGTAAATGCCAAGGTAATGTGTTATCTACGCCGATAACACGTTGTTGGTCATGCGCCACAAGTATTGAAAGTGTCATAAATTTCCTCCTTAATGCTAATATAACAAGATTTTAACTTTACTTTTTAATATTCATTATATATTAAGATATTAATCAATTTTAATCGTTTTGTAGATTACACTGCTATTGGTGCTTTTATTGCTGGATGAGAGTCATAATCTATAATTTCCAGATCTTCGTAATTGATATCGAAAATAGAAGCATCACTATTGATTTTTAATTGAGGTGGTTCAAAACCATCACGTGATAATTGTGTTTCTATAGCGTCAATATGATTAGCGTAAATATGTGCATCACCAAATGTATGCACAAATTCTCCCACCTCTAGTCCGCATTCCTTAGCAATTAAATGCGTTAATAAGCTATAACTAGCAATATTAAAAGGGACGCCTAGAAATATATCTGCGCTTCTTTGATAAAGCTGACAACTTAATTTACCCTCATGTACATAGAATTGAAACATCGTATGACATGGTGGTAATGCCATGGTATCTATTTCAGTTGGATTCCAAGCTGACACAATATGACGTCGAGAATTTGGATTGTTTTTGATTTGTTCTATAACAGTCTTAAGTTGATCGAAATGGTTACCATCTTTATCTTCCCAGTCGCGCCATTGTTTACCATATACATTTCCTAAGTCACCAAATTTTTGGGCAAATGCATCATCGTTTAAAATCTGTTGTTTGAACTGTTGCATTTGTTCCTTATATATTTTATTAAATGATTCATCTGCTTGTGCTCTATGTCCAAAATCGGTCATATCTGGTCCTTTATAATCTGATGATTTTACATAATTTTCAAACGCCCATTCATTCCAAATGTTGTTATTATATTGGAGTAAATATTTAATGTTCGTATCACCTTTAATAAACCACAATAACTCCGTGGCAATTAATTTGAAGGATACTTTTTTAGTTGTTAATAAAGGAAACCCTTTCGAGAGATCAAATCTTAATTGATGTCCGAATTTTGAAATTGTACCTGTATTTGTGCGATCATTTTTTTGTTTACCGATGTCTAAAATTTCTTCGCATAGATTGTGATATGATTGATCAAAACTATTAAGCATAACAACCACACTCCTTTCTATTATTTATATTTATCTTATTGGAAATCACTAACAATTAAAAGAGTTTACTATTAATAGTGTAAAAAATAAGTCATTTTATACAAAGTATACATTATTTCTTTGAGAACGTTTAAAATGTAGCATTATTTTTAAATTTAAAAAACCAACTTACCATATCTTAAATAATAAGTAAGATATAATAGGTTGGTTTAAAGTAACGTTTATCCAGATTCAAACACTATTACCATTTAATATAAAATAACAGATTATATTAAATTAAGTAACTAGCAATATTCATCGAAAGCATCTTTGATATCCATACAAATATCTTGAATATCTCTACCTTCAATATGTTCACGAGGAATAAAATGTTTTAATTCTTGACCTTTAAATAAAGCGTATGATGGACTTGATGGTACTTGCTGAATAAATGATCTCATTTCTTCAGTAGCTTCTTTGTCTTGTCCTGCAAAAACTGTGACTTTATTACTAGGTTTTTTATCATTTTGTTCAACTACAGTCACTGCTGCAGGTCTTGCTAACCCAGCTGCGCAACCACATGTAGAGTTAATAACTACAAAAGTTGTGTCATCTGCTGCGACATTGTTCATATAATTAGAAACTGCTTCAGCAGATTCTAAACTTTCAAAATCATGTTCTGTTAATTCACTACGCATTTGAGTAGATAATTCATTCATATAAGCATCATATGCATTCATTGATAACACTCCTAAAATTTATCTTTTAATTCATTTTTATCAGTAATTACTTGTTTCTGTTAGCAATTTGTTTCCAAACAGATCCTAAAGCTTCGTCACCATTTTCTATTCTAGAAATTGCCATCTCTATTTGTAATTTGACTTCGTATGCAGGGTCATCTGCATGTGCTCTTAATGATTCGAGTTGTTCAGGACCACCTTCGTCAAAGATAAACATTGCTGCTCTCCATCTTACAATCTTTTGCGAATCATTTAACGCTTTTTCCATTTCTGGCAGCGCTTGTTTAAAACCTAAATCGCTTAAACAATCTCCTGCTGTACGTCTTACAGCAGGACTTTTGTCATTTAAACCTTTAAACAAATAAGGTAATACAGCTTTGTCTTCCACCATTCCAAGTAGTACGATAGCTTCACGTCTCAAGGGTATTTTTTGCTCATCACTCACTGCTTCACCTAATAATGGAAAATCTTGTACAGTTGGTGTTGGAAAGGATTTTAACATTCTTAATCGTTCTTTCCAATCATCAGCAGCTTGGTAAGCTTCAAGGGAAACATGTTGATATTGCTTTTCTGGAACAACAATATTTGTAGCTAATGCTTCTTGCACAAGTGTTTTTAATCGTTCCTCAGGATAAATAGCAGTGATTTCTTCAAATACTTCAGACATAATCTCATCTAAATCACCATAGCGCACACCTAAATCATCCCATTTACGAAGAAAGACGATATTATCATTATCTTTTTGTGCAGCTAGCATGCTGTCGATATAAACTTCTGGTAATTGTTTGCGTTTTTCTTCAGAGCTTGTAGTAAGTTTAATTTGATAAGGAATGCCTTTAAATTTTAATACTTCAGCCTTAACCTCTCCGTAATGCTCATCTGGTAAAGGTTCATTTATTTCTTCTTGGTCTTCATTTAACGTTGCAGTTACATTAGGTAAAACATCTTCCCAATCAAATTTTGGCTTTTTGTCCACTGCTAAAAAGTCCATGACATGGAATATAGACTTAACGCCTTCGATTGCTAATACATCATTAATAAAATGAGGTTGTCCCTCGGCAACTGCAGTATACGTATTTGATTTATTATCTTCTCTTTTCTCACTCAAGACAATTTTCATTGTATTTGGACTTGGTGTAGGTTCAACACGAACAATTTCCATCAAGGAACCTCCTTGTTATATTTATATTCTTTCTAACGTAGCTAATATATTCGGTAATACATCATCCCACTCAACATTAGCTTGTTTATCAACTGAAATAAAATCCATAGCTTGGAATATAGATTTTACGCCTTCTACTTCTAATACTGCATTAATAAATTCAGGCTGTCCTTCTTTTACTTTAGTATACGTATTGGGTTTTGTGTCTCCACCTTCAACGCTATATACAAATTTCATTGTATTTGGATTTGGTGTTGCTTCTACATTTAAAATTTCCATTATAAATCCTCCTTATTGTAATTCATTTCCTATTTGTTTGATTTGTTTTCCAATTGAACACTCATTTATACAAAAGTGATGTGCTTGGGTTTTTCCTTCAGTCTTTCTGATATGGTTTTTAAGTAAGCATTCTTTGCAGTAGGTGTTCATTAAATGATCTATCGCATCAATTGCTTCTTTTTCAGAATAAGTTAGAATAAACTTCACTCTCCTGTGTTTCTGTAAATAAAAGTATTTAATTATATTAAGATTTGACGCTTGAAGGTATTATATCATTTGTAACTACGATTGTTTAATATTAAATTTGCAATTAAGATTAATCTAGAAATAAGGTGTATTAATTTTTAAAGTATACTTGCAATTTTTAATTTTTCTGATAAGATTATGCAGTTGTTAAATATGCGGTTTCTAAACACCCGCATCATCAAAATTTAGGAGGAATTTAAATTGTTTAACGAAGTTTTTGGTGTGTTAACGTTTTTAATCACATTTTTATTATTAGTCGCAATGTATCGTTTTTTTGGAAAACAAGGATTAATTGCTTGGATTGCAATTGGTACAATTATTGCTAATATACAAGTAATAAAAACAGTAGATATTTTTACTATTTCTGCAACGTTAGGTAATGTAATGTTTGCATCGATATATTTAGCTACTGACATTTTGAATGAAATATATGGTAGAAAAATTGCAAAGCGTGCGGTTTGGTTAGGTTTTAGTTCAACTTTAGTCATGATTATTGTCATGCAACTATCGTTACACTTCACCCCATCTCCCGTGGACACGACTCAAGGTGCATTAGATACAATATTTAATCTTGTACCTAGAATAGCGTTAGGTTCTGTTATTGCATATATCATTGGACAGCACTTAGATGTATTGCTGTTTTCATTGATTAAAAAGGTATTCAGTTCAGATAGTACATTTATTATTAGAGCATATGGAAGTACGATAATTAGTAATATTATAGATACAGCATTATTCGTAGCTATTGCGTTTTTAGGGACAATGCCAAATGAAGCAGTTTTTGAAATTTTTATAACAACTTACTTGTTGAAAATAATTTCTACAATATTTAACGTGCCATTCGGTTACTGGGCAAAATCTATGTATCGAAAAGGTAAAATACAAAATTTAGATGAAGGTTACTAAAAAACTCTGAAATTGGTTATATACCAATTTCAGAGTTTTTTTGATTTAAAATAGTGATGATTTGTTCTTTTAAAATTTCAAATGTTTCATAACCATCGCTAGCTAGAAAGTGCCCTTTGTGTGGAATATGAATTGTTTGAGTTCCTAAAGATTTAGATAATCTATCTGTTGCGCTAATACTAACAACAGGGTCATAATCACTACCGATAGTAATAATATGTTGAGCATTAATACGATCAAGTTGAACGTTACTTTGATTGATATAATAATCTAATTCTGGTAAATTCTCTAATGTTTCATTAAAGCCTGAAACTAAAAACAACCCTTTAATATGCGGGTATTGAGAAAGTTGAGATAAATAATTAAGTACGGTTATTACTCCAAGGCTATGAGCGACAATAAGCGTTTCAGAATTCAATTTATGTGCCATACTATTGTGTAATGCTTTGTACCACTGATCTATATCTGGATGATTTGAATTTGGTAAATGTATGACTTCAACTTTATAATCAGAAGCTTTCATTTTAGTAGCTAACCATTGAAACCAATGACTATGAGTATGTGCTTGGTAACCATGTATAATAAACATATTTTTCAAAGTATCAGACCTCTCTTGCTTAACTCCGACTATTTAAGTATAAATTCAATATATATCTAGGATACGAAAAATATATTGAATTTCCAACTGATATGGTTAGTGCTTATATAGTATAAATGAAATAGTTTTGATAAGATAAGATTAACTTAAATAATGTGGGTGAATTTATGGCGAAAATATATTTTGATGCAGCTACTGCCGGTAATCCAGGTGAAAGTGCTTGTGCAGTTGTCATAGTAACAGACAACGAAAGAATTCAGTATGATACTAGTTTGGGTGTAATGGATAATCATAGTGCTGAATGGGCCTCGTTGGTGTTTGCCTTAGAAAGTGCTGTGAAACACAAAGTGACGACGGCGATAGTTTATACGGATTCAAAATTAATTGAAGATAGTTTGAATAAGGGACGCGTAAAAAATGATAAATTCAAACCTTATTATCGTGAAATGTTAAAATTAGAACAACAGTTTGATTTACTTTTTGTAAGGTGGATTCCTAGAAATCAAAATAAGGAAGCAAATCATCATGCTAAAAATGCACTGTATAAAATCACTAAAAATAAAAAAGGCAAATAATATAAAAAGTGGCTGCTAGCTTTCCGAATGGATTGCTGACAACCACTTTTTTATTTGTATGCTTAACTGAAATGAGTAGATAAGTATTTTCCTGATACGTATAACTCATGTTCGTTACAGATATTTAATATCTTAGTGATATCTGTACCAAATTTCATATCTTGTAATAATGTTGTTGTATCTAAAGGCACTTCAGTGTGAATTTTAGCTAAAGACTTGGAAACCTTTAAGTTTTGCATATCATTATTTATTTTATTCTGTTGACCAGGTGTCAATTCATCTATTGCGTCAACGACAGATTCTACAGAACCATAATTTTGAATAAGTTTAATTGCCGTTTTTTCTCCTATGCCTTTTACGCCGGAATAACCATCTGCGCTATCTCCCATAAAGGCTTTTACATCAATAAGTTGTAACGGATTCAATCCATATTCACTTTGGAATCTATCAAGCGTGTAGCGATTATAAATGCTGAACCCCTTTTTAGTTAACCAAATTTCTACATTGGGATTGATACATTGTAGTATGTCTTTATCACCAGTTACTACATAAACTTGATTTTCATCAGAATATTGATGTGCTAACGTTCCAATAACATCATCAGCTTCATAGTTCTGAACGCCAATATTAACAAAACCAAATTGATTGGAAACCTCTTTCACATAATCAAATTGAGGGATAAGTTCTTCAGGTGGTGCTGGTCTATTTTGTTTATAACCATCAAACATATCATTTCTGAAAGTGGATTTCCCCATATCCCAGCATACAGCTACATGTGTTGGCTGTATGTCATTGATTGCGCTAAACACGTGACGCACAAATCCTTGTATGCCATTTGTAGGTGTACCTGAAGAATTGCGCATAAATTGTTTGTGAAGACTTGTAGCATAAAAATGGCGGAATAATAAAGCCATGCCATCTATTAGTAATATTTTATTAGACATTTTGTGTACCTCTTTCTTGTTTACAATAGCACTTTTAATTGTGCGTTCGTTTCTTGCAATTGTTGAATCAATGCATCATCGATTTCAAATGATAATAATTCTTTGATTTGACGATGAATATCACTTTCAAATTGCTTGAATTTTGTTTCAGCATTCTCGTTCATAACTAAGACGATTTCATTGAGTGCTTTTCTAAGATTAGCGATACAAGGGCCAAGTAACTTGATTGTTTCTTGAGTAATTTGTTCTTGTAACTCACCTTGTGTCTTAGGTTGCAGGATATTCTTTTTAGAAAGTGATTTAGGTAATGCATCAACCATATGACTTAACTCAACTTTTAAATAAGGTTCATCTAATTCAATATTGTTTTTATCAAATTTTGGTTCAATAAACACATGCAATTGTTCAAGTTTTTGCTTTAACGGTGCAATTTCATTATGCAATTGTTCGTGGAAATATTTTTTGACGCGTTCAACAAGTAAGGATTGCTCCAAGTACAAGCGTTGATGAATTTGATCTAAATAAATTTTTGTAGATAGACGTTTTTCTTCGTTGAAATTACTATTTTTTGTCATTTGTCCATTATAAATAGATTTTACTTCATCTTGTAATTGTAATTTCAAGCGTTCGTTTAAGTGATAGATTTGGTCTTCTACCTCATTTGAAGCACGTTGTTCTGCAGTTTGTAATATGTTATAACTCAACACTGTTGATTGTTCATAATTTTTTAATTTTTGTTTACGTTGTTCAATTTGAGCTTTGTTGTTCTTTGTTTCTTCAATCATTTGTTCAAACGCTTCGGAAATGTGTGTGAGTTGTTTTAACATTTGTTGTTGAAGTATATATTTAGATTCAACTTGAGTAAAGTGTTGAATACTCTCTTGTAATTTATCTATTCCTTTATCGCCAGACTTAAGTGCTTCTCTACTGGAAACAGCAAAAATGTCTGAATCCATGTTAACTTGAGTTAAAGCATCACCAACATATTCTATCACAGCATTTAAATCTTCATCAGTTTCTGCTAAGTCAGTAGCATTAATAATCATTTTGAAAGCTTGATTTTCATTTAATTGATTCATTTCTTTCATATGTTCAATAAAGCGTTTGTCATTGTTTGTAAACGAATGATTAAAATAACTGACATATAAGATTAAATCTGAAGATGTTAGTATTTTCTCAGTTTCATTTGTATGACGTTGATTATTGGAATGTAATCCTAGGGAATCAACGATGATTTTATCTTTTAACCAATCGATTGGTAGTTTAAGGTGTACTGTGTTTACAAACGTTGCATACTCATCTTCTGCACTCCATTTTTTAATATCATTTTGTGGAATAGTGTGTGTTTGACCTTCTTCTAACATGTGTTTATACATACTGTAATGTTTTTCAACTGCGTTCACAAAAGCCAATTGATTTTTTTCAAAAGTTGCTTTGATTTTATCTGTATTTTTACTTAAAAACGTTTCAATACTATCAAATGCTTTATTTTCAATTTCGAAAACTTGATTTAACTCGTCTAAAAGTTGTTCAGATGATTTAAGTGTAATCTGACTTTCATGTCCATAAGTTAATTCAGTCATTGCTGCAGTGGTTGGATTAGGTGAACTGACTAAGTGCGAACCACCTAATAAGGCATTAATCAAACTACTCTTACCTGCACTAAATGTACCAAAGACCCCTATTTTCACAACTTTATTTTCTAATCTCGTTAATGTATCATCAATGTCTTTTTTTGTTTGTTCGAATAAAGGTATATCTTGAATTAATTCAAGTGCATTTTTGATGTTTTGCGTATTGTCTTGGTTATCGTAATGTTTCTCAATTGTGTTTCTTTTACTCATCTTGACAGTATCAGTATTGTCTTGTGCTGTGTATTTGATTTCTGTTCGGTCTATTAATTTATCTAAAGAGTCATCCATATGAATGTAATAATGCATATAGTTTTGTGTTTCCAGAGACTCTCTCAAATTACGCATTTCCATAAATTTCAAATAATCATTATAATCGTCTTCTTGTTCTGTACCGATATCATTTGCTTGTGAATGTTTAATGGCCTTTTTAAATAATGGTTCAGATTCTTTTGCAATAAATTTTTTAAGTGAAGCCATCAAATCATCTGCAAATGTTAAAACGTATTGATTACTAATTGTTATTTGCATTTGATATAAATCAGTTATGAGTTCTGGGTGTATTGTATAATGTTGATTAAGAATGTCGTCATTTACCTCTGAAGAATTTATAAAACGTGTTAAAAATGACATGTCTTCTCTTAGTGGTTGTCTGACTTCTTGATTTACTTTGTCTTGGAGTTGTTCTACAACTGCTGTTAATCTCTTTTGTTGTTCTTCTAATGTTTTTTGTTTTTTATTAAATAAACCACCGACTTTAAAGTCTTTCGTACGACTTTCTAAATAAATTTTGATTTTTTCTCTAGTATCATGCGTCATGATATATGCATTATCTAAAATATCTTTACGTTTTTGCTTTAAAAAGTCATATAATTCATCAGGGTTATTTAATAACTTGGCTTCTTCACTGACCTCTTGGTTTTGTTGGAAATTGAGATAAGCTTGGTCAAAATCCGCTTCGAAAATATCAAGTTGATCTAAAATATCTTGAATTTCATATTGAACATAAGACAATTGTTCATCAGTAATAAATTTAACAATTCGTTCCACATAATCCTCGATAGATTCTCTATGGGTGTCTTTTTCAATTAAATAATTAGAAAGCGTGTCAATTTCATTATATTCATGATCATATTTTGAGACATAAAATATTTGATCTAATTCGATTTCCCACTCAGCGATTGATTTCTCTACACGATCTTTAAATGTCTCGAAAGTAATTTCTTCTTCGCTATGTTTGTCTATTTGATTAATTACAAATACCACTGGCACATTTGCTGCATTTAACTGTTTCATAAATTGGAAATTTAAAGCTGACTGCACATGGTTGTAATCTACTGTATAAAAAAGTACATTACTCGTATACATAAATTCCTCTGTACTTGATTGGTGTGTTGCAACATTAGAGTCTACACCAGGTGTATCTTGTAACGTGAAACCTTTTTTGAATTTATCTGATGGGAATTTTATTTCTACAGATTCTACATCTATGTTTTCACGATTCATTTGTTTAACTTCATCGTAATTATTTAATAATGTATATTGTTGATTACTTAAGTTTGCGATAATTCCTGGTTCGTCTGACACAGAAACAATAGCCGTATTACTTGTTGTTGGTACAGGCGAACTTGGCAAAATACTTTCTTCTAAGAGTAAGTTAATTAAAGTAGATTTACCTGCTGAGAAGTGGCCTACAAAAGTTGCAGTGTATTGTTCTAAGTATACCTTTTTAATAACTTGATTGATGATGTGGACAAGACGTCCATTATTTGATTTTTCAACTTCTTTTTTTAGTTTATATAAAATATCGAGTTGCTCAGTATTAGACATTATATGTATCCCCTTTGATTACTTGTATGTAATTAATCTTATTGTATAACAAATTATTGTTTGTCTAAAGGTAGTAAGTGAAATTAAATTTCTTTTAATTCCGTATTAATGATAATTTGTCTTAATGTTACGTTATGTACGTAGTGTATTCTAATCACTTAGCATGATTATAGAAATGTGTTGTTATGATATAAAACAATCGTAATAAAAAAGTCACTCCAAACAAATTTGGAATGACACCAGCATAAGGTAGTTTATGATGAACTAATCTATATATACGCTTCAGTATTGATAGTCTGTCTATTGTTTTACTCAGTCTTTAAATACCTACTTATTATTAACTCCCTTTAGGTTTATTGTAATCAGTATTTGGCTTATTGATACCTATGTTTTCTTTTAAATAAAGACTTGGATCTTTAGCGATTTTAACAACGACAGCTGCTACACTTTTTCTAGATACTTCTGTACCTTTGAATGATTCGTTTTTTTGAGTAATTTCATAATCAATTTCATTTGTATGTGTTAACCATGCTGGTCTAAAAATAGTATAGTCTAGCCCTGAACTTTCAATAATATCAGCTGCTGCTTTATAAACAGGTAATCTATCACCTATTTGTTCTTGAACCCATTCCCCAAACTCTCCTGGGACCTCATTATATATACCTAAAGATGTTACGAAGACTAAACGTTTCACATCATTTGTTTGCATTGCTTTTACAATAGTTGCTGCTTCTTTATCAAGGTCTCCTGATAAACTAGCTAAGACGATATCTACATCGTCCATTGCACTATTAACATCGTCAAAGTTAGTAGCGTCACCTTCTCGCACACGAATTCTATCTGATGCAAAGTCAGGTAACCTATTCGCATCTCTTAAAAATAATCTTAAGGTATAGGATGTGTTTTCTAAAAAAGAATTAATAGCTGCTTTAGAAACTGCACCATTTGCCCCTAGAATTAATACTCTTGTCATCCAATCACTCCAATATTATATTATTGTTTTTAATAACTTTGCTATTTAATCAAAAATATTACTTCGTTTCTTTTCATTACTAAGACTGAAGTAGACTTATTACATATAATCTGTTTAAACTCACAGTACTATAGTTAACCTCTTTACCCTCATATTAAACTTAAAACATACTTGATTACAATCTGAGTGCTTAATTGATTACTATAATGTATTGATGATTAATCACCATAGCTATATTAGCGATATGCATTTTTGTACATATAATGTGTGGAATTGTAAAATCTCTAGATATGTTAAGGGAGTGGGACAGAGATTTAATATTTCTAATAAAATTTCGTCGTATGTGTCAGCCCGACACAGGTGACAGTAAAATGTAATACAATCGTTGGAACGCTTGAATAAGAACTACTTGATTACAATAAATGAAGTAGTATTTCTTTAATAGTTTGATATAAGCGCATTTTCAATTCAGTCAGCCACTGACAATATAAAAAATGAGACTGAGACATGTGATATGTCCCAGTCTCTCAACATCTAGAGATCTAATTGTAATGATAAGCTTAAATTGTTAACGAATTACAGGGTTTTTATCTTTCTTAATTTTAAAGTATTGAGAAATGCTATAGACAATAATACCAATCCATATAAATATGAACGTTACTAACTGGTCAATATTAAATGGTTCTTTAAATAAGAATATCCCTAATACAAACATCAATGTTGGAGCGATGTATTGAATGAAGCCGGTTAATGACAATGGGATTCTACGGGCACCTGCTGAAAACAATATTAGCGGAATCGCTGTAATCGCCCCTGAAAATAATAGCCAAAATGATGAACTATTAACTCCTAGAGAAGAACTTCCTTGTTGCCATATATACCATAGATATATAAAGCCTGCTGGAGCAGTAGCAATACATTCTATAGTGATACTGCTAATGGCATCTATCGGTACTAGTTTTTTAATTAACCCGTATAAACCAAACGAACTTGCTAATAATAGCGAAATACCTGGGAATACACCCATTTTTAATGTCATATAGAGCACACCTATAACTGCTAATGCAATTGCGATCCACTCTAATTTATTAAAACGTTCTTTCAAGAATATGAGTGCAAATATAATACTTACGAGTGGATTAATATAATATCCTAAGCTAGTTTGCAGTACGTGACCATTTGCTACAGCCCATATGAATGTGCCCCAGTTAATTGTAATTACATAACCTGCTGCAATAATAGCAATGAGTTGAATTGGGTTTGTAAAGAGTTGATGAACATCTCGTTTAAAGGGTTCAGTATTTTTAGTGAACACTACAACAAATAGCATAAATATCATCGAAAGCACAATTCTATATGCTAAAATTTCAAATGCGCCTAATTCTCTAATTAAATCCCAATATATGGGTAGAACACCCCATAAAATATATGCACCAAAAGCAAATACGATTCCCTTTTTAAATTCAGTGTTCAAAAGATGCACCTCTTTCTACTTTTCACTCTATTAAATTTTTAATTTTGAGGTTTTCTCTTACCCCAATACTGATAATACGTACATTCAATATATCCATTAAATAACTTTCTACGCTTAGTTGCCTTCTGGTTAACTAAATGTTCAAATTCTGTACTACTTGTCAAAATATAAGTTGATAGATGAGGATGTTGTTGCATTAGTTCACCTATATAGCGATACATAACTTCTACTTCATCACGGTCCCCAATACGTTCACCATATGGCGGGTTGCCTATAAGTGCGATTGGCTCATCTGTATCTATTGTAAGTGTATTAACATCTTTCACGCTAAATTGAATAATATCAGCTAATCCCACTTCTTCAGCGTTTCTGCGTGCAATATCTATCATTTCTGGATCGATATCCGAAGCATAAATTTCAAGTTTTCTATCGTAATTAGCTTGTTGGTCTGCTTCGTCTCTCATTTCATCATATAAATTGTCAGGCATCATGTCCCATTTTTCAGAAACAAAATCGCGATTAAATCCAGGAGCAATGTTTTGCGCGATTAAGCAAGCTTCTATCGCTATTGTGCCTGAACCACAGAATGGATCTATTAACGGCGTGTCACCTGTCCAATTCGCTAAACGAATTAAGCTTGCTGCTAGTGTTTCTTTGATTGGTGCTTCACCTTGAGCTAAACGGTAACCACGTTTATTCAACCCTGAACCAGAAGTGTCTATTGTAAGGAGTGCATTATCTTTTAATATTGAAACTTCTACTGGGTATTTTGCACCTGTTTCATTTAACCAACCACGTTCTTGGTACGCACGTCTTAAACGTTCAACAATTGCTTTTTTTACAATTGCTTGGCAATCAGGCACACTAAACAACGTTGATTTCACACTACGGCCTTGTACTGGGAAATTACCATCTTGTTCAACGATTGTCTCCCATGGTAAGGCCTTTGTTTTTTCAAATAACTCATCAAATGTAGTGGCTTTAAATTGACCTACTACAATTTTAATTCTGTCGGCTGTACGTAACCATAAATTACACTTAACAATTGCAGATTCGTCACCTTCAAAAAATATTCTGCCATTTTCGACAGTTGTTTCATAACCTAATTCTTGAACTTCTTTCGCCACAACTGCTTCTAATCCCATAGGACATACGGCTAATAATTGATACATTAGTTTGCTCCTTCTTAAATAAAGATTTACTTATATTTTATCAAAAAAATTTTTAAATAGATATGACATTGTACTAAGTTCTAATGCAACTCAGTTTAATGAATACCTTCTATAACTTTAGAAATTAAAAAAGCTCTCCTATGTGGGAGAGCTTGGGTCTAGTGATGATATTTCTGTAAGCCATGTTTTGTACCGTTGTACTGCAATCGTGTACTAGATACACTCGTACGCTGGTGGTAACCATCTGTCTACATGCTTTTAAAAGCATGTCCTATTTATACGTTGAATTCCGTTAAATAAGTGCTCCTACCTAATTTGGATTGCTCACTCGAGGGGTTTACCGCGTTCCACCTTTTATATTTCTATAAAAGCTACGTCACTGTGGCACTTTCAAACTATTTTAACCGTATCTATAAGACTTAGGTTATTTCATTGCCATCAATTTAATGCCTTGACTTATTTTTTCATCAAGCACGAACACTACAATCATCTCAGATTGTGTGAGCATGGACTTTCCTCTATATTGCTATAGCGATCACCCAAAACACCATCTTTGAAAGTATACCATGCTTTAGACGGCTAAACAAATAAAATAAACCAAGTTTTGAATGAAATCAAAACTTGGTTTTATGTAGATGAAGCTATATCTACGATTTGCACACACTATAATTATTCATTAGCGTGTTATTTTCCAAATACCGCTTTTTCTAAGTTAGAAATTCTTTTTAGAATATCAACATTATTATTGTTATTGTTGTTATTACTCTTAGTTGCAGCATTACTATTGGAAGAGAAATTCTTATTTTCTTGTGGTCTTGACGTCGCTACACGTAATCTAAGTTCTTCAAGTTCTTTTTTTAATTTGTTATTTTCTTCGGAAAGCTTAACAACTTCACTATCTAAGTCTGACATTTTTTGATAATCCGCTATGATGTCGTCTAAGAAGGCATCGACTTCTTCCCTTCTATAACCACGTGTCATAGTTTTTTCAAAATCTTTTTCATAAATATCCTTTGCTGATAATTTCAATGAAATATCTGCCATTTTTTCCCACCTCATTCGAAACTTTGTTCTTGAGACCACTGTAAATCATTGATGAACTCAGTTAATTCATCGAACGTCACAATGTCACAAGTATAATTTGTTTTTTCCATAAAATCAAATAACATTTGCTTGAAGAATTTTGGACTTGCTTCTTGCTCCTCATCATATATTAATAATGTTTGATCTGTATGATCTAACATGAACTGATCTGTCTGTTTAAATTGATGAGGTCCTTCGTATGGTGAATGAAACACACTATCTACAAAATCAGCCTTTTGCGTGATATTTTGATATTTAGCTTGATTTTGTTCGTTCCATCTATCGCTGTGACCATAAAATGGTGTAATAATACCTAATTTAAGTTCTGGATATGTTGCCTTCAAATCAAGTACTACTTCTGCTGTCCATAACTCTATACCCATCTGTCCTTGTATTAATACCCATTCTAAGCCTTCTTCAATCAATTGGTTTAATTTATGTGCTATAAATTTTTTTAAATAGGAAACTTCTGGAGCATCATCTTTGAAAATATTAAGTTCATAAGATTTATAGCCTGTGACATAAACTGTTTTTATCATAGATACAACTCACTTCTTTGAATATAGCTTAAATCATATTGAACAGCCTTTATTTTTTCTGTGAACAACTTTCGGCTTGAGCGTTTAAAGTGGCACTCCACAGATAATTCTTCGATATTAGAAACTAATAAATCAAATTTTTGTTTGTTCATATATTGCAAGCGAAGTATTTGAGTTTCATATTGAATAAAGGATGTGAGTAATTCATCAATATTGTTCGTGAATGGGACGACAACAGAATAAAAATCATAATCTTCGCCAGATGCTTTTACGGATTCATATTTATCTTGCATAAGCTGTACATCATCTAATAATTGCGTAATTAACTGTTGCATGAAGTTTCCTCCTACACAATAAATTTACCATAAAAGATAATGTGAGTCATTTCTAAAGCGTCGTCTTACATTTATGTTATAATAGCGCCTTAATTAGTTCCAAATATTGTTTAATTATGCAAAGCACGTTAAAATGTACTTGATGTATTTGTAAATACATTGGTTCATATTTCAAGGTTTGGAAAAATTTGCCAAAGTCGGGTATAATGGAAAAAGTTTTTGATTTCCAAACTAAAGTGGTGAAAAACAATGAATTACCCTAATGGGAAACCATTTAATAGAAATAAGTCTCAAGTCGGACGAACTCATAAGGGTCAAACGGGTAAAATAGACTATGGTGGCAGAGGTATGACGCTTGAAAATGATATCGAACTGTCGAACACATACTATTTGAACCATGGAATGGCGGTTATACATAAAAAACCAACGCCTGTTCAAATCGTAAATGTTCATTATCCTATGAGAAGTAAGGCTGTAATTAATGAGGCTTATTTCCGAACGCCGTCTACAACTGATTATAATGGTATTTATAATGGACATTACCTTGACTTTGAAGCGAAAGAAACGAAAAATAAGACTTCTTTCCCATTGAGTAATATGCATGAACACCAAGTTTCACATATGGCGTCTTGTTTCAAACAAAATGGGATAGTATTTTTATTAATTCGATTTAAAACGCTTGATGAAGTATATCTCCTTCCCTATTCTAAGTTTAAATATTTTTGGGAAAGACATACGAATAACATTAAAAAGTCGGTAACGGTTGAAGAAGTAAGAAAAAATGGTTACTATATTCCTTATCAGTATCAACCACGATTGAATTACCTCAAAGCTGTTGATAAGTTGATATTAGATGAAAGTGAGGACCGCGTATGACGGAGAAAAAAAGGACTTCCCAATCTAACAAGAAAGGCAAGTCCGATCAAAAAAAGAATAGGAATATTAAACGAACGATAATCAAGATAATTGGCTTTCTTATCATTGCGTTCATTGTCTTAGCGTTAATAGGTATCTTGTTATTTGCTTATTATGCTTGGAAAGCTCCAGCGTTTACTGAGTCAAAATTACAAGATCCAATCCCAGCTAAGATTTATGATAAAGATGGAGAATTGGTGAAAACAATTGATAACGGACAACGACGTGAACATGTTGAATTAGATGAAGTGCCTAAAGGAATGAAGGATGCTGTATTAGCTACAGAAGATAATCGCTTCTACAGTCATGGTGCACTAGACTATAAACGTCTGTTCGGCGCTGTTGCCAAAAATATTACTGGTGGATTTGGTTCGCAAGGTGCATCGACTTTAACACAACAAGTTGTTAAACGATCATTCTTGACAGATAAAAAATCTATTGCACGTAAGGCACAAGAAGCGTACTTATCATACAGATTAGAACAAGAGTACAGTAAAGATGAAATATTCGAAATGTACTTGAACAAGATTTATTATTCTGATGGTGTTTATGGTGTGAAAGCGGCAGCTAAGTATTACTTTGATAAAGAATTGAAAGATTTGACTTTAACTGAAGAAGCATATCTTGCCGGTTTACCACAAGTACCAAATACGTATAATGTTTATGATAATCCTGAAGAAGCGGAATCACGTAAAAACACTGTGCTTTATCTCATGGAATATCATGATAGGATTTCCAAAGAAGAGAAAGAAAAAGCACAAGATACTAAAATACAAGATACACTTGTTCAACGAACTAATGAAGAGCGACAAGTAAGTAAAGATGATTCTAAAAAAGAATATGATTCATATATTAACTTTGTAAAATCAGAACTTATGAATAATAAAGAGTTTAAAGATGAAGATTTAGGATCTGTATTAAATAGTGGTATTAAGATCCATACAAATATGGACAAAGACGTTCAAGAAACATTGCAAGACCGTATTAATAATGGTAGCTACTATAAAAATGAGGATCAACAAGTTGGTTCATCTATTGTAGATAGTGAAACTGGCGAACTTGTTGCAATATCTGGTGGTCGAGATTATAAAGACGTCGTTGATAGAAACTTAGCAACAGACGCACACCCTACCGGATCGTCATTAAAACCATTCTTATCTTATGGCCCAGCAATTGAAAACATGTCTTGGGCAACTGACCATGCTATGAAAGATGAAGAGGAATACCAAGTTGATGGTGTTACATTCAGAAACTATGACATGGAAAGTCACGGAACGGTTAAACTTTATGATGCATTACGTCAAAGTTTCAACATCCCTGCCTTAAAAGCTTGGCAATCAACGAAAGAAAATGCTGGAAATGATGCACCGAAGGAATTCGCTGAAAAAGTAGGATTAGAATATGAAGGAGATATTGGACCTTCTGAAGTACTAGGTGGTTCTGCATCTGAGTTCTCACCTACACAATTAGCATCAGCATTTGCATCAATTGCAAATGGTGGCGAGTACAACAATGCGCATTCAATTGAAAAAGTTGAAAAACAAGATGGCGAAGTCATTGAATATGACCATACAAGCAAAAAAGCTATGAAAGATTCTACTGCTTATATGCTAGCTGAAGTGCTAAAAGGTACATTTGAAGCTTATGGTTCTGCATATGGACACGACATCTCTGGAGTAAACATAGGCGCTAAAACAGGTACAGGTACGTATGGACAACAAACTTACCAACAATATAATTTACCTGATGATGCTGCTAAAGATGTTTGGGTTAATGGTTTCACGCCTAAATACAGTATGTCTGTATGGATGGGATTCAATGAAGTTAAACAAGGTGGAACTAACTCCTTTGTAGGAAGTGATGAACAAGAATATCCTCAATTCCTATTAGAAGATGTAATGTCTACTATTTCACCACGTGATGGTGAAGACTTTACGAAACCAGACTCTGTTAGCGGAGACAGTAAAGATAATTTATCAGTTAAAGGTGAGTCTGATGACAATACAACTGATAAAGATCCTAAAGGTCAAGGCAATAACAGCGATTCAGACAGTGACTCAGATAATGATTCAGACAGTAATAGTTCAAGTAATAACAATACTGGTAGCACAAATACCAATAATACAAGTGGTACAAATACTACCAATGCAAACGGTACAAATACTACCAATGCAAATAGAAGTGGCACAGCTACTTCAAATAGTACACAATAACAAGACTTCAATTTTAAAAGACCCGGTTTCCATATTAATTGGAAATCGGGTCTTTGTTTTTAGTTAAAGTACATTTATACATATTAATTCATCAAAATAAATACAATAATGAATTAAAAACAGCGTAATTCTTCTAACTTTGAGAGCTTACATTGTTTTTATTGTTTTAATGTTTGTTTTTTAGACGAATTTGATAAGATGCGTTCATTTTAATAAGTTCTGATTTTAATGTTTTCATTTGGCTGTAACCCATAAAATGATATTTACGTGCTATCATATAATGATACCTTTCTTCGAAATTCATTGGAACGACAGCATATTCATTTAAGTATTTAAAATCAATAATTTCAATACCATTAATTTGTTGAAAGTAAAGTTGAATCAGATTAAAGTATTGATCTAACAATCGTTTTGCTTCTGGTGATTTTAGTTTTTTTACTTTCGCATATGAATCCAATTCCAGTTCTAACTTTGTAAAATCTTCTTTTGTAATCATTTTGTTCATGCCTCTTTCAAACTTGCCTTATAGCGCTTTTGACCTTCTCTACAATCTTCGAATAATGGGCAAACATCGCATTTCGGTTTACGTGCTAAGCAATGATAGCGACCGAAAAATATGAGTTGATGATGTGTTTTGTTCCATCTTTCTCTAGGAACTACTGTACACAATTTATCCTCTACTTGACGTACATTATCTTTCCATCGACATATACCTAAACGTTTTGAGATACGTTCTACATGTGTATCTACAGCTAATGAAGGTTCTCCAAAAGCTACGCTCATAACAACGTTGGCCGTTTTTCTACCCACACCTGCTAAGCTTTCTAACTCAGCGTGTGTTTGAGGAATCTTACCATCAAATTTATCTAAAAGCGATTGACTTAATTTTTGAATATTTTTGGCTTTATTTCTATATAAACCAATAGTACGTATATCATTTTCTAGTTCTGAAATATCCACACTTAAATAATCTTCTGGTGTTTTATATTTTTCAAATAAAGGTTTCGTAAGTTTATTTACAGAAATATCAGTTGTTTGTGCAGATAAGAGTACAGCAATTGTAAGTTCAAATGCATTGTCATGTACAAGTTCACATTCAGCATTTGGAAACATTTCAGCTATGACATCAACCATTTCAAGTGCTTTTTTATTACTTACCATTTGGATTCTCCCCATTCAGCCAATCAAATTTAGGGACCTTACTAACTGTATGTTTCATTTTAGGTTGGTTAAATTGGCGGCTAATTTTTTTCGAATCTTCAATCGTTTTTACATTATTCTTTTTCCAATTTAGTAAAATACGATCGATATATTTAAAACTCATTTTATTTTGGCTCTCTGCTTCGTTTAAAGCAGCTTGAATGACACTTAAATCATGTTTATCTATATCTAACCATTGATTTAATGTTTCTATCTCATATGGAGATAAAGGTCTGCCAAACGCTTGTTCTATTTTTTGAAATAATGTATTGAACTCTAGCTCAGATTCATGTTCGACTTGTTTTACATTCATTTGTTGCATAATTTCACTTAACCTATCATAGAATTGGTCAAGGTTCATATATTCAGTGAACTTGCCTTCTTCATCCTTATTAACATTAAGTTCTAGTAAATCATGCTGTATTAAAGTTTGAATGATTGAAGTGATTTCTCTTGAATCTAATGCAGATCCTTGCTGTAAAGTTTCAATTGAAGGTTGCTTATTAGATGTTTCAGAGGCATGTAATAATTTGATTAAAATCACTAACTCTGTTTCATTTAAGCCTAATTTATTGTAATGATCAAGTAGTTCTTTTCGAATTACAATAGGTCTCGTTTTTAATTGTTCTCTATCCAAATTAACCCCTCCCATCTTTGATATTGTTATAAAAACGTCCAGCCATTATTTGTGGACTGGACGCTGTTTGTGAATCTTATTATCTTATTTAAAATATTATGGATATAATCGATTAAGTAAGCGTGGGAATGGTGCTGTTTCACGAACGTGATCCACACCGGATAACCAAGCCACAGTTCTTTCTAAGCCTAAACCAAAACCACTATGAGGTACGCTACCATAACGACGTAAATCTAAATAATAGCTATAACTTTCAGCGTCTAAGCCATATTCATTAATACGTTGCTCTAGTAAGTCAAGGTCATTTATACGTTCAGACCCACCTATAATTTCACCATAACCTTCAGGTGCAATTAAATCTGCACATAGTACAGTATCTTCATTTTCTGGATTCGGTTGCATATAAAAAGGTTTAATTTTTGTTGGATAGTTAGTGATAAACACTGGTAAATCATAATGATTAGCGATAGCCGTTTCATGAGGAGAACCGAAATCTTCGCCCCATTCTATATCGTCAAAACCTTGTTCTTTTAAGAATACTACAGCATTATCGTATGTAATACGTGGGAATGGTGTAGTTACTTTTTCAAGTTTAGATGTATCACGTTCTAATACATTAAGTTCAAGTTTACAATTTGTCAATACAGATTGAATCACATATGTCACATATTGTTCTTGAACTTCTAAACTTTGTACATGTTCACAAAAAGCCATTTCAGGTTCAATCATCCAGAATTCAATTAAATGACGACGTGTTTTAGATTTTTCAGCACGGAATGTTGGACCAAACGAGAACACTCTACCGTGAGCCATTGCAGCAGCTTCCATATAAAGCTGTCCACTTTGTGATAAGAACGCGTCTTCATCAAAGTATTTTGTATGGAATAGCTCACTTGTGCCTTCAGGTGCACTTGCTGTTAAAATAGGTGGATCAATTTTTGTGAAACCATTGTCATTAAAGAATGCATAAGTTGCACGAATAATCTCGTTTCTAATTTTCATTACAGCATGTTGTTTTTTAGAACGTAACCACAAATGACGATGGTCCATTAAAAATTCTGTACCATGGCTTTTAGGTGTAATTGGGTAATCATGAGCTTCTGAGATTACTTCTATTGATTTCACTTGCATTTCATAACCAATATCTGAGCGATTATCTTCAGAAATAACGCCAGTAATATAAATAGATGATTCTTGTGTTAATTCTTTAGCTAATTTAAATGTTTCCTCAGTTACTTCTGCTTTTGCTACGACGCCTTGCATAAAGCCTGTACCATCTCTTAATTGTAGGAATGCTATTTTCCCACTTGAACGTTTATTAGTTAACCAAGCGCCAATAGTAACTTCTTGGTTAAGATATTGTTTAGCTTCTTTAATCGTTGTCTTCATAGCCAGTCTCCTAATAATATTGTAGTCTTCTTTTCTTTATCCTTATATATTTTAACAAAATAGATGTATAAGTTCTAGTTGTGGGTGCTGAGTTTATTGATTACGTTTGTCCTCTTTTTTTAATTTCTTGAGTATGCTTGAAAATTGTTTGATATCACCTTTATTTTGACGGTAACTCTCTAACGATTGTTCAAAAAATTGTTTGTAATTACTACGAATTAAGCGATCATCAAAGGATACGATAATGCCTTTATCATTTTCACTACGTATCAATCTACCGAGGCCCTGTCTGAAACGCGTTACAGCATCAGGTAATACATAATCTTTGAATGTAGAAGTAAACTCAGATTCCATTAACCAATATTTTGTATTGTTTTGATTCATAAAAGGTAACTTAGCAATCATGACGCATTTTATGCCATTAGATTGAAAGTCAAAGCCTTCAAAAAATGTATCTGTGCCAAGTAAGATTGCTTTATTAAAACTATTAAATTGTTGAACAATCTTATAGTTTTGATTTTGCTGTTGTGTCAAAACGACATAGTCTTCAAATTCCGGCAATTCATTTAATAACTCTTGAACCATATGCATCATTTTATAACTTGTAAATAGTATTAAACATTTAGACTCTACAATGTTAATATACTCAATCACGTAATTAACGATAGAACTCACATAATCATCAATACTTTTATAATTATATGAAGCAACATCATTAGGTATGAATACGGTAGTTTGGTTTGGTGACATTACCTTCGAATCAATCTCATACGTGTTAAAGACGATATCTTTATTAAACCAATGTTTGAAATTTTCAAATGAATGGTTAAACGTTAATGTGCCTGAAATAAATGTAAGTGATTTAAATTTATCTAATACTTGTGTCGTTAATATTTCTTTAACATCATAGTCTTTGACATTAAGTCTAATTGTTGATTTTTGATTTATATTTTTAATTGATAAATAACTTGTGTGGTTATTTTTTAAACTGTGCTCAATTTCTTTAAAACGATCATTAATATAAAGTATTTGTTTGCGCACAGACTTGATTGTTTTGTGACTCATACCATTGAAGAATTCTAAAGTCATATTGAGTTTATGAATAATTGAATGTAAATCGTTCAAAATTGGTGCAACGTCAAAATGATAGACAAAATGGAGCTTGTGAACTTCATCGTCATGCACTTCAGAACTTTGAATGATTTCAAAAATAGTAGTGAATAATTGTTCATTTAAATCATGTATCTCATTGACTGTTGTTTTTAGCCCGAAAACATCTATAGGCGGTATGTCTAATTTTTCAAGTATTCTTTGTTGTTCTAAATGATCGATAGATTTAAGCAACTTATCATTTTCTGTCTTACCAATTAAGCCGAGTTGATATTTGATATCAGAATAACTCAATTCATTGGTTACTTGGCTTAAAGCATAGTCAGGCAAGCGATGTGCTTCGTCGATAATACAATCATCAAATAATTGATAAATAGAATTATCATGTGCAGCATGTATTAAATGGGCATGATTTGTAATACCAATTTGAATATTTTGTGCATTTCGTTTAATGAAGTTGAAGTAATGTATATCATTTCGAACAGGTACATAAGTCTCTAGCTTTTGTTCGAAATACATTTTTTGTCCGCCCTTTAAGTCTAGTTCTTGAATATCACCTGTGTCTGTTTCGGTAATCCAAATTAATAATTGCATTTTTAATATACCGACTTCATAATTACTGGCTTCTTCTTTCAAGATTTGGCTGATTAAACCTAATGAAATATAATCACGTTTACTTTTTATTAAAGTAGCATTTATTTTGAAATCTAAAGCTTGTTTAAGCGCAGGTATATCTTTTTCCAATAATTGGTTTTGTAATAATTTAGTATTAGTTGAAATCATTACGTGTTTACCAGTTTCAATGTTATACATTAAAGAAGCGAGTAAATACGCAAATGACTTGCCACTTCCAAGTGGTGCTTCAATCATTGCTTTTTCACTATTCATTAATTGTTCTAAAATAATCTCTGAAAGATATAATTGTTGTGGTCGATAGGTCAAATTAAGTTCCTTAGTAATCAAGGTATATAAATCTTTCAAAGTGCCATCAAAATCTACTGTTGGTGCTTTGAAATCTTTTTGTTTTTTATAAATAATTTGTTCGAATTGGTCATAAACATCCTCTAGTGGCTTATCTTTATGATTACGGACCATCTCAAATAAAATATCATGTAAATCATATTTTAAATTCTTACTTAAATAATATAGTTGTTTCAAAGTATCTAAAGGCAACATTTCGAATTTCTCAAATGCGAGTATCATAAGTTGCGCTGTTGTAGCAGCATCTTCGTCAGCACGGTGTGCATTGTTTAGAACAATGCCATGTGCTTCTGCTAACTCACTTAACTGGTAACTTTTATCTGTTGGAAACGCGACTTTAAATAATTCTAACGTATCCATTACTTTTTTGGGACGATAGTTGATATCACAATTTTTAAAAGATTTTTTTATAAAGTTCAAATCAAAAGCAACATTGTGTGCCACGAAGATACAACCATCAATTTGTTTATAAATATCTTCAGCTATTTCATGGAAATATGGTGCTTGATTTAACATTGCTTCTTCTATTGATGTTAATGCTTGTATAAAAGGAGGAATTTCTAAATCTGTTTTAATCATTGAATGGTACGTGCCGATTATTTTATTTTCACGAACAAAAGTAATACCTATTTGAATGATTTCATCATAGTCTAATTGGTTTCCTGTTGTTTCTAAATCCATAACGGCGTAACACGGTTTTGTCATTCTCATTCCTCCTTTCAACGAGGTTAAAATTCTATATCTGCACTGATTAAACGATGTTGATTGTTTTCTTCATCCAATACAAGTAAAAAACCATCTTCATCAATATCAAGCGCTTCTCCGTGGAATTGTCTACCATTCTCGGTAAATCTTAATGTTTTATTCCAAATATTCGAGGCTGCTATGTATTCGTCTCGAATAGTTAAAAATGGTTCTGTAAGAAATTGTTTATATCGATATTCAATATGACTTACAAGCGATTGTAAAAAATAGTAGCGGTTAATTTTTTCGTCAGCATGAATGCGGACACTTGTAGCTTTTTGTTGTAGTTCATTACTAAAATCTTCTTGTAAATGGTTCATATTAATACCAATGCCGCAAATAACCGCTTCAATACCATCACTATTCGCAACCATTTCTGTCAAAAAGCCACAAACTTTTTGTTTATTTATATAAATATCATTTGGCCATTTAATGGTAACCGGATCGATACTAAACTGTTGTATCGCATCTCTTATGCCTAGAGCCATAAATAAATTAAATTTTGTTATCATTTCAAAAGGTACATCAGGTCTTAAAACAATCGACATCCACAAGCCCTTTCCTTTGGAAGAGGACCAAGGCCTATTGAATCGGCCTTTACCTTGTGTTTGTTCGTCACTTAAAATAAGAAAGGTGTTTGTATTACCTACTAATTTTTGTTTAGCCAGTAATTGAGTTGAATTAATACTTTCCAATATTTCAACATGATCAAATACATTTTGTGCTTTTAGCATTGGTAATACAATGCCACTATACCATTTATCAGGTAATTGGATTAAGCGATGCCCTTTATGATTCACTGATTCAACCTGACACCCTTCTAATTTAAGTTGATCTATTACTTTTTTTACAGCTGTACGTGAAATGCTTAATTGTTCTGCTATAAATTGACCCGATATGTAATCAGGTTGGTGCTGATATAACATTTGAACAACATCTTTACTATACTTGGACATGTGTTTTCACCCACTTTAGCAGTTCTGGTTTAAAGTTTTTGACCTCACCTGATATTATGGCACATTCAACTTGACGTAATATGGGTTTAAGCCATGCACCACTTGGTTTATCTAATACTTGTAATATATCTTTACCATTTATATCCATTTCTTTTCTTGATGAAATCGGTAACTTTTGGCTAATTTCATTGATGGAAGCAGCATTAAAAATCAATGGAGATACCTTTATAATATTATTACTATTGAGCATACGTTCATAACTTAGTACTTGTAGTATATCTTCTTTTCCGAAATCATAAACAAATAACTTCAAACTTTGTTTGCTGTGGATTTCTGGCATTTGTTGTAACATGCGTTCGAGTCTAATGATATATTTTTTTTCATTGTTGCTAATTTTCAAATCTGATAGCTGTGTGTCAACATCGGGTTGTTGTGCTTTTAAGAATGCAATTAACATTGATAATGATATTGATTCTTCTAATATGAATTTTGATAAGTCAAAACGTTTAAAAAATGGTATATAATTAAATGCATTAAAGTACTTTAAATTATTGAAACTTTGGGCCACATATTGACCTAATGTTAATTTTTTAAGTTCAATTACGATACGTTCAATAGATAAATGCGCAATATCTGCTATATGGGCATGCATACCATTAAATGTAGCTTTCTCCAACGTAAACCCAAGTTGTGATTGAAAGCGCAAACCTCTAATAATACGTAATGCATCTTCGTTAAATCGTTCTGCTGGATCTCCAACTGTCTTGATTAATCGCTGTTCTATATCTTTTAGTCCATCAAAGTAATCATGGATTTGATAATTCACATCCATAGCAATGGCATTCATTGTAAAATCTCTTCGTTTTACGTCTTCGTATAAGTCTCTTACAAAAAAGACTTCATTAGGTCTACGATGATCATCATACTCACCTTCAGCACGAAAAGTTGTCACTTCATATTGATCGCCATTATAGACGACATTAATCGTACCATGTTCCCTACCAATAGGAATGGTCTTATCAAATACTGCTTCAATTTCATCTGGTGTGGCACTAGTCGTAATATCAATATCATGAATTGATTTTTGCATTAAGTAATCTCTAACTGCCCCACCAACATAAAATGCTTGGTACTGATGTTTTTGTAAAGTTTCTAAAATTGGCTTTGCCGCTTCGAATAATGTTTTAGTCATTGTTACCCTCTAACATTTTTTTGTAGTAATACTCATATTGATCTGCAATTAAGTCAGACGAAAAGCGTTCTGAGACATCTGCTAGCATTTGTGTTTGCATTGTTTTATAAAGCTTTGCATCTGTGAGTAATTTTAAGGCATACTCACTTGCGCTTGTACTATCACCTACATCAACTAAAAAACCAGTATCTTCATGTTTAATGACTTCTTTAATTCCACCAGCCGTAGATCCAATTGGCACTACTCCGGATTTCATTGCTTCAAGTAGTGTTAGACCAAAACTTTCTTTTTCACTTAGTAGTAAGACTAAGTCTGAAATTTGATAAAATTCACTAACCCAATTTTGTTTTCCTAAAAAAAGAACTTCATCTTCAATATTTAGATCACGTGCTTTTTGTTTCATATCCATTAATTCTGGACCATCGCCTAATAATAATAATTTTGACGGCATAGATTTATGTACTTTTGCAAATGTATCGATAATTGTATCAATACGTTTTACACTTCTGAAGTTTGAAACATGAATTAAAACTTTCTCTTCTGGTTTAATTCCATAACAAGCTTTTAATCGTTCATCTTCTTCAGTTTGTACATCAGGTTTTGTTGGAAATTCATTTTCCCGAACAAAATTATATATTGGAATAATTTCTTTATCTGTTTCAATGATATCATTAGTTTGTTTTGCGAGTGACTGGCTTACACTCGTCACAATATCGCTTTCTTCTATACCAAATTTAATTGCGTTTTTTAAAGAATGGTCATAACCTAGTACAGTTATATCAGTCCCATGCAATGTAGTCATAATTTTAATGTCTTTTTTGGACATGTGTTTTGCTAAAATACCACAAACTGCATGAGGGACTGCATAGTGCATATGTAACAAATCTAAATCATACTCATTGATAACCTCAGCAATTTTAGTACTTAAAGTTATGTCATAAGGAGCATACTGAAAAACAGCATACTGATTGACTTCAACTTGGTGAAACGTGATATTTGGTAATGGCTTGCGTATTCTAAAAGGTATATTAGATGTAATAAAATGGATGTCATGCCCACGTTCAGCAAGTTTTATGCCTAATTCAGTGGCGATGATTCCAGAACCACCCATAGATGGGTAACAAGTAATGCCTATTTTCATAAGGTGGGACACCCTTTCTATTTCAAATTAAATTATTTTCGTTCAAAACGATCTTTATCACGTGTATTAAATTTTTTCATTGTTTCATCAAAGCTTTCTGTCATGTCAATATCTAAAGAATTGGCAATACATAATAAAACGAATAAATTATCACCTAGTTCTGCTTTAATTGTATTTTCGTCTTCTGTCTCTTTTTTCTTTTTCTCACCATGGTAGTGATTAATCTCTCTTGCCAGTTCACCAACTTCTTCAGTTAATCGCGCAAGATTAGCTAAGGGAGAGAAATACCCTGTTTTAAATTGACCAATATAGTCATCCACTTCAGTTTGCATATTTTTCATAGTCTTCATCATATACGCCTCACATTCTAACGGTTTCTTATATAGTATAGACTAATTTTAGGCTTCATGCATTATTCCTGCAATAGTTAACCGTTATATTATTTACTATTTGACTATAATCGTTTTAATTTGTTTATTTCATTATTGCACGTAATTAAGTAGTAACCACTTCTTTTTAAAAGTGAGTAAATTAATATTTTTGCTTAGATGTGTTTTTTTGGTGAGATTTAAATCCGAAATAATAAGAATGTCAGTTTAAACAAAAATGGAAGCAAGACAGAAATCTAATTTTTCTAATAAGATTTCGTCGTCCCACTCCTGCAAAGATGACTAAAAAAATAAGGTTGAGACATAATTATATGTCTCAACCTTATTTATATTATTATTCACTTGATCTAGCAATAAGAATAAATCTTGCAAGCTCTGCTAATGCAACTGCAGTTGAAGCAACATAAGTCATTGCCGCTGCTGTAAGTACTTTTTTAGCATGGCGGTGTTCTTTTTCATTAACAATGTCTAAGCTTTTTATTTGTTTCATAGCTCTACTACTTGCGTTAAATTCAACTGGTAGTGTAACAATTGAGAATAATACTGCAAGAGACATGAATGCAATTCCAATCCATAATGCTGTAGAACCTAAAGTACTTTGCATAGTAGTTAAAATAATACCTGCAAATACTGCTAAGTAACCAACTGAACTACCTACGTTAGCTAGTGGGACTAAAGATGTTCTGAATCTTAAGAAGAAATAACCTTCTGCGTGTTGTATCGCATGACCAACTTCGTGGGCTGCAATTGCTGTACCAGCAACTGAAGGTCTACTGAAGTTAGCTGGTGATAACACAAGAACTTTTTTTCTAGGGTCGTAATGATCTGTTAAGAACCCTTTTCCTTCAACGACATCAACATCATAAATGCCGTTTGCATGAAGTATTTCTATAGCAACTTCTTGACCTGTCTTACCACTTGTCGATCTTACTTGTGAATATTTTTCATAATTAGACTTAACTTTGTGCTGCGCCCATAAAGGCAATACCATTAGAATAACAAAGTATATAATCATATAGATAAAAGACAAAAATCCTCACTCCTTTATAAACATTTTACTGTGAACGTTAATGATGGTCAAATATTTTATCCTTTTTAAATCGAGTTAAATTTAAATATAGCACTAAAGGTATGACACTTAACCAAAACGCGAGGTAAGCAATACCTTCAACATGGTTAGCAATGAAATCATAGTAAGGATATTGCATAAATACATAATCAATAATGTCATTATGGAATACCCATATCACAGCAATAGTAAAAGCAAGAATAGTAATTTTAAATCTTGGGTAAAAGAAAAATGCCTCTATAGCCATAATACCGTGAGAAAATATAAGCATACAGCCAATAATTGTAACTGAGTCGTATTGTATAAACATAATGATGTTCATAATAACTGCCCATACACCATATTTTATCAGCGATACAAAAGCTAAAGCTTCAATAATTGGTAAGTTCTTACCTGCGATAAGTCCGATTAATGCAATACATAAAAATAATGAAGCAGTTGGACTGTCTGGCACAAACGGTATGAACTGCCAACTCGATACACTCAGTTGATTACCATACCATATATAACCATATATCGTGCCTAATAAATTACAAATAAGCAGAAAGTAAAGTACACCTTTATTATAAATGAGTAAATGCCATAAAGATTTTATATTCATAAGGTCAATCCTTCATTGTTTTATTTACATTTCTTAACTCAAAAGTATTAAGGATTTGAGTTAATTGATAAAACAGTGCTTTATCATGCAATTGTAAACTTAAATCAATATTATCTTGTAAATGCGTGATAATAGAGGACTCGCTTTGCTTTGATAGCGGGATACTATAGATGTCTTGCATATACATAGCATAGTATGGTGAATGTAACAATTGCATTAATAATAATTCATCTAAACGAGTCTCTCGAGATTGTGCTTTGCTAAAATGCAGTTTGATATCAAAAGACACAGCATCATTTGCTATATAATTGAAGATTTCGTCACTATTAATCAACTGCTGGTTTTTAAGTGTAAACCTGATTCCTTGTTGCTCAGTATCTTCCATAGCAATTTCCAAAATATGATGATCGGAAATGAGTTTATCCACAAAATGAATTTGTTGTAGTAACTCAGGTGAAGACTTAATTAAGTTTAATACCCACACACTAATCCTAGATTTAAACTGATATTGAAAAAGCAGATATTCAATGAAATTAGCTTTCACTTGTTGTAGGGTATTACTCATCTTACTCACCTTCCTTGACTAGAAAGATAATAATCTTTCTGCTTCATCATGCCATGTTTCATTGCTTGGATCTAATTCCAGTAATTGATTTAGCATTGTTTTTGCTTGTTCAATTTGTCCGATTTCAACTAGATAGAAATAATAATCACTTAGAAACGCAGATTGCGTGTGCAATATTGGATATGCTAATTCAAAGAAATGTTGTGCTTCTTTGTCACGTTCCTCTTGTCCTAACGCAAATGCTAAATGCCACATAAATACGGGATCTAAATCTTCTTCATCAACATATTTCAATAATGCTATAAGTGCCTCGTAGTCTTCTTCTTGTCTATATAAATCACTTAGGATTAAAAGTGGTTCTTGGTAAGCATTATCAACTTCTAAGGCTTGCAATAATAATTGTACACCTTCATTAGCATCGCCATGTTCAATTGCTATACTGCCTGTTGATACCATCAACTCTTTATAAAATTGACTTAATCTCAAGCCTTCTTTACCAATTTCAATGGCTTCTGCATGGTTATGTTCATTTTCATAAAGTTGTTGCAGATAAAAATAGCCTTGTAAGAAGTCAGGATCTTTAGATAATAGTGTTTGAACTAAATTAATTGCTTCTTGAGAGAGCTCATTTTTTTCATAAGCAATCGCTTTTTTAAAGTAATCTTCAGAAACCATTTCTTCTTCATTGATTTCATCGAACATTTTAATCGCATCACTGTAGTTTCCACTTTGCAAACTACAATCTGCTAAGCGAGAAAATAAATTTGTGCCATTCACTTGATATTCGCCTGTTTCAAGCACAGTTTCGTATTCAGAAACTGCACGTAAGTATTGTCCGTCAAAATACAATAATTCAGCAAGTGCATAGTGTATAATTGGATCATTTGGTTCTATATCTATGGCGTCGACTAATTTATCTATCGCAACTTCTAACATATTTAATTGTTGATATAAATCAGCTTCTAACATTAAACGTTCAGTTGATAATTCAACTTGGTTTAAATATTCTAAAGCTTCATCAGTTTGATTCTCAGCCATTAAACCTTCGATGAAGTAGATAAGTAGTTCACTTTCATCAGGATATTTATGGTATAACGTACGGAATACTTCGAGCCCTTGAGGCATTAAACCGTAATTATATAACGTTTCACCAAGTATAAAAAGTGCATCGTCCTTTGGAGAACTTAATGCTTCATTCACACGAGTGTCTAAGTTATCTAATTTTTGTAAGTTGATATCGTCTATGAGTTTATAGATATCTTCCATACTTTTATCCCTCTTTTTCTAATTGTTTTAACTTCGTTAAGAAACCTGGGAAAGAAACATTTACAGCATCGAATTGATTAATAGTTAACGATTCATCTGTTAATAATGATGAAATAGCAAGCATCATACCTATACGATGATCAGTAAAACTATCGACTGTTGCTGTTTGCTCCAAAGTTGAAGGATGTATAATCATACCATCGCTTGTTGGTTGTAACATAAATCCTAATAAATTTAGCATATTCGCAGTCGTATCAATACGATTTGTTTCTTTAACTTTCAATTCTTCTGCATCTTTTACAATACTTGTACCTTCAGCTTGTGAACATAGTAATGCTACAATTGGAATTTCGTCAATTGCTCTTGGCACTAAATCTCCATCAATTTGGAGTGGTTTCATATCAGGTGAATATTGTATGCGGATTGAAGCAGTTGGTTCTGGACCATCTGTTTGATTGAATAGCGTAATGTTCCCTTCCATTTGTTTCACGATATCTATAATACCTGAACGTGTTGGGTTTATGCCAACATTGTGAATTGTAATATCACTGTCTTTTGTTATCAAGCCCGCCACTATAAAGTATGCTGCTGAAGAAATATCACCTGGCACATGAAAATCTACGGATTGAATATGTTCGATTCCTCGTTTTGGCATTTCTATCGTTTTCCCATCAGTAGTAATAGGAATATGGAAATGTTGGAACATCGTTTCTGTATGATTGCGTGTTGTACCTAATTCTTTAACAGTTGTCGGCTCTTCTGCAAACAAACTGGCGAATAAAATTGCACTTTTCACTTGTGCACTCGCAACTTCCATTTGATAAGACATGCCGTTAATTTGTGCAGGTTTAATGATTAGCGGTGTGTAATTATTATCGACGCCTGTTATATTAGCGTTCATTAAGCTTAAAGGTTTCATAATTCTGTCCATCGGTCTTTTACCAATAGATTCATCACCTGAAATAACAGTTTCGATGCCTAAACCACTTAACAGACCAGCCACCAAACGTGTCGTTGTACCAGAATTACCTGTATAAAGTACTTGATGAGGCGTTTTGAAGTGGTTATACCCAGGAGAATTAATTTCTATTTTATCTTCGCCAACAGTAATTTCAACACCTAATTGTTGGAAAATTTCCACTGTATTCAGGCAATCTTCACCAAGAAGTGGTTTATATATTGTAGAGATGCCAGATGCAAGAGAACCTAACATAATGGCTCTATGTGTCATAGATTTATCTCCTGGTACTTCTATTTCACCAATCAATGGTCCGTTAATATCAATTGTTTTACTGTTTGTCAAAAAATCCACCTACTTTTTAAAATATGTTAGGAAATCTGTGAATGCATGTAGAAGTGTTGGCTTATCTATGTGTTTTACTACAGGATTGCCAATGCCATCCAATAATACCATTTGAATCCCTTGTTGATCATTTTTCTTATCTTTTAACATGAGTTGATATAAAGTTTCAAACTCAAATTCATTAATGATATCTAATGGGTAATTTAATGAGACTAAATAATTAAAATAATGAGATATATCAAAATCTCTATTTAAGACTTTATTAGCAACAATAAATTGATAAATAATACCTATCATCACTGCATGGCCATGAGGAATTTTAAAGTTGTATTCAACTGCATGTCCAAATGTGTGACCTAAATTTAAAAATTTACGGACATTGGATTCTTTTTCATCTTTGACGATAATATTTAATTTCGTTTGGATACCTTTAAATAAATAATATTCAATTTCATTTAATGAAGCGAGTGCTGGCTGATCAGAGTATTGTGTTTCAATATTTTGTACAGCTTCCATGTCACTCAATAAGGCATGTTTATAAACTTCTGCATACCCACTTAAAATTTCTCCATAGGGTAAAGTTGTTAGAAAGTTCAAATCATAAATAACGGCATTAGGTCTATAAAAAGCGCCTATTAAATTCTTACCATGTTTAGAATTAATACCTACCTTGCCTCCTACACTTGAATCATGTGCAAGAATAGTCGTTGGTACTTGAATAAAATCTACACCTCTTAATAAGGTTGCAGCAAGGAATCCTGTAAAATCGCCAGTAGCGCCACCGCCAACTGCGATTAAACAAGTATCACGTGTTAATTGTTTACTGAGTAATACTTCAATCGTTTCTTCATAAAAGGCTAACGATTTTGTCGTTTCACCAGAAGGAATGATAAGTTTATGTGCGCCATATTCAGAACTGATAAAATCTATCTTTTCATTCCAATTATTATTTACCGTTTCATCAACTACCAACACAACATCTTTATAATCATTTATATATTGATGTAATTGATCTAATGCATGGTGTTCTACAATAATTGGATAGTTATTGGATGTATAAGTAGTTTCTAATTTCATATGCTCACCTAGTTACTTCATAAATTTTAAATTGCTACTTAGTATTCTATATTTAATAAACGACGCTCATCTATTTGTGATTTTAACTGTTCTATATGATTACTTTGAAATTCTTCAAGTAATGCTTTTGCAATTTCAAATGCTACAACATTCTCGACTACAACACTTGCTGCGGGTACAGCACAGCTGTCAGAACGCTCAATAGATGCTTTAAATGATTCTTTTGTATTAATATCAACGGAGTTTAGTGGTTTGTAAAGTGTTGGGATTGGTTTCATTACACCATTAACTACGATAGGCATACCATTAGACATACCACCTTCGAATCCACCTAAATGATTTGACCCTCTGTAGTAACCATTTGTAGTATCATACAAGATTTCATCTTGAATTTCACTGCCTGGTTTTTCAGCTGCTTTGAACCCTTCACCAAAGCTTACCCCTTTAAATGCATTAATACTTACAACGCCTTGGGCAATTCTACCATCAAGTTTACGATCGTAATGTACATAACTACCAATACCTACTGGTAAGCCTTCGACAATTGTTTGAACTACACCGCCGATTGTATCGCCTGCTTTTTTAGCTGAGTCAATTTTAACGCGAATTTCTTGAGCTATCTCATCATTTACAACACGAACATCATTTTTATCAATATTAGCTTTAATCGTTTCAAGATCATATTCGATATCATCTTTGATACCACCAATTTCAACCACTCTACTATAAAAGTTAATATCTAATTGTTTTAATAAAATTTTAGAAACTGCACCTACTGCAACACGTGCAGCAGTTTCTCTTGCTGAAGAACGTTCTAACACGTTTCTTAAATCTCTATGATTGTATTTCATACCACCAATTAAATCAGCGTGGCCAGGGCGTGGTTTAGTAATTACACGTTTCATATTGTCTTGATCTTCTTCACTTATTGGATCAGCACCCATGATTTTCTTCCAATGTGTAAAGTCATCATTTGTAACAATCAATGTGATTGGACTACCTAAAGTATAGCCATTACGCACTCCTGAAACAATTTCAACTGCATCCTTTTCAATTTGCATACGACGACCTCTGCCGTATCCACCTTGTCGTTTAAACATTTCTTCATTAATATCTGCTACGTTGATTTCTAGATTTGCTGGTACACCTTCAATAATTACAGTTAACTGTGGTCCATGTGATTCACCAGAAGTTAAATATCTCATACTTTTCCCACTCCGTTCCTTTAGTACTTTAAATTATAATATTCTCTATATCTTATCACATTCAATTGTTCAAATTAACAGAAAAATTTACAAATATTGAATCTTATGAAAACTTCCATGTTTTAAGTGTAACATTTGAATATTTTTTATAGTAATAACTTTAGATTTTATATAGAAATATTAACATTTTCCAATATTATCTATTAAATAGGGGGAAAAGAAAGCAAAGGTTAAATTTGATTTTTTACTCTCCATCTACAACATTTTATCCACTATACTAAGTATATTGTATAAATAAATGTTAAGCATAAAATAAAAAAGCTAACTGAATTTTTCAGTTAGCTTTTTTATTATAATAATTCATTTCATAAAGCCTATGATTTATTGAAGTTAACGTTATTCGTATAACCATGCTTCACGTGATCCAGTATAATCACTTAATTCTTCAGCTTTAAACCAAAGGTTAATTTCTTTTTTAGCTGATTCTACCGAGTCTGAACCATGAATAATGTTTCTACCTACAGTTAAACCTAAGTCTCCTCTAATAGTGCCTGGTGTAGCTTCAGATGGATTAGTTTTACCAATAATATGACGCGAAATATTTACTGCATCTTCACCTTCAACTACCATAGCGAAAACTGGTGCAGAAGTGATGAAGTCAATCAATTTGTTATAGAACGGTTTATCTGTGTGTTCTGCATAATGTTCTTCTGCAAGTGACTGTGGTACAGTCATAAATTTACCGCCTACAAGCTTTAGTCCTTTACGTTCAATACGAGAAATGATTTCTCCTACCAAATTGCGTTGTACCGCGTCTGGTTTGATCATTAGAAATGTTCTTTCCATAATGTGTGAATCCCCCTGTTTGTTATGTATCAATTGTACAGTAATTATGTACATGACTATGTATCAATAAAATATTATGTTTTGAGATACATTAATATATTAACAGGTAATTAAAGCGCTTTCAATGCTTTTCATATAATTATAAATTTCTTTTCCCCACTTTTTTAATTAATTTCTTAAATAAAGGTTTAGCAGCTTCGCTTTCCAATTGATCAAGTAGGTTTAATGCTTTTTCTAAATATTTATCACTGATTACTTGTGATTCTTTTATAACGTCAGATGATTGAATGCGTTGGATACAATAGTCAAACGTCTCTTGATCTGTATCTGGAGTAAGTTGTTGTATTTGCGCTTTAAACTCTGGGTGCTTTCTCATTTCTAATAATACAGGTAAAGTGATATGACCATTCATTAAATCACTACCAACTGGTTTCCCTAATTTTTTTTCTGTACTTGTAAAATCGAGGATATCGTCAACAATTTGAAAACTCATGCCAATATAATGACCAATCATTTTTAAATTATGAACTGTTTTCAAATCAGCACCAGAAGCAATCGCACCTACTTCCGTAGATAATTGTATCAGTAATGCTGTTTTGCGATTAATTCTGCGCAAATAACTCGTGATTGTTTGATAACCATTAAATTGATCTTGAAATTGAAATAGCTCCCCCATACATACTTCAACGATGGCATTTGAAATCACCGAATGAATACGGTTATCTTCAATGCTTGAAATATGTTCAAGCGCTGATGCAAGTAAAAAGTTACCGGCAAGAATAGCAGTATTTTGATCCCACTTTTTAGCTATAGTCAAGCTTCCTCGACGTTTATCACTCTTATCTACGACATCATCGTGAACTAAAGTTGCCATATGAATTAATTCAAGCGCAACAGCTACACGATAAACATCCTCATTCATTTCTTTACCAAACTGGCTACTTAAAATTACAAAGGCAGGTCTAACGCGTTTACCACCTGAAGAAAACAAATGATAAGAAGCATCTTCTAGTACTTTATCATTGCTTATAAGAGATTGTTCTAATCGCTTTTCGATTTTCTTTATTTCACTATTCATGTTTAACTTTGACACGTTAATCACCTTTGGTTGATTCATTTTTATTTATAGCCAAGGTGCATCGCTGCAACGCCACCTGTAAAGCTACGTATTTTTATATTACTGAAACCTGCTTGAGTAAACAGACGTTTTAACTTTTCTTTATCTGGAAAATCAAAAGTAGATTGTTGTAACCATTCATACTCATCTTTGGATTTTGCAAAAATTTTACCGAAAATAGGCATTATAAATTTAAAATAGAGTTTATAACCTTGTTTGAATACTGGTGTTGTAGGTTGGCTAGTTTCTAAACAGACAACCATACCACCTGGCTTAAGCACTCTGTATAATTCTTTAAGTGTAGCTAAATAGTCAGGTACATTACGTAAACCAAACCCAATCGTTACATAATCAAATTCATTGTCTTCAAATGGTAGATTCATTGCATCGCCATGTACAAGTTGTATATTATGCATATCTTGTGTTTTACCTTTGCCGACTTCGAGCATGTTTTCACTGAAATCTACACCAATGACTTCGCCTGTGGGTCCTACAGCCTTACTGAGTGAGATAGACCAATCAGCAGTACCACAACATACGTCTAAAGCTTTACTACCAGGTTTAACGTTCATTTCTTTCATAACCCGTTTTCTCCAAGTCTTATGTTGCTCAAAGCTAATAATATTATTTAGGCGATCGTATTTGCCAGAAATATTTTGAAAAACGTCATGTACTTGTTCTTTTTTTGCTTTATTATCTGCCATAGTTAATTACCTCTTTTTTGAATGTATTTCAGTCTTTATTTCACCTAAAAATGTAAGTAATTCATCTTTAGAAAATTTACTTAAATAAGAAGGATGTTTTTTAGCTAAGTTCGCTAATAATTTGTCATTGAGTGATTCAAGATTGGCATCAGGAGCAAAATGTTGAATTGTAATACGTGGAAATAGGTTTTCAACTTTTAATATATATTGACTGATGTTCTCTTTAGTAAGTGCATCGTGATGTATTGACGACTTCATTTCATTCACTGCAACGATTGCTGCACTTATTTCTTTTTGATAAGTTGGAGCGTTTAACTTTGCTAATAATGTATAAAAATGTGCGCTCAATAAGTCACCAATTAAAATAGACTTTTTAGACGATAACGTTGTAGAAACTTCGTCTAAATGACGCATCGCAGTATCTATTGTGAGGCAAGCCAATCTAGCTTCTTCAGGAATATCATATGAATCGAGAATTTGCGCTAAGTTTTCATCAATAGCTATAGATTCATAATAATGTATACCTTTAAGTCTATGTACAATTTGTTTTTCTAATATGCTTAATGTCGTTTCCATGTTCACACCTCACGTTATTATCCATATACATATTAACATTATATAGAGAAAAATAAAATCAACGATAGTTATAGTGGTAAATATTTATGTATGAAGTATTTGTATAAATACATTTTTAGAGTGATGAAACGATTAATCTTTTGACTTATGTATGTATAATTTAATTTATATTAAGCGCTGTGACAATTATAATATTTAATTTATTTCATCGTTATATCGAATGATATCATATTAAGTATAAATAAATGCAAATTGTTTAACGTTTTTAGATTAAAAGTGTATAAAAAAGAAAAAGCCCCTTATAAAAGGGCTTTAGTTTTAGTAAAGAATTATTTAACTGCGTCTTTTAATGCTTTACCAGCTTTGAATGCTGGAACTTTGCTTGCAGGGATATCAATTTCTTTACCTGTTTGTGGGTTACGGCCTTTACGAGCAGCACGTTCGCGTACTTCGAAGTTACCGAATCCAATTAATTGTACTTTTTCACCTTTAGAAAGTGATGATTGAATTGATTCGAATACTGCATCTACAGCTAAACCAGCCTCTTTTTTAGTTAAATCAGCTTGCTCTGCAACAGCATTGATTAAATCTGTCTTGTTCATTATGAATTCACCTCCCCTAGGGTTTATAATGATACTTAATATCATTATGGTATGACTTTAACACAACGAATACTGCAACTGCAATGATTTATGCGCAGAAAACGTTGAAATAATAGGATTTTAACAACAAATT
Source organism: Staphylococcus sp. OJ82 (assembly GCF_000294465.1). Taxonomy (NCBI): domain Bacteria; kingdom Bacillati; phylum Bacillota; class Bacilli; order Caryophanales; family Staphylococcaceae; genus Staphylococcus; species Staphylococcus sp. OJ82. The sequence continues at coordinate 119,194 of NZ_ALPU01000010.1, read as the reverse complement.
GCTATATATTTGTTAAAAAGTGTAATAATGCTTCATTATTCTGATTTTTTTCCACGGCCCATAAGATCTTTAACACTCTCATCTACAGGTCTGTTTTCAAATAATACACTGTAAAGTGCATTCGTTATTGGCATGTCAACATCTTGCGCTTTTGCTAAATGATAAACTGATTTTGTGGTGTACACACCTTCGACAACCATATCCATCTCATCTAACGCTGTGTCTAATGATTTTCCTTCACCCAATTTAAAGCCTAAAGTGTAGTTTCTAGAATGCGTAGATGTACATGTAACGATTAAGTCACCAATGCCCCCCAAACCTAAGAAAGTAATAGGATCAGCACCTAGTTTTTCACCTAAACGGCTAATTTCAGCTAAACCTCTTGTCATGAGTGCTGCTTTAGCATTATCACCAAAGCCCATACCTGAAATTACACCGCTTGCTACAGCGATGATATTTTTTAAGGCGCCACCTAATTCAACGCCTACAAGATCATCATTTGTGTAAACACGTAAATAGTCATTCATGAATAAGTCTTGTGTTAATTTACTTACTTCAGGTGACTTAGAAGATGCAGCAACTGTCGTTGGTTGTTTAATTACAACTTCTTCTGCGTGGCTTGGACCTGATAATACACCGATACCTGCGTTATGTTCTGCTGAAATAGAATCTTCTAGCATTTCAGAGACACGTTTATAAGTATCATTTTCTATTCCTTTTGCTACATGTATAAATGTTTTTGGAGTTGATAAAAGTGAATCAATTTCGCTTGCTACTGTTCTCATAGCTTTTGTAGGCAATGCCATTAAAAAGACTTCAGAAAAATTTATAGCATCTTTAATATCTAATGTTGCTTTGATTGAATCATTAATCTTAGCTGTTTTTAAATATTTACTATTGATGTGTTGTTCATTAATTTCATTGATTGTTTGTTCATTTTTACCCCACATCAATACTTGGTGTCCATTTTCAGCTAAAACATTTGCCAAAGCTGTACCGAAACTTCCTGTACCAAAGACTGTTACTTTAGACATGAATATCTCCTCCGATAATTAATTTCTCTTTCTAGGTATAATATGCACAGGTGTACCTTCAAAACCGAATGCTGCTCTGATTTGATTTTCCAAATAACGTTTATAAGAAAAGTGCATTAATTCTACATCATTTACAAAAACAATAAAGGTTGGTGGTTCAATCGCTACTTGCGTAGTATAGAAAACGTTCAATCTACGACCTTTATCAGTCGGAGTTGGGTTCATAGAAATAGCGTCAGTGATTACTTCATTTAAAGTTGAGCTCTTCACGCGTTTTTTATGGTTTTCGCTGGCTTGTGTAATATATGGGAATAACGTTCTAAGTCTTTGACTTTCTTTTGCAGAAACAAATGCAACTTCAGCGTAATCTAAGAATTGGAATTCTTTACGAACCTCATCTTTGAATTTTTTCATAGTATTCGTTTCTTTATCAACTGTATCCCATTTATTTACTACGATTACAATAGCTTTACCTTCTTCATGAGCATATCCTGCCACGCGTTTATCTTGTTCTATAATGCCTTGATCAGCATCAATAACAACTAAAATAACATTTGAGCGTTCGATGGCTTTTAGGGCACGTAATACAGAATATTTTTCAGTATTTTCATATACTTTACCTTTTTTACGCATACCCGCTGTATCAATTAGGACATAGTCTTGGTCGTCATAAGTATATTGAGTATCGACCGCATCACGTGTTGTTCCTGCTATGTTTGAAACGATAACACGTTCTTCACCTAGTATTGCATTGACTAAGCTAGATTTACCAACATTTGGACGTCCGATAATAGATAAGCGAATCGTATCGTCATCATATGGATCGGGTTCTTCTTCTTTAAAGTGTTTGACAACTTCATCTAAAAGATCACCTAGACCTAAACCATGCGAACCAGAAATTGGATAAGGATCGCCAAAGCCAAGCGCATAGAAATCATAGATTTCATTTCTCATTTCTGGATTATCTACTTTATTTACTGCTAAAACAACTGGTTTTTTTGATTTATACAACATTTGAGCAACAACTTGATCACTTTGTGTTAAACCTTCACGTACGTTAACCATAAAAATAATGACATCAGATTCATCAATTGCAACTTCTGCTTGTGCTCTTATTTGTGTTTGGAATGGTGCGTCACCAATTTCAATACCACCTGTGTCGATGACGTTAAAATCATGTGTTAACCATTCGCCTGATGAATAAATTCTGTCTCGAGTCACACCGGGTGTATCTTCTACGATAGATACACGCTCACCTACGACTCTATTGAAAATTGTAGATTTGCCTACATTGGGCCTGCCTACAATTGCTACTATAGGTTTAGTCATAACTAACTTCCTCTCTTTTTTAATCTCTATAATTCTATCATAAGGGGAAAGCAAATCAAAAGAAATATTTAATCTGTACTAATATTATTAGGTTAGTTTTAAAAAATTGTTTTTAGAGATTACATAAAAATAAATCTTGTCCTAAATAGATGTTAGGACAAGATTTAAAATTGGTGTTCAATTTATACGTTAAAACTTGAAGTCTTTTAATTTATCTCCGAAAACATCACCAAAAGTAGGGTTGTCATCATCGTCAGAACCACTTTCCAAGTATGATTTCGTAGTGGCACTATCACTTTCAACTACATTTTCCGCTTCTAATGTTGCTTTAATAGATAACGAAATACGTTCTTTTTCTACGTCGACACCTAGTACTTTGACACCTACGACTTCTCCAGGCTCTAATACTTCGCTTGGTGAACCGATGTGAGTATGTCTTATTTCAGAAATGTGTACTAAACCTTGAACGCCTGGTTTAATTTCAACAAAGGCACCGAAGTTAGTTAGTCTAACAACAGTTCCTTCGATGACATCACCTTCGTTAAACTCACCTTTTATTGATTCAAATGGACTTGGTAAAGTATCTTTAATTGATAATGAAATGCGCTCTGAATCTCTATCAACTGATTTTACTTTTACGTTAACTGTATCTCCAATAGATACTACGTCTTCTGGAGATTTAACGTGTTCATGAGATAATTCAGAAACGTGAACAAGTCCGTCTACGCCGCCGATATCTACAAAAGCTCCAAAGTTAGTTAAGCGTGCAACTTTACCTTCGATAACATCGCCTTCATTAAGTGAATTTAATAAATCGTCTTTTTTCTCTGCATTTTCTAATGCCTCTACAGCTTTACGACTAAGAATGACACGATTATTAGCAGGATCTAGTTCTTCCACTTTTAGTTTAAGAACTTGTCCTTCGAAATCAGAGAAATCTTCAATGAAGTCTGTTGAAATTAATGAAGCTGGAACAAACCCTCTTTGACCAACATCGACTACTAAACCACCTTTTACTACTTCAGTGACTTTAGCTTCAATCGTTTTATTGTTGTCTAATTGTTCTTGTAGAAATTCATATGATTTTTCTGTTTCAAGTTGACGTTTAGAAAGAATATAAGCACCTGTCTCATTTTCTTCGTCATACTCTACTTTTGTAACATATGCACCAATTTCATCACCAACTTTGACAGCATCACCTGGATTGTCTATATGATGCGTAGAAAGTTGACTAATAGGGATAATACCATTAAATTTAGCACCGTTAATGTTTACAATTACTTGTTTTTCATCAATTTCTTGAATCTCACCAGTAACTGTATCCCCTTCTTTAATCTCTTTGATCATTGATTCGTTGAATTCTTCAGTCATCTTGTCTGCCTCCTTATTACACTACATAATTATAACATCTTATAAACTGACAGAATTGTCAAGAAATTCCCCTTTATTATAGGAATTCAAATTCTATTTGTTAAAAAGTTGTAAAATCAGGGTTTATAGCTAACTAAAGCTTTGAAATTTTTACCTAAAATTTACATTTATTTATATATGCAGATCTAATTGATATAAAAATGTACCTTATTTATATACCCTACATTAGTTATTATATAACCTTTTTACACAATTTAAAAAGAAACGGCACTATAATACGCTGTATTTATAAAAAAACTATTATTTTATTTAATTTCAGTAACTAATGATAAAATTTCTTCAGTTACTTTTTCAATACTTTTACCAGTTGTATCTACCGTAATTGCATCATCCGCTTTTTTCAAAGGTGAAATTTCACGTGTCATGTCATAATTATCTCGATCCGCAATTTCTTGCTTTAATTGTTCTACATTAGAGTCGATGCCTCTTTGTTCATTATCTTTTTGTCTACGCATTGCACGTTCTTCAACAGAGGCAATCATATAAACTTTTAAATCTGCATCTGGCAATACAACTGTTCCGATATCTCTACCATCCATAACAATGCCCTTTTGAGCTGCTAATTCTTGTTGCTTTTTAACTGCAAAAGTACGCACAGCTTCTTTAGATGCTACAAAGGAAACATTGTTTGTTACATTATTTTCTCTTAAAAAATCAGTAACATCATAGTTATCTAAAATGACTCTCTGACCTTTTTCTTCATCATATGTTAATGATAATTCAGATGAATCTATCAATTGCGAGAAGTCTTCAGTCTTGTTTTGTTGTAAATATTTATAAGTTATAGCTCGATACATTGCGCCAGTATCTACATAAATCATAGATAATTGTGCAGCAACGCGTTTAGCTATTGTACTTTTCCCTGCTGCAGCAGGTCCATCAAGTGCGATATTAATTAATTTCATTTTAGTAAACCTTCCTTGTTGTTTTATGTATAATATTTTATCATAAATATGTAAGTTATAAATAGGAGGAATGCCCATATGAAAAAACTTCTTCTCATACATACTGGTGGGACGATTAGCATGTCACAAGATGAAACTAATAAAGTAGTAACAAATTCAGACAATCCAATATCCAACCATCAAGACATTATTAAACAATATGCTGATGTAACAGAAATTACGCCATTTAACGTTCCATCCCCACATATGAATATAAAGTATGTAGAAACATTAAAGCATATTATTGAAGATGCTAATAGGGATGAAAATTATGATGGGTTTGTTATTACACATGGTACAGATACGTTAGAAGAAACGGCATACTTATTAGATCTTACTATAAATGTTTCAAAACCGATAACAATTACGGGTGCTATGCGTTCTTCAAATGAAATTGGCTCAGATGGTTTATATAATTTTATCTCAGCTATTAGAGTGGCTTCAAGTGATAATGCAGCAGATATGGGTGTTATGGTTGTATTTAACGATGAAATTCATACTGCACGAAATGTGACTAAAACGCACACCTCCAATACGAATACATTCCAGAGTCCTAATCATGGGCCATTGGGCGTAGTGACAAAAAATAGTGTTCAATTCCACCATAAACCATACGAACATTTAGTTTTAAATGATATTAACCATGATTTAAACATTCCTTTAGTAAAGGCTTATATGGGTATGAATAATGATGTATTAAACTTTTATAGTGAGCATCAAGTTGATGGTATTATTATCGAAGGTCTAGGACAAGGCAACCTTCCACCTACTTGTTTGGAAGGCCTAGAAAAGTGTTTAGATAAAGAGATACCAGTTGTGCTTGTCTCACGCTCATTTAATGGTATTGTTGGCCCAATTTATGCCTATGAAGGTGGCGGTGCTACCTTAGCTGAAAAAGGCGTTGTTTTTTCAAATGGATTAAATGGACCGAAAGCAAGACTTAAACTTTTAGTAGGTTTAAGTAACCAATTAAACGCTAAGCAGTTAAAAAAATATTTCGAATCACAGTTATAATGATTTTAAAAAAGAAATGATGGTTTCTACTTTATTAAACGTAGAAACCATCATTTTTTAATTGATTTTGCAGAGCTGGGCATGAGACAAAAATGTCATTAGAAAAATTTAATTTCTGTCTTACGCTCTAGTTTATTATATTATTATGATTCAAGTGGTGTTTGTTTTTTAGATAAAATACTTTGAGTGATAATACCGCCGTGGTATTTGCCGTTTTCTATAAATATTGTATTTGCATCATTGCCTGCCGCAATGACACCAGCGATATAGCAATTTTCGACATTTGTTTCATAAGTTTCTCTATTATAAACTGGTGCAGTACCAAACTCATTACTATTGATATCTATACCAATTGATTGTAGGAAATCATAGTCTGGATGATAACCAATCATAGCAAAGACATAATCATTAGGAATTTCAATTGTTTGATTTCCTTGCTCATAAAATACACTATCTTCTGTTATTTTAGTAACATTTGAATTAAATGCCATGTTAATTTTTTCATGACGTACTAAAGATTCAAAATTTGGTAGAATCCAAGGTTTAATTGCTTTTGGATAATCTTCTCCGCGATAAATAACTGTTACGTTTGCTCCAGCCTTTTCTAACTCTAGAGCAGCATCTACAGCTGAGTTTTTACCTCCGACAATTACAACATTTTGGTCAAAGTAAGGATGTGCTTCTTTAAAATAATGCATTACTTTTGGAAGCTCAGCTCCATCTACTTCAAGATGATTATGATGACCATAATAGCCAGTTGCTACAGTAAGGAATCTACATTGGTAGACATCTTTAGTTGTTGTAATCGTAAAACGGTTATTAATTTTTTTCACTGTGAGGACTTCTTCGAAAGCGTTAACTCGCAATTGATGATGCTTAACCACTGCTCTGTAATATACTAGAGCTTGATTTCTGTGTGGTTTGCTTTCTTCAACAATAAATGGAATATCCCCAATACTTAATTTATCACTTGATGAAAAGAAAGTTTGATGCGTTGGATAATTATAGATTGCATCTACAACATTTCCTTTTTCAATAACTAAAGTATCAATACCTTTTTTCTTTTGTTCAATAGCAGCACTTAATCCGCAAGGACCGCCACCAATAATTATACTTTCAACTGTTTGCATAGTTTATTTGTCCTCCTTATACCACCAATATATTATACCAGTAGTTTAGAAAAAACCAAATGATAGAAATCGAATATTCTTGCACAAATTATATTGACGCTTTATTAAACTTAAAGATTAAATACAAAAACGACCAAACTCACTAATTTAAAGAGTTTGGTCGTTTAATAGGTTTTTACTTATAACATGATGAACTATTGTGGAATAACAAGACGTTGTCCATTATGGATTTCATTTCCTTGTAGATTATTGGCTTGTCTGATTTTTTCAACGTTTTCTGGAGAACCACTACCATAATATTGAATAGCAATTCTATATAGGTTTTGACCATTGACTACATGTGATTGTTGGCCAGAGTTACTATTTGCTTGTTCGCTATCTTGGTTGTTAGTTGCTTGTGATTGATCTGAAGATGAATTGCTTTGAGCGTTAGATTGATCACTTTGTTGATCTTGACCGCTCTCACTGTTTTGGTCGCTTTGACCTTGACTGTCTTGCGTACTATTTGTTGCATCTTGTGAACCGTTGCTAGCTGAATCAGAATTAGCATCGTTACTTGGTTGATCAGAATTAGCATCACTGTTTGCTTGGTCAGCGTTTTCGCTATCAGAATTGACAGAATCTGAACCACTATTGCTGTCTTCTGAGTTTGAAGATGAGTCATCTTTGTCTTCATCTTTATTGGATTTATCATTTTCTGATTTTTTATCTTTATCTTTTTCAGAATCAGACTTACTATCTTTATTATCAGCTACTTTTTTGTCATCGCTATTTTTGTCACCTTCGTCATCGCCAGTTAAAGCCATGCCACCGAAAATAGCAATTGCAGCTAATATTAATATCGCAGCCAATATTGGTAATAATTTACCTAATAAACCGCCTTTTTTCTTTTTCTTATTATCGTCGTCATTGTTATCACCATTATTACCATTGCCACCATTAGCATTACCGCCGTTGCCATTGCCACCGCCTGCTTTAGAATGTGCCGCTGCGGCAGCACCTGTTCCGGCAGCAGCAGCGCCACCAGCTATAGCAGCGCCTTTTTTCTTAGAACCATTTTTTTCTTTGTTCTTTTCATCTTTATCTTGTGCTTCGTTTTCGCTGTGATTATCTTTATTGTCTTTGTTGCCTTTGTGCTTGCCAGCAGCATAAGCACCTGCACCAGTTGCAGCGGCACCTCCAGCTACAGCAGCACCTTTTTTCTTAGAGCCATCTTTATCTTGCTCTTTTTTATCTTGATCTTCTATATCTTGTTCATTTTTATTCTGCTCGGTTGCTTTATTGTTATTATCTTGGTTATGTTCATCTTTGTTATCGCTATGCTTTCCAGCAGCATAAGCACCTGCACCGGTTGCGGCAGCGGCACCTCCAGCTACAGCAGCACCCTTTTTCTTAGAACTATTGTTATCATTTTCTGAATGCGAAGCATCATCTGATTTGTCTGCTCGTTCGTTATCAGAGTTGTTGATATTTTGTTCATTATCATTTAAGTCATTTTCTGCTGAATCTTTATTATCATTGTGCTTGCCAGCAGCATAAGCACCTGCACCAGTTGCAGCAGCGCCACCAGCTACAGCAGCACCTTTCTTATTAGATTCATTATCTTTTTGTGATTCAACGCTTTCGTTGGAATCATTTTGGTTTCCTTTGTTATTTTGATTGTTCTTAGATTCAAGGTTTAAATCATTATTCTTCGAAGGATCTTTTGTTGAGTTATTATTATCATAATCTGCTTCTGATGCGTTATTATCTTGTAGTGATTGATTATCGCCTTGAACTTCACCTTTATCTTGTTCAGGCTGATTATTTGGATTCTGATTTGTTGCTGTGTCACGTCTGCGCTGTCTTCTTTGAGCGTTTCTAGGAGGGAATTGTTCGTCTGTCTTATCAGAAACTTCCTCTTTTACGTTGTCAACTGAACCGTTAACGGAATCCTTTGCATTATCTTGATGTTCTTTTGGATCAATGGATTGACGATTTTTTTCAAAATCATCTTTAAAATTGTTGTTAGACAAATTCATCATCCTTCCTTGTTTTAATTTAAGTATATACTGTTATACCCTAAAAATAAGTAAATATGTATAACTTTTTATGCAAAAAATTACTATTAAGCTAGTATATATGTAGTATTATAGCTTGTTTGAAAAAGTGAAGTAAAGTATTTGTCTATTATTTAAACAAATTTTGTATTTTTTCATTAAAATCCATTTTTCTTTTTACTTTTTTTCTATTAATTAAATTAATTACATTTAAATCAGAATCATTATCACAGCATTGATCAGGTCTTTTACTTAACGTTTCACCAAAGAATTCCATCATATAAGTGCGTCGGCATTGGTCTAGGTTTTTGTATCCTAGCATACGTATATAACCTTGGCGTTTTCGCTGATAGGTCCTGTCGAATATCGTACGTAACTCAGCAAATGAGTAATAGCTATTTAAAATTTCTAATATTTCAAATTTGTCCGGAGTTACAAAGGCACCTGTTTCAAAGGCATCTATGTCATTAGTGGTCATCATATCCGTAAATAATAGTGTTTCTAGTAAAAAACTATCATCAGGTTGAAATAAACTAATTGCTTGACTGTCTGCCCCATCACGACCCGCGCGACCAATTTCTTGCATGTAGTTTGATGGACTTGTCGATAGGTGGTAATGAAAAATAGAACGTATATCTTTTTTATTAATGCCCATACCAAATGCACTGGTTGCCACGATGATAGGTATTTCATTATTTAAAAATTGATGCTGAACTGTGTGCCGTTCTTGATAAGATAAATCTCCATGATATATTCCTGTTAAAAAACCATAATTATATATTTCTTTTGCTAAAGTTAAGCACACTTTTTTAGAAGAAACGTAAATAATTGTAGGTCCTGAATTTTCTAATGCTGGTAGTAACCATTTTAATTTGGCTTCATCATCTTTGAAATTTTTATGTGCTAAAGAAATATTGTCTCTGTTCATACTCGTTTTAATAACATGAAAAGACTTTTTTAACATATTGTTTAAGTCATAAGTTAAGTAATTCGGTGCAGTTGCTGTAAGAGCAAGCACGGTTGCTGTCGGAAAACGGGAGATAATTTTACCTATAAGTGCATAGTGAGGTCTGAAATCATATCCCCATTCAGATAAGCAATGTGCTTCATCTAATACGACCATGCCAATATCCAAATTTTTAATAAGTTTAAAATTTTGGGGTTGGAGTATAAATTCTGGACTTAAATAGATAAAACGACTTTTTGTTAGTGCTTCAATGTTTCTTTTTCTCTCATTTTCATCCATACCTGAATGAATACAACAAACATGATGTTCACCGTGTAATTTGAGTTGCATGACTTGATCATCCATCAAAGAAATGAGGGGTGAAATGATGAGTGTCGGTTGTTGACGTATGTAGGTTGGTAATTGATAACAAAGACTTTTACCACTTCCTGTAGGTAAAATACCTAATGTATCTTCATTGTTCAATACACTTTCTATAATCTCTTGTTGGCCAGGTTTAAAATCCTCAAACCCGAACCACTTTTTTAGCTCATGTTGCAACATTGATTTCACCTCTCTCAATTCCAACGATAATCAATTTCAATTCAAAATAGCTGAGGTCCGGAAATATTTCTTTATAATTGCGTAGCCTCTCACTACGATGTGAAATGTAGTAAGTCATGAAATCAGTATAAGTTAAATGTGTTAAATAATCTTCATAATTCGATATGTAGCCTTTTATAAATAGTTCTAAAATATGATCATCTATCGTATTAGGTTTAACATTTTGTTGTGCAGCCAGTTGTTCGAAGTTTAATCCATTTTGTAAACCTAAGTAAGTTTGCTCTGTTTTATTTAATAATGATGGTAGCACAATGAGTTTGTTTAACAGTGGATAGTTAGACTCGTGCTCAATCTCGTACATTGATGTGACCAAATCTGTAAATTCTAATTCAAATAAGTGTTCTTGTGGTATGTCTTCTATTAAACTGATTTGTTGTCGTGTATACATACTTTCTTCAAAACCTTGTAGGTAATAGTGAATATATATTGTATTATTTTTATTCAGTATAGATTGGAATAATGTTGTAAGTTCTGCAATGAATTGTTCTTGTAATTGATTGCTTATAATTTCTTTATATACAAATTTAACTTGTTGGTGTACAGTACTATGTTGAGTAATAGGTACGAATTGATAGACCTTATGTTGTGTGTTAGATAAGGTCTGAGTTAACAATTGTATGGCTTTAAATGTATTGGTTAAACTATCAAACGTATGTCTCGGATGATTAACGATATTTTGATAGCTATTATGTTGATCATTAAAGTGATTGAAGTATCGCTCAAACGACTGATATTTCAAGTTAGGCATGCTGTGATATAATGATAAGAGTTGTTGACTACAGGCATCAAAAAAAGTTTGATGTGACTTTTTCCCTGTGATAATATTAAATATACTTTTTTCAGTTTTGTAATTGTGTGCGTGTGTTTGTGCAAATTGGATTATATTATACATGTTTACTCCCTCATTTTATAAAACGAAAACATTTGAAAAAACTTAGTACAGTGACTACAATAATAATTGTGCTATTAGTGTAGCATTTTTGTCAAAGGAGGCGAAGAAATTGGCTAAATATACAATTGTTGATATGGATACATGCATTGCATGTGGTGCTTGTGGTGCCGCTGCCCCTGATATATATGACTATGATGATGAAGGTATTGCCTATGTGATACTAGATGACAACAAAGGTACAGCAGAGGTGCCGGAAGAATTATATGAGGATATGGAAGATGCGTTAGATGGTTGTCCTACTGATTCAATTAAAATTGAAGAAGAATCATTTGATGGAGATGCATTAAAGTTTGAATAAAAGCAAGGTTAGTTCCATAAAAGTAAGTATGCGGTTTATACTTAATAATATATAATAAGCATTTGCCTGAAAACAGTGATTACTATCTATAATTACTAATGGCTATGTTTAAGGTTAGCGTGTTCTCAGTGCATGGAACATGCTAATTTTTATGTCTAAGATGGTTCTGAATTATTAATGATTAATTTAAAAACAGGGTGATTTCTGTATTACTTCAATAGAAATCACCCTGTTTTTATTTATCTGAGTATTAATCTCCAGATATTTTTAAATTTATTTTGGTAATACATTTTTTAAACGTTTAAATAAAACAATGAACACTATAGAAATAATAGCGCCTTTAATAATGTTGAATGGAATAACGCCAGATACAATAACAATCTTAACGTTTTCAACAACATCAGATAAATTCATAATCATGCCATATAAAGGTAACAACACAAAGTAGTTTAAGATACTTAAAATAATTGTCATCACAATAGTTGCTACAGTAAAACCTATGATTTGTGATTTAAGGTTATATTTGTTTTTAGTGACATAATAAGCTGTCAGTAAAAAACTGGATGCTGCTAAAAAGTTAGCAACTGGACCAACTGGATCTCCAAGATTGAATAAAAAGTTTAATAAATTTTTTATAAATTCTACAATAATACCAGCGAGCGGTCCGAGTGTGAATGTAGCTAATAATGCAGGTACATCACTAAAGTCTAAAGTTAAATAAGGCGGTAAAAATGGTATTGGAAATTTTATAAACATCAATATAAAAGAAACCGCACTTAACATACTTATCGTAATAAGTCGTTTTGTTTGTTGTTGCATATTAAATTATCTCCTTCCATTCATCTTTTATCGAATAGGAGGATTTAATAGCACAACAAATAACCCTCCATCTTCTCCCATCCAGACTTTACTGTCGGCTCTAGATTTTCACTAGATCAGCCATTTATTTAAATGAAAATAAATGGGTCGCAGGCTTGAATTACTGCCGGTTGGGAATTGCACCCTACCCCGAAGATGAATATCTTAAATTTTTATACATATATCATAGCTTATTACTCAGGTAAAAACAATACTATTGCTCTAAATATGATAAAAAGGGAGTGAAAGCGACTGAATTATAGGAAATATACACTTTTCAGTAAGTTTGTAAGCATAATTGATAATAAAGACCGACGAAATAACAATAATGATTTCGTCGGTCTTTATATTATTGTTTAATTTAAACAGTAATACTCAAGTAAGTTCTATAACATCTCATTATCAGTTAACTTTGGTAATTTGATAATAAAGGTTGTTCCTTGACCTAGTTTACTTTTAACGTCAATACTGCCTCCATGTTCATCTACAATCATTCGACATATAAATAAACCTAGACCTGTACCTTGTTTACCTCGTTTACGTGAGGAATCAACTTTATAAAAACGTTCGAACACTTGTTGTAGATGTTCTGGCGCAATACCAGAGCCCGTGTCAGTAATATATAATATATTTTCTGTTTCTGACTCTCCATAACTGATAGTGATGGCATCTCCTGTTTCGGTATACCTTGTTGCATTGTCTATCAAATTAGTTAAGACTTGTTCAATTCGATCTAAATCATAATACCACAACTGTTCGTGCGTATTTGGATTTAAATTGATGCTTAAACCTAAACTTTCTGCATGACTATGGTATTTTTGTTGCATTTTATTTAGTAATGTATCAATAGGCTGAACAGATTTTTCTACTGATAGACCCTCAGCATCCATACGTGCAACACTGAGTAGCTCATTTACGAGTCTATTTAAGCGTTTAGTTTCATCTAGTACAATAGAAAGTGATTCATGTATCTCATCAGGCTCTGTGACGATTCCATCCACAATAGACTCAGTGTACCCTTGTAATAATGAAATAGGCGTACGTAATTCATGTGAAACATTAGCAATAAAATCTTTTTTCATTTGATCTATGTTATGTTCGTTTGTCATATCACGAATAATAGCGACAATACCACTACGACCATCTGGCTGAATTTGATCAATATAACTCGTTATTATTACTAAATAACGTGTGTTTATTTCATATTCTTCAAATTGTGTTTGCTTGTTTTTGAAAGTACGTTCATTTTGTTTATCAAGCTTTTTCAGTTCATGTTCATCCAGTATTTGAAGTGTGTTTTGAGCCATCTTATTAGAAATTATAATTTCTTTTTTATCATTGTATCCTAATACACCTTCAATCATAGAATTGATTAGGCTATCACGAATATTTTTAGAAGATGACAAGGCATCTATATGTTGTTGAATTTCAGAACTCATCGTATTAAACGTACGAGATAATTCACCAATTTCATCACGTGTATTGACAGGTACGACTTGCGCATAATCTCCTTTAGAAACTTTCAAGGCCTGTGTCCGTAAATTTCGTAACGGTTTTGTTATACGAGATGATAAGAAAAAGGCAAAAACGGTTGTAATAGCTAAGAAGATAATAGCTATAATTAAAATAATAACTGTAATTACGTTATTGGTTTCTTCAACAGTTTTTAAATCTTGATAGATAAATACGCCACTGTAGTTATTATTTTGATTATTATCTTGTTCAGTCAAGTTTTTAGCAGGATAACCAATTAACACATAAGTTCGCTGTTGCCCATTGATTTTAACAGTAACGTGTTCCGAAATTTGTTTTCCCTTATCAAACACTTGGTTATAATCTTTATTGTTTTTAATTTCTTTAAACATCTTGTCTTTAATTTTATCTTTATGTTGGCTCACCATATGCTTATCATTCATAATAATAAGTCCATCTGGATTTTCTATCAATTTACGACTGTATTCAATAGCTGTAGCTTTGTCATCAGCGCTTTCCACCAATTGACTGATACGCTGTGCATCTTTGAGTAATGAATCTTCAGTTTCTTGCGTAAAATAGGACTGAATAAATGTTATGAGTGCAGCACTTAGTAAAATTAAAACTGTCGTTACTATTAAAATAATAGTTAACCACAGTTTTATCACTACGTTATTTAGCCGATTCATCATTGGACTTAACCTCGAATTTATAACCGACGCCCCAAACAGTTTGAATCATTTGAGCTGCCGCATCAGATACTCGATTTAACTTTTCTCTTAAACGTTTAACGTGAGTATCTACAGTACGCAAGTCACCGTAGAATTCATAATGCCATACTTCTTTTAGAAGTTGTTCACGATCAAAGACTTTGTTAGGTGTTTTAGCTAGAAATATTAACAGTTCGTATTCTTTTGGTGTTAAATTAACTTGGTTATTATCTGCTAATACTCTGTGTGCATCGTTGTCAATGACAAGATGGTCAAATTCAATTAAATCACGCGCATGAGGTTCACTTTGTTCTGTGTGCGCTACTTGTGTACGTCTTAACAACGCTTTGACACGTAATACCACTTCACGAGGAGAAAATGGTTTCACGATATAATCGTCTGCACCAGATTCGAATCCTTCTACCCTATTTGTTTCTTCACCTTTAGCAGTCAACATAATAATTGGTGTTTCTTTGTGTTCTCTGAGACGTGAGGCTACAGTGATACCATCCATCTCTGGAAGCATAAGGTCTAATAAAATACATGAATAATCATGTTCCATCGCCATTTTATACGCTTCATTACCATCACTTGCTTCATGTATCTCAAAAGATTCTCTTTCAAGGTATAATTTTAATAATCTTCTGATTCGATCTTCATCATCTACGATAAGTATTTCATTTGACATACGTATGTACCTCCCACACTGCTAACTTTCAATTTAATCACATTATATCATACGTTTAGCAGGAAAAGTGATTACGAAGGAAAAGATTGTGAAACTTTTCTCATAGTTTGAATCAAGCTAAACGTAATAACAATTATTTACCGTGTTCTGCAAGTTGACGCATCACTTTTACTTCATGAGGTGTTAAGACTCTGCCCTCACCTGCATTAAGCCCTTTAAGATTAAGTGGTCCAACTTCAATACGTTGTAATTTTGTAACTTCGTGACCAAAGTGTTCAAACATGCGACGGACTTGTCTATTGCGTCCTTCTGTAATTGTAATTTCAACAAGTGTTGAATTTTTATCTTTGTCTTGGTTTTTTACTTTTACAGTAGCTGGTTGTGTATGACCATCTTCCAGTTCAACACCATGTTCTAAAGCTTTAACTTCTTCACGCATTAAATAGCCTTTCAGTTTAACAACATATTTTTTCTTAATTTTATAACTCGGATGTGTCATTAAATTAGTGAATTCGCCGTCGTTAGTTAATAAAAGTAAACCTGACGTATCATAGTCTAAACGACCCACTGGATAAATTCTTGTTTTAATTTGTTTAAAGTAATCTGTAACCACTTTTCTACCTCTATCATCAGATACACTAGTGATAACTTGTGCTGGTTTATAAAATAAAATATATAGTTTATCTTGTTGTTCTAATTTAATACCCTCAACTTCAATCGTATCAGAAGGTTTAACTTTCGTACCTAATTCTGTTACAACTGAGCCATTGACTAACACTTTGCCCTCTGTGATTAATGTTTCAGCTTTTCTACGTGAGGTGTGACCACTGTTTGCAATACGTTTTTGTAATCTTTCTGTCTCTTTATTCATTATTTTCTCCTTTTTGATTTACTAAATTACTGAAGAAAGCTTCTATTTCTTCATCTTCCTCATCAGTTGTTGGTAAATCATCTAAATGTTCAATGCCAAATACGTTTAAAAATAGTTCTGTAGTATAGAGTTGTTGACTTCTGGAATCCGCTTCGTCTTTAGCTTCTATTAGTCCTCGAGCGATTAAAGTTTTAACAGCACCGTCAGAATTTATACCTCTAATCATCTCGATATCGCTTCGTGATAAAGGTTGATTGTAGGCAATAATAGACAATGATTCCATTGCTGCTTGAGATAATTTCATTTTTGATTTTTGTTCTATTAATTTTTCAATATAATTTGCTGCATCCTTTTTTGTTGTAAGTACATAAGTTTGACCAAAATGTTGAATTTCTAAGCCATCTGATATGTATTCAGAAACGAGTTGTGACAATTGTGTTTGGTCTATGTCTAAAATTTCGAGTAATTGTTTTTCATCTAAACCTTCGTCACCTGCTGTATAAAGTAATGCTTCTAGTATACCTTTATCGTTCAATGCCATAGTTTACACCTCTTATAATATTGATATCGTCGAAATTTTTGAGTTGTTCTATATTTACAATGCCCGATTTAGACATTTCAAGTATTGCTAGAAAATGTGTGACTACCATTTCAACAGGTTCTGTAAAATTAAACAAACTAAAAAAATTAAACGAATCATGTTGTTGTAAACGCGCATTAACTTGAGAAGTTGCTTGTTGAATCGTAAATGTTTCTTTACGGATATCTACAGTTTTTGGTGTATTGAATTCAACGCGATTTTTAACTTTTTGATAAGCGATGATTAAATCTGTTAAATCAATTGTGTTATTTGAATCCCAAGTTTCATTAGATTCTAGGTGTGTTAAATCAGTTGGATGCTTTGAAAAGTAAAAAGCACGCTCAGATTTTTTTTCGTTTAGAATCTCAGTATATTCTTTATAATTTTGATATTCAATTAATCGTCCCACTAGGTCTTCACGTGGATCCTCTTCTAATTCGTCGGATTCTTCTGTTTGAGGCAACAGCATTTTACTTTTAATCATAAGTAGTTCAGAGGCCATAACCAAATATTCACTAGCGACATTAATCTCTAATTGATTCATCGCATGTATATATTGCATATATTGTTCTGTTAATTCTTTCATGGGAATATCATAAATATCAATTTCAATTTTTTGAATGAGATGCAATAATAAATCTAAGGGACCATTAAAAGCATCTAGTTTTACTTCATACATAGTATCTACCTCATATAGCAAGTTATGTGCGTATTTCACTAAAATATTATAGCATGTTTAATGAAAACATTTAAATTTGGAGCGGTTTTAATTATGGAAAATGCATTGCAAGATTTTTATTATCAATTTCATACGGAACAACATTATTTTTTGTGTCACGACATTTTAGAAGAAGCTTGGAAACAAAATCCGCAATTCAGTAAAGATGATGCGATTGTAAGTTTGATTTTGTTAGCAACCGGTTGCTATCATTATCGCAGACAAAACAATGTTGGCGCGTTACGTTCTTTTAAAAAAGCATTAAGTGTTATAGAACAAAGTGAACAATCCATTGATTTAGGTATCTATACAGATAGATATATAAAAATTATTTTAGAATTAATTCAGTCTGTGGCTAATGCTAAGCAATTTGTGCCTATTCAATTACCAATAACCAAAGAAATGGAACAGGATATTTTAAAAAAATACCCTGATTTTGTCAAAATGCCACATGTGATAGAAGATAGTTATATTGTAAATCATCATTTAGAAAGAGATCGTTCAGAAGTTGACAAAGCGCGACAACAGGCACTTGATATACGCCATGCAAACAAAGAATAAATTTAAGTCAAATGAATAAAACAAGTCCTATTAAAATGATGGCGCAAACAAAAAAACACAAGCTAGCTATTCAACGAATAAACTGGTTTGTGTTTATGCACGTGGATGAAATTCATTATACATTTTGCGAATTTGTGATTTTGAAACATGTGTGTAAAGTTGTGTTGTCGAAATATCAGAATGACCTAACATTTCTTGTACAGCACGTAAGTCAGCACCATTTTCAAGTAAATGTGTAGCAAACGAATGTCTTAATGTATGTGGTGTCAACGTTTTATTGATATTCGCTTTTACACCATTTTGTTTAATCATTTTCCAAATAGCTTGTCTGGATAAAGGTTTACCATGCATATTTAAAAACAATACATTTGTCACAGTACGCTTCAATAATTGAGGGCGCGTTGTATCTAAATATGTATTTAAATATTCTATAACTGCATCACCTAATGGGATAATGCGTTCTTTGTTCCCTTTACCAAATACTTTGACGAAGCCCATGATTAAATTGATATCTTCAAGTTCTATATGTATAAGTTCAGAAACGCGCATGCCTGTAGCATATAATAATTCTAACATTGTACGATCTCTATAACCGTTAATTTTTGATAAGTTCGGAGTCTCTAGCAAAGCAAGTACTTCATCTATTTCTAAGACATCCGGTAATTTCCTATCATATTTTGGTGTTTCAATTAATACAGTTGGATCTTTTGCAGCATATTTCTCTCGTAATGCGAATTGATGAAAACTTCGTACTGTAGATATGAAACGTGCCAATGATTTTGCTGAAGCACCCTCGTCGTGTAAATAACCAAGACATTGGTTAATTAATTGTCTATCTACAAAATCTATATGTCCTATTTTTTGTTCTTCTAAAAATGTGGCATATTTTTTTAAATCTCTTCTATATGCGCCAATTGTATTCGAACTCAACCCTTTTTCTAGTTGGATAAATCTCAAATATTCTTCAATTATAGTATCCAATGGTACCACCTCTATTTATTAAATAGTGTATGATGTTGAGCTTATTTGCCTAGAGCTTGACAATCTGAGCATACACCATGGAATGTTAAGCGATGGTCTGAAATTCTAAAGTTAAAATCTTGCTCTACTTTTTCTTCCACTTGAGGCAATAAATCTTCTTCGATTTCCTCTACTTTACCGCATTCCATACAAACAAGATGATGGTGGAAATGTTTAGCGCCTTCTTTACGTAAATCAAAACGGGCAACACCATCACCAAAATTAATTTTATCCACAACTTTTAATTCTGCTAATAATTCTAGCGTCCGATAGACAGTCGCAAGTCCTATTTCAGGTGCTTTATCTTTAACTTTTAAATAAACGTCTTCAGCGCTTAAATGATCTTTCTCATTTTCAATTAAAACTCTTAAAGTTGCTTCGCGCTGCGGAGTTAATTTATAAGATGATTGTTGTAATTGTTGCTTCACGCGATTTAATCGTTCTTCCACGGAAGCCTCACTCCCCTACTAATAATTATAATCATTTCAATTTACATAATGATTTATATATATAAAATACCAATAATTGATAAAATACGCAAGTTTGTAGGCGAGTTATTTATAATGATTATAATTAAGTAATAGATATTGTAAAGCAATAATCGTTTTAGCATCTTCGATTTCTTTGTTTTGGAGCATGACTGTTATTTCTTCAATATTATATGTTTCGATTTCAATAAATTCATCATCATCTAAATTCATTTCACCTATTTTAAGGTCTTTGGCAAGATAAATAGAAATCTTTTCATTAGAGAAACCAGGAGAACCATACATTTCAGTAATCAATTCCAAATTTTCGGCAATATAGCCCGTTTCTTCTTCTAATTCTCTTTTGGCAGCCGATTCTCTTTCTTCATTAATTTCTAATTTACCAGCTGGTATTTCTAATAATGTTTTTTCAGCAGGTTTGCGATACTGTCTGACGAGAATAACTTGATTATCTGGATTTATTGCACATACTGCAACTGCCCCATTATGGTAGACCAATTCACGTTTTGACGTTTGTCCATCGGGTAATTCTATATCATGGACTTCTAAATCAATAATTGCGCCTTTGTAAATGGACTCTTTATGTAATGTTTTCTCGAATAGATTCATTATAATCACGTTCCTTTTATTTGAATTAGGTTATTGTTAAGATTAACAAGATAGTGTTTCAGGCGATAGCGAAAGCGATAAAAGCGATATTTATAGAAAGCTAAGTGCTAATATTTCATTTATATCTAAAGTTTTTGCGCAATGTAATAAAGTAATTCATAACAACTTACTTTATTACATCTATGCCCTATCATTAAGTGTATCGAAAGGAGAAACGACATGCAAAAAAACATTTTAAAAAGTGGTATCGAAATCTCAGAATTAGGTTTAGGTTGTATGAGTTTAGGCACTGATTATAAAAAAGCAGAACCAATTATAGAACGTGCGATTGAACAAGGCATCACATATTTTGATACGGCTGATATTTATGATAAAGGTGTAAACGAAGATATTGTTGGAAAAGCCTTGAAAAAATATCAAAATAGAGATGATATTGTGATTGGCACAAAAGTGGGTAATCATTTAGCTGATGATGGTACTACATTTTGGGATCCTTCTAAAAACTATATCAAAGATGCTGTGAAGGACTCATTACAAAGATTAGGATTAGATCACTTAGATTTATATCAATTACATGGTGGCACAATCGACGATCCACTAGATGAAACAATTAGTGCATTTGATGAATTGAAAAAAGAAGGTATTGTGCGTGCGTATGGCATATCGTCAATTCGACCTAATGTGATCGATTATTATTTAAAACACAGCGATATCGAAACTTTAATGTCTCAATTTAACTTAATTGATAATAGACCAGAAGTATTATTAGATGATGTGCATGCTAAAAAGGTTAAAGTACTTGCGCGTGGTCCTGTTTTTAAAGGATTGTTAACTACTAATAGTAATCAAGCGTTAGATTCAAAATTTGCAGAAGGTATATTTGATTACACTTACCAAGAGTTAGGTGAAACGATAGCTTCTATTAAAGAAATCGAAAATAATTTAACTAGTTTAACATTTAACTATCTTACGTCACATGATGCTCTAGGATCTATTATTATGGGAGCTAGCAGTGTTGATCAATTAGATGAAAATGTGAAGAATTACGAATTATCAAAAGAAATAAGTTTAGAAAAATTAAAAGCTGCACGTAATCGTGTTAAGAATTTGGAATATACACAACATTTAAAATAATAAATCACAACACTAAAAAGAGTTAGTTTGATACTTGTGAAAGTAGATGTCATGTTCTTCATCTATTATCGTTAAAGTACAGCTAACTCTTTTTATATTGTCATTTAAGTTCATAATAGATAAATAGAATAGTAGTAATTAAGCTTTATTTTTAAACAACATAGTGTAATGTTTTTCGATAAAGCGTGGTGCAAGTTGATACAGTTTTAACATAAAATGCATCCATTTAGGTTCGTTAATTTCTGTTTTGTTCGTGAGCATCCCTTTTACGACTTGCTGAGCCAATTTATCTGAATCTAGCATGATACTTTTATATTTTTGTGCAAATGCTAAAGATGGATCTGCCTTTTCATGAAATGGTGTAGCAATGGGACCAGTATTTACAGTTAAGACATGATAGTTGGGCTTTTCAATGCGAAGTGCATTCAAGACTTGGTTAAAAGCTGCTTTACTTGCCCCGTAATGTGCAGCATAAGCTTGTGTTAAAAAAGCAGACTGGCTGCCAATACCAACGATAGATGGATGAGTGCTTAGAAATGGTTGTATTGCAGTCATAAGTATATTGAAGTTCGTTATATTTAAAGTATACGTTTCTAACATTTCATCAATACTATGTTGTTCTATTGATTTAAAATAACCTAACCCAGATGAATAAATTAAACCATCGATTGATTGGTCTTGAAAATGATGCTTAAGCTTTAGAATTTGAGCTTGTGATTGTAAGTCGCATTGTATGATTGATAAATGTTCTGTACCATATTGCGCAATAATATCATCTAATTTTTGTGGATTACGTACGATTACTGTCACAAACACTCTTTTTTTTAATAGTATTTTTAATATTGCTTTACCTAAACCACTCGTTCCTCCAGTTAAAATATAATGTTTGCCAATCATAATTATCCCTACCCTTTGTCAATGTACAGTTAGTATAATTGAAATGGCTATGGTATGTCATGTATATAATATAAATATTAGTTATATTATAAATCTATGTTAATATAGAAACATAAAAACTAAGAGGAAGTGAAATATTTACATGAAACTAGTATTTTATGGTGCTGGTAACATGGCTCATGCCATTTTTACAGGTATCGTTAATTCAAAAGTGATTGATTCTAACAATATTTATTTAACAAATCGTTCTAACGAAGTTGCACTTAAAGATTATGCAGAAAAATTAGGTGTGAATTATAGTTATGATGATGAAGCATTATTAAAAGATGCTGATTATGTATTTTTAGGTACAAAACCTTATGATTTTGATGTGTTATCTGAGCGTATTAGACCTAATGTAACAGAAAATAATAAATTCATTTCTATTATGGCTGGTTTACCAATAAGCTATATTCGCGAAAAAATTGGTGCTGATAATCCAATTGCTCGTATTATGCCAAATACAAATGCGCATGTAGGTCATTCTGTAACAGGTATTAGTTTTTCTAATAATTTTGGACCAAAATCTAAAGAAGAAGTTGATGATTTAATCAATGCATTTGGTTCAGCAATAGAAGTTTCTGAAGATAACTTGCATCAAGTTACTGCGATTACAGGAAGCGGTCCAGCCTTTTTATATCACGTATTCGAACAATATGTTACTGCGGGCACGCAACTAGGTTTAGAGAAATCTCAAGTCGAAGAATCTATCCGTAATTTAATTATAGGCACAAGTAAAATGATTGAACGATCTGAATTGAGTATGGAACAATTGAGAAAAAATATAACTTCTAAAGGTGGCACTACCCAAGCAGGCTTAAATGCGTTATCAGAACATGATATTGAAGGTGTGTTCGAAGATTGTTTACGCGCTGCTGTTAATAGAAGTATTGAATTATCAAGTCAAGATGACGATTAGTTAAATTAAAGTATAAATACAAGTGCTATTTTAACTCATTTATAAATATAAAATAATAACACTAATTCATTGTATGTTGCATATGAATTAGTGTTATTTTAATTTCGTAATATTTCATCACTTTATTTTACAACTAAACTCGTGGAAAGCGTGCACAAAACATGGAGTAACATAATGTCAATCTATATTAAATGCACTGTTGATATCTTGAAAGCGCAAGTTCCTAAATTAAGAACTTACGCTTTCGTTATATATCTATATTACTATTTTAAATTAGCTGTAATTAAAATGACCATGAATCAAAATCGTTAACAAACATGAATGGCGGTGTTGTGTCTCGTGATTTTAATGACTGACTGATCGTTTCTACTTCTTCTTTTGTATAGCGATTACTTATGTGTGTAATTAAACTATATTCAACTTGAGCTTCATCAATTAAATCAAATACATCGTCAATATGACTGTGGTGATAATTGTTTGCTAACATTTTATCTCCTTCTATATAAGTACTTTCATGTACCATTACTGTTGCATCTTGAGCAATTAACAACTCATTTTTACAAGGCATCGTGTCGCCAAATATAGCGATAACAGGACCTTTAACAGCATCGCCTTTAAATTGATTAGAATCATAAATTAATCCATTATGTTCAAAAGTTTCATTAATTTTAATATCTTGATACTTAGGTCCCGGTTCCAAACCAATATCCTTTAAGGCTTGAACATCAATTTTCCCCGGGGTATAAGGCGCTTCAATTCTGTAGCCATAAGATGTAATCCCATGATTTAATAGATGTGCGTTCACATTAAAACCGTTGTGATGGTAGTTTAATTGTTCTTCAATTTCTATGTATGTGATTGGATAATTTAATCTGGATTCAGATAGTTGTAAGGCCGTCTCTATAAATTGTTGAATACCCTTTGGTCCAACTACAGTGAGTGGCTTACCTTCTCCACCCTGAAATGAACGACTCGTTAGTAGTCCGGGCAAACCAAATATATGATCCCCGTGCATATGTGTAATAAAAATATGATCAACTTTACCCAATTTGATTGAATGATGCAGTATTTGATGTTGAGTCCCTTCACCCACATCAAATAACCAAACATTATTTGAGTATGGTTCTAAATTTAATGCAATTGCTTGGGTGTTTCTTTCTTTGGTTGGTAGACCTGCACTCGTGCCAAAAAATGTGATTTCCATGCATATGCCTCCTCTTCTTGTTCACATTTTATCATACAAAAGAATAAAAAATATATTAAAATTAAATACTTCCGAGCAAAATTGTAGGAACAATACTGAATATTGGTCTATAATAAATAGAGATTTATAAAAAGAATTGAGGTTTTGATCTTGAACACTAGAAACAAAGATATTCCATGCTTAATAACAATTTTTGGAGCAACTGGTGATCTTAGTCACAGAAAATTATTTCCATCATTATTCCATTTGTATCAACAAGAAAACTTAAATGAACAAGTTGCAATCATTGGGATAGGTAGAAGAGACTTAACAAACGATGATTTCCGTAGTCAAGTGAAATCATCAATTCAAGAACATGTT
The DNA here is from genome assembly GCF_000294465.1 of Staphylococcus sp. OJ82. Classification (NCBI taxonomy): domain Bacteria; kingdom Bacillati; phylum Bacillota; class Bacilli; order Caryophanales; family Staphylococcaceae; genus Staphylococcus; species Staphylococcus sp. OJ82. The sequence continues at coordinate 94,324 of NZ_ALPU01000010.1, read as the reverse complement.
AAAGATACAAAACATCTTGATAAATTTATGGAACATGTGTTTTATCATAAACATGATGTCAGTGATGAAGCAAGTTATCAATCATTACTAGAAGTGAGTAATAAATTAGATACTGAGTTCCAACTTCAAGGTAATAGATTATTCTACCTTGCTATGGCTCCTAATTTCTTTGGTGTGATTTCTGATTATTTGAAATCATCTGGATTAACCGACACTACTGGTTTCAAACGTTTAGTTATCGAAAAACCATTCGGCACAGATTTAGAGTCAGCAGAGCAACTTAATGAACAATTACGTCGTTCTTTTAAAGAAGAAGAAATTTATCGTATTGACCATTACTTAGGTAAAGACATGGTACAAAATATAGAAGTACTTCGTTTCGCAAATGCGATGTTCGAACCTTTATGGAATAATAAGTACATTTCTAACATTCAAGTAACATCTTCAGAAGTATTAGGTGTTGAAGATAGAGGTGGTTACTATGAATCAAGTGGTGCTTTAAAAGATATGGTTCAAAACCATATGTTACAAATGGTTGCATTATTAGCAATGGAAGCACCAATTAGTTTACACAGTGAAGATATACGAGCTGAGAAAGTTAAAGCGCTCAAATCATTGCGTAAATTAGAATCAGAAGAAGTTCGTCAAAACTTTGTTCGCGGTCAATATGACGAAGGTACAATTGATGGTCAAAAAGTAAAACGTTACAGAGATGAAGAACGTGTTGCTGAAGATTCCACAACCCCTACTTTCGTTTCAGGTAAATTGACTGTCGATAACTTTAGATGGGCTGGCGTGCCATTTTATATTAGAACAGGTAAACGAATGAAGAGTAAAACGATTCAAGTCGTTGTAGAGTTTAAAGAAGTTCCTATGAATTTATATTATGAAACAGATAAAAAATTAGATTCAAATTTACTTGTCATCAACATCCAACCTAATGAAGGTGTATCATTACATTTAAATGCGAAGAAAAATGTTCAGGGGATTGAAACAGAACCTGTTCAATTATCTTATGCAATGAGTGCACAAGATAAAATGAATACTGTCGATGCGTATGAGAATTTATTATTTGATTGTCTAAATGGTGATGCTACTAACTTTACCCATTGGGAAGAGTTAAAATCTACTTGGAAATTTGTAGATGCAATACAAGAAGAATGGAACCAAAATGAACCTGAATTCCCTAACTATGAAGCGGGATCAAACGGTCCATTAGAAAGTGAATTACTCTTAAGTAGAGATGGTTTCCATTGGTGGGACGATATTCATTAAGATGTTTATCTTTCTATAACATAAGGCAACAGCACAAGTGTAAAACATCACTTGTGTTGTTGCTTTTTTCTTAACCTTTTTTTGTGTTATGATTTAATCTATTGAGTAAATTACATAAATTTTACAACTTTACTTATTTACATTTTACTCTATTCAATATTTTTGAGATGTAAGTATAAGTGAAATGATGTAGAATATAATTAATTAGGTAAACAATGCTAACGTTTTCCAACAATAAATTTAAAAGCAATGATGACGAATGAGTCATTTGAAAATTAGGAGTGAAAGTTTTGGACGTTATCAAGCAAATACAACAGGCAATTGTTTTTATAGAAGATCATTTGCTAGAGCCTTTTCATTTGCAAGAACTCAGTGATTACGTTGGTCTTTCACCTTATCATCTTGATCAATCATTTAAAATGATTGTTGGTCAGTCTCCAAGTGAATATGCGAGGTCACGTAGAATGACTTTAGCAGCAAAAGAGATTATTAGTGGTTCAAGTCGTTTAGTGGATGTAGCTAAAAAATACAATTATAGTGATACAAACGCCTTCGCCAATGATTTCAGTGATTTTCATGGGGTATCACCCATACAAGTTAATACCAAACGCGAAGAACTTAAAATGCAACCAAGACTTTATATAAAACTGACAACAACAGAAACTGCACCTTATAATTACAGATTAGAAGATACGCAAGGCTTGTCATTAGTGGGTTACAATCAATTTTTAGATGCAGATGAATTAGAAAATCCATATAAAGTGCCTGATTTTTTAGAAGATTTATTAGTCGATGGAAAAATAAAAGAGCTTGAACGTTATAATGATGTAAGTCCACATGAGTTATTCGTAGTTAACTGTCCACTAGATCAAGGCATGGAAATATTTGTGGGTGTACCAAGTGAAAGATACCCTGCTCACTTAGAAAGCCGTTTCTTACCTGAAAGACAATATGCTAAATTTAACTTACAAGGTGATTTAGACTATGTCATTAACGAAGCTTGGTATTACATCGAAACAAGTCTTCAAATGACCTTGCCATATGAGCATAATAGCTTGTATGTGGAAGTTTATCCCTTGGAATTATCTTTTGACGATGCTGTGACTAAAGTTCAGCTATGGATGCCTGTAGATCAAGAACAATATCATGACAACGAACTATAAAAACCTCTGACATAATTTGAATTCAAAATAATTCAAATATCGTTAGAGGTTTTTTGTAGGCTTAAATATAATAATTTTTTATAAAGCTATTACAAAAGCTTCAAATGGACGTAATGCATTTAAATTCAATTTGTTGTCTTTGTAATTATGCAATTCAATATTATTTTCATTTATCGTTTCATTGAATTTCAATGTGGCAGACTTATCAGTTAAGTTTCCTACTACAAGTACACGTTTCCCATCTAATTCTCTAATATAAGCAAATACATGTTCATTTTCAGCATCTATCAGATTGAACGTACCATACGTAAAAATATCATGTGATTTTTTCAGTTGTATAAGAGATTTGTAAAAATTCAATATTGAATTTGAATCCTGTTGCTGTGATGATACATTAATTTCAGTGTAATTAGGGTTAACTGGGAACCAAGGCTCATGTTCAGAAAAACCACCGTTTATACCGTTAGTCCATTGCATTGGTGTACGAGAATTATCTCTATTTTCCATTTTATGCTTGTTTAATAGTTCGGTTAAATCGCCACCTTGAGCCTTAACAATATTATATTCATTCACTACTGCAACATCGTTAAATGTTTCCACACTTTCAAATGGATAATTTGTCATACCGATTTCTTGTCCTTGATATATGAACGGTGTGCCTTGCTGTAAGAAATATACAACCGCATGACTTGTAGCTGAATCATACCAAAATCTTTCATCATCCCCCCATGTAGATACACGTCTAGGTTGATCATGATTTTCTATAAACAATGCATTCCAGCCTATATCTTCAAGTTTTTTTTGCCATCTATTTAACACATCTTTATATGCTTTAACATCAAATTTAATATCGCCCGTATTCCATAAACCTAAGTGTTCAAATTGGAAAATCATATTAAACTTACCTTTGTCTTCACCGACCCATTCATCAGCATTGTCAGGATTCACACCATTTGCTTCACCTACTGTCATAATATCATAATGACTTAAGGATTCATTCTTCATTTCTTGTAACCAATCATGTATGCCAGGTCGGTTCATATCTACGTCAAATGCGGGTGCATATGTTTTGCCTTCAGGAACTGGTAAATCCCCAGCTTCGAATGTTTTCTTAATATGGGTAATTGCATCCACTCTGAAGCCATCAATCCCTTTTTCAAACCACCAGTTCATCATGTTAAAAACAGCTGCTTTAACGTCTTTATTCTCCCAATTTAAATCAGGTTGTTTTTTACTAAATAAATGGAAATAGTATTGACCAGTTGCTTTATCATATTCCCATGTAGAACCATTAAATATACTTTCCCAATTATTAGGTTCAGATCCATCAGCTTTTGGATCCTTCCAGATATACCAGTCTCGTTTTGGATTATCTTTACTAGATTTAGATTCTATAAACCATGGATGTTCATCCGATGTATGGTTGACTACTAAATCTAAAATGAGCTTCATACCGCGTTGGTGTACACCATCTAACAATTGATCGAAATCTTCCATCGTTCCGAATTCATCCATGATATCTTGATAATCACTAATATCATAACCATTATCATCATTTGGTGATTTATACATCGGACTTAACCAGATGATATCGATACCTAAATCTTGTATATAATCTAGTTTTTCAATAACCCCTTGTAAATCACCAATGCCATCGTTATTTGAATCGTTAAAGCTTCTAGGATAAACTTGATAAGCTACTGCCTCTTTCCACCACTGTTTATTCATATTATTGCTCCTTTTTTAAATATTGAGTTGATACCCTTTTGATAATATCTGTTGGAATAACTTTGTTAAAATCGACAATATGTTCTCCGCTAATTAATTGAATGATTGCGTCGCCTGCTGATTCACCTAATAAGTCAGGATGAATATTGACTGCAGTTTGTGGTGGCGCTGCAAATTCAGTTAAGTATGAATCATTGAAGGTTGCTGTTTGTAAATCTGTTGGTACACGAATTTGTAATTCATACAATACGCTAAGAACAATATGGTTGAGCATCGTATCTGATGTAATAATGACTGAAGGTAGTTCGTTATGTGTGAGTAAATGATGAAAGTATGATTTTATGCTTTGGTAATTCATATCAAAATATTCAATAAGGCCTTTTTGTGTATGTTGTTTAAGAACATTGGTAAATCCTTCGATTCGATCTTTAACAACTTCATAATTTCCACGTTCAGCTAAAAATAAGAACTTAGTATGCCCTAGACTTACGAGATAGCGTGTTAATTGCTCAGATGCTTCAACATTATTGTTATCTATATGAATGATTTGTTTATCTAATAAAGGTTTCCCCACCACGACGTATGGCATACTTTGTTGAGTGAGTATCTGTTCTATCACATCGTTTTCTTTTGAGTATAATAAAATAAACCCATCTACTGCATGATAAGAAATCATGTGACTTACTTCTAATTCTATATTTTCGTATTGTTCATTTGTGGTTGATATTGTTGCATAACCATGTGCTTTGCATGATTTATATATACCTGAAAGGACATCTATGATAAATGGATTTTGTCTTGTTTCATTACGTCCGCTTTTTTGAATGATACCTATTGTTTTAGATTTTTTTGTAACTAAGGTCCTAGCTGCATGATTTGGTTGGTAGCCTAGTTCTTTCATCACCGACAATACTTTTCCTCTAGTGGTATCACTTATACGATTGTTACCACTGATGACACGTGAAACTGTCGATGGAGCTACATTTGCTGCTTTCGCAACATCCTTTATAGTTATCAAGATTAAGTCATCCTTTGCTAATGTGTATAAGTAAAGCGTTTTCAAGTCTATAATTATAATGATAAGTAAGTATAAAAGGAAAGTCAAAGGATTTGTGCAAACGATTGCACATAATTGGTGTTTTTTGTAATTATGGATTAAATTTTTTTAGAAATTACATTAATTGCTAACTCAATGTAATAGTAAGCCTGATATTGAAAATCTGCATAAAAAAACTACTAGTAAAGTCCGTAGACTTTGCTAGTAGTTTCAAACGCGAAGTAGCTTCACGTCTTTTATAATGTTATATGAAGATGTGAATTAGTCTTCAATCCATTGTGTATGGAATACGCCTTCACGGTCTTTACGTTCGTAAGTATGCGCACCAAAATAATCACGCTGAGCTTGAATTAAGTTAGCTGGTAAGTCTTCTGAACGATAACTATCATAATAGTTAATACTTGCAGAGAAACCTGGTGTTGGAACACCATTTTGTACACCAGTAGCTACAACATCACGTAATGCATCTTGATAGTTTGTTACGATATCTTTGAAGTATGGATCTAATAATAGATTTTGTAATTCTGTATCATTATCATATGCTTCTTTAATTTTTTGTAAGAATTGTGCACGAATAATACAACCTTCACGCCAAATCATAGCAAGCTCTCCAAGTTTTAAATTCCATTCATTGTCATCACTAGCTTTTCTCATTTGAGCAAAGCCTTGTGCGTATGAACAAATTTTACTCATATATAGTGCTTTACGGATTTTTTCAAGAAATTCTTCTTTGTTTCCTTCAAATTTAGTACTTGGTCCATTTAATTGTTTCGAAGCATTCACACGTTCTTCTTTAATTGAAGAAATAAAGCGTGCAAATACTGATTCAGTAATAATTGTTAATGGAATACCTAATTCTAAAGCGTTAATAGAAGTCCATTTACCTGTACCTTTTTGGCCAGCAGTATCCATGATTTTTTCAACTAATGGACCATTACCATCATCATCTAATTTAGTGAAGATGTCACCAGTGATTTCAATCAAGTAACTTGAAAGTTCACCAGCATTCCAGTCTTTGAATGTTTGTGAAATTTCTTCATGTGACATACCAAGTAAGTCTTTCATCATTGCGTAACTTTCAGCAATTAATTGCATATCTGCATATTCAATACCATTGTGTACCATTTTAACGTAGTGACCGGCACCATTAGGTCCAATATAAGCTACACATGCAGCGCCATCTTCAGCTTTAGCAGAGATTGCTTCTACAATGTCTTTAACTTTATCAAATGCTTCTTGTTGTCCACCAGGCATTAATGAAGGACCAGTAAGCGCACCAACTTCACCACCAGAAACGCCCATTCCGATGAAGTTAACACCACTTTCAGCTAGTGCTTTATTACGTCTGATTGTATCTTGATAATTAGTGTTACCACCATCGATTAAAATATCATCATTATCTAGTAATGGTAATAAGCTATCGATTGTTGCATCTGTTGCTGGTCCTGCCTTCACCATTAATAAAATCTTACGGGGTTTTTCTAGAGAATTCACAAACTCCTCTATAGAGTACGTCGGATGTATATTTTTACCTTCAGATTCTGTTACCATTTCATCTGTTTTAGAAGATGAACGGTTAAAAACTGAAACGCTATATCCTCGTGATTCAATATTCCAAGCAAGGTTTTTACCCATTACGGCTAAACCTACTACACCAATTTGTTGTGTCATTTAACTAACCTCTCTTATTAAAGTTTTCTCATATATTGTATCACAAAGCATCACTCATATTCACTTAATCAGTTTTCAGATTTTTGAGTAGTTATTTCAACTATTTTTATAAGCTGTTCTGCTAGAAGATTTAAAGCATTAATTGACATACGTTCTTCAGTTGTATGTATGTGTTCGTAACCTACACCTAAGATGACAGTAGGTATACCCAATTGATTAATTATATTACCATCAGATCCCCCGCCAGCCATAACTGTGTTCGGTGTTAATCCTAATGCAATTGCGCTGGCTTTAGCTACGTTAGTAACAATGGCATCTTGTGAAATTTTAAAGCCAGGATAACTATTAATAATTTCAACTGTAGCTGAGCAACCATATTTTTCTGCTGTTTCTTCAAAAACAGATTTCATATGAGCTACTTGAGCATTTATACTTTCGTCTGAATGTGATCGAGCTTCAGCCATAAGTGTTACTTTGTCAGCTATAATGTTTGTTGCAGACCCGCCTTCAAAACGTCCTATATTAGCTGTCGTATATTCATCTATTTGACCTAATTTCATCGCACTTATAGCTTTAGCGGCAATACTAATCGCGCTTACACCCTTGTTAGGTACACTCGCGTGAGCCTTTTTGCCATGAATTGTAGTATTGATTTTCATTTGTGTGGGAGCATTGATAACAGTTGTTCCTACGTCTACACTTGCATCGATAGCATAGCCGTATTTAGCATCGAGTAAAGATGTATCTAATGCTTTTGCCCCTTCCAGACCAGATTCTTCCGAAACAGTAAGTACAAATTGAATCTTACCATGTGCTATGTCTTGTTCAGTTAATATGTAAATTAATTCTAAAATAGTAGCTAATCCAGCTTTATCATCAGCACCTAAAATCGTAGTTCCATCTGAATAGATATAACCATCATCTTTAACTATTGGCTTTACATTAATCCCCGGCACAACTGTATCCATATGACTTGTGAAATAGATATTATCTATATTGTCATCATTTGTCGTTGCTTCTAATGTGCAAATTAAATTATTTGCTCCCAAATTTTCAAGTTGCCCAGCATTGTCTTCATCTACCTTTAACCCTAAGTTTGCAAATTTAGATTTGAGTAACTGTTGAATTTCAATCTCATTCCCACTCTCAGAATCAATTTGCACTAATTCCAAAAAAGTAGCTAGGAGTCGTTGTTTATTTATCATTTGAAAATCCCCATTCCATTTTTTATATACTTTATGTTTAAGTGTAACGAAATGTGTCCGTAAGCAAAACTAATATGTTTCAATTCTAGAGGATTCATATGATATAATATTATTATAAAATAGTTTAAAATTGAATATGTTGTAATTGAATTATATTGATATTTACAGTGTGCTTTATCTATTTTTTAATTCCATATTCTAGATTTGGAGGAATCATCTGTGAGTAACAACAAAGTTTTAAGAGTTATTATTATAGTTATGTTAGTAGCTATTATACTTGCACTGGTATTGACAAGCGTTGTTCCATTAGTGAATTAATCATAATGGATTTTGAAAGTATCACTTTTTAACTAAACTTTATTTTATTATTTAAAGCGATAAATCACTAATATATGCATAGTCGAAGAATACAGTTACAAAAATGAATAAAAGCCATACAAAATCCTTAAATTATAAGAATTTTGTATGGCTTTTATATTTAGGTTGTTGTGATTTTAGAATCATTATGTAATCTTAATGATCCAAATTGTGATTTTAATAATAAATATGATTCAAGTTCATTTAAAAGTTGTAATAGGTTTGCACGCGTTCGAAAAGCTTCATGTGATGTAGGTAAGTCTAATTCATTTAATTCTATTCGAATTTCATATAACGAATGCAATCTTAACGCAGTATAATCATTACTATTTACATTTGTTCCTACTTCAGCAAATAAATTAGATATTTTGGATAATAAGCAATCTTTGGTTTCAATATTTTGAAGGATTAGAGCCATTCTTCGTAATAGTTCTAACTGTTCTTCCCGCATATCAAAATAATGATAATAAGAATTTTCATTTCTAACATAGTGATTCTTAACATCTCTAAATGCGATTGATTTAGCTTTGCGAATTGTAACTTTTAACTTTTCAAAAGATATATCTAAGCTGGGATTTGGATTTTTACAAGCTTTACTGAACATTTGAAAAATTTCAGTAAATTGATTTTCAATCTGTTGTTTATATTGTTTTAAATTACTATCTAAGCTTGGCATAATAACGTTCATTAAGAATGCGATGCCGAGCCCAACAATTAATAAGATAATTTCATTGAAAAATAAATCCATGTCAATCGTTTTAGCATTGAAAACATGAAGTAAGATAACACAACTTGTAACAACACCTTCTTGAACTTTAAATACAACAGTTAAAGGAATAAAAAGAAGTACAATAATACCTAAAACAATTGCGTTTTGTCCTAATAAATAAAAAACAATAGAGCCAAGTGCAAGTATCATAAGACAAGATACAAAACGAGATACAATTGCTTGTAGTGAATGAACCTTTGTATGTTTAATACAAAGAACCACTAAAATGGCACTAGATGCAAAATTATCTAAACCGATTAATTTTGCAATAATAATACCTAGTGCCATTCCAATTGCAGTCTTTATCGTTCTAAATCCGATGCGGTATGGATTCAAACGTGTCATGTGTTAGTCCCTCTATTTTTCGTCACAATAAGTGTCGAATGTGTTTTGTAATTGAGTGATGACATCCATTACGTCATGACCTTCAATTTGGTGACGTTCTACCATTTGAGCAATTTTACCATCTTTGATTAATGCAAATGATGGACTTGATGGTGCATAACCTTCAAAATAATCTCTTGCTTGTTGTGTTGCTTCTTTGTCTTGACCAGCGAATACAGTTACAAGGCGGTCAGGAGTTTTATCGTAATGTAGAGCATGTGTTGCTGCTGGTCTAGCGATACCTCCAGCACAACCACATACTGAGTTAACCATCACAAGTGTCGTTCCTTCTTGCTGTAATACTTTATCTACTTCTTCTGGAGATGTTAATTGCTCATATCCAGCTTGTTCTATTTCATTTCTTGCTTGATTAACAACATCAGTCATATATAAATCAAAATTTAAATCCATATTAACGTCACCTTTCATTTCTGAATTATTACTTTTATTCTACTAATATATGCGCAATACTTCAACATGTGTGATTATTATATATAATAATATTGCTTAAATTCATAAAAATTATATCGTGAACAGTTGATAAAACATATGTTAATTCAGCAAATTAAATGAAAAATGAGTGTGAAACTTTAGTCTCACACTCATTCTACAGAGTTAAATATATTAATATATGCTTGTATGTTCAATTGAATATTGTTCAATACGTGTTTTTACAAAATTCATGAATCTACCTGCTTGAAGGCCATCTAAAATACGATGATCAATCGATAGACATAAATTAACCATATTGCGAATTGCAATCATATCATCAATTACGACAGGTTTTTTAATAATAGATTCAATCTGCAATATTGCTGCTTGAGGATGGTTGATGATACCCATAGATGAAACAGAACCAAATGTGCCTGTATTATTCACAGTAAACGTACCACCTTGCATATCGTCAGAGCGTAATTTTTTGTTACGCGCTTTATTAGCAAGCTCATTAATTTCACGGGCAATACCTTTAATTGATTTCTCGTCTGCATTTTTAATTACAGGAACATATAATTTGTCTTCATCTGCGACAGCTATAGAAATATTTATATCTTTATGCATAACAATTTCTGAATCTGACCAGCTACTATTTAACAGTGGGTACGCTTTTAAGCCTTCTGCAACAGCTTTTACGAAAAATGCAAAGAAAGTTAAATTATATCCTTCGCTATCTTTGAAGCTTTGCTTATGATAATTACGTGTTTTCACTAAATTTGAAGCGTCCGATTCTACCATCATCCATGCATGTGGTATTTCATTAACACTATTTACCATGTTTTGAGCGATTTGCTTACGAACGCCATTAACTGGAATTGATGATCCTGGAGAAGGTTCATTGTAATACGCTTGTTTTGTAACTTTAGGTGAATCTTTAGGTGCTACAACTGTTGAAGGCGTTTTGTTTGTACCTTTTTTAATTACTTTTTCAATATCTTTTTTCGTAACTCGACCTTCAAACCCAGTACCAATCACTTCAGATAACTCGATTTGATTTTCTGAAGCAAGTTTAAATACCACTGGTGAAAAGCGACCATTGTTTTTAGGTTTATTTTCATTTGAAGTATTATTCACATTATCATCTATGTCATTTGAAGCAACATCTTGAGCTTCATTAGATTCTGTTGCTTGATGTGTAATTGGGTTGTTCGTTTTCTGAGATTCATCACCTATATCAACAAGACATATGACTTCATTTACTGCTACTGTTGCGCCTTCTTCTACTATAATTTCTTTAATTGTTCCAGAAAATGAAGACGGCACTTCTGCTGTCACTTTATCAGTGATGACTTCGCATAATGGATCATATTCTTCAACTGTGTCTCCTACAGATACAAGCCATTGTTCTATTGTTCCTTCATGCACACTTTCACCGAGTTTAGGCATTTTAATTTCCATGATTGTGCCTCCTTAAAATTCTGCAAGTTCTCGCATTTTAATTTTTATCTTATCTGGATTGATCATAAACTCGTCTTCAAGAGTTGGTGCAAATGGCATTGATGGAACGTCTGGTCCAGCAAGTCTCATTATAGGTGCATCTAAATCAAATAAACAGTTTTCAGATATAATCGCAGATACTTCAGAAATAATACTACCTTCCAAGTTATCTTCTGTGACTAATAATACTTTACCAGTCAATTTAGCACGTTCAATAATTGTTTCTTTATCTAAAGGATAAACTGTTCGCAAGTCAACAACTTCTACATTAATTCCATCTTCAGATAACATATCTGCTGCTTGAATACAGTAATTTACACATAAGCCATAAGTGAACACAGTAATATCATCGCCCTCACGTTTAACATCCGCTTTACCTATAGGTACAGTATAATAGTCTTCTGGTACTTCTTCTTTTAGTAAGCGATATGCCTTTTTATGTTCAAAGAAGAGCACTGGATCATTCGTCTCAATTGATGACAATAGTAAACCTTTTGCATCATAAGGTGTAGAAGGAATAACAATAGTCAAACCAGGTGTCGATGCAAATATCGCTTCAACACTTTGCGAATGATAAAGCGCACCATGAATTCCCCCACCAAACGGCGCACGAATTGTAATCGGACATTGCCAATCGTTATTGGAACGGTATCTCATCTTAGCAGCTTCACTAATGATTTGGTTTGTAGCTGGTAAAATATAATCAGCAAACTGAATTTCAGCAACAGGACGTTTACCTAACATTGCAGCACCTATACTTGTACCAACTATATTAGATTCTGCTAATGGTGTGTCTAATACACGCGCTTCACCATATTTTTCTTGTAATCCTAAAGTGACGCCAAATACGCCACCTTTTTTGCCAACATCCTCTCCTAATACGAAAACGTCGTTATCTTTTTCCATTGATTGGTCTAGCCCTTGTTGGATGGCTTCTAAATAGAATAATTTAGCCATTGTTTGAGCCTCCTTCTTCATAAACATGCGTATAAGTTTCTTCTGCTGATGGATAAGGTGCTTGCTCAGCTTCTTTAGTTGCTTGATTGACTATTTCTTTATGTTCTTTCTCTAAATCATCTAACCAGTCTTCATCAATAAAACCTTCTTCAAGTAAAAATGCTTTAAATTTAAGGTTACAATCTAAAGATTTAAGTTCATCACGCTCTTCTTTTGGACGATACTTATCATCATCATCAGATGAATGAGCAGTCATTCTTGTACACATAGCTTCAATAAGTGTTGACCCGCCACCATTTAAAGCGCGTTCTCTAGCTTCTTTCATTACTTTATACATAGCTATTGGATCATTTCCATCCACATGCTCACCATGTATTCCATAGCCAATAGCACGGTCAGAAAGTTTTTCAGCACCATATTGAAGTGAATCAGGAACTGAAATCGCGTATTTATTATTTTCGATTACACAAATAAACGGTAATTTATGTACTCCTGCAAAGTTCAAACCTTCGTGAAAATCACCTTGGTTTGAACTGCCTTCACCGACAGTTGTCATTGCTATGTTCGGTTTCTTATCCATTTTCAAGGATAAAGCAGCACCAACAGCGTGTAAAATTTGAGTTCCTACTGGAGAACCTTGAGAAAGCATGCCTATGTCACTTTGACCAAAATGAGAAGGCATTTGTTTTCCACCCGAGTTGATATCATCACGTTTACCAAAAGCAGCTAACATAGAATTTAGTGGTGTCATACCTAAATAAGTTACAAGTGCTAAATCTCTATAATAAGGTGACGAAATATCACCTTTTTGCATAGCGTAAGCCATACCTATTTGTGTTGCTTCTTGTCCTTGGCAGCTAATGACAAAGGGGATTTTGCCTGCACGATTTAGTAGCCACATACGTTCATCTATTTTACGACCTAAGTCCATCCATTTGTACATTGCTTGTAGGTCTTCTTTTTCTAAGCCTACTGATTTATAATCAAACATTTTATTGCCTCCTTATTAAACGTGAATCGAGCTATTCTCAACTTTTAATCCTAATTCCATTAGTACTTCAGAAAGAGAAGGATGTGCATGGGTTGTTAAACCAAGTTCTAATGTTGAACCATTCATAAATTGGAATAAAGATACTTCATTTATCAGTTCTGTAACATGAGGTCCAATCATATTCAGTCCTAATACAGTATCATTTTCTTGATCGATTACGACTTCACAAAAACCACTTTGATTTCCTGTTTCTTCAATTACCGCTTTACCAATTGCTTTAAACGGCACTTTTACGGCACGTGCTTTAATATTTTCTGCTTTGGCTTGTTCTATATTTTTGCCAATACTCGCTACTTCAGGTTTACTATAAACACATCTTGGCATTTTTAGATAATCTACCGGTAGTGGCGATGATTCAAACATATGTTCGATAGCGGTGATCCCTTCTTTTGAACCCACGTGTGCAAGTTGCAATTTACCAATACAATCACCAGCAGCGTAAATATGCTTATCTTCAGTTTGTTGATATTCATTGACGGTGATATGGTTTTTATCAGTCAGCTTGATTTTAGTATTGTTTAGTCCGATATCATCAGTATTCGGTTTACGACCTATCGAAACAAGAGCCTTATCGAATGTAATTGATGCATCATTCAGTGTTATTGTAATTTTATTTTCATCAATTATAATATTTTCTTCACCTAGTTGCGTATTTTCATAAAACATTACGCCGCGCTCAGTTAATTCTTGTTTTAATACTTTTGCTACTGATTTACTTTCAGTTGGTAGAATACGTTCTCCAGCTTCAATCACTGATACATCGACACCAAAATCTACAAGTAATGAGGCAAATTCTAAACCAATTACACCACCTCCAACAATTGCGATAGAACTTGGTAGATGCTCAAGATTTAAAATATCGTCACTAGATAGGACGATATTATGATCAAATGGCAAAAATGGTAGTTCCATTGGTTGAGAACCAGTACAAATCAACACGTTATTATTAGGGATTAACTCTGACTCACCATCTTCAAATTCTACTGAAACAGTACCACTTTGTGGTGAAAATATTGAAGGTCCTAATAAACGACCCGTACCATTAAATACATCTATTTTATTATGGTCCATTAAATGTTTCACACCGTTAAATATTTGATTTACGACTTCATGTTTACGTTCCTGAACGCGTGAAAAGTTCAATTTAAAATCGTTTATATCAACGCCAAATTCACTTGAATTTTTAACTGTATGCATAACTTCTGCTGATTTTAAAAGTGCTTTTGTCGGGATACATCCTTTATGTAAACAAGTGCCTCCAAGTAATGACTTTTCTACAAGTGCAACTTTTTTGCCAAGTTGAGATGCTCGGATTGCCGAGACATAACCGGCTGTACCTCCGCCTAATATTACTAAATCATATTTTTCTACTGACATGCTTGCACTCCTAACTATAAACTTTAGCACTTTCTATACCTTCTAAAACAAGCGATGTGCGAGTCGCTAAAGCATCCATTTCTTTTTCACCGGGATAAATTGTTACTGGTGCTATCCAATCGTCATAAGATTGAATTAAGGATGTTAGTGTTTTATTATAACTCAGTCCTCCAGTAAGGATGACTTGATCAACGTTTCCTTTAAAAACGATTGCGCGTTCGCCAATCGCCTTCGCGACTTGATATGCTAAAGCATCAAACGCTAGTTTTACATCATTATCTGATTCATATTTAAGTGATAACACTTTTAAATCATTTGTATTAAACATATTAATAAATCCACCTTTTTTGCTCAAAAAGTGATTCATTTCTTGCGGTGTAAAATTGCGTTTATAGCCATATTCATATAACAAATCATTTGGTATCGAACCTGCACGTTCAGGACTAAAAGGACCTTCGCCTAGCAAGCCTTCATTCACATCAACGACAAGACCCTGTTTATGTGCCCCAACAGTTATACCACCACCCATATGCGCAACAATAACGTTAACATGTTTATATGTTCTATTGGATGTATTTGCATATAAGCTTGCAACAGCTTTTTGGTTTAATGCATGAAAAATACACCTTCGTTTTATATCTTTAATACCTGTAACTCTAGCAATATCCATTAATTCATCTACAACTACAGGATCAATTGTAAAAACAGGTATTTGAAGATCTTGACTTAATTCATAACCGATAACACCACTTAAATTAGATGCATGGTTACCGTATTTAAATGTTCGAAGATCATTATACATCGTTTCGTTAATTGTATAGACACCGCCACGTATAGGTTTTAATAATCCTCCTCTACACGCAATTCCATCAAAGTCGCTAAAATTTACGTCAGCTACTTTTTTCACAAAATGTTCAATTTCAAATCGTCGATGTTTGATTTGCTCTATCAGATTTAAGGAAGTAATTTCAAAATCATGCCGTATTGTTTCGTTATAATTGCAATACGCATCTGTGTAAATAGCAACCTTAGAAGATGTGCTTCCTAAATTAAGCACTAAAATTTGAGACATTGCCTCACCTTCTTTATTGAAAATAAAATAGAAAGTATTAACTCTATCTGCTAAGAGAACATAGTTTATTTATTATTATGCAACGGCTAGTTTACAAGATTCAAATTTGAAATAAGTAGTCAATATTGAAAAGTCATCGCACATAAAAGGATTATATTAAACTATTTATAATATCCACTTATATTTTACATCAAATAGACAAAATATAAAATTAATAACCTATTTTTAATCGCAACAAGTAAAATGAGGCTTTCATAGCAAGGTTAATTTAAAACTTTTAGGGCTAACAACAATGAATCGAGTTTATTTTGTTTATTATCAGCTCTAGAAGTAAGTACAATTGGGAATTTTGCGCCTAAAACTAGACTTGCTACACGTGCATCAGCAAAGTATGTGAATGATTTGTATAACGCGTTGCCAACATCAATATGTGATACAAGTAATGCATCTACGTCACCAGCTACAGTAGACTTAATATTTTTCTTAATAACACTTTCCATGCTTATCGCGTTATCAAAAGCTAGCGGACCGTCAACAATTAAATAATCATCCCAATCTCTATTAAAAATATTTTTGATTTTTTTAGAATCTGTAGAAGATGATATTTTTCTTGTAACTTTTTCGACAGATGATAATAAACCTACTTTAAACTGTTCATAACCTAATGCCTTACTAAATAGCGATAAATTTTTAATGATTTTTCTTTTTTCTTCTACTGAAGGTGAAATGTTTAAAGCAACATCACTCATCATTAATGTTTTATGATAATTCGGTATATCGAAACATGCGACATGACTTAGAAAACCATGATTTTCTATGAAATTTTTATTACTTAAAACAAAAGATAATAATGAGGAAGACGTTAAATTACCTTTCATTAATATCGAAACTTTTCCGCGTGATAAATCTTGTGCACATTGTTTAAATAATTCATTTTCATCTTCAAATGTATAAATGTGAATTCTGTTTAATAATCGTGCATCTATATTAAAAGATCTTATGATTTCAGTTAAATCATGTGTATCATATAAGAACACTTCTATATCTGTTAAAGTTAGTGCTTCTGTCACGACTGAGAGCATCTTTTCATCATTTGCATATAAAATGGCTATATTACCCTTTAAAGTTGTAGTCGGATTAATTAAATGTTGATATTGCATGAAAACCAACACCTTTCCATATAAGTAAAGTAGTATTTATACGTTCGCATTATTAATCATTAAGATGATTTTGTTCTATCATTTCCTTAGCATTTTGACGCGTAAGCTCAGTAACACTAGCTCCGGAAATCATTCTTGCTACTTCATCAATACGTTCTTCACCGGATAATTCTTTAACATGAGTAGTAGTTCTATCATCTTTAGAAGTTTTACTAATAAATAAATGTTGATCACTCATTGTAGCTACTTGTGGTAAATGAGAAATGCAGATTACTTGTATGTGTTGTGC
The DNA here is from genome assembly GCF_000294465.1 of Staphylococcus sp. OJ82. NCBI lineage: Bacteria > Bacillati > Bacillota > Bacilli > Caryophanales > Staphylococcaceae > Staphylococcus > Staphylococcus sp. OJ82. Next base: position 76,877 of record NZ_ALPU01000010.1, on the reverse strand, counting down.
TAGGTCTTTCATTTTCTGAGCCATTTTTTGTGCTGCTTGACCTGAAACACCAGAATCTACTTCATCAAATAAAATAGCTGTTTGACCTCTTGTTTTTACAAAGATTGTTTTGAGCGCCAGCATAATTCTAGATAATTCTCCTCCAGAAGCGATTTTATTTAAGCTTTTAAGCGGTTCACCTTTATTAGGACTAATTAAAAATTCTACAAATTCAATGCCTTCACGGTTAGGTGCAACTAAAGGTTTAAAGGAAATTTCTAAGTTCGCGTCCTTCATTTGTAAGTTTTGAATTTCATCCACAATATTGTCTCGCAGCGACTGAGCTACAACACGACGTTCTTGAGATAATTTTTTACCTAATCTGAAAACTTTATCATAAAGTGATTCTATTTCTTCACGTAATTGTGACGTACTCTCTTCGTAATTCTCAATTTTGTTGATTTCATCGTCCAATTTATCTTGATAGACAATGAGTTCACTAATATCTTTACCATATTTACGTTTCAAGCTATTTAATACGTTCATTCTAGCTTCTAGTTCATTAAGATATTGTTCGTCAAATTCAGTATTTGTGAGTTCATCATATAGCTGATGTTTCGCATCATCTAAGGTGTAATAAAATTGATCTACATCTTCTTTAAGTCGATCATATTTATCAGGCAAGATATCACTAATTGACTGAAGTTGATTACTTAACTCATACAAACGATCGGTAATTGCATGTTCATCAGTTAATGTTAGATGTGCATTGTTTAGAGCTAAGCTTAAATTTTCAGAGTTTTGAATGCGTTTAATGTCTGTTTCAAGTTGTGAAACTTCTCCATCAGTTAATTGTGCTTCCTGTAATTCCTCATATTGAAATTTAAGTAAATCTAGTCGCTGAAGTAGTGCTTGATCTGCAGTTTCCAAATCTTCAAGCTCTTTCTTTTTAGCTCTATATTGATCAAAAGTAGATACATAATCATCAAGCAAAGGTTTATATGTATCCTCTGCATAATTATCTAATAATTGTAAATGATATTTTTGCTTTAATAATGATTGCGTTTCATGTTGACCATGTATATCTAACAATTCTTGCATTATTTTTCGCAAGTCTTGTAGTGTAACAATTTGATTATTAACTCTACACATACTTTTTCCAGAACTAAAGATTTCTCTTTTAACTAATAAAAAATCTTCGTCTATATCAATTGATAAATCACGTAAAATGGAAATAGCTTCTTTACTTTCATCGATGTCAAAGATACCTTCAATAATTGATTTCTTTTCACCATGCCTTACATAATTTGAAGAAGCACGCATGCCAATGAGTTGACCAATTGCATCAATGATGATAGATTTTCCTGCGCCTGTTTCACCACTTAATACTGTTAAGCCCTCACCAAAATGCACTTCTAATTCATCAATGATTGCAAATTGCTTAATAGATAAAGTTTGTAGCATCCTTATATCACTTCCTTATACTTATAATAAATTAAAGATGCGTGTCTTAATTTTTTCGCTCGCAGAATCATCTCTACAGATAATTAAACAAGTATCATCACCACAAATAGTCCCTAAAACTTCTTCCCAGTCAATTTGGTCTAAAATTGCACCGATTGATTGAGCATTACCAGGTAATGTTTTTAGAACTAGTAAATTGCCTGTTCCATCAATGTTTACAAAAGAATCCATTAAATATCGACCTAATTTTTCTAAAGGATGATATTTTCGATCATTTGGCAAACTATAGACATATTGTCCTGCAGGCGTCGGTACCTTTATAAGTTGTAATTCTTTAATGTCTCTTGAAACTGTTGCTTGAGTTACATTCAATTCGTACTCATTTAAACGCTTTACCAATTCATCTTGTGTTTCTATCTTTTCATTTGAAATAATTTCTCGTATCTTTATATGTCTCACTGATTTTTTAGCCATGTATAGCACCTCTATAAACGAATATTTATACATTTATTTTACCACAAGCATGTGAATTCTACTACTAAAGTTAATTCGAAATATCGTTAAATATATTACGTTAATTATGCTATATATCAGTAAAATGACACTATAAAGCATACATATAATTGTTGTGAAAATTTAGTATATTATGTAAAAAAATTATTGAATTGATGAATAATTATTGAATAATATATATTTAATCAATAAAAAATCACACTACATATACGTAGCATGATTTCTTGAGCAGTTAATTGTTTTCTTCTACTGAGCAATATTTAAAGGTAGAAAACGTTATAAATAATTATCTAAAGTGTCGTATTATGATTCACGATTATTAAATAATTCAATAATACTTTCAAGATCTTGAGTATTATATGATTCTGGCAATTCATTTAAGCACTGATATGCAGCATCAGCGTGAAATTTCAACTTCTCTTCTGCGCCAGTTTGACCTAATAAAGATACGTAAGTACTTTTATCATTTTCAATATCACTACCTACTGCTTTGCCTAATTTTGTTTCGTCGCCATAGATATCCAGTAAATCATCTTTAATTTGAAACATTAAACCTAAATGTTCACTGTATGTTTCTAACAGATATGCCACAGCTTGCTCTGGTTCTGCAATATCTACTGCAGCCATAACCGCAAACTTAAGTAACTCACCAGTCTTAGCTTTATGAATTTTTTCGAGTGTATTTAAATCTATAGATGAGCCTTCACTTTGCATGTCTAATGCTTGACCACCTACCATACCTAAGTGCCCACTCGCATAAGATAAACGTTTAACCAGTTTGATTTTAACTGTATCAGTTAGACTAGTGTCATTGGTAATGATTTCAAAGGCTTTGGTAAGTAGCGCATCTCCAGCAAGTATCGCTTTCCATTCGCCAAAAACTTTATGATTTGTAGGTTTTCCTCTACGATAATCATCATTGTCTAACGGTGGCAAATCATCGTGAATTAATGAATATGTGTGAACTATTTCTAAACCTAAGGCAGATGATAATCCGGATTTATATTCATTTGATAACATATCTAAAGTTAATAATAATAAGACAGGTCTTATTCGTTTACCGCCTGCTTCTAAAGAATAACGCATACTTTCTTCAATATTAGTGTTGAGTGAAGACTCTGGAACAGTTGTAGATAACTTTTGATTAATTTCTTCTATTAAATTATTCATCTTGTTATTCGCCATCGTTATCAATCGTCTCCTCATTTTCAACATTTTCATCAGTCATGAGCTCATTAACTTTCTTTTCAGCATCTTTCAATGTTTCATCACAAGTGGCAGATAATTTCATACCACGTTGATATAAATTTAATGATTCTTCTAATGAAACATTTTCATTATCAAGTTTTTGAACGATGCCTTCGAGTTCTTTCATCATTTCTTCAAAACTTTGTGAATTACTATTACTCATCTTTACACCTTACTTTCTTAACTTGTGCATCAACAACGCCATCTTTCATCGTTAATACAATGTTATCATTTTCAGCTAAGTCATTCGTACTCGTTATTACATCATCATCTTTATTCACAATTGTATAGCCACGTAACATTGTGTTTGTTGGACTGAGATTATTTAAGCTTTCTAGTTTACTAGTAAGTTTATTTTGTTGATTGGTAATAAAATTATTCATGACTTTATTTAAATCTATGCGCTTTTGATTATTTGTTAATTGTTCTCTATTAATATTTTGTTTGAAATTCTTCAAGTTAAATTTATTAGTTAATAGTTGTAATTGTTGCTGTTCATTTTTAATTCTCAAATTCATTGATAGGCTTAACTGCTTTTCTAAGTCATCACGTTTTTGAATTTGTTGGTCATATAACAAAGTTGGTGTTTGAAATTTGTAATATGAAGATACATGTTCTAAGTGTTTTCTTTGTTGTTGCATATGTTGTTTGATAAAACGGGTGAGTGAAAGGTTCGTTTGCTTTAAATATTGACGTAATTCATATTGATCTGGTGTAGCCATTACTGCTGCTTGTGTTGGTGTAGCAGCACGCACATCAGCTACGAAGTCACTTAATGTAAAATCAGTTTCATGTCCAACAGCGGATATGATTGGTGTTTCACAAAAATATATTGCTTTCACAACATCTTCTTCGTTAAAGTTCCATAAATCTTCTATAGAACCACCACCACGACCTATGATAATTGTATCAACATTTAATTGATCAGCCTGTTGTATCTTTTCGACTATATCATTTTTAGCTTGTTCACCTTGTACTAAAGTATTAATTTGAACTTGTTCAGCTAGTGGATATCGACTATTTATCGTTGTATGAATATCTCTAATTGCCGCTCCAGTACCTGCAGTTAACACTGCTATTTTTTGGGGGAATTTAGGGATTAACTTTTTATGATTTTGATCAAAAAAACCATCTTTAGTTAATTTCTTTTTCAATTGTTCTAATTTTTGATATAAATTACCTACCCCGTCAATATGCATTTTATTAACATAGATTTGATAATTCCCTCTACGCTCATAAACAGAAACGCGCGCTTCTAATAGTACTTCATCACCTTCTTTAGGATCGAAATCAATTTTAGAAGCATTGCCTTTAAACATCATTGCACTAATGACACTGTTTTTATCTTTGACATTGAAATAAAGATGACCACTGCTATGCTTTTTAAAGTTAGACAGTTCCCCTTTAATCAATACAGATTGTAAATGTGGGTCTTGGTCAAATTTGTATTTAATATATTTAGTTAATGCGGAAACACTTAAATAGTCTGCCATTTTATATCACTCTTTTATTCAATATTGCTCAATACACCATTGATAAATTTATAATGATCATCATCGCTGAATTGTTTCGCTAACTCGACAGCTTCATTTATAATTACTTTTTGTGGCGTTGAACTATGTAACAATTCAAAAGTAGACATTCTTAAGATAATGCGATCTGTTTTCAATAAACGGTCTAGTGTCCAATCTTTTAAATGTGGTTGGATTTTTTCATCTAAAATCGTTTCATGATCTTTTACTCCAGTTACTAACCAGTTGATAAAATCGAATTCTAAGTCTGGGTTTTCATCTTTAATAAAACTAATTGCTTCTTCAATTGTTAATTCGCTATTTTTCATTTCAAGTTGAAAAAGAGTTTGAAAGGCTTGTGTTCTGGATTCTTTTCGACTCATTATAAACTCCTTCAAGCATTGTATTTTTATAAATCATTTGAGAAACGTAATAACAAATACATTAAAATATTCGTTATTACATATCTACAAAATGTATTTAAAGTAAATTTGCTTATATAATTTTAATTGGTTGGTTCAATATGTGTAATATGAACATTGATTTGGCTAGGTTCAATTGTAGTCATCGTTGTTACAGAATTAAAAATAGTACTTTGGATTGTTTTCGCTGTTTCTGAAATATTGATACCGTAAGACAATGAACAATATATATCAATATAGATACCATCTTCTCTTGTATCAACTTTAACACCTTTGCTCAGTTGCTTTCTAGTGAATTTTTCAATACTACTATCCTTTAATTCTTTAAAATGACCTTGTATACCTTTTATTTCAGCTGTTGCAATACTTGCAATAACTGTTAATACCTCAGGTGCAATTTCTATTTTTCCTAAATTGGAATGTGAGGTTTCTGATACTTTGACCATTTCACATACCTCCTATTTAGTTTGATCATCCATGATATTATATTTTTCAAGAAACTTAGTATTAAACTCTCCGCTTTTGAAAATGTCATTATTTAACAAACGAATATGGAATGGAATCGTAGTATCTATACCTAAAACGAGATACTCGCTTAAAGCGCGTATACCTGTCATAATCGTTTCTTCTCTAGTTGGCTCATGTACAATGAGCTTAGCAACCATAGAATCATAATATGGTGGAATCGTATAATTAGTATAACATGCTGATTCAATTCTAACGCCGAAGCCACCTGGTGCTAAATATTGAGTGATTTGACCTGGTGAAGGCATGAAGTTTTTATATGGGTTTTCAGCATTGATACGAAATTCCATTGCATGACCTTCTATTTTGATATCTTTTTGTTTGAATGGCAATTTTTCGCCTCTCGCAACTTTCAATTGTAATTTAACTAAATCTACACCTGTAACCATTTCTGTTACTGGGTGCTCAACTTGGATTCGTGTATTCATTTCCATGAAGTAAAAATCATTAGAATCCAAATCATATATAAATTCAATTGTACCTGCATTTTCATAATTAACAGCTTTTGCTGCTCTGACTGCAGCATTACCCATTTCTTGACGTTTTTCTTCAGATAAAATTGGAGATGGTGCTTCTTCCACAAGTTTTTGCATTCTACGTTGTATTGTACAATCGCGTTCACCTAAATGGACAACATTACCAAAACTATCACCCATGATTTGAATCTCTATATGTCTGAAATTCTCAATAAATTTCTCGAGATAAAGTCCACCATTACCGAATGCAGTTTCCGCTTCTTGTTGTGTCATTTTAAAGCCAGTTTCCAATTCTTTTTCATCACGAGCCACACGGATACCTTTACCACCACCGCCAGCAGTTGCTTTAATAATAACTGGGTAACCGATATTATCAGCAATGCCTTTTGCATCGTTGATATCCTTTACAAGACCTTCGCTACCTGGGACAACAGGTACTTCCGCGCGTTTCATTTCTTCCTTAGCAACGTCTTTAATACCCATCTTTTGGATAGATTCGTAACTTGGACCAATAAATTTCAGTTGGCAGGCTTCGCATAGTTCAGCGAAATCACCATTTTCCGCTAAAAATCCGTAGCCAGGATGTATACCCTCACAACCTGTTGATGTTGCGATAGATAAAATGTTTGGGATATTTAAATAAGAATCTTTAGATTGTGTTGGGCCAACGCAATATGCTTCATCAGCAATTTGAGTATGTAAAGCGTCTTTATCTCCTTCAGAGTAAATAGCCACAGTTTGTAATCCTAAATCGTGACATGCACGAATGATTCTTACCGCAATCTCTCCTCTATTTGCAATTAATATTTTATTCATTATTTCACCTTGAATAACGGTTGGCCATACTCTACCATTTGACCGTCTTCTACTAGAATTTCAGCAATTTCTCCAGTTACTTCAGCTTGTATTTCATTAAACAATTTCATTGCTTCTAATATACACACTGTTGATTCGTTTGTAACTGAATCTCCAACTTGTACATATGCACTTTCTTCAGGTGATGGTGATTTATAAAATGTTCCTACCATTGGTGCGTTAATTGTTTGTAAGTTGTCTTCCACTGCGTTTGTATTTACTTCCTCTGAACTTTGCGTGCTTACAGGAGCTGACATTACACCTTGTTGCGGTGAAACTTGTTGCATTGGTTGTTGTGAAATTTGAGGTGTAATGATTTCAGTTTCTTTTTCTTTTTTTAAATTAACAACGTTGCCTTTATCTTCTATATTGATTTCAGTCAAGCTAGATTGATCAAGAATTTCTATTAATTCTTTAATTTCTTTAAAATTCATAAGTACTGACTCCTTCAGATTGTTTTCATTTACCTAGTTTATTTTACTTTAGTGAAATGTTCAATTCAAGCATATACATGCTTTCAATAATAAAGTGTTTATCCTTTATGTAGTTGTATATAGATATAATTTAATGAGAATTCTATTTATTATAACGTTTTTTTAATGGAATGGGGCTATGTTATTGTAATTAATTGATATAAAGTTTAATTTTTTTGAATAACACTACTATAACAGTCGTTTGTTTAATATAAAATAAAAAAAATAAAATAACCTTTCCAACGCTTCGTGAATTGGAAAGGTTATTAATAGGTATGAGATAAACCAAAAAATAATAACTATGATTATTTTTATAAGTATTAACCTCTTGAAATATAGCTACCGTCGCCTGTGTTAATTATAAGTGTGTCGCCTTCATTTACAAATAACGGCACATTTAATGTGTAACCAGTTTCTACTGTAGCTGACTTAGTTGCTCCGTTAGCAGTATCACCTTTTATACCAGGTTCTGTTTCTGTTACTGTAAGTTCAACAGTTTTTGGTAATTCAACGCCAAGTGTTTCACTTTCGTAAGTTTGAATTTGAACTTCCATATTAGCTTTCAAGAAATTCAATTCATTTTCTAAATAATCGGCTGCTAATTCTGTTTGTTCAAAAGTTTGATTATCCATGAAAACATGTGTATCACCATCTGCATATAAATATTGCATGCGGTGATTTTCAATCATAGCAGTTTCGACTTTTTCGCCGCCTCTGAATGTTTTCTCTTGAATAGCACCAGTTCTTAAATTACGTAATTTTGAACGCACAAATGCAGATCCTTTACCTGGTTTTACGTGTTGGAAATCTAATACTTTCCATATACCATTATCTACTGCAATTGTTAAGCCTGTCTTAAAATCATTAACCGAAATCATTCAGTTTCCTCCTCAATTATAAGGTCTTCTATAAAATAATAAGGTTTTTAGCGCATTTAGTAAAGCATTCACAACCATTTTCTGTAATTAAAACGTCATCTTCAATGCGAACGCCACCTAATCCGTCTAAATAAATACCAGGTTCAATTGTAACACAGTTATTTACCTCTAATTTAGCTTCTGATTTTCTAGATAAATTGGGCCCTTCGTGTACATCTAACCCTATACCATGTCCCAGTGAATGGCCAAACGCTTCTCCATATCCTTGTTCAGTAATATAATCCCTAGCAATAGCATCTAAAGCTTTGCCTGTAATACCTTGTTTAGCAGCTTCAATACCTTTAATATTAGCTTCTAAGACAACATTGTATATTTCTTTGAGTTTAGGATCTGGTTCACCTATAGCAAATGTACGTGTAATATCAGATGAGTAGCCTTTATAATATGCACCGAAATCTAAAGTAATCAGTTCGCCTTGATTAATAACTTTTTCACTTGCGACACCATGTGGTAATGCACCTCTGGCTCCTGAGGCAACAATTGTATCAAACGAAGTACCTTCTGAGCCAAGTTCTAACATTTTACTTTCTAATTTGGCTTTTAATTGCTGTTCAGTCATACCTGCTTTTGCAACAGTTAAGATGTACTCATATGTCTCATCAACAATTTCAGCAGCTTTTTGAATAAGTTTAATTTCACTATCATCTTTTACTTCTCTGATTTTTTCAATTAGACCAGAAACGCTGATTAAGCTGATGTAGGATTTACTTAATTGTAAATATGTATCATAGCTGACTAAATCACCTTCAAAGCCTACATTCTGGACGTTTAACTTTTCTAATTGTGCTTTTACTTCTTCTATGAGACCACCTTTTTGTTTAATGATCTCAAATTGAGTCGCTTGGGATGTTGCTTGCTCTATGTACCTAAAATCTGTAATTAATAAGTTTTTATCTTTTGTAATAACGAGCGCGCCGCTCGTACCTGTAAATCCTGATAAATACCTTCTATTAAAATCGGTTAATACAACAATTGCTTCCAAATGTTTTGTTTCTAAGGCAGAATTCAGTTTATCTATTCTAGTCATCTGTCTTCCTCCTATTCAATAAATTTGTACATTTTCTTTTTATACATTAAAATGATAGCATAATTATTATATGAATATATAGTTTTTGAATTAGGAGAGAGTTATGAAGAAAAAAATTGTAGCTATATTAAGTGCTTCATGTTTACTAGTAGGTTGTGGTAGTCAAAATTTAGGTCCTTTAGAAGAAAAGACCACACAACTCCGTGATGAAAATCATAAATTAAAAAGTAATATTCAAGAATTAAAACAAACTATCGACAAAGAAAAAACAAACGTCGCCTCACTAAAGAAAGACAAAGAAAACATTAAACAGGCTAAAAGTAATAAAACGAAAGTAACAAATTTAAAAGCATCATCTAAATATTATCAAAATATAGCAAAAGCAATTGATCAATATAATGATATTGAAAGTGATGTATCAAAAAATAAAAATGATAAAAAGGTTCTTAGCAAGTTGACTGACATAACGAATAAAATCGATTCTGCACACACTACATATGAAAATGATATTGATAAAGATAAAATGAGTGATGAAGATAAGAGTAAAAAGAAAAACATCACTAAATTAAATAAAGACCTTAGCTCAGCAATGAATGATATTAGAGATGGTTATAGTGAGAAAGATAAGAAAAAACTTAAAAAAGGACAAAAAGCCCTATCAACCATTAGTATTGATAATAAACAGAGTTAACAACTAAATAGGAGTGTTATAAATTGAAACGAGCAATTTTTTATATTATAATCGCAATCGCAGCAATTGGGTTAATTCTCAATTTAGATGCGTTTATATTCAGTTTTGTTAGTATGGCAATTAGTTTTGCTGTATTTGCAGGGATTATATATGCGATATATTACTTCTTCTTTTTAACAGAAGATCAACGAAAGTATAAACGCGCACAAAGAAAATATAAAAGACGCAATAGAAAAAAATAATTTTATTGTGCTATCTTACTCTTAAAACTTTTATTTAAATCTATCTAACTTTATATGTATAAAAAATGTGAGGATGCAGTCGTTAAAGACTGTATCTTCACATTTTTTGAGTGTAAATATATTATTTACGATAGTTCCATTCGTCAGCTTTATATTTTTCAATGAGTACATTTACTTCTTCTTGTTGTTTATGTGTTAGGTTTAGTGGTTTAAAATCAATATTCAATCCTTTCTTAAAACCTATCTCAAAAGCCTCTTCCATTTCGGGTATTGTAATATGTCGGTCTGAAATATCATTAATCGCCACTGCTTTTTCTAGAAAAGATTGTTTCATTTTATCTTTTAAACGCTCGTTTTTAAAAATGAACATATCGAATAAATCATCAATGTCGACGTCTTGCAACAAGGAACCATGTTGTAAAATGACTCCTTTTTGACGTATCTGCGCACTACCCGCTATTTTACGTCCTTCTACAACTAACTCATACCAACTTGGAGCATCAAAACATACAGCGCTTCTTGGTTGTTTTAATTTCTCACGTTCTTCCTTTGAACGAGGAATTGAAAAGGATGCTTCGAAGCCTAAAGCTTGAAATCCCTCTAACAAACCTTCAGATATCACTCTGTATGCTTCTGTTACGGTCGAGGGCATCTCCGGATGAGATTCTGGTACTATAACACTATATGTAAGTTCTTTATCATGTAACACGCCTCTGCCACCTGTTTGACGTCTGACTAAACCATATCCTTTTTCTTGTACTTTTTCTATATCTATTTCTTTAGTCAGTCTTTGGAAATAACCGACAGATAATGTTGCTGGATTCCACGTGTAAAATCTTATAACTGGATCAATTTCTCCTCTAGAAACAAAATTAAGCAGCGCTTCGTCCATTGCCATATTGAAATATGGATCGTTACTTCCTGTATTTATAAAATTCCAAGATTCAGTCACACTAAAAACCCCAATCAATAAATTAAATTGTTTTAATCCTCATTTTATGTTATCGTTTGCAATAATTGTCTAAGTTTGTCAGCATTATCCAATAAATTAAATAAAAAATTTTGATAAATTGTGCTAACAGTCTTATAATATATAATATCGGTTAATTAGGGAGGATGCAAGATGAGTAATTTTTGGTTTATAGCGTTAGCAGCATTAATAATAATCATCGCTTACATGCTAATCAATTATCTTCTTAACAAGAGAGCAGTCACAGAATTAAACCAAAATGAATTTCATAATGGTTTGCGTAAAGCTCAAGTTATTGATGTAAGAGAAAAAGTGGATTATGATTACGGGCACATTAACGGTGCACGTAACATTCCAATCACAATGTTTAAGCAAAGATATCAGGGATTGAGAACAGATCAACCTATTTATCTATGTGATGCAAATGGCATTGCAAGTTATCGTGCTGCTAGAACATTAAAGAAGAATGGTTATACAGATATCTACATGTTAAAAGGTGGATATAAAAAATGGACTGGAAAAATTAAGTCGAAAAAATAAATGTATAAATAAGTATTGCGTTTATAAAACTTGATGTGCATTAGCTTAACTCTACATAATCATTTTTATAGCGGATTATTGACCTTATTGGGTGAATAATCCGCTATTTTTAATATATATATAAATGTATCAAAAAAATTTAGTCGTCGTTTCTTTACTGGATTTATTACTTTTTAAAATGACTATGATTATTTGATATAAGATACTTTGTAATGAAAAGATTTTGATTAATCATAAGAATTTAATATAAAAAAATACTACTCCAATTATAATTTTAACGGAGTAGTATTTATATTATGGAAATAATAATGCATTACTCAGACGTTCTATTCTTTTTCTGAGCGTAAATTTTCAAATTTCAATACTGGATGGCGTGCAGCTTTCGTTTCATCCAATCTATCTATAATTGTAGTGTGTGGCGCTTCCAAGACTTTGTCTGGATCTTCTTTAGCTTCATTAGCTATTTCTATCATTTTATCACAGAAATAATCTAGAGTTTCTTTTGACTCAGTTTCTGTCGGTTCAATCATCATACCTTCATCCACGTTAAGTGGGAAATAAATTGTAGGTGGATGAACACCGAAGTCTAACAAACGTTTAGCCATATCTAATGTACGCACACCGTGTTCTTTTTGTTTAGAACCACTTAACACAAATTCATGTTTACAATATTGTTCATATGGTATTTCAAAGTGGTCTTTTAATCGAGCCTTAATATAGTTAGCATTTAACACAGCAGCTTCTGAAACTTCTTCAAGACCTTTATTACCCATCGTACGAATGTAAGTATATGCTCTTAAATAGATTCCAAAGTTACCGTAGAACGGTTTAACGCGACCGATTGAGTTTTCAATATCATTATCATATTTATATTCGTTATCTTCTTTGATAACCATAGGTTTTGGTAAGAAACTAGCAAGTTCTTTCTTAACACCTACTGGACCTGAACCTGGTCCACCCCCACCGTGAGGGCCTGTGAATGTTTTGTGTAAGTTTAAGTGTACAGCGTCAAATCCCATATCCCCCGGTCTTACTTTATCCATAATTGCATTTAAATTTGCACCATCGTAGTATAATAAGCCGCCTGCTTCATGAACGATATTTCTGATATCCATAATATTCTTTTCAAAAATCCCCAAAGTATTAGGGTTAGTTAGCATAATTGCTGCTGTTTTTTCATTAACTAAGCGTTTCAAATCATCAATGTCAACTTCGCCGCGCTCATTTGATTTCACAGTAACTGCTTTGAAACCTGCAAATGCTGCTGAAGCTGGATTGGTACCGTGAGCTGAGTCAGGAACAATAACTTCGTCACGGTGTCCTTCGCCATTTTTTTGATGATAGGCTTTGAAAATCATTAATGCAGTCCATTCACCATGTGCACCAGCAGCTGGTTGTAATGTAACTTCATCCATACCTGTAATCTCTTTTAACTCTTCTTGCAGACTATGAATAATTTCTAATGAGCCTTGAACTTGTGATTCATCTTGTAATGGATGTGATTCTGCAAATCCTGGTATTCTTGCAATTTTTTCATTTATTTTAGGATTATATTTCATCGTACATGAACCTAATGGATAAAATCCTGAATCAACGCCAAAGTTTTTGTTTGAGAGTTCGGTATAATGGCGAACCAAATCTAATTCTGCAACTTCTGGTAATTCTGCTTTGTTTTTTCTGATGAATTTATCATCTAGTAATTTATCTACAGCACCATTATCAATTTCTTTCTGTGGTAACGAGTATGCATAACGATCCTTTTTAGAACGTTCAAAAATTAGTGGACTAGATTTACTTACTACCATTTAATTCACCTGCTTTCTTAACAAATGTGTCTATTTCATCTTTCATTCTTAATTCTGTTACTGCAATTAACATATGATTATTAAAGTCTTCAGAAGCTTCACTTAAGTCAAATCCTCCGATAATTCCTTCTTCAATTAGAGCATCATTAACTTCTTTTACTGATTTGTCGAATTTAACTACAAATTCATTAAAAGATGTACCGTTAGCAACTTCAAAACCAGCTTGTTTGAATTGATCTTTAGCATAGTTAGCATTTTCAAAGTTTCGTACCGCGATATCATAAATACCTTGTTTACCTAAAGCTGACATACAAATTGAGGACGCCAAAGCATTTAATGCTTGGTTTGAACATATATTTGATGTCGCTTTATCACGACGAATATGTTGTTCACGTGCTTGTAAAGTTAATACAAAACCACGATTGCCATCTCCATCTTCGGTTTGTCCTACCAAACGACCAGGTATTTTTCTCATTAATTTTTTAGTTGTTGCGAAGAACCCACAATGAGGCCCACCAAATTGAGCAGGTATACCAAATGGTTGTGTATCTCCGACAACAATGTCTGCTCCGAAACTACCTGGAGGAGTTAATAAACCTAATGCAAGCGGGTTTGCGTATACAATCATTAAAGCCTTTTTGTCTTCAATAAATGAATTGATTTTTTCTAAATCTTCAACAGAACCATAGAAGTTTGGATATTGTACAGCAACTGCTGCTGTATCATCGTCAATTGCTGCTTCAAGCTTGTCTAAATCTGTAATCGTACCATCTAAATCAACTTCAACGATTTCAAATTCTTCACGTGTTTTAACATAAGTTCTTAATACCTGTAAAGCTTGATAATGTAGCCCTTTTGATACAACAACTTTGTTTTTACGTGTTTGATTGAAAGCTAAAATACATGCTTCTGCAAAACTTGTAATACCATCATACATTGACGAGTTTGCTATATCCATATCCGTTAATTCACAAATTAACGTTTGAAATTCGAAAATCGCTTGTAATTCACCTTGAGAAATTTCTGGTTGATAAGGTGTATAGGCAGTATAAAATTCTGAACGTGAAATCATTGAATCAACAACAGCTGGAGCATAGTGATCATATACCCCTGCACCTAAAAATGATGAATGCGTTTCTTTAGTGATGTTTTTGTTTGCAATTCTGCTTAATCGCTTACTTAATGTTGTTTCTGATTCAGCATCAGGTATAGCTAATTCTCTTCCCAGTAAGATATCTTTTGGAACGTCTCCAAAAAGTTCTTCAATAGAATTGGCTCCAATAGTATCTAACATTTCCTTTTTATCTTGCTCTGTTAATGGAATATAATGATGACTCATAGTAACACCCCTTTGAATTATTTAGTAATTTGGTTTTTCTTAACAATTTTAGCTTTAAGTTGTCTTTTTCTAACTTGTACAATTACTTCTTTACCCATTTCAAAAGCATCGCGATTGATTAAAGCTAACCCAATTGATTTACCACTCAATGGAGACTGTGTACCAGAAGTGATTTCACCAATTTCATGGCCATCTAAATCATAGACTGTGTAACCAGTTCTTGGAATACCTTTGTCTATCATTTCTAAACCAACAGTTCTGCGTTTAGAACCATTTTCTTTTTGGTCTTTGAGTACGCTTTTACCAATAAAGTCAGCTTTAATCAATGGTTTTGCAGCAAATGCAATACCAGCTTCATATGGTGTTATAGACTCAGTCAAATCTTGACCATGCAGTGGCAGTCCAGCTTCAAGTCTTAATGTATCTCTTGCACCTAGTCCACAAGGTTGTACATTAAATTCAAGAATTTTTTCCCATAAGTAAGGTGTATCTTCTGCATTACAATAAATTTCAAATCCATCTTCACCTGTATAACCTGACTGTGAAAGGATTACATTCTTTCCAAAGAATTCAACGTTTTGTTTAAAATCAAAAGGCTTCATTTCTGCTACGTCAACGTTAACATGTTGTTTAACTAAATCACGTGCTTTCGGACCTTGAACTGCTAATTGACCATAATCATTTGAAGCATTAATTAATTCTGCATCAAAATTTTTGGCATGTTCCTTCATCCATTCAAAATCTTTATCTGTATTTCCAGCATTTACTACTAATAAATAAACTTTTTCATCTAATTTGTAAGTAATTAAATCATCAATAATTCCACCATTTTCATTACATAGCGCAGTATATTGAGCTTTAGTAGTAGTTAAGTTTTCAATATCATTTGAAAGAAGATATTGTACTAATTCATCTGCTTCAGAACCTTTAATAATAATTTCTCCCATATGGCTTACATCAAACAAGCCAATGTCAGTTCTTACGGCATTATGTTCTTCTTTTATACTTGAAAACTGAACTGGCATTGCCCAGCCACCAAATTCCACAATTTTAGCCCCACTATCAACAAAATTTTGATAAAGCGGTGTATGTTTAAGTTCGTTAGACATGAAGAAACCTCCTAAAAATTTTATAAAAAAAAACAGAGTAGACTAAGCTACCCTGTTTATGATACTCCAGGAATGCGTCACAGTATTATCCTTTTGCCTGAGAGTTTCGTTGAACTTGCACCTTCGGCGATGGTCTAATGTTATATATAATATAACCTACCATTCTCTCTAATACTGGTCATTCGCATGTTAGCTCTTTCATGATTTCTTTGTGTAAATCTGAAAGAGCATTACTACTATTTACTTTTTTGAATGCGATTTCATTATATCTTGAAACCCTAGATGAATACAAGCTTTTTAAATCAAAAAGTGATTTATTATTAGCATTCGGTCTATTATTATCATTCTTAATTCTATTGTAAACAATTGTCAAATCACAATCTAACCAGATAATTTTAGTTTGTTGCTTTAACAAGGCATATGACTTCTCGCCTTCTATAATGCCACCACCAGTAGAAATGATATCAAAACGATCAATACACTCTGTTAAATATTTATATTCTAGTGATCGAAAACCACTTTCACCTAGTTGCTCAAAAATATCAGGGATTGTATTGTTCTCTTGTTGAACGATATAGGCATCTAAATCGACATAAGAGAGGTGATTAGCTTTAGCAAGATATTTACCTAAAGTTGTTTTGCCAGTCCCCATAAATCCTATAAGAATAATTGGCTCTAAAATGTTATTTTTCAAAAATATCTTCCTTTTTTATAAATAAGTTGATTTGTTTTTCGTAATAAGATTCAATATTATCTAACGTTTTTAGCTGAGCGCTAAATTGGAACGTGTAGTTTGTTATTAAAGATAAATATAGCACAAATATGACCATCACAAAAGGATATATATAGCCAGATATATTAAAATTGAATTTGTTTTTCAAATGTCTTATCCTTATCAAAAATTTTTAAGTTAACAAGTAAAGATTTATTTTTTAGAATTCGAAATTTTATAGCCTTTACGTTATTAAGTAATGTGATATTTCCCTTCCCATTAATAGACTTAACAATTTTATTATTTTTAAAGCTATAAGATATAAGTTTATTTTTGTCTTTAATAGAAAGTTGAGTTCCTTTAGATTTATCTATCATTATATCCCCCTTGTTATTCATTAAATCTTGCGTTAAATCTCTCGCAAAAAATTCACTTTCTATATTTAGATGATCATTTGCTAGAACACTTAAAGCTGTAGTTGATTTGAATAATGAAGGAATTATAGTTAGTAACAATACAGTTATCATTAATGCAAAAAGCACTTCGATATAAGTGAAAGCTTTAATCTTTTTTATAATAGCAAATTCCATTTTTTGTTTCCCTTTTTATTATACAAATTTTATTTTCTTTAAGAGTTAAACTATATTCATCCAAAATCAAACCTTTTTTCAATTCAGGTTCACTGTAATTATGCAATGAAAGTAATAGGATTCTTTTCATTTCAATTTCTGATAACTTTTCTTTTGTAGCTTGATTTAATTGTAATAACATTGGTAAAAACACTAAACAGATAGTAGTGATGATTGAGAAAGAAATAATAGCGTCTAAAAATAAAGAAGCCGTGACATTATATTTTTTCAAATCTCATCCTTCCTTTTTCAATGTGGAAAATGATTTTATATAGTCGACCGTTTGTAGATAGGTAAAGTGTTCCGAATTTATTAGTATCACCATTTTTATCAAAAGTTAAATAATTTATATTTGTTCTCGGATGAATATAAGTATTTTTAGTTAATTTTATATGAGGATTTTCATGTTGGGGTTCTCTAACAATAATTTTCGAGGAAAAAGTATTGAATATTAAAGTAATTGGTTTATTATCTTTAATTGCTTTCGATTTTAAAAAATTAAATTGCATAATTAAATTAGTCATAGAATGATTATTTGATTGGAGTGCGGAATTATTTATAGAGATATATCTTGCTTGTAAAAATAATAATAAACTTATTATACCTAAAACCATTAACATTTCTATATAAGTAAAAGCTTTATTAGTTAGCAACCGCTTCACCATTATTTATTGAAATTGTTGAACCAGTTTTACATCGCTTTTGACTTTCGTTAATATATCCTTATGAGACGAGTTCATCGATTGATGTTGGCTTTTTATTATATTTTAATGAATAAGCTTCAATTTGACTGTCTATCATTTTTATTTGAGCTTCACAACCAGCAGTTTGTATATGTGATGATTGTTTTGCAATGTTAGGTATGATTAAAATAAGCAATAAACTTATGATTAATAAAACAAGCAACATTTCTATAAGTGTAAATGCTTCTTTATTAAATAGTTTTTTTAAGTTTTTCAAAAAATTCATAGGCTCCTTTCCTTTTCATTTAATTGTTTGCATTAAATCAAACATTGGTAACATAATAACGAGATATAAAGATACGATGAGAAAAGCTAATAATGTGAAAATACAAGGTTGAATGAATTTTATGAGGAGTTGTAAATAACGTTCTATTTGTGCAATGACTATCTCACTATATAACTTCAATTCTATTTCAACTCTACCTTTTTTCTCGCCTTCTTCTATAAATTCTGTTAATTCTTTTTCAAAACATGCGATGTTAGTTAAAATTTCACTGAGTGTTAATCCATTTTGTGTTCCAAGTGTTATGCGATCAGCTAAAAAATTTAGATATTTATCATTGCGTTGTTCAGCATAAATTTGCACTATTTTTTGCAAATTCACTCCATTTTTATAAAATAAAGAGAATTCAGAAGCAATTCGATACGTTTTATAAAGTTTGAAAAATTTACGTATGATAGGCAATGCTAAAACAAGCTTATGTTTATGCTGTATTGATAAAGTATTGTAATAAAGGATAAATGCTATTGTAGTAATGAACAGTAATATAATAAGGTAAGATATGAAAGTAGGAAAACAGAGAATACATGTTGATAAAAATTGTTGTAAAGTCGATATTTGGACATCCATATTGTTATATAAATTTTGAAATTCTGGAATAATCGTATGATTTAAAACGATCAACATAGTTATGAATACCGTTAATAATAATAATGGATATTGAAGTGTTTTTAATAAGGCTTTTTTAGCATTATAATTTCTCAATAAATAATCATGTGCATGGGCTAAACTCACAGGTAAATCACTAAATAGCTCTGAGAAATAAATAAGCATCACAACAGGTTGTGGATATTTTATTATTCGAAGGATTCGATGACAGTTTGCACCATTTTTTAATTCTTCTTCAATTAATACAGTTACATTAGATGATTTAACTTTAATATGTTTTAATAAAAACCTAAAGGCTTCAGAAAGTGTAAATCCATGTTCTAGTAAATCTTTCAATCTTATTAAAAGTTCTATTTGATTTTTTTCTGCTATTATCTTTTGTTTGGGTATTTTAAATATAGCGATCAACAGTTTCTTCACAAATAACACCTGCTTTAGACATTTGCTTTAAATGAAAGGATAAATTATGAAAATGGTTTGGTAATGTGTAATCATTATTTAAAAAATAACTTATATCGTGTTGTAGTAACTGTTCATAAATTAATTTTCTTTCACTGTTATATATTGTGATTAGTCTTTGGTTTAACACACTCAAAATAGATTGTTTAATTTCTTGTTTTGTTATGCCCATTTCTAATAATCTTAATAACGCGCCCTTACAATTGTTAGCATGTATTGTAGTTAGTACTAAGTGACCACTTAAACTTGCTTGTATAACGTATTTTGCTATCGTAGGATCTCTAACTTCTCCAATAAGTATAATGTCTGGATCACACCTTAGTATTGCCTTAAAAGAACTCTCATAATTAATACCTGCCTTTTCATTGATAGAAACTTGAGTAACACCCTCAACTAATTGTTCCACCGGATCTTCTACAGTTATGATATTTAAACCTAACTTTTCCTTTGCATACATAACCATTTGATACATTAAAGTACTTTTACCAGATCCAGTTGGACCGCTAAATAGTATTAAACCTTGCTTTTTATTCATTAATGTATACAGTTTTTCAATATCATGAGTGATATTTTGCTTTTGAAAATATTGAGGAATGATTCTTACAACACAACTTTCATTACCGAGAGACAATGGTAACGTAGAGATTCTTAAATAAAATATTTGTTTTAGTTTATATATGTATCTTCCACTTTGTGCCGAATTATGTTTTGATACATCTAATCCAGCTTGATATTTCATATAAGTAAGCAGCTTTCTATAAACATGTGTCTGAATTGATTCAATAAAAGTTAAATCATCCTGAATTCTAAATTTGATATACACTTCCTTTTCAGAGGGTATAAAGTGTATATCAGTAGCATTTCTCTGAATTGCTTTCTCAATTATGTTGTTAAATAATAGCTTCAAAAAAACACCTCCTACTTATAAACACGTAGGAGGTGATAGAATTACTTTACCTATTTTATTTTCAATCGTTTTTATAACCCTTATTTACATGATGATATATTAACCATGTAAATAAGGATTTAATTGCTCATCCTCTACTGTAGTGTGCGGCCCATGACCTGGGAATAGTGGTAAATCAGCGTCTAATTTGAACAATTTATCTAATATTGAATTAACCAAAGTTTCATAATCACCTTTATATAAATCAGTTCTGCCTATACCTTGATTAAATAATGTATCACCAACAACTGCAAATTCATTAAAGACGAATGATAAACTACCTGGAGAATGTCCTGGCGTGTGAAGCACTTCGAAATTAAAGTCAGCAATTTGTGCTTTACCCTCTTTAAGTTCTGTTGGTGTCGCTTTACTTTTTATAATTGGCATGCCGTATTGTTTGAATTTTTCAGAACCATTTTTTTCTGTATTTGTTAAAAAATCAAATTCTGATTTATGCATATAAACTGGCACATCATATTTTTTTATAATATCATCTAAAGCACCAATATGATCAAAATGTGCATGTGTTAACAATACCGCTTTTAGTGATTTATTAATTTGATTTAGTTTTTTAATAATTAACTCGCTATCACTAGCAGGATCTACTAAAATGACTTGCTTATCATTTTCAATAAAATATGTGTTAGTATCAACTAAACCTAAGCTTAAACTCGAAATCCTCACCCTAGTTGCCTCCATTTTCCAAATGATTTTGGACAGCTTTTACCTTATCATTCATTTTGCGAGATTTATCACGACGATCATCAATCCTTATATTCGTACAGACACGGTCTAAACCTTTATCAAAAGGTAATTCATGAATTGCTTGAACAACCTCTAATAGATCTTTTAAGTCACCTTCGATTAATGTGTTCATAGGTGTCAATTGATAATCTATTTTGCCTTGTGCTTTATATTCTTTTAATTTTGTTTGTATTTCTGCAATATATTTACTAACACTCGGACCATCTGTACCAACTGGTATAACAACTACATCAACAATAGCCATTATTTAACACCATCCTTTTCAATTATATAAGTATAAATTAACCCGGCTGCTCCGGTAATGCCAGCATCATTTCCAAGTTGTGCTTGAACTATTTCTGTACCTTGTTGTGCTGGTGTAAATGTTAAATTATGATACTCTGTTTTAATATTTTCAATTAATATCAAACCAGCTGTCGACATGCCTCCACCTAAAACAATATATTTAGGGTTACTTGTAACGCTAATAATACTACATAAGTAGGCAATATAATTTGCTACACGTTCCGTAATGAAAATACAAAATTGATCTCCAGCCTTAGCCGCATCAAATACTGCTTTTGCACTTACTTCATTATCTTTAATTAACTGCAAAATTGATGATTTAAACGTTAATTTAGGATAATAAAAATTGACCAAATTAACTACACCAGTTGCAGACGCTACGGTTTCAATACAACCTGACTTGCCACAATTACAACGGAAACGCTGATCATGATCTACTCTAAAGTGTCCAATCTCTGCACCAGAACCGTTATGACCGTGAACAATTTCTCCATTAGAAATAATACCACCACCTAATCCGGTTCCTAGTGTTATAGCCACAACATCATCTGAACCATTTCCAGCGCCTTTATGTTTTTCACCTAAGGCTGCAACATTCGCATCATTATCAACGTAAACTGGACAATCTACAAACTGTTGGAATATATGTCGCACATTAACACTTTCAGTCCAATATAAATTAACTGCTCCATTTACTTCGCCCGTTTCGAAATTCACTGGACCTGGGACACCTATGCCGACACCAAGGACGTTTGAAAAAGTATATTCAGATTCATCTATGTAATTTACGAAAGAATCATAAACCTTTTTTAATAGTAAATAGCCAGTAGCATCAGACGTATCTGTATCAATTGACCATTTTGCTAAACGATCAAGTTTTTCGTCAAAAGCACCTAATTTACATGTTGTTCCACCAATATCTGCTGCTAATATGATTTTATTCATTAATTTATTCATCCTTCTCTGTTTTTTTGAAAGGGTATGCTATCTTTCACTGTAGTTCAAAAATGCTTATATATCAAGGGTTTTGGAGATTTTACATCAATAAGTACTTCATATTTTTTTAGTGTTTTTAAAATAATACGTCCTTTTTACCCTTAAAATATTACTAGATATTTCCTTATATACATTTTAATCTTAATCAATTATCAATTGCAATTATAATGAACAATAAACCCCTGTTTATCTAGTTAGGACTTTACTAATATTTATCTAATTTCATAAAACCTGATTATAATTTTATATTGTGGTGACTTCTAAATAGAAAAAGGCAACACACATACGTGCATCATCCAATTAAGCCCGTTAAAAAAACCGTGGCATTATTCTTAAATTATATACTTAATAACCATCGAACCTACCTAAGTTAGCGATGGTTATTTTACTAAACTAATGGTTTATAACACAACCATCAGCATTTCATAATCAGTCATGCTAGCCCTTTCTAGGAGTAAGATCTAGCATGAAATTTTGGTCTTTTTAATCCTCAAAATAAATTTCCCCTTGTAAACACAAATGTTATAAGGGGGAAATTTTATTTATTCATTCTTCTTTGATTAATAATTAATATACATTTCAAATATTCATCATTTGTTAATAATTTATAATCGTATAATGATTTTATTTCTTGTTCCATCATTTCATACATATCATTTTTGTCTTTAAAATATATAATAAAGCCAAACTTTTTTAAAAGCTGAAGTACATCATAAAAATTATTAATCTTTTGGTTCACTATTATCGCTCAATTCTTTATTTAAATTAATATAATCATTATTGCTAGGGTCTGCCTTTAACGCAGCTTTTATATATTTTTTTGCTTCATCATCATCTTCAAGAGACCTACTTGCAATCGCTAGTTGATAATTTAATAGACCAGAGTCAGGAAAATACCTTAAGCCCCTTTCCCAACTTGCTACACCTTCAGATTTTGAGTTTAAGGTTGCATTAATTAGTCCATGCAGATAATATGTTTCATCATCTGCATAGTTCTTATCTATCGTATCTTCAACCATGTCTTTAGCCTCATTATATTGACCTTGCTTCATTTCATTTGAAATAATTGTATTATATATATTATCTTCATTAATCGTGAAAATACGAATTTGTGCTGCAATAAATAATACAAGAATTAGAATTAATAAGAACCAAAATCTGTTTTTATTCGCTTTAAAATAATAGCCGATTAATGTAATTAATAGACCACCTACAAAGCCACCAATATGTGCGACAATGTTAATATTTTGCATAAATAAGGATAATCCTATCATTATTACAAGAACAATTAGCAACTGACCAATAAGTTTACGATTAAACTGTTTACCTACATACATAAATCCAAATATTGCACCAATCAAACCGAATATTGCACCGCTTGCACCTGCAGAAACAGTGTCAATATTGAATGACAATGATGCAAAATTACCAAATAATCCAGCAACAATGTATATGACAATCATTCGCCAATGACCTACGATTGATTCCACAATTTTACCAAAAATGAACAAACTCAGCATATTCATTAAAATATGTTCAAAATCGTAATGTAAAAATATAGATGAAATCAATCTATACCATTCACCATGCACAACATTAAAGTGCACAAGCCCTCCTACATCTAACATTTTCAAATCTGAAAATCGATTTAAAAACAGCACCATTGCAAGCCAGATGATAATGTTGACTGCAATTAATGTGTAGGTTATAGGAGAAAACTTTAACATATGTTTCTCAATGGGATTATTATTTAACGCACGTTGTTTATATTGATATTTTGTAAGTTTAGTATCTCGATTATAAATTTTCTTCATTATGAAATTTGGCATTATTCTTTCAGCGTGACTTGCTTCTCTAATAATTTTCACTTTAAATTTCAGTGGTTGTATTTCATTCAAATTTTCATCAGTAAAAGTTTTATCAGTGAATATATATAATTCATAATTTTTAGGTGAAAAATCTAAAAATGAAACGATATTTTCTTCGTTTTCTTGAATTCTACTTTTAGCAAATCTAACTTCTTGAGTGGAATTAGCACCAAATTCAAAGATAGCAACAGACTGTTTTTTCTTGTTTGCTAACCAAATTTCACTATCATCTTGATTACGATGAACAACATGATAATTAAAATATTTAATCCAAGTGTAGATACACTTCCAATAATGTTTTTCTGTAATCATTTTTGCCTCCATAATTAAGTTGTTGCTATTATTAATTTTTCAACGGGCTGATCATGTGATTCAACCTCAAAGTCACCAAGTTGGAAGTCATAAAGTAAACTTATCGTCGGTTGTGTATTTTGACTTAAAAACTTATCAAAATATCCCCCACCGTATCCAATGCGATATCCACTATGATTAAAGACCACGCCAGGAACAATTAATAAATCTAATTGATTTGAAATTTCTGTATCAGCTTCGACATGATTAATACCTTTATCATCTGGTCCGATATGATCAAGACTATCTACATGTTTAAATGCCATTTCTTTACTTTGATAGTTTGTTTCAGGTACAAAAACAGTCTTACCTTCATTAAGCATTTGCTCAATGATAGAATATGTATTTACTTCATGTGGCATAGATAATACAATGCCTACACGCTTTGCTGATTTATATTCACTTGTATCAAATAAATGATTTGCAAGATATTGATCTGAAAATTGTTTTTTATCATTTGACATAAAAGATTTCATTAATTCAATTTTATCATGGCGTAACGCTTTTTTACTCATAACATGCACCTTCCCGTTAATTATACTCTTATTATTATAACGTTAATGAATTACAATGTCATTAAACTGCAATTTTAAAAGATTGGTCAATTTAATTTTCATAAAAAAATAACCAGATTCTAATAAAAGAATCTGGTTCAAAATATAAATTATTTTGTTTCACGGTGCATAGTGTGTTTGTTGTCACGAGCACAATGTTTTTTCATTTCTATACGTTCAGGATTAGTACGTTTATTTTTTGTAGTAATGTAGTTTCTTTCTCCACATTCAGTACAAGCTAGAGTTACGTTTACGCGCATGCTAATTCCTCCTTACCTTTTCAAAATACGACCTACTAATCATACCATTTAGTTATAAAATTGAAAAGTATTAATTTTTCAATAAACACCACTATGTCGGTATTTTTAATAAATAGTACCTTAAAATGATTTAATCTTTGTCTTTTTCTTTAAAATAATAATTTATAACATCTTTACCTAAATCTCCGCCGTTTAACCAAGGTTCAGGTACAGGTTGGTTGGTATATACGATTGAAAATGCTAATTGTGGATTTTCAATTGGTGCATAGCCAACATATGTTGCATTTACTTTAGGATCGCCATCTTGGAATACTTCTGCTGTTCCTGTTTTACCTGCAGAAGGCACTTCAGTATCATTAAAGCTTTCATAGCCTGTTCCTTCCTCTTCATTAAAGGCCATTTCAAATCCTTCTTGCACTTGGTTAACTTCCTCTTCAGTGTTATTAACCTTATTAAGTACATCACCTTTGAATTTCTCTTTTACTGGACCAAGAGTGTCTTTATTAGTAGAATCTCTTACTTCCAAACCGATATGCGGTTGTACTCTATAGCCATCATTAGCAATGGTAGAAACGTATTGTGATAATTGTAACGGTGTATATGTGTCGTACTGACCAATTGCTAAATCTAAAAAGTTACCTGGATTATCAGTTAATGGTTCAATTTGTCCACTTGTCTCATTAGGTAAATCAATACCTGTTTTAACGCCTAATCCAACTTGGTTTAAACCTTTACGTAATTTTTGACCTGCTTCTGAAATATCTGATGGCAATGTCATATTTGGTGTATAAGCAGATCCAGCGATTTTCAATGCTGTTTTAAACATATAAACGTTAGAAGAATGCATCAATGCTTCTTTATCATCAATAGTCACTTTACCATCTTGATTAAAGTAAGAACTTTTCTTAAGTCCGCCAGCAAATTCTAATGGTTGGTCGACCATCTCATCGCCTACATCAATTGCATCGTTTTGGTATCCGGCTAACAGTGTACCACCTTTTATAGAAGAACCTACTGCATATTGTGAAGTAAATGTACCGATATCATAATCTGTTAAATCACCATTCTTATCAATTTGTTTACCTGCCATTGCTAAGATATCGCCATTGTTTGGATTTTGGACTACAATCATTGCATTATCCATATCTTTAGCACCTTCACTGCGCAATTTGTAAATTTGTTTTTCTAGATACTCTTCAGTTTTTTTCTGGAGTTCTATATCAATACTAAGAACTAAATCATCACCACGTGAGCCTGGATTTATAACTTTCGAGTCAATAACATCTCCAGATTTATCTGTAGTATATTTCATTTCTTTCTTCTTACCTTTTAGAATGTCATCATATTGATATTCTAAATAAGATTTACCTACTCGATCATTACGTGAATACCCTTTAGATAAATACTTTTCTGTTAATTCTTTTGGTATGCCTTCTTCACTTGTAGAAACGTCACCAAATATACCTCTCAAGGTATCATCATATGGGTATTTTCTATCCCAATCCATTGTAGTATTGACTCCTGGCAATTCTGATAATTTTTGAGATACTGCTGCATATTCTTCGTCACTAACGTCTTCGTTTTTAATCATTTGTGGATCTAAAGCTGATCCAGACATCATTTCTCTATAAATAGATAGTATCTGCAAATCTTCATCAGTTAATGTATCGGTTTGTTTAGCACCAATCTTTTTATATAATGCTTCATCATAGTCATCTTGAGAAATACTGCCATCTTCTAATAACGCTTGCTCTTCTTTCATCAAATCTTCAGCTTTATTAGGGTGAATTTGAATCCAATAATCTTGCTTGTCTCTATCTGTAATTTTATCTGTATCCATTTCAATTAAGCGAGACAAGTCTTTAGCAATTTTTAAAACTTCTGATTGGGATGTTTTTCTGCCTCTTGCATATGTAATCGCCTTTTTAGATGCATTATCAATGAGAACTTTACCATTTCTATCTAAAATTCGGCCTCTTGGCACAGCTTCATTAACAGTTAAATTTTCACTATTTTTAATAAGTTGCTCATAATGAGATCCTTCAGCAATTTGTAAATAGCCCAATCTTAAAACAATTACTGCGAAAATGAATACAATAACACCAAAAACAAAACTAATTCTTTTATTCATTGTATTTCTAATCTTTTCATCATTTGATTTTTCTTTTAGTCTTTTTAGCAAAACAACATACCTCTATTCAAAAGTTCTCACTACAAATGATATATGAAATCAGACAATATTTCTATTATTTTAGTTAAAAAAAATGACGACCTTCGAAAAGGCCGTCATAATCGACTGTTTAATTATTTAGCAGCGCTATATAATTCGTCAACTTTTTCCCAATTTACAACGTTCCAGAAAGCACTAATATAGTCTGGACGTTTGTTTTGGTATTTAAGGTAATAAGCATGTTCCCAAACATCTAAGCCTAGGATAGGTGTTTTACCTTCAGTTAATGGGTTATCTTGATTAGGTGTAGTAACGATTTCCAATTTACCATCGTTTACAACTAGCCATGCCCAACCTGAACCGAAACGTGCTGCAGCTTGGTTAGCAAACTCTTCTTTGAATGCATCTAAAGAACCCCATTGTTCTTTAATTTTATCAACAACAGTACCTTTTTCTTCAGAGTTTGGAGTTAATAATTCCCAGAATAATGAATGGTTTAAGTGTCCTCCACCATTATTGCGAACAGCTGTTTGAATGTTTTCTGGTACACTGTCTAAGTTTGCAACAATTTCTTCGATTGATTTAGATTCTAAATCAGTTCCTTCAACTGCTGCGTTTAATTTAGTTACATAAGTGTTATGGTGTTTGTCATGGTGAATCTCCATTGTTTGTTGATCAATGTGTGGTTCCAATGCATCAAAACCATAAGGTAAGTTTGGTAATTCAAAAGCCATAAATAATCATCCTCCTAATTAATCTTAAATAAAGCATAACAAGTTATATTAATGACAACAATTAATATGCTTGTGGAAGCAATTAATAGTCATAAAATAATATTTGTCATCTTTAGTTCCTTTATTAGTATATCTCAAATCAGACCTATTTAAACATATTTGACGAACTATTTTAAAAATTCAATTTAATTCATACTAATGACCTATGCTTAATTATCTCATTTTTAGTAGAAAGAATTATTTTGTGGTGATTTACAAGTTGTAAAGAAAGGTTTTTGTGTACTTATCTATTATACAACTTATTCATGCATGTTTACTTAGTACTTAAATAAGTAGTCCATTACATTTATATAAAACAGCTTAATCTGTTAATTTTAAACATAAAAATAAGCCAAACGTGTTTATGAACGTCGGCTTATTTTATATGTTCTGCGCTTAGTTGAAAAGAACTTAAGCTTTTTGGCATAATTCACAAACACCATAAACCTCTAATTTATGTGTATGAATATCTACTTGTGGTAGAAAAGCTTTAATTTGTTCAATTGGGCAAAAATCAATCACTTTAGTATCACCGCATGATTCGCAAATAAAATGATGATGGTGATGATCTGTACAAGCGATCCTAAATTTCATTTCTCCATCAAGTTCTGTACCTTCCACAATTCCTAAATCTTTAAAAAGGTGTAGGTTTCGATATATTGTATCAAAAGAAATACCAGGATAATTTTCATCCATTTTTTGTTGAATATGCTTTGCATTAATATATTTATCTTCAGCAACAAAAATATCTACCATTTCTCGTCTTTTGTTTGTATATTTATGACCGTTTGCTTTGATTATGTCAATAGCTTCTTCAGTTTTCATTTTTAACAGCCCCTTTTACCGCTCTTATTTTAAATTTCTGATACATCATCGTTATTGCGAGAATAAGCACTAGTAATACTACAATCACACCACCAGGAGAAATGTTCATATAAAACGCTAAGACCAATCCACTGATAACTGACAGTTCTCCAATAACAACACTTAAGATGATTAACTGTTTAAAACCTTTCGTCATGCGCATTGCGATAGCTACAGGTAATGTGATTAATGCACTTACCAATAAGATGCCTACAACACGCATTGAAGCTGATATGACCATAGCCACAATAATTATAAATAGAAACTGTATCCATTTAGGAATGCCAATGACTTTACTGTACTCCTCATCAAATGACAATATAAATAATTCTTTATAAAAAGATAATATAAAGGTAATCACAATGATCACAATAACGATAATAGTAACTAGATCACTTTCAGTTACTGCACTAATCGAACCAAAGAGTAAACCAACAATCTCTTGATTAAAACCATCGGCAAGAGATATAAAAATCGCACTCAGTGCTATACCTGCACTCATAATGATAGGAATCGCAATTTCTTGATAATTACTGTAAGAAGATCTAAGGTTTTCAATTAATAGTGCTCCTATAATAGCAAAAAGAATACCAAACCACATAGGATTTATAAATGTGAAGGCTGGTATAATTGTAATGACAAACATACCAAATGAAATACCACCTAAAGTGACATGACTTAATGCATCAGCAATAAGTGATAACCTTCGTACAACAATAAAAGCACCGATTAATGGTGCAATAAGACCAATAAGTACACCACTAATTAAGGAGTATCGCATGAAATCAAAATTAAGTAATGCTTCTATCATGATGAACAACACTCCCTACTATGCTGGTGATCTACAAATTGGATAGGGTGTCCATATATTTTCGATATTTCAACTTCATCCAGTGATTTGAAATCTTCAGTAGAACCATGAAAATGTAAATGCTTATTCAAACACGCTACTTCAGTAGCTGTATCAGCAACAACACCTATATCATGTGTCACTAAAATTATTGTTACACCTTCATGTTTAAGTGTTTCTAGTGTTTCATAAAATTCACTTACATGCTTGGCATCGATACCACTTGTAGGTTCATCTAATATCAACACTGATGGCTCGCTAATTAATGCTCTAGCTATTAATACACGTTGCTGTTGTCCTCCTGAGAGCTCAGCTATGTTTTTATCTATCAAGTGTTCAATATTCAATCTTTGTAATACTTTTTTCACTTTTCCTTCATCGATTTTATTAAACCATTGAATCATTTTTTTACGTTTAGTTAGTCCACTAATTACGACCTCTTTAACGCTTGCTGGAAACCCAGCTTTAAAAGCTTGCGCTTTCTGGGAAACATAACTGATTTTTAGCATAGATTGTTTTCCATTGTAATCTTTACCATCAACATAAATTTGTCCTTTTTGTATAGGCAATAATCCAAGTATAATTTTTAGCAAAGTTGATTTACCTGCCCCATTTGGGCCTACGATTGCTAGAAACTCCCCACGATTAATTTTGATATTTATATTTTCAAGTACTTGTTTATTGTCAAAATAATAATCAATATTTTTTAATTCGAATACTGGCGTAGACATGTTTTCACCTCGTTTTATACTATACAACGTAGATGTCATTATGTAAATAGTAATCTTTACGACTTATCAAAAAAAACGAACACTTTTTATTTATAAAAAGTGTTCGTGCTTCATATTAATTTTATTGATTTAAAAGTTTGTTTTGCAATTCAGGATCAAATTGTTGTTGCTTTAACATTTCAATCTCAAGTTTGTAAGGTGGCTTTTTACTTTTCTTATCTTCCCCTACGAAAGGCGTTTCTAAAATCTTAGGAACGTCTTTAAAAGTATCATGATGAACGATGTAATTTAAAGCGTCAAATCCGATATAACCAAAACCAATGTTTTCGTGTCTATCTTTATGAGCGCCAATATCGTTTTTACTATCATTCACGTGAACAACTTTAATTCTATCCACACCAACTATTTTATCAAATTCATTTAGTACACCATCAAAATCTTCTTTAACATTGTAACCTGCATCGTGCGTATGGCAAGTGTCAAAACACACTGATAATCTTTCATTATGATTGACGCCATCAATAATTCGAGCTATTTCTTCAAAATTTCTTCCGATTTCTGAACCCTTACCGGCCATTGTTTCTAATGCGATTCTTACATTATTATCATTAGTTAGCACTTCGTTAAGGCCTTCAATAATTTTTTTAATACCTACGTCAGCGCCTTCACCCACATGTGACCCAGGGTGAAGTACAATATCTTTTGCACCCAACGCTTGTGTACGTTCAATTTCACTTTGTAAGAATTCCACACCTAAATCAAAAACATGTGGTTTTATAGTATTAGCAATATTAATAATATATGGCGCATGAACAACAATATTTGAAAGGCCATGTTGTTCCATAATTTCATGACCTTTTTCAATATTTAATTCTTCGATGGGCTTTCTTCTAGTGTTTTGAGGCGCACCTGTGTAAATCATAAAAGTAGATTCGCCTAATTTATATGCTTCTTCTGCTGAACCTTCTAACATTTTTTTACCATTCATAGATACATGAGATCCCAATAACATAGTAGTCACCTATCCTTTTTTATTTTTCCTTTGTTGTCGACTTTGTTGTTTACTATATTGTTTACGTTCTTTTAATTTTAAATCATCTAAATCACGTTTGAATTTCTTTTTATAACCAGGTTTAACTTTTTTCTTATTACTTTTTACTTTATGTTTTAATTCATTTGTTAAATGATCATCTTTATTTCTACGTTTTCGACGGGTATTGTGTGCTTTTACAGCTTTTAATTCACCATCTTTGATGTCGACATTTTCAAATTCATAACCACGTTGTTCAATCAAAGTAACATTTTCTTCTTCATCCGGACTATATAATGTAATTGCGACACCTTTATATTGACCACGTCCAGTACGTCCAACACGATGGGTAAAGAAATCAATATCTCTTGGCACATCAAAGTTAATTACATGGCTCACGCCATCTATGTCTATACCACGTGAAGCTAAGTCACTCGCTATAACAAATTGGAATTCTAAGTTTCTAACACGTTTCATTTGTTGTTTACGTTCTCTTGGTGTTAAACCACCATGAATCATCCCTAATTTCAATCCAGACGCAGATAATTGTTTTGCTAATTCGTCTGCACTATCGCGACTATTACAGAAAATAATACATAGATAGGGATTTAAAATATCAATAAGTTTTAAGGTTTTTTCAACTTTCGCTTCACCTTTTGTTGGAATTAAATAGAACTCTATATTCTTTTTATTTTTTTGAGTATTTTCGATTTCAACATACTCGGGATTTTCTAAGTATTTGTTTAAAAATGGGTGCAATGATTTTGGTATAGTGGCACTGAAAACTGCAATATGCGCATTTTCATCTAATCTTGTAGCCACATAATCTACTTCTTCGATTAAACCTAAATCAATCATTAAATCTGCTTCATCAATAACCAAATAAGAAGCTAAATGAACATGTAAATCCCCATTTTTAGCTAAATCATTTATGCGTGTTGGCGTACCAATAACAAGTTGTGGTTGGTTTTTCGCTCTATTACGGTCTTTTTCTATATCTGTACCACCAATAAATAGCTTTACAGAGACTTCGTTTTTAAATTTGGCTAAGTGACTAGCTACATCAAATAATTGTTGTGCTAGCTCTCTTGTAGGGGCTACGATAATTGCTTGTGGTTCTTTATATTCTGTATTGATTGCATTCATTAGTGGTAATAAAAATGCATGTGACTTTCCTGTACCAGTCTGTGATTGACCTATTAAATTTACCTGCTTCATTATTTTTGGAATTACTCGACTTTGTATTTCAGTTGGTTGAGTAAAATTCAAATCCTTCACAGCGTCTAATAGACTTGGTTCTAAATTAAATTTCTCAAATGGGTGATTCGCCATGTCTTGGCCTCCTTAAATCTTCATCTTATCTATTATAAAGCATTAGCTTATAATTTTGAACTAAATTATTTAATCATATTGCATATCGCATTCATTCGTTGTAAATAATAATAACTCGAACCTACCTGTCATAAGTAAATTCGAGTTATTCACGTATTATATATATTCAAATGGGTCTGTATTTAATTGAGATGCATTTATGTTGAAATCAATTTCTTCATCGTCTAACCATGTAATTAAAAGTTGACGCAACCCATCTTTCATCACATATTCGCTATAATGGTTAATATCTAATAAATTAATACCTGCAATTTTAGCGTCTAAAGCATCATGATGCTTAATATCTCCAGTTACAAATATATCTGCGCCTTTTTTAGCTGCAGCATACTCAAAACCAATACCGGAGCCACCAATTACAGCAACCGTTTTAACCTGTGAGTTTAAGTCACCAGTAAATCGAACACTAGGCATATGCAATTGTGTTTTAACGTGCTTCACAAATGAATCTGCTGACATAGATGCTTTAAGTTCACCAATCATACCTAAACCATAATTTGATTCTTTTTCCATTTTTATAAAATCATAGACAGGTGTTTCATATGGATGATGTTGCGTGATTAATTGTTGCGTTAAATCGCGTTGATTGGCTTCTATCATAAATTCTAATTTATACTCTTCAACATGTTCTACAGAACCTAATTCTCCAATATGTGGATTTGCATGACCTACAGGTTTAAATTGTCCGTTACCTGGGCTTTCAAAGAAGCAATATTCATATTCGCCTTCTTGTGCTAATTCTGCTTCACTCAGACGTTTTTTGAAAGTCTCTAAATTTACTTTTGGAATAAATACTTGGACTTTAAAATATGGAATTGTTTCTGGGTTTAAAATATGTTGATTGTGTAATTCGATTTTATTAGCGAGCATCGCATTAACACCTTTTGGATAAACATCTAAATTTGTATGCAAGGCAATTAGATTAATGTTGTTTTGAATTAACTTACGTATGATAGCACCATAGCCATCTTGTTGTGTAATGTTTTTAACCCCTTTAAATATAAGCGGGTGATGACAAACTATTGTATTACATTGATTCGTCATTGCTTCCTCAACTACATCATCAGTACAGTCAAGCGCAGTCAAAACGCCTGTAACTGTAGAAGATGTATCACCAATAAGTAAGCCTACATTATCCCATGATTCAGCCGTATTCAATGGTACATGCTTATTAATAATGCGAAGTAATTGTTCGATATTCATTTATATCACCTCATTAATTAAATTAATTTCATTATTGATTTCATTTAAGCGTTCGGCGTGATGTTGTGGATTTAAATTCTGTTGTATTTTATATAATGCATCGCGTTCGCGTTCCCATTTTTTGAAAAATAAATTATTTTTATTTTTCAATAATTCAGGACCAAATTTTAATGCTTGTGATGATAACGGTTCAACATCTTCTAAATAATCTGCAACAATAATTTCATATATATGACCTTTTTCTTCTAATATATCCTCAGCTATAATATTGTAATTCATTTTCACAAGTTGTTTTCGTATGGCACCAGATTGGATGTTACTTTGCAAAATCAGTCTTGGTTGATTTGTTAATTTTTCAGAACCCTCATCCAGTATTTTAGCAATTAAAGGCCCGCCCATACCACAAATAGTAATCGATGAAATATCATCACTATTTTGTATGACAGATAAACCATCACCGAATCTAACATCAATAACTGAATTTAGTTGTTGATCAATGACATTGCGCTTTGATGCTTCAAAAGGTCCTTTGATCACTTCACCAGCAATTGCCTTTTGCGTTAAGTT
Source organism: Staphylococcus sp. OJ82 (assembly GCF_000294465.1). Classification (NCBI taxonomy): domain Bacteria; kingdom Bacillati; phylum Bacillota; class Bacilli; order Caryophanales; family Staphylococcaceae; genus Staphylococcus; species Staphylococcus sp. OJ82. The sequence continues at coordinate 41,716 of NZ_ALPU01000010.1, read as the reverse complement.
GTTTTCAATTGCAAAAATTGGTAAATATGCATGGTCCGAACCGATGTCCGCTAGACAATCGCCTTGTATATAAGTACTTACTTTTTTTAATCTTTGATTTAATGTAATCATAAAAAGTTCTCCTCTATATATATGTAAAAAGCTCTTTTGTACATCGTTGTACAAAAGAGCTAAAAAGTTAGTCCATAAAGTCTTTTAGACGTTTACTTCTGCTTGGGTGTCTTAATTTTCTAAGTGCCTTAGCTTCGATTTGACGAATACGTTCTCTAGTTACACCAAACACTTTACCAACTTCTTCTAATGTACGAGTTCTACCGTCATCTAATCCAAAACGTAAACGTAATACATTTTCTTCACGGTCAGTTAGTGTATCTAATACATCTTCTAACTGTTCTTTTAACAACTCATAAGCTGCATGATCTGATGGGCTTTGGGCTTCTTGGTCTTCTATGAAGTCACCTAAATGACTGTCATCTTCTTCACCAATAGGTGTTTCTAAGGAAACTGGCTCTTGAGCTATTTTCAGTATTTCTCTTACTTTTTCAGGTGGTAAATCCATTTCTTCACCAATTTCTTCTGGTGCTGGATCACGGCCTAAATCTTGTAATAATTGTCTTTGCACACGAATTAATTTATTAATTGTTTCAACCATGTGAACCGGAATACGAATCGTACGTGCTTGGTCAGCAATCGCACGCGTGATAGCTTGACGTATCCACCATGTTGCATATGTTGAGAATTTGAAGCCTTTATTGAAATCGAATTTTTCCACGGCTTTAATAAGTCCCATATTACCTTCTTGTATCAGGTCAAGAAACAGCATACCGCGTCCTACGTATCTTTTGGCTATACTTACTACAAGACGTAAATTCGCTTCAGCTAAACGTGATTTAGCAACTTCATCGCCTTTTTCAATTCTTTTAGCCAATTCAACTTCTTCTTGTGCGTTTAATAAATTTACTCGTCCGATTTCTTTTAAATACATACGGACTGGATCATTTATTTTGACACCTGGAGGTGCACTTAAATCATTTGGATTTAATTTTGAATCTTTGTCTGAACTATCTTTTTCATTAACTAAACTTATATCATTATCTGTTAATTGGTCAAAAAGTTCGTCCATTTGATCAGAATCCATTTCGAAGTTTTGCATTTTTTCAGCAATTTCTTCATGACTCAAGTGTCCTTGCTTTTTACCTTTTTCAATCAATTGTTTTTTTACATCTTCTAAAGTTAGAGATGGGTCGATGGTTTGCTTTTTAACTTTAACTTTATTTCCAGACATGAAAAGGCCTCCCGAATATATAATATCAACTTGATACCAAAATATTTTATAGTCAAAATTTATAAAACTGAATTAAAATAACATTCTAGTATACAGGCTGTTAATCCTATTAATATACACATACATTCATTATTGAATTAATTCATCCTATTTTTATTATGATTTACAATTTTTTCTAAATAATATTTTTGCAATTCTAAATCACCTAACCTCGAAGCCTCCCGTAGCTTATGATTAAGCGATTCTATCGTTTCTTCATTTCTATTAGATGTTAGTGTATTTACATAGTCATCAATTTCATATTCAAATGGTTCTTCATTTATCATATAGTTATCTAATGATATAAATGCTTCCTTGATTTCATTGGAATCAATGTACTGTAAAACGTCACTAATATTAAATGTATCATGCTCAGAGTAAAACTGGTGTAAAACATTAAATATACGCTTAAAATACTCATTTGTAAAGTCTTCTACTTGAAGTAATTTGTGATAATTCAAGAAAGTGTCTTTATCATTCATAAAATGTTTTAATAAAGCACGTTCTGCTTTTTCGTTTTTGTTTAAGTTATTAAATTGTGGGACTGTTGGTAATTGGTAGGATTGAGGTTGATAATAATCTTGTTGGTGTCCTACTTCATTATTTAGACTATCCAAGCTAACTTTAAACAATTCCGATACTTCTTGCAATATCTTTTTACGAAGTATTGATGACTTCATGAGTGATATATCATTCGTTATCTCTTTTAAATATCTTTCATAAGATAAATCATTATTGTCTATTTCATCTTGATGTATATGCACTTTATATAAAATATATGATTTCTTTTCATGTTCTACATAATAGTTAAATGCATCGGCGCCGTGTTTACCAATATATTCATCTGGATCCATATCTTTTGGGAGTTGGACCACAAATACATTAAATCCTTGTTCCAATAATGCTTGGCCTGATTTTAATGTTGCTTCACTACCTGCAAAGTCACCATCAAACATTAAAGTTACATTAGATGTGAGTTTCTTGATGAAGGCAATATGTTCTTGTGAAATTTGTGTACCCATGCTGGCAACGACTTGTTTGATTCCAGCTTGATCAACTTTAATGACATCCATAAATCCTTCTAATAATATAATTTCATCATTTTTTCTTATCGATTTTCGCGCCTTATCAACATTGTATAACAATCTTCGTTTCTGAAAGATGGGCGTTTCAGGACTATTAAGATATTTGGGCTCTTGATTTGTATAAGTTCTACCGGAATACCCTACAGTTCTACCTTGAGCGTTCATCAGTGGAAACATAACTCGATCTCGAAAGCGATCATAGTAACTAAAGTTCTCTTCATTTCTTGACAATAAACCCGCTTCATAGGCTAATTGAATGTCGTACCCTTTCTTTTGTAAAAAATCATGGCAAAAATGAGAATTCTTTGGTGCATAACCAATTTTTCTGGCATCAATTAATGCATCTGTAAAGCCACGTTCTTTTAAATAAGTTAAAGCTGCTTCACCTTCAACTGTTTTCTTCAATGCATAGTGATAATATTCTTGCATAAGTTCATGCATTTCAATCATTTGCAAATCTTCAGATGCGACTTGGTGTGTATCATCTTGCCCTGAAGCACTTTGGTCAGTTTCAACTTCAATATTTACACGTTCACCTAATTCTTTTACTGCTTCTGTAAAAGATATATCTTTTATTTCTTGAGTAAACTGAAAAACATTACCACCTTTTTTACAACCAAAGCAATGACAAATTTGTTTATCTTCTGACACTGTAAATGACGGTGTTTTTTCATCATGAAAAGGACACAAACCAATATAATTGCGTCCCCTTTTTTCTAATTTGACATACTCGCTAACTAAGTCGAGTATGTCAGTCTTATCTTTTATTTCATTTATTGTGGATTGTTCTATTCGCAACTTAATCACCTATTAGACATTAATTACAATATTATAGCTTTTTTCATTGATTTTTGAAACTATTTTGCTCAATAATGCTAATAATATCATTTGCAGTTTCTTCTATCGCTTTATCAGAAACATCAATAACTGGACAACCTATCTTATCCACAAGTTCATGGAAGTAATTTAATTCTTCTTCAATACGTTGTTCAGTCGCATATCTTGCACTGTCACCTAAACCGAGTTGTTTCAAACGTTCTTTACGAATACGGTTTAGCTTTTCTTCACTTATTTTTAAGGCAATGCATTTTGATGGATCAACACCAAATAAGTCGTCTGGTGGTGTTACTTCTGGGACAATAGGTATATTCATCACTTTATAACTTTTATGTGCAAGATATTGTGAAAGTGGGGTTTTTGACGTTCTAGAAATCCCTAGTAATACGATATCTGCTTTTGATAAGCCTTTAGGATCTTTACCATCATCGTATTTTACGGCAAATTCAATTGCATCAATTTTTTTGAAGTAAGCCTCATCTAATTGATGTACTAAACCTGGTTCGAAATAAGGCTGTTCATCAATTTTATCTAAGAGAATATTCATCAATGGTCCCATGATATCTACAGATTTGATTTCATACTCTTTAATTTTTGCTTCCATATATTTTCTTATTTCCGGTTTAACTAGTGTGTAAACAACAATAGCTTCTGTATCTTTAGCTACTTGGATAACTTCATCTACGTTTTCTAAAGCCTCAATATATGGATATCTATTAATTTCACTATCGCATTGATTTGGATTAAATTGTGAAATACATGCTCTTGCAACAAGTTCGGCTGTTTCTCCTACCGAGTCTGATGCGACTATAATTTTTATATTTTCCATAAGTTAAATACCACCTATTCGTTTAATAATGAGACAAAGATTTTTGTAATTGTAGTTTTTGATATCCGTCCTTTGACTTCATACTTGCCATTTTCTTTTTTTGTTACGATGGGTAACGAATCAATCTCTTTTTCAATCATTAAATTCGCTGCAAAAACGACTCTTTCATCTTCAAGAATAAAGCTTAAATTCGGCATGCGTGTCATAATAATATTTACAGGCATAGTGTGTATATCCTCACCAATCATAGATGCTCGTAATAAATCCTTACGTGAACAAACACCAATAAAATCTCCATTACTATTGATTACGAATAATGTACTGACATCTTCTAAAAATATTGTACATATTGCATCATAAACTGACATTTCATTTTTGACCACAACAGGATGTGATGCATAATCTTTTACTATATATTGTTTTAATTGATCAGCTAATAATTTATTCTTTGGTTTACCAGAATAATAATAACCTACACGTGGCCTAGCTTCTAAAATACCGGACATTGTTAAAATAGCTAAGTCAGGTCTTAATGTGGCACGTGTCAAACTAAGTCTTTCTGCTATATGCTCGCCAGTTATAGGACCGTTGTTTTTGACAATTTCAACTATTTGCTGTTGTCTTTTACTTAGTTCTATTGGACTTCACCCCTTCACTCATTCTTCTTAATTATACATGGAATTTTTAATTGCTACAAATACATATAATTACTTGCTAATAAACGCACAATACATTAATATTGAAATTAAAGCGAGTTGGGGATAGTGAAAGCCTAACAAGAACTATTGGCCACAACTAAATGATAGACAAAAGCGAGTGTACACACTAAGTTGGGTGGAACCGCGGGTTATCAAGAATAATTTAAATAAGCACGTATTTTTTATATGTGATTAAAATGATTAACTCGTCCCAAGACAATGATTAAGTTTTTTTGGCTTTTTCTTTGTCTTGGGGCGTTTTTATGTTAAAAAGGAGAGTTTTTTATGACAAAAGATATGGAAACAATTGTCTCATTAGCGAAACATAGAGGTTTCGTATTCCCTGGTAGCGATATTTATGGTGGTTTATCAAATACATGGGATTACGGTCCACTTGGTGTAGAATTAAAAAATAATATTAAAAAAGCTTGGTGGCAAAAATTCATTACTCAATCACCCTATAACGTTGGTATTGATGCAGCTATTTTAATGAATCCAAAAACTTGGGAAGCTTCAGGTCACTTAGGTAACTTTAATGATCCTATGATTGATAACAAAGACAGCAAGATTCGTTATCGTGCTGACAAAATTATTGAAGATCACATGGCAAATGTTAAAGGCGACGAAAACTTTGTAGCTGATGGCTTAAGTTTTGACGAAATGAAACGTATTATCGATGAAGAAGGTATTGTTTGTTCTGTAAGTGGTACAGCCAATTGGACTGATATTCGTCAATTTAACTTAATGTTCAAAACGTTCCAAGGTGTAACAGAAAGTTCTACAAATGAAATTTTCCTACGTCCAGAAACTGCACAAGGTATTTTCGTTAACTATAAAAATGTACAACGTACAATGCGTAAGAAATTACCATTTGGTATTGGCCAAGTTGGTAAATCATTCCGTAACGAAATCACACCTGGTAACTTCATTTTCAGAACACGTGAATTTGAACAAATGGAATTAGAATTCTTCTGTAAGCCTGGTGAAGAAATTGAATGGTATAACTACTGGAAAACATTTGCAAGTCAATGGTTAAAAGATTTAAACTTAAGCGAAGAAGCTACACGTTTACGTGATCATGACGCAGATGAATTATCTCACTATTCTAATGCTACAACAGATATTGAATATCGTTTCCCATTTGGTTGGGGTGAATTATGGGGAATTGCAAGTCGTACAGACTTCGACTTGAAACAACACAGTGAACATTCAGGTGAAGATTTCCAATACCACGATCAAGAATCAGGCGAAAAATATATTCCATATTGTATCGAACCTTCATTAGGTGCTGACCGTGTTACATTAGCTTTCTTATGTGATGCATACAACGAGGAAGGCGTTGAAGGAAGTAAAGATTCTAGAACTGTACTACACTTCCACCCTGCTCTAGCGCCATATAAAGCGGCAATCTTACCTTTAAGCAAAAAATTATCTGGCGAAGCTATCAAAATATTTGAAGAACTAAGTGCTAACTTTGCAATAGATTTCGACGAATCACAATCTATTGGTAAACGTTACCGTCGTCAAGATGAAATCGGCACACCTTATTGTATTACATTTGACTTTGATTCATTAGAAGATCAACAAGTTACAGTACGTGACCGTGATTCAATGGAACAAGTACGTATGCCAATTTCAGAACTAGAAGCATTTTTAACTGAAAAAGTAAAATTCTAATCTTTTCTTAAAATATACATCTACGATTTAACTAATAATTAAGGCTGAGACAAAATACATGTCTCAGCCTTAATTATTAAAATTGAAATAATCCATATTATTAATATAAAAAGAGTGCACCTTGAATTTAAAATCCAAGATGCACTCTTTTTTTGAAATATACATTATTCTATTACCCTATTACCCCAAATCATTAAAGATTACTATCTAACCTATGTAGTTGGTTAATTAACTTTTGACTTTTAAAAAACATACCTGCATATTCACTATATAACATAATCATTAACTCTGACATTTCATCTACCACATCATCATGAATACTCAAAGAACTCATTTGACTAATTGGCAATTTTTGCAATATATCCAATAGAAAAAGAGTTTTATTCATTAAAATGAATGCATGTGGATCTTGATGTCTCACATTCGCAGAAATAGCACCATCAAATTTAAAACTATAACCAATTAAACGAGATTGATCGTCATTATCTGTGATTACACATTTATCAAAAATTGCATTAAAGCCAAACTTTGTCATACATTTCAATAAAACAACGACTGACATGAGTTGGGCAGATACACCGTCTTTAATTTTCGACAATACAAAATGTAATAAATCATAACTATATTGAGAAATTTCATCACTTTCAATCGAGCGGTCAATTGTTTCAGCACTTAAACTCGCAAAACTACTTTCATAAATGTCTAAACGAAGGTTGTAATTTTGGTCTATTACATCCACAGAACTCAGTGTTCCCATACCCTTCCATTTAGAATAAATAAATAAGCCATACACAAATAATTGTGTATTAGCTTGTAAACCACTTTTGCTTTTTTTAGCTCTTCGTACCATAAGCGGCACTTTTGCACCATGTTCATTTAAAATTGTGATAATTTTATCGGATTCGCCATAATCAACCGTTTTAATAATAATACCTTTTTGCTTGATTAACACATTAGCTCACCGACTCCCAAATTAATCTCTATCTTCTAAATAACCCATTTGACGAATAAAGTTAACTTTATTTCGCCAATCTTTTTGGACTTTTACCCAAAGTTCTAGGTATACTTTAGATCCTAGTAACATTTCGATATCTTGACGCGCACGTTTACCAACTTCTTTAAGCTTTTTACCGCCTTTGCCAATAACAATACCTTTTTGTGAATCTCGTTCAACAAATATTGTTGCTTCAATTCGAACTCTGTCTTCATCTTCTTTAACCATGCGATCTACATTTACACCAATAGCATGAGGGATTTCTTCACTCGTTAAATGTAAAATCTTTTCACGAATTAACTCGCCTACAACAAATTGTTCTGGGTGATCAGAGATTTGGTCGTCTGGATAGTATTTCGGTCCTTCTGGTAGATAAGATTTTATTACATTTATAAAATGATCTACATTTAAGCCTTCCAGTGCTGAAATCGGTACAATTTCAGTGAAATCCATATATTTTTTGTATTTTTCAATTCTTGGCATAAGTTCATCTGGGTGTACTAAATCAATTTTATTTAATACTAAAAAGACAGGTGTTTTAATTGTTTTAAGCATATCCATAATATACTCATCACCACGACCTATATCTTCATTTACATTTACCATGAACATAATAGCATCTATTTCAGATAACGTGTTCGTAGCGACACGCATCATGTAGTCGCCTAATTTATGTTTAGGTTTATGAATACCAGGTGTATCTAAGAAAATGATTTGAGCATCTTCTTGTGTCATAACGCCTTGAATTTTGTTTCTTGTCGTTTGTGCTTTATCAGACATAATAGCTATCTTATGTCCGATTACACGGTTAACAAATGTAGATTTCCCAACATTGGGTCTACCTATAATTGATATAAATCCTGATTTATGTCCTGTCATTAATTTAAATCCTTTCCAGAAAATCCTAATGGTAATAAGTCTTTTACGGTTGATTCTATCATATCGCCCTTATGATTAGTCATATATACTGGCATATCATCATCGCATAGTTCTTTTAACACCTGACGACATTCGCCACAGGGTGAAGATGGCGCATCTGCATCAACAGTAACTGTAATTGATTCAAAATCACCTGGTTTATAACCATCTGATATTGCGGCAACCAAACTTGATCTCTCTGCACAAATAGCCATTGAGTATGCTGCGTTTTCAACATTTGCTCCATGATAAACTTTACCGTCTTTCGTTCTTAAATATGCACCAACTTTAAAATTACTATATGGTGAATATGAATTGGCTTGAGCATTTCTTACTTCTTTAAAATAGTGTGGTTGATAAGCCATAGTTAACACGCTCCTATTCAATATTAAGTGTTATTAAAAAAATCCACTTTATTATCTGTTTAATTACTTTGTTCTTTAAGTATAAACAAATTCTATAAAATTGCACTACAATTTAGAACACATATGGTAAAAAAACCACGAGTCCAATTGCAAATGCTGTAATAGAAGCTAGCACAACACTAAAAGCAGCGATATCTTTAGCCTTTTTGGCTAATATATGATAATCACCTGTAACTAAATCAACCACATATTCTACTGCTGTATTGATAGCTTCAAAAGCAAGTACAATACCTATCGCTATAATAATAAAAAGCCATTCTAATTGACTAATACCAAAAACAACGCCACAAATAACAGTGGCAAGTCCTAATAAAAGATGCATTAAAAATTTGCTGTCTTTATTTAGTAATACTAACATACCTTGAAAAGCGTATTTAAAACGTTTCATGACTACCTCTAATCTCTTGTTAAACCATAAGCATTTAGAATTTGATCTTGTCGCCCAAACATTTCTTTTTCGTCTTGTTCATCTATATGATCATAACCTAATAAATGTAAGAAACCATGGAGCGCAAGGAAGCCTAATTCTCTTTCAAAAGAATGACCATAAGAATCAGCTTGTTCCTGAGCTACGTCAGTACAAATAATAATGTCGCCTAATACTCTTGGCATATCAAGTCCAATAATTTCTGGTTCATCTTCTTCTAAAGCAAATGATATAACATCTGTTACTTTATCTTTATCGCGATACATTTTATTAATTTCTTGTATTTCAGTTTTATCTACAAAAGTTACAGATAACTCCGCATCGCTAGCAATTTGTTCTTGTTCTTTTGCAAAAGTGAGGAGTTTGTCAATCTGAGTTAACCATTCACTTTTAACTATCTCAGTATGATCACTAAAGTCTATTGTAAACATTTACTCTTCTCCTTCATAACGGTCAATAATTTTACTTACTAATGGGTGACGGACAACATCACTTTGATCCAGATAATGCACACTTAAGCCTTTAACTTCTTTTAACTTTTTAACAGCTTCTTTAAGACCACTTTTAACTCCTTTTGGTAAGTCTACTTGAGTTTGGTCTCCAGTAACTACCATTTTCGAATCAAAACCTAGTCGAGTTAAGAACATTTTCATTTGTGCTTGTGTAGTATTTTGTGCTTCATCTAATATAACAAAAGCATCATCTAATGTTCTACCGCGCATATAAGCTAGAGGCGCAATTTCTATGATACCTCTTTCTATAAAGCGAGCTGTTTGTTCTCTTCCTAGAACAGTATTTAAACCGTCATACAGAGGTCTTAAGTATGGATCTACCTTTTCCTTTAAATCTCCTGGCAAGAAGCCTAGTGACTCTCCTGCTTCCACTGCAGGTCTTGTTAGCACAATACGCTTAACATTGCCTTTTCTTAACTGTTTCGCAGCATACACAACAGCTAAGAAGGTTTTACCAGTACCAGCTGGCCCTACGCCAAATACTAAATCATTATGATACATAGCATTTACATACATACGTTGACCCATTGTTTTTGCACGGATGGTCTTTCCGTATGCATCTTTAGTTATTTCTTCATCATATAAATCTAATAAGTATTGAATCGTACCATTATTTGCCATTTTCACTGCTGCTTCAACATCTTTTGAAGAGATTGAAATACCTTGTTGAATGACTTTCAAAAGGTTAATGAGTACTGATTCTGCTTTTTTAACATGCTCTACTTGCTCTCCTTTTACGGAGATTTCTTGACCTCGAGCATGTACAATGACATCAAACCCTTCCTCAACTAATTTAAGGTGTTCATCGTTATTTCCAATGAGCGCTTGAGCTTCATTGATGTCATCTATTTGAATAATTCCAGGCATATAGGTGCTCCTTTACAAATATATTCGTTTCATCTTATTTTATCCTATTAGATTTTAACTTACAAAAATTATTATCGTTCATTAAATTATTTTAAGCATTTAACAAATCAATCATATAATGATGATTACACCATCATTATATCACGAATTAACTATATATTATTTCAAAGTGTATTAAATAGAGACTCATTTATCAAATTTTACATGATGTTTACATTCTTATTAGTCGTAAACTATTAGTTTAATTTATTATGGTTATTTATTCATTGAAATTATTGCAAAAGAAACACAAAAACGCCTTACAGAGTCATTATATATCGACTCCATAAGGCGTTTAATTCATAGACTATACTGCGCTATAATCTTTTGGGTCTTTCTAATACTTCTGACCAAATAATACCATTTACAACTTCATCTTCTGCAAACCTGTATTTTTCATTACCAACTGGACTCTGAATTGCCTGTGCGTCCATTAACTGTTTTAAACGGAAACGTTTTGTTCTCTCAGATAAATATTTATCTGAAATAATAGCACGTGCTCTTCTTTCAGTTCTCTTCAGTTTTTTCTCGTTTTCACGATCTATTTCTGTACGCACATCTTGTAACTCGCTCATTAAATCTGCTTCAAGTTCTTTCTGCAGTTTATTCTCTTCTTGCTCTTGCGAACGTTTTAATTTTTCTGCTTCAGTCTCGTTGTCTGTACGCATTGTTCGAGTCGATTGTTGAGGATTAGGCGATTCCATTTTTTCAGCTCTAGTTTCAACTGGTCTTGCAGGTTCTGTAGTTTTTTGCGGTTGCTGTTCAATATCTTTCCTCGTTGGTCCTTCATTCATTTGTTGTTCTATTTCTTTGAATGCTTTACCAATTTCATCTAGGAAACCGCCTCTTTTAGGTTGCTCACCATTTCGGTTAGGTTGATTGTTTATTGGTGGTTTTTGGTTTTTTCTATCTTTATGGCTATTATCGCTAATAGCGCTGACTATTGTAACAATCACAGATGTTACAAAGATAATAATAGCTATATTCATTTAATCACCCCTAATTAATTTTCCGGTGATTCATCATCTTTTTGGTTCGTACGTTCATTGATTGAATTTCTCATACCTGTATCTGCTTCAACATTTTTAAGATTATAATAATCCTTAACGCCTAAGTTACCAGAACGTAAAGCTTCTGCCATAGCAAGTGGAACTTCTGCTTCTGCTTCAACAACTTTAGAACGCATTTCTTGAACTTTAGCTTTCATTTCTTGTTCTTGAGCTACAGCCATTGCTCTACGTTCTTCTGCTTTAGCTTGTGCAATGTTTTTGTCAGCAAGCGCTTGTTCAGTTTGTAAGTCTGCACCAATGTTTTTGCTAATATCAACGTCAGCAATATCGATTGATAAGATTTCAAACGCTGTACCAGAATCTAAACCTTTGCTAAGTACTGTTTTAGAAATATTATCTGGATTTTCTAGAACTTGTGTATGGTGTTCACTAGAACCAATTGTTGAAACGATACCTTCACCAACACGTGCAATAATTGTTTCTTCACCAGCACCACCTACTAAACGAGCGATGTTAGCACGAACAGTAATACGCGCTTTAGCTTTTACTTCGATACCGTTCATCGCAACACCTGCGATAAATGGTGTTTCTATTACTTTAGGATTAACAGACATTTGAACAGCTTCTAATACATCACGGCCAGCTAAATCAATAGCTGCACCACGTTCAAATGGTAAGTTGATGTCCGCTCTTTGTGCTGCAATGTTAGCATCAACTACACGGTCAACGTTTCCTCCTGCTAAGTAATGTGATTCAAGTTGGTTTGTTGTTAAATTCAAACCAGCTTTATGTGCCTTAATTAATGGTGAGATAACTTTTCGTGGTGAAACTCTACGAAGTCTCATACCAACTAATGTACCAATACCTACTTTAACACCAGCAGCTATTGCTGAAATCCATAATCCGACTGGAACAAATGAAAATAGTAATAATAAAGCTATTACTACTATGACGACGATAACAACTAATCCGATCATACTTTCTCTCCTTTATGATTCGTTTTCTCTAACAACAACTCTAGTACCTTCAACTTCTAAAATGGTTACTGCTTTATTTCGCAAAATAAATGATCCATCAGAAACTGCGTCGATACGTTCATTGTTGAGTGTAATGATTCCTGCTGGTCTTAAATCTGTTAACGTAGTAGCAGTAAGACCAACTAAATGAGAGCGATCTTCATGTGAAGTGTAGCCTGCCTCTGCATTTGTAGAATCCTTCAAAACTACTTTATCTAAAAACGGTATCTTACGTTTGAAAATTTTCACTAGTATCACCCACTCTATGATTGATAATATCAATGCTACAACTACACTAGCAATCATATAAATTAAATTGTCACCTAAAGTAATAATACTAAAAATTATTAGCCCCATACCGATAATACCGATAATCGCACCAACAACAAAAAGTTCTATTATTACCAATATGACACCGATTCCAAATAAGATGATTGAATACAAGTTGACATCGCCTTTTACAAAAAACCCTAAAAAGAGTATTAATAAGGCTAATGTGGCAACGATACCCACAATATTTATCTTATTAGAGTATAATTGATATAAAAATCCTAGGAAGATAATACAAGTTAAAATTAAAGCTCCAAACGGACTGACGATAACGCTTGCAACATTATCAATCCAATTTCCTTGTTCAACAAAGTTGACTGAAAATATTGTATGTATACTACTCGAAGGAATCACTCTATCACCTCGCTCTCAACTTGATTATACATGAAATGAATGTATGATTATAGCGTTTATAGCATAAATGTTAATTATATTAATTTTTTTCAAATCATGAACCTGAATTTATAAAAAAATAATAGTCTTAGCTGTTGAACAACTAAGACTATTACTATTTATAATTAATGTTGGTGTTGAGGGAGTCAACGACACAATTAATTATTAGAATATTCGTTTACGTGCAAGCTACTGTTAGTAAATACTATTTACGTTTACGCGCAGCTTCTGATTTTTTCTTACGTTTAACACTAGGTTTTTCGTAATATTCACGCTTACGAACTTCTTGAATTGTACCGCTTTTAGAAACTGTACGTTTGAAACGACGTAACGCATCTTCAAGTGATTCATTACTCTTAACTGTTGTTTTAGACATGTGTATTTCCCTCCCTCCAAATATCAACGAAACTTTATTATCATTTCATGGTTATGACCATGTATTGATCAGTATAATATATCTGATTAAAGTGGTCAATTAGTAAAATTTACATTTTTTTAATTTAAAGCATAAATTTGTACTGAAATGTAGACATCGTATAATTTAATACATGATAATTTTTAATATTAATCTAATAAATCTTTTTCAAAACTTACAGCACTTAATACATAAAGTGGTGCAGTTTCTGCTCTTAAAATCCTTGGCCCTAGACCAATTTGATACGCCTTACCATCGAACAATGCCACTTCTTCTTCTGATAAACCACCTTCTGGCCCAAATATAACTAATACATGGTCACCAGATTTCATTTCACGAACTACAGACTTAAAATTGTGTGTTTCACCTGTTTTCGCAGCATTTTCATAAGCGATGAGTACATAATCGTATTCATCGATATAATCATAAACTACTTTTAAACTCGCTTCATAAGTTATGGATGGTATTGCTAAACGGTAGCTTTGTTCAGCTGCTTCTTTAATAATCTTTTGCCAGCGCTCTAATTTTTTATCAATCTTACTATCATTTAATTTAACCACTGAACGTTTCATACCAGCAGCTATGAAATGGTTTGCGCCTAACTCTGTCGATTTTTGGAGCATCCACTCATATTTATCAGCTTTAATTAAACCACTACAAATCGTAATATGTTGAGGTAATTCAGTATCAATATCAATTTTTTCTACTAATGAAAGTTCAATACCTTCAGTAGCTATATCGATAATTTCACATTTATAAACATTCTGATCCACAAATGTAATAATTATTTTTTCACCAGTTTGATGACGCATCACATTGGATATATGATGTATGTCACCTTTATCAGTAATGAAAAAACGCTGATTTACATCAGCGTTTTGGTCAATAAAGTATCTTTGCATTGTTATTCGCTCACTTTCTGTCCAACGATACAAACCCAACTGTTATCGTGATTAATAGAAACAATTTCAAAACCACTACGCTTCATATGATTTACAATAGATTCATGTTTTTCTTCTATAATACCAGAAGTTATAAAATAACCATCTTTATTTAAAACGTTATAAGCATCTTCGATCATTTCTTCAATAATATGAGCTAAAATATTGGCGACAACAACATCAAATTTTTCAGTTTCCTCTGTTAGTAAATTTCCAGGAACTGCTTCAATTGCCTTATCACAATTATTTTTCATAAAATTTTCTTTAGCAACTTTCACTGCCATTTCATCAACGTCTAATGCTTTAATACGTTTAACACCTAAAAGATGTGCAGCAATACTTAATATCCCTGAACCTGTACCAACATCTATAACTGAATCACTCGGCTCCACATAAGTTTCAATTGCTTTTAAACACATGCTCGTTGTAGGATGATCGCCTGTACCGAATGCCATACCTGGGTCCAATTCTATGCACAATTCACTATCATCTTCTTTTTGATATGTTTCCCAACTAGGGACTATCGTAAATTGTTTTGATGCACGAAATGGATGAAAATAATTTTTCCATTCATTTTCCCAATCTTGTTCTTGAAGCATTTGCTCTTCGTAGTTAAAACTAGAGTTATCTAGAGATTCAACTTGCGAAATTTCATTTAAAAGCGCTTTTCTAAACGTTTCAGTATATTTCAGTTCATTGAAATACGCTTTAAGCCTGACCCCTTGCTTAGGATAATCATTAGCATTAAGGGCATATAGCTCGCCATATTTATCCTCAAAGTCGTGATTTAAGTCGTGAGAGTCCTCTATAACGACACCATTTGAACCAAAATCTTCCAATATATTAGTAATTATAGGCGTTGCTTCATGATTAGCAATGATTGATATCTCGGTCCAATTCATATTCTAATCTCCTTTAAAGAATCTTTTAGCTTTGTCTCTAAAATTTGATGCTTGTTCAGAAATTTCTTCACCATCAATTTCTGCAAATTCTCTTAATAATTCTTTTTGTCGATCACTCATTTTACTTGGTGTTACGACATTTATATTGATAAATAGGTCACCATAGCCGTAGCCATGAACATTCTTAATTCCTTTTTCTTTTAGACGGAATTGTTTTCCAGTTTGCGTACCTGCTGGAATTGTTAACATCACGCTACTATTAAGCGTCGGCACTTTAACCTCGTCACCTAGTGATGCTTGAGCGATACTAATATCAAGTGAATAATAAATATCATCGCCATCTCTTTCAAATTTTTCTGAAGGTTTAACTCTAAATACAATATACAAATCACCTTGAGGGCCACCATTTTCTCCAGGAGCACCTTCACCAGCTAATCTAATTTGTTGTTCATTATCTACACCTTCAGGGATTGTGACACTGATTTTAACATTTTTATTCTCAGTACCTTTACCTTTACATGTTGGACATGGTTCTTCAAACTCTTGACCAGAACCACTACATACTGGACAAACTTTTTCAGTTCTAACTCTACCAAGTATTGTATTTTGTTCTACAGACACATGTCCAGCGCCACTACAGTATTGACAAGTTTTCTTTTTAGTTCCTGGTTTAGCACCTGCACCATCACAAGTGTGACAAGACACATCTTTACGGATTGAAATTTCTTTTTCACTACCGAAAACAGCTTCATCAAACGTAACTGTCATCGTATACTGTAAGTCATCGCCCTTTCTTGGAGCGTTAGGATCACGTTGTTGACGTCCGCCACCAAAGAATGAACTGAATATATCTTCGAAACCGCCGCCACCAAAGCCACTAAAGTCTTGGCCACCGAATCCTTGGCCGCCAAAGCCACCTTGAGGACCATCATGTCCAAATTGGTCATAATTTGCGCGTTTATTTTCATCACTTAATGTTTCATAGGCTTCAGAGATTTCTTTAAACTTCTCATCAGAACCTTCTTCTTGATTAATATCTGGGTGATACTTCTTTGATAATTTACGATAAGCCTTTTTAATTTCATCTTTAGAAGCGCCTTTGCTGACACCTAAGACTTCATAATAATCTTTTTTGGCCACTAATATCTCTCCTTTTACAGTTTTATTAAATCATTTTAAAAAAAGGAAAAAGTCAAAGCCAATGTTCAATTGACTTTGACTTAATTTGGCTAAGCAATTGTGTCATATTTTTCTATTAATAACAATTAATTAGTCAATGACTCTACTTATTTTTGGTTGTCTTGGTTGTCGTCGTCTTTTACTTCTTTGAAATCAGCATCTTCAACATCACTATCTTGAGAAGCATTTGCTTCTTCACCTTGTGCTTGTTGTTGAGCTTGAGCAGCTTGTTCGTATACTTTTGTTGATAAGTCTTGAACTACTTTTTCTAATTCTTCTTTTTTAGCTTTGATATCTTCAATATCTTCGCCTTCAAGTGCTGATTTTAATGCTTCTTTTTTATCTTCAGCATTTTGTTTGTCTTCTTCGCTGATGTTTTCACCTAAATCAGTGATCGTTTTTTCAACTTGGAATACTAAGCTGTCTGCTTCGTTTCTTGTATCACTTTCTTCGCGACGTTTTTGGTCAGCGTCAGCGTTTTCTTCAGCATCTTTAACCATACGATCGATTTCATCATCTGATAGTGAAGAGCTAGATTGGATTGTGATATTTTGCTCTTTATTTGTTCCTAAGTCCTTAGCAGTAACGTTTACAATACCATTTTTATCGATATCGAAAGTAACTTCGATTTGAGGTACACCACGTGGAGCTGCTGGAATATCAGTTAATTGGAATCTACCAAGTGTTTTATTGTCTGATGCCATTGGACGTTCACCTTGTAACACGTGAATATCAACTGCTGGTTGGTTATCTGCTGCTGTGGAGTATACTTGTGATTTAGATGTTGGGATTGTCGTATTTCTTTCGATAAGTGTGTTCATACGTCCACCCATGATTTCAATACCTAATGATAATGGTGTAACGTCTAATAATACTACGTCTTTAACATCACCAGTGATTACGCCACCTTGGATTGCTGCACCCATAGCAACAACTTCATCAGGGTTAACGCCTTTATTAGGTTCTTTACCTACTTCTTTTTTAACAGCTTCTTGAACTGCTGGGATTCTTGTAGAACCACCAACTAAGATAACTTCATCAATGTCTGAACTTGATAAACCTGCATCGCTCATTGCTTGGCGAGTTGGTACCATAGTTCTTCTGATTAAATCATCAGCCAATTCTTCAAATTTAGCACGAGTTAAATTAATTTCTAAGTGTAATGGACCATTTTCTCCAGCTGAAATAAATGGTAGTGAAATTTGAGTTTGAGAAACGCCAGATAAATCTTTTTTAGCTTTTTCAGCAGCGTCTTTAAGACGTTGTAAAGCCATTTTATCTTTTGATAAATCTACGCCGTTTTCTTTTTTGAATTCAGAAACTAAATAGTTAATGATTACTTCATCAAAGTCATCTCCGCCTAGTTTGTTGTCACCTGCAGTAGAAAGCACTTCGAATACGCCGTCACCTAATTCAAGGATTGAAACGTCAAATGTACCGCCACCTAAGTCAAAAACTAATACTTTTTCTTCTTGTTCTGTTTTGTCTAAACCGTATGCTAAAGCTGCTGCAGTTGGTTCGTTAATAATACGTTCTACTTCTAACCCAGCGATTTTACCAGCATCTTTAGTTGCTTGACGTTCACTGTCGTTGAAATATGCAGGAACAGTAATAACTGCTTTTTCTACTTTTTCACCAAGATAATCTTCAGCTGTACCTTTAAGGTTTTGTAATACCATTGCTGAGATTTCTTGAGGTGTGTATGATTTACCTTCAACATCAACTTTGTAATTCGTACCCATGTGACGTTTAATTGATTGGATTGTATTAGGGTTTGTGATTGCTTGACGTTTAGCAACTTCACCTACTTGAGTTTCATCATTTTTAAATGCAACTACTGATGGTGTAGTTCTTGCACCTTCAGGGTTTTGAATTACTTTTGGCTCATCGCCTTCTAAAATTGAAACACATGAATTTGTTGTACCTAAGTCAATACCTATTACTTTACTCATAAATAATTTCCTCCTGTTTGTTTGTATAAATTGGTGTTTTCATCAACATTAAAACCTATTGATTTACTTTAACCATTGAAGGTCTTAATACACGTTCTTTTAGTTTATAACCTTTTTGTAGCTCTTGAGTGATTTCGCCTGATTCAAAATCAGGGTTGTCATCTTGAACTACAGCTTGATGAACGTTCGGGTCAAATTGATGACCTTCAGTTTCAATTAATTCTAAACCATTTTCTTTTAATGCATTAATTAAGCTTTCATGAATCATTTCTACACCTTTTTTAAGTGATTGGAATTGTTCATTTTCGCCTTCGATTTGTAGCGCACGCTCAATGTTATCTATTGTTGGTAAAATATCATTAAGCACATCTTGCGCTTTATATGCTTTCATTGTTTGGTTTTCTTTTTGGATTCTACGCTTGTAATTTTCAAACTCTGCGTATAATCTTAAATACTTTTCTTCATTTTCTTGAACATCTTGTTTTAATTGTTGAATTTCTTCATCTTTAGGATCCACATCTTCAGTAGTTTCTTGTGAATCGTCCTCCTGCAGATTATCTTGTGATGCATCTGTAGTTTCATCAGTATTTACAGAAGATGTATTTTGCTCGTTATCAGTTACATCTTCATTTGCTTCTTGATCAAATACTGATTCATTTTTTTCTGTCATTTTCCGCCCTCCAATACAATACTTAATTACCAAATCGTATTTAGTAATCGTATTACGTTCTGATAATTCATTGCTGTTGGTCCGATAACCGCAATTTGGCCTTTTAATCTATCGTCAATGTGATACTGACTTGTGACGATAGAAATACCACTCAAACTTGATTCTATTTCATGTCCAATTTTGACGTTTATTGTCGAATTAGACATATCATCAAGTAATTGTGTAATTTTATTCGATTCTATATATTGCAAAATAGGTTGAATCGATGACACGTTCGTTTCATTCAACGCATCAATTAGTTTAACCTTTCCGCCCATAAAAATGCCATTACTTTGATTATCAAAATGAATCTCGATCGTACTTAGCATATCTTTGATAAAATGCTTCTCTAATTCAGAATTAACAAAAGCATCTAACTCATTTTCAAAACGATGATGATTCCATTCATTATATTTAGCAGTAACAAAATTCGAAATTTTTGTTAGTTCGTCATTAGATAACGGAACATCGGATGCTAAATGCAGATGTTCTACATGACCAGATGTGAACACGACTACCATTATAACCAAATAGGCATTTGCTCGAATCAAATGAATGTTATTAATTATATCTTTTTTGTGATTTGGACGCATTACCAACGTTGTATATTGAGATGCAATTGAAAGTTCATTTGCAAATTCGCTCAGTGCTGAGGAAATGTCATAATGATTATCAACTAGTAAATCACTCAAACGTTGAATTTTTGTTTGCTGTTGATGAGATGTTTGTTGCAATAATTGATTCACATAATATCTGATGCCTGACTGTGATGGTGATCGCCCTGATGAAGTATGTGTCTTCTCAATCAATTCAAGGTCTTCGAGATGCTTCATCTCGTTTCGAATAGTTGCAGGACTAAAATTCAATTTGTGTCGTTCAATCAGCGTTTTTGAACCAATTGGATGACCTAAATCAACATAATCTTCAACAATTGCATTAAGTATGCTCAATTGTCTATCGCTAATCATGTTTTCACCTCATTAGCACTCTTTTGTCCCAAGTGCTAATTATAATTTATCAAATTGGTCAAAGTAAGTCAATGTTAAAGCATTCAATTTTAATTTTTTTTATACATTTAATAAAAATGCTTCAAAGACAATATTTCCAATGACTTTTCCACGTTCAGTCATCGTGATATGTCCGTTTTGATCAATTAAAAGTTCACGTTGAATTAAGTCTTCTATAGTTTGACCATAGACTTCTTCTAATGTTTTTCCAAATTTCTGTGAAAACTTGTCTTTATCCACACCTATATTCATCCGTAAGCCTAAAAACATTTCTTCTTCTATTTGCTCTGTTTCGGTAGGAAATGTTGAATCTAATAAGGGCCGTTCATTGTTTTGTACTTTTTTAATGTAATGGTTTACTGGATTTACATTATTATAACGCTCTCCATTTACATAACCACTTGCGCCAGCACCAAAGCCATAATAGCCTTCATTTTTCCAATACACTTTATTGTGTTCGGATTCATGTCCAACTTTACCAAAATTAGATATTTCATATTGATGCATCTCTGATTGTTCCATTCTTTCTAGTAGATATTCGTACATTTCTTCACCAATATCTTCATTAGGAACTTTCAATTGGCCTTTTCTATACATATTATAAAATTTTGTTTTAGGTTCTAATATCAAACCGTAACTCGATATATGATCAATATCCATCGACAAAGCCTTTTCTAGACTATCTTGAAAATCTTCTAGAGTTTGGTTCGGTAAATGATACATTAAATCTAAACTAATAGATGGAATGCCAACTTGACGAGCATTAGCAACCGATTGATAAATATCTTCTGTTTTGTGTGTTCTACCGAGTATGTCTAATAATTCTGGTTTAAATGTTTGAACACCCATAGACAACCTATTAACACCATAATCTTTAAGCAATTGAACTTTTTCAATTGTTAATTCATCGGGGTTTGCTTCAAAGCTAAATTCGCCTTTTATTTCAAAAGTATCTGTAATAGCTACTAATAATTTTTCGAGTTGTTGATAATCAAGTGCTGTAGGCGTACCGCCGCCAACAAAAACTGTTTCTAATTTTCTGACTTCACTTTGCTGCATTTCAGTGATTAAACAATCTAAATACGTATCAACTGGTTGGTTTTGTATAAAGTACTTGTTGAAATCACAATACGTACAAATCCTCACGCAAAAAGGAATATGCATATAAGCACTTTTCACTTCCATATTGCGTTCACCTACTTTCATTTTTTGAAGATGTGAGAACACAACAAAAAACTGGGGCATAAATCGAATGGATTTAAGGCCCCAATGTTTAATTTATATTAATCTTCATCCATCTTAAGAACTGCTAGGAATGCATCTTGAGGAATCTCAACGTTACCTACAGATTTCATTTTAGCTTTTCCGGCTTTTTGTTTTTCTAATAATTTTTTCTTACGGCTGATATCTCCGCCGTAACATTTAGACAATACGTTTTTACCCATCGATTTAATATTCGTACGCGCAACAATCTTTTGGCCAACTGCTGCTTGAACAGGAACCTCAAATTGTTGCCTTGGAATTAGTGTTTTTAATTTTTCAACTAACATTTTACCACGGTCATATGCGAATTCTTTATGTACTATAAAGCTTAAAGCATCTACTTTTTCGCCATTTAGCAATATGTCCATTTTTACTAAGTCACTTTCTTTGTTATCAATAAATTCATAATCAAAAGAAGCATAACCTTTAGTATTAGATTTAAGTTGGTCGAAGAAATCAAAAACCACTTCTGATAATGGAATTTCGTAAATAATATTTACGCGAATATCATCCATGTATTCCATATTTACAAATTGTCCACGTTTACTCTGACATAATTCCATTACAGCACCAACATAATCATTGGGTACCATCATAGTAGCTCTAACAAATGGTTCATAAATCGTATCAATTTTATCTCTTTCAGGCATATTAGCTGGATTATCAACAGTAACTTCTTCGCCTGTTTTCATAATACATTGATAGATTACTGACGGTGCTGTTGCAATAAGTGCAATACCAAATTCACGTTCAATACGTTCTTGAATAATTTCCATATGAAGCATACCTAAGAAACCAGTACGATAACCAAAGCCTAATGCTTGTGATGATTCAGGTTCGAATTCTAATGAGGCATCATTTAATTGTAATTTTTCTAATGACTCACGCAAGTCATTGTAATCTTTGTTATCTATAGGGAATAAACCACAGAATACCATCGGGTTCATTTTTTTATAACCTTGTAGTGCTTGTTCTGCAGGACGTCTGACATGCGTGATTGTATCACCAACACGTGAGTCGTCAACATTTTTAATACTAGCTATAATGTACCCTACATCACCAACAGTAAGTTCTTCTACAGCTAATTGTTTTGGCGTATTAATACCAACTTCAGTAACTTCGAAATCCTTACCTGTAGCCATCATTTTAATGCGATCTCCAGGTTTAACCGTACCTTCCACAACTCTTATAGATGAAATAACGCCTCTATAAGGATCATACTCAGAATCAAAGATAAGTGCTTTCAACGGTGCTTCAGGATCGCCTTGTGGTGGAGGAACAACTTCAACAATTTTTTCGAGTATATCTTCTATACCAATATTAGATTTTGCACTTGCTAGCACAACCTCGTCTTTATCGATACCGATGACATCTTCTAATTCCTGCTTCA
This sequence comes from Staphylococcus sp. OJ82, assembly GCF_000294465.1. Taxonomy (NCBI): domain Bacteria; kingdom Bacillati; phylum Bacillota; class Bacilli; order Caryophanales; family Staphylococcaceae; genus Staphylococcus; species Staphylococcus sp. OJ82. Next base: position 18,577 of record NZ_ALPU01000010.1, on the reverse strand, counting down.
CACGTTCTGGCTCTGCTGCAGGTAAATCTATCTTGTTAATTACAGGTAATAACTCCAATTCGTTATCTAGAGCTAAGTAAACGTTAGCTAATGTTTGTGCTTCAATTCCTTGCGCTGCATCAACTACTAAGATTGCTCCTTCACAAGCAGCTAATGATCTAGACACTTCGTATGTAAAATCTACGTGTCCAGGTGTGTCAATAAGATGGAATGTGTATATTTCACCATCTTTAGCTTCATACTTTAAGCGAACAGCATTTAATTTAATTGTAATACCACGTTCTTGTTCTAAATCCATGGAATCTAGCAATTGCGCGTGCATATCTCTCGATTCAACTGATTTCGTGTTTTCTAAAATCCTATCAGCTAACGTAGATTTACCATGGTCTATATGTGCGATAATAGAAAAGTTTCTAATATTTTCGCGTTTATTGAAACGGTCTTGTTTATCCATGTATTATCCTTCTCACTTTCATAATTCTAGCCCGTAAATATGTATGACATTCTTTGATATAATAACGTTTTTAGTAGGTAATTGCAAATTTACTACGATTTTTTACTATTTTCCGTAAATAATTGATATACTTGATATTGTATTCTACTTTGCATTATAGAGTGAATGTTCTTCTTTTCCAAATAGTATTGTACCATTTTCATCGATTCTATGCGCCTGCGATAAATAAATGATTGCAGAAAGGCGCTCATTTTGATAAAATATTTCTTGTTGTAATCAAATTCATTTTGATAGCGAAATCATTATTAGGAGGTGACACACATGCCAAACATCAAATCTGCAATTAAACGTGTTAATACAAACCGTACTGCTGAAGAGCGTAACATTTCACAAAAAAATGAAATGCGTACAGCAGTTAAAAGAGCACACACAGCAATTGAATCAAATGCTGACAACAAAGCTGACTTAGTAAACTTCGCTTTGAAAAAAGTAGATAAAGCTGCTCAACGCAACTTAATCCACTCAAACAAAGCTGATCGTATCAAATCTTCACTTATGACAGCTGCTAAATAATAAAAAAGTTCAAGCCATGGCTTGAACTTTTTATTTGCGTAAATAAATATACGAATAACAAAGAAGTCTGAGCCACTGTGGCTTCAGGCTTTTTTGTATTATTAAAGAATTTAAACTTGTATTAACTTTCAAATAATATTAGCTCAAACATTTAAAATTAAAGTGATAGAATAAATAATTCTAATATTAAATGTTTATCCATATAAGAAGATTTTAATTTATAGTCTGTCTCCGCACAATTATCAATAATATTCAATAAACCTTCTAATTGATAATGTCTTGCCTGATTTAATGCTAATTTCACTCTATAAGGGTGTACATTTATTGTTTTTGCAATTTGTTGTCCACTATAACCCTTTTGACTCAATATTTTACTTTGATAAAATAAACGATAATTACTCGTAATAAGTGCTAATAATTTAATAGGTTCTTCCTTCATTGCAATTAAATCTTTTACTAATCGTATTGCTTTGGCCTTATTATTTTTTTGGATGTATTCTGTCAGTAAAAACACATTCTGTTCAAGACTCCTGTTTACAATTTGTTGGACATCTTGTTTGTTTATCGTTGGTCTATCTCCTAGAAAAAGAATCAATTTTTCAATTTCTTGCTTTACTATATTGAAATTAATACCAGTTAATTCTATAAATAAATCTAAAGCATCTTGTTTTATATCTTTATAATTTCCATGCAATTCATTTTTAATCCAATTTTTAATTTCATCTTCAGACATTTGTTCAATTTTCTTTAATTGAGCATGCTTCTTCAGAGACTTCACTAATTTTTTTCGTTCATCAAGTTTAGAATGATAAACTTCGAAGACAATCATGCTCTCACCATCGTATTTTTCTATAAATTCCATGAGTTGATCTATATTATGATTTACATCTTTAGGCGCTTTTTCACCAGTAAATACATATGCATTTTGAACTAATACTGCCTTTTTATCTGAGAAAAATGGCATCGTTAAAGCTTCTTCTATAATTGGCGATAAATCACTTTCATATAGGTTATATTTAACAAAATTGAAATCATCTTTTGGAGTATCTAAATATTTTTCAATTACTTCTGTAGATTTCTTTTCAATTAATTCAGGCACTTCTCCGTATATTGTAATTATATTATTGCTCATATGTAGCACCCTTTCATCACTATTACACATTTAATCATTATATCATGCAGTGCTTTATCTCTCTACATAAAATCATTGTTTCAGATTAGCACTAAGTTCAAAATTAGGATTTAATGTAATAGAAATTTCTCCATTTTCACTTGTTTGTAGAACTTGAGAATTAATGCTTTTTAAGCGTTCTACTATTTCTTTGTTGGGTAATTTATATCTATTATTTTGACCAACAGAAATCAGACTTATTTTCGGCTGAAGTGTATCAATAAAAGATGCGCTAGAACTTGTTTTACTACCATGGTGTCCTACTTTTAAAATATCAATATTTTCAAGGTGATACTTATTTAACAATAATTGTTCGTTATTTTTTGAAGCATCACCCATAAGTAAAATCTTGAATTTATCATATTCAATTAATGTAATAATTGATTGTTCATTTAGATCATTCGATGTTGTAATTGTGGCATCTAATAATTTAATTTTCGCTTTGTTAAGTGAAAAACTTTGCATTGATTTAAAGTCCAATAATTTTATGTTAAAGCTTTTGCATATATTAACTAATGATTTTAGTTCTTTCAAATGGTAACTATTTTTATTAATTATTATATTTTTTACAGGGTATTTTTCAATCAAAAAATTAAGTTCTCCCATATGATCTATATGTGGGTGAGTAACAATTAAATAATCTATTTTTTTAATACCATGTTTTTTCAAAGTCGGTAGTATATGAAACTTTGAGATATTGTGTTGGCTTGACTCTCCTTCTTGCAATAACTTGCCACCCGTATCAATCAATAAACTCTCTTGTCTATTTGTCTCAAATAAAATAGCATCTCCCTGCCCAACATCAAGCATTGTCAATTTATAATCATTAGATAATGGCAATATCGTAACGACTATATACAATAAAACAAATGAACAAATAAATAGACTATAAAATCTATGTGCAAATAATATTAAACACGCAAATATGAGCACAAATCCTAAAGTGATATTTAAATCATTTAACTCTGGTATATACCATTTGTATGAACTTAAATTAATAAATATTTCCAAAAGAAAATCATGTAACTTTAAAATTAAATTAAGCAAATAAGTTAAAGCCATTATTTCAAATGGAAAGTGGCTTATAATAAAAAAGAAAATTACAAGTGGAAATAGTACAATGGTGTAAAAAGGAACAAAAATAAGATTTGCTAAAAAACCAAGCCATTGAATCTGGTTAAAATAAATAGCACTAATCATAAATGAGGCTAACTGAGCTATTATAGTAATAATTAGTAGCGATTTTATCGGTGAGGATTGAGCTATTAATGGCAATGTAAAAAGTATGAAGAATGTAATTAAAAAAGAAAATTGGAAGCCTATATTATAGGCATAAGCAGGAGAAATAATCGTTAAGATTATAAATAAAAGTGCGAGTACATTCATTGGATTTTTTATAATTGCTTTAGGAATTATAATGATTATTAAGGCTGCTAAAATTGATCTTACAGCACTAGGAGCTAAATCAGTATAAAGGGCATATATCGGGAGAAAAATAAATAATATCATCTTGATATAGGCTAACGGACACTTAAAAATATTTAATACGTATATTAAAATGCCTATGATCGCTGCAATATGAGTGCCACTTACTGCTAATAAATGATATATACCAATTTCTTTGAATTTATCTAATTCATTATTATTAATTTTTGAGGTATCTCCACTAATTAATGCAATAATTTTCTCTGGATGTTTGATTTTGGTGTGACTTAAGCGTTCGAAAATATATTGTTTATGCCTATCTAAAATAGCATGATTATTCGAATTGTTTACTTTGCAACTTTCGAAATCAATTGTATTAATAAAAAGTGAAACCGGGCTATATGAGTACTGATTTAATGGTTTTAATATTGCTTTCACGTTACATGTCTTTTGATATAGCTGTATGTATTTATTACTGTTAAAGTTGTTGTTAACATAAAAGTAATAGTTATATTTTTTATTATTAATTTTAGCTTTACCATGTAGCTTTTGATGTTCCAGAATAGGTTTAGTCACAAATTGTGCATCTACTTCGATATTTTGATTTAAGTAGGCTGCACGTGCTTTATTCTCACTTATTAAATTACTCTGAAACATCATATAACTAATGAATGGTATGATTAAAACAAATAAAATTTGAAACCACTTTAACCTTTTAAGTATCACTAAAAAAATTAAGATACCACATAAAAATATCGATAATAATTTAACATGTAGCCATAAAAGACCAACTAAATAAGCAATTGCATAGTAAATCAGTGCTTATTTATTGGTAAGGTATTGTGCTACATGCTCTTGATTAAATGCTATTTTTTTATAATCGATACCTGATTGGTCTAGTAACTTTAATGCATATGAATGGTTGTGATAGTCTTCAGCGTAATAAATTGTTTGAATACCAGCTTGGATGATTGATTTCGTACAATTTAGGCAAGGGAAATGTGTGACATATATCGTTGCTCCGTCTGTTGACACCCCTTGTTTTGCACATTGTAGTAATGCATTCATTTCAGCATGTATTGTACGTATACAATGACCATCCTCTAACAAACAATCCTCATCAATACAATGAACTTCGCCCGAAACTGAGCCATTGTAACCACCAGCAATGATTCTATTATCTTTAACAATTGTTGCGCCAACAGATAAACGTTGACAAGTGGAACGTAACGCCAATAAATGACTTTGAGCCATAAAGTATTCTTCCCATTTAATGCGATCCATGATGTTATACCTCCGTTAATAGTAATTATTTATTTTATGAGTAACTATAGGTTAATTTGTATTGAGTTATATTGCAATAAAAATCTATGTTGTAAAATATGAGCCTAATTTTTCAAGCGTCTTTGCTCCAATTCCTTTAACTTCTGTTAATTGTTCGATAGATTCAAAAGCACCATTTTGCTCTCTATATTCTAAAATAGATTTAGCTTTTGAAGGACCGATGCCAGGAACTGTTAATAGCTCTGGTTCTGAAGCAGTGTTAATATTTATTTTTTCCTGATTAGCGCTATTGTCAGTAACTTTTGTTGAATTTGAACTTACATTTTTATTTGTGGTATTAGTTTCATTGATTTGTTGATTTGAATTTATCGTTTCCTCTTTTTTTGGAATATAAATCAACTTTTGATCTACCAACTTTTCAGCTAAATTTATTTTTGACAAATCAGCATCCTCAGTAACGATTGCTCTATCTAAAAGTTGCTTAATTCTATCTGAAGATTTCATCATATAAATATCAGGATGCTTCACAGCACCTTTGATGTCCACAAAAATATCTTCTGTTTTAATCTTTTTAGCTTGTTCAGTACTATTTTTTGTATGCTTTGCATTGGTTTCTAGTTGTGTTTCTGTAGTTGTAGTAATATCATCATTCGAATTTACTATTTTATGATCATTTTCGTTTGTAAAAGTACTTTGTAGCAACCAAGCGATTAAAATGACCACGATAATTAAAATTGCTATAGCTACTGCTTTGTATTTACAAATGATTTCTTTTAGATTGTTCCACTGATCTAGCAATAAAAAATCACTCCTTTATACTATACACGTATAAAGGAGTGATTTTACTTTTATTTTTTGACAATGAAAAACAATCGATGTCCTTCATGACTATTATTCTTAATATCAAAATCGACAAACGTAGTAATTTGGCTAAACCCTACATTATTAAGCATTTCAATATAATCTGCTTCTGCGTAAGTGCGTTGATAATGAGATTCATCGAACCTTGCATATTGATTGTCGTCTTGTTTAATAAAGAATGACATATCATGCCAAACGCTCAGTGGTTCCTCACCTTGTACAGCTTCCCAAGCAAGAAAAACCTTTTCAGATTCATCGATATAACTTTGGTTATTAAATAATGTATTCATTTTAAAAGATGTATGAACATCAAACATAAACACACCTTCTGTTTCTAAATGGTTAAAAACATGACTAAATGTGGTGAAGACATTATCTTTTTCAGGTAAATAATTTAAAGAATCACAAAAAATCGTAATTACATCAAATTTCTGATTCAATTCAAATTCAGTCATATCACCTTCTATCCAATTCACTTTGTTAGATTTCTGAGTTGCTATTGAAAGCATATCAACACTTAAATCCATACCTGTGATTTGGTCAAAGTCTGTTAGCAATGATGTTAAGCTGCCTGTGCCACAACCTATATCTAATATAGACGTCCTATTTTCAGCAAAATGGTTTACAATTTCTAACCAGGATTCATAGGGTTGATCTAACGTTAGTTGATCATAGAACAAGCTCATTTCTTCATATTGCACCATAATTAATAAACAACCTGTCTATAACTCTCAAGAGGCGCATCACGATATAATTTCTCAATATTATAGTAATCACGTTCATCTTTATGGAATACGTGAACAACTACATTAGATAGATCAATAAGAATCCATCTGGCATCATTAAAGCCTTCCATTCGTTTTACTTCGATTTCAGCTTCGCTTGCTGCATCTTTTACCGAACGAGCTATAGCTTGAACTTGTTTTTCGTTATTACCATGACAAACTACAAAATAATCAGTCATGTCACTAATGCCTTTCATTTTTAAAGAAATAATATCTTCTGCTTTTTTATTCTCTGTTGCTTCGACAGCAATGTTTAATAATTGATCTGAATTCATTTAATCATCCTTTACTCTTTCGTCACTGTAATTGTAATAATTCAAGCATGCAATCGTGGCATCATAAACATTAATATCTTTATTAATTAAATATAGAACTGTTCGCTTAGAAATTTCATAAATGGTTTTATCTAAGCTACCTTGATTGTATGCTAAATCTCTAATTTCTTCAACGCCTGGGGTCTGACGACCTGGCTCTATATAATCAGCTATGAATATCAATTTCTCAGTTTTTGTCATTTGAGCGCGTCCAGTTGTATGATTTTTAATCGCTAATAAGACTTCTTCATCAGTGACATCAAACTGTTGATTCATTATTATAGCTGCTACTGGGCCATGTAATATTTCAGAGCCATAACTCAGTAAATTACTATCTAATTCATTCTGTGTAACGATTTGATACATTGACCCTAAATCATCATATTTACAGTAATCATGTAATATACCTGCAAGTTCAGCCTTGTCTTTGTCGCCATCATAGATTTCTGCTAATTTCACAGCTGTTTCAGCAACTCTCAATGAATGGTTAAACCTTTTCTCGGGTAATTTATCTTTAACTAAACTAACTGCTTGATCAATTTTCATATAAACCTTCCTCTCGGATATATTGTTCTACACTAGGAGGAACTAAAACTTGAATATTTTCGTCGTTTTTAATTCTATCTCTGATTAATGTTGAACTAATATCAATACGCGGTATATTTATCGCTAACATACCAGGCTCTACTTCTTGAGCTGATTTATCTCTATTAACAATTACAAAAGTAATTAATGATTTTAACTCATCAATTTTATACCACTTTTCAAGTTGATTGTATTGGTCAGTACCTATAACAAAGTATAGCTTAGATTGAGGATGCTGCTTTAAAATATGCTCTACTGTATCATAAGTGTAGCTTTGCCCTTTTCGTTCAATTTCATCAAGACAAATTGTTCCAAATCCAAGTTCATTAATCGCACACTGAATCATATCTATTCTATACTGCACGTCTAAAAAATCATTATGCTCTTTTAATGGAGACATATAGCTCGGTATAAAATAGAACTTTTCCGGTTTTATTACGTTATTCACTTCACTTGCAACAACCATGTGAGCTGTATGAATCGGGTTAAACTGCCCACCATATAATACAATTGACTTAGTCATTATGGTAATTGTATTTGTTTGTTATCTTGAGATTCTTTGTACAATACAATCATAGACCCGATTACTTGTACGACATCACTTCTCGTCGCATCACTTAAGCTTTGTGCTAAATCATTTTTATCTTCATAATTATTTTGTAAAACATGTACTTTAATTAACTCTCTATTTTCTAAAATATCGTTAATTTGACTAACCATGTTATCATTTATACCTGATTTCCCAATTTGGAAAGTTGGGTCTACGTTATTTGCTTTACTTCTTAAAAATCTTTTTTGTTTACCTGTTAGCATAATATGCTCCTTTTATAAATGTTTTAGTACTGCTTCTTTCATTACTTGAATGTCTGGTGTTTGTTCGGTCCAAATCTCAAAACTTTCTGCGCCTTGGTAAACAAACATGTCCAATCCATTGTGTATAGGATTGCCTTTTTCTTCTGCTATTTCTAAAATTGGCGTTTTAAAAGGAATATAAACAATATCACTCACTAATGTATGTGAAGCTAATTGGTCGAGACTTATGGCTACATCTTTGTTTTGATTCATACCTGCAGGTGTAGTATTAATAATAATATCAAATTCAGCTAATGATTTTTCTGCGTCTGATAAACTAATCTTATTGATATCTAAATCCCAGTTATCAAAGCGACTCATAGTTCTATTAGCAACGGTTAATTTAGGTCGAACGTGTTTATTCAGTTCGTTTACAATACCTTTACTGGCACCGCCTGCACCTAAAATGAGTATATACGCATTTTGTAAATCCGGATAAGCCTGTTTAAGTCCTGTAACATAGCCTATGCCATCTGTATTGTAGCCTATCCATTTTCCGCCTTCAATTTTCACTGTATTAACTGCACCAACTGTTTTAGATTGGTCATCAATTTCATCTAAATAAGGTAAAATACGTTCTTTATGAGGTATTGTAACATTAAATCCAGAGAGCCCTTTGTCTTCTATGATTTCTTTAATAAGATGAAAATGTGCTTCAGGAATATTAATCGCTTCATATGTTGAATCATCATTTAAAGTCTCAAAGTTCGCATTATGCATAACTGGTGACAAAGAATGATCAATAGGATTGCCTATTACTGCATATTTCATACTAAACACACCTTACATTATTGAATTTCTTAATACAACATCTACATTTTTAGGTACTCGAACTATAACTTTGGCACCTTCATCAATCGTGATAAAACCTAATCCAGAAATCATCACATCTCGCTTCTCTTTACCTGTTTCTAATCTTACTGCTTTAACATTTTGTAAATCAAAATTATCAGGATTATGAGGTGGTGACAATAATGCACCTAACTGATTTTTCCACAATTCATTAGCATTTTCAGTTTTAGTTCTATGAATATTGAGTTCGTTTGAAAAATGACATACTAATGAACGTCTGCCACCACTAACATAGTCAATACGCGCTATCCCACCAAAGAATAAAGTTTGACCTTCATTCAATTGATATACACGTTGCTTAACTTCTTTTTTAGGCATAATCGTTTTAAGTTCATCGTCCGTTACCACATGTGTCATTTGATGTTCTTGAATCACGCCTGGAGTATCAAACATAAATGATGTATCATCTAACGGTATGTCAATCATGTCTAGCGTTGTTCCTGGGAATCTAGATGTAGTAACAACATCTTTTTCACCAACACTGCGTTCAATTAATTTATTTATAAGCGTAGATTTACCAACATTTGTAGTTCCTACAATATAAACATTGTCGTTATTACGTAATGTGTTAATAGATGCTAATAAATCATCTATTCCTTCATTTTTTTCTGCAGATATCAATACAACATCTTCAGTTTCTAAACCATATTTTCTTGCTGTTTTCTTCAACCATTCTTTAACTCGACGTTTATTAATCTGTTTAGGCAACAAATCTAACTTATTGGCTACTAAAATGATTTTTTTATTACCTACAATACGTTTGATTGCATTAATGAAAGATCCTTCAAAATCAAAGACATCTACAACATTTACTACAATTCCTTTTTCATCTGCTAAACCATTCAATAAATTTAAAAAGTCTTCACTATCTAAACCAACATCTTGAACTTCATTGTAATTTTTTAGTCTAAAGCATCTCTTACATATGACATCTTCACGATGTAAATTATGTTCTGGCACATAGCCTGCCGCATCTGGATCTTCAGATTGAAGTGGCGCACCGCATCCGATACATTTTAAAATTTCAGTCAATCAATTTTCCTCCCATTTGATATAGCCTTTTTTTCTAAAGTGTTGTAATAATCTTCGCTCTATCATTCGGTTGAATTTCGTAATAAAACCATCCGTTTGTTTCACGGGTACCACCATAATTGTGAAGAGGCCACGTCTATTACCTCCAAATACATCTGTAAGCATTTGGTCACCAATCACAACAATTTCAGCAGGTTTTAAGTGCATTAATTGTGCGGCTTGATTAAAAGCACGACCTCTTGGTTTTTTTGCTTTGAAAATATAATCAACATTCAATGATTTTGAAAAACTACCAACACGTTTTTCATTATTATTAGAAACAATCGTAATTGTGATACCTAATGCATTTGCTTTCTCAAACCATTGTTTTACTGCTGCAGTCGGGTCTGCTTCGTCCCATCCTACAAGTGTATTATCTAAATCTGTAATAATTCCTTTCACGCCAGATGCTGCTAGTTTATCAATATCTATTTGAAAAACGGACTGCACATATTCATTTGGCATAAAATAGCTTTTTATTATACCCATTATTTATTTTCACCTTTTTATATAGTTTTAATTAAACGCTCAACAATTTCACTAGAAGATATTGCTGCTTTTTCTAAAAATACATCGAACGTAATACCAGCATCGCCGTCAGCTAAATCTGAAATTGCACGCGTAATTATGAATGGCAAATTAAATTGATAGCAGGTTTGTGCAATTGCAGTAGCTTCCATTTCTGCAGCCATTGCTTGTGGGAAGTTCGTTTTAATCGTCGTACGTTGTTCAGTTGTACCAATAAAGCTATCTCCACTCACAATTAACCCAGTTTTAGCTACAAGTTGTTGTTCATTTATTGCATCTGTTGCCTTTTTAATTAAATGCTCATCAGCAATAAATTGTACTGGCATTTGCGGTATTTGTCCTAACTGATAACCAAACGCTCTTGCATCTGCATCATGATAAGCAACCATATCACTGACAACAACATCACCAACATTTAATGTTTTGTCTAAAGCTCCTGCAGAGCCTGTATTAATAATTACATCAGGTTTAAATTTCTCAATTAATAATGTCGTAGAAATTGCAACATTCACTTTACCAATACCACTTTGTGTAAGTACTATCTCTTTATCATGTAGACGACCTTTATAGAATATTACATGCGCAATTTTTATTTCTTCTAATGTTTCAAGTTTATCTTTTAAGATTGCTACTTCTTCTTCCATAGCACCTATAATACCTATCATTATAATTCACCTCATATTAAAATCCTAGCCTTAGTTATTCTACCACATTTATGTTCAGAGCTCGATCATTGTTCAACTTTTTATATTAAATTCTATATGTTATTTTCCATATTTTTAAGTTAGTAATATTAATTTTTTTATACATTTGAATTCTTTATTTTTTTCCATATAAAAACTCTGAACAATACATTAGCAGTATGTATCGTTCAGAGTATTAAAATATTGATATATTAACTACCAAATAAACCTGATAAGCTTTGTAGAGAGAATAATGCTGCAGCAATTGTAACTATTACTGCCAATATACCAAAGAGTAACATCCACGTAGGATGATGATAATCTCCGACAATTGATTTTCGTTTACTAGCTATTAAAATCGTACCTAACGTAATTGGTAGAATAAAACCGTTAAGTGCGCCAGCAACAATTAATAAAGTGACTGGTTGACCTATGAATAAAAATACTACTGAAGAAACAACAATAAAACTAATTACGATTATATTGGTTTTATTGTATATCGATTTATGTAGTGTTTTTAAAAATGTCGCACTCGTATAAGCAGAACCAATTACAGATGACATTGCAGCTGCGAATAATACGACACCAAAGATACTACGTCCAACTGGTCCAAGTACATGTTCAAAGACTGAAGCTGGTGGGTTTTCTGAACTTAAAGTAACACCTGTAACAACTACACCCAGTACCGCTAAGAATAATAAAGCTCTTAAAACGCCGGTAGTCAATATGCCAGAGATGGCGGCTTTGTTAATAAATGGTAAATATTCTTTGCCTTTAATTCCAGAGTCTAAAATTCTATGCGCCCCTGCAAAAGTAATATAACCACCAACTGTACCACCTACCAAAGTAATAATCGGTAATACAAGCGCCAATGGTTGTTCTGGCATAACTAAATGTTTAGCCGCTTCTGCATATGGCGGATTGGCCTTGAACATTACGAATGCTATGACTACAATCATGAGCATACCTAAACACATTGTGACAAAGTCCATAATCTTTTGACCACTTTTACTAATAAAGATACCGATCGCTAGAACTGCTGTAATCGCAGCACCAATCTTCACATCTAAACCGAAAATAGCATTTAAACCAAGCCCAGCGCCTGCTATATTACCGATATTGAAAGCTAATCCTCCAATGGCTATCAGTATTGAAATAATTGTACCTAGCCCATTGAATATCTCATTTGCTACTTCTTGACCACGTTTACCGGTAACTACTAATACTCTCCAAATATTTATTTGCGCTCCAATGTCTATAATAATAGATAATAGAATAGCAAATGCGAAACTTGAGGTAAATTGTGCAGTAAATACTGCGGTTTGAGTTAAAAATGCTGGTCCTATAGCAGATGTTGCCATTAAAAATACCGAACCTAATAATAACCGGCACTGAACCCTTAAAATGGGAACTTAATAAAAACACTATTTTCTAGGATGCTAATTTCCTGAACTCTATAGGAGATAAGTAGCCTAGTTTTTGTTGAATTCTTACTTTATTATAGTTTTCAATGTAATTTTCGACAATATCTATTACAATGTTATTAGAGCTCTTGAGCTCTTTATTTAAGTAGAATGTTTCACACTTTAGCGAGGAATGGAAACATTCAATTGGGGCATTATCAGCTGGCGTTCCCTTACGGGACATGCTTCTGGTAATGCTTTTTTCTTCGCATAATTTATAATATTCATACGATGTGTAAACACTTCCTTGATCGCTATGAAGTATACAACTATCTGGAATTTCTAATTGGTTCAAAGTCTCGTTCACTAAATTTTGATTCTGGTGATTATCTATAGTATAAGCAACTATTTCCCCGTTATAGACATCCATAATTGACGATAGATACAACATTGTATTACCGAAAGGTAAATAAGTAATATCTGTTACAAGTACTTCTAATGGACGATTTGCATTAAAATTCCTCTGTAACAAATTGCCTGTTTTATAGAATGGATTACCTGGTTTTTTAGATTTTTTAGGTTTAACCCTACAATTCAATTCGTTTTCTTGCATAAGCCTTTGCACTTTCTTGTGATTAATTTTTTCCTTACTAAATTTATTTAATTCAGCAGTCACTTTTCTATAACCATAGGTATATTTGTGCTTATGACAAATCGATTTAATTGCTTCTAATTCCGAATTTGTTTCATGTTTTTTACATTTCCAGCGATAATAGGTAGATTTGGGTATGTTAAATACCTCTAATATCATTTTAACTGTATATTTTGATTCTAATGCTTCAACCACTTGTATTATTATTTTGGGCGACACTCCCTTTCCAATTCCTTGTACTTTTTTAAAATTTCTAATTCTGCGTTTTTTCTTTTATTCTCCAATTTTAATTGTTCAATTTCTGAAAGTTCTTCTAATCCCTTTCCGTAGGAATATTGTTTTCCAACTTGTTGATGAAATCTATAATGTTCACCATTTTGGTACCATTTCCACCAAGTTTTCACTTGTGATCTATTTCTAATGTTTAATGTATTCATAATTTCTTTTGCACTATATCCCTCAATTTTCATTTCAATAGCTTTATTTTTGGTTTCTAGTGAATAAGTAACTCTTTTCATAGAAAAACACCTCCGTATAAATTCATTTTAGTATGAATTCAACGAAAGTGTTTTTATTTTATTCCCACAATTGGGGGTCAGTTCATAACCTTTTATGGGTTTTTGTGAACTCAAAATCTTTTTCTTTAGAACTTAATCTTTCTCTAATTTGTGTTACAAACTCGAGAGCATGTGCACCATCTCCATGCACACAAATTGTATCAGCTTCTATGCTGATGGTCTTTTGGCTTTTTGCGACAACGGTTTGCGATTTCACCATGTTAACTACTTGCTCAATTGCTTCATTTGTATCCGTAATTAGTGCATCGTGTTCTTTCCTACTTACAAGTTGGCCATCGTCTTCGTAACGTCTATCTGCAAAGACTTCTGAAGCTGTTGTTAAACCAACTAATTTAGCTTCAGAAATTAATGACGTGTTAGATAATCCCACATATATTAGGGTCTTGTCAATATCAAATACTGCTTGTGCGATTGCACGAGCTATATCTTTATTTCTAGCTCCCATTTGATAAAGGGCACCATGCGGTTTTACGTGATTAATCTTCACGTTATGAATTTTGCAAAATCCACTTAATGCGCCAATTTGATAAACAACAATATCATAAATTTCATTTGGTGATAAATCCATATTTCTACGTCCAAATCCTTGTAAATCTGGCAATCCTGGATGAGCACCGATTCCTACACCATGTGCTTTGGCTAATTTAATTGTTTCATTCATTACATGTTGGTCACCAGCGTGAAAACCACAAGCGATATTTGCTGAAGTAATTAGTGGGATAATTTGTTCATCCCCTCCAAATGAGTAATTACCGAATGCTTCACCGAGATCACAATTTAAGTCTACTTGCATTAAGATACCCCCTTGATAATTTGATGTCTATCTAAAAATTTTATATCTACTTCTTTTGCATCTCCATCTGCATACAATGGATATGATAATACTGCGTATAAAAAGTCAGCAGTTGTTGTAAAACCGTCTATCACCATTTCATCTAAAGTGACTTTTAATTTATTGATTGCACGTTGTCTGTCGGGTGCTTTTACAATCACTTTTGCTACTAAAGAATCATAGTAAGGAGACACAGTATAACCTTGATAAAGTAAACTATCTACACGTACGTTAAATCCTTGTGGTAAGTGTAATGCTTCTACTTTGCCTGGTGAAGGTTGGAATTGTCGTTCTGGGTTCTCTGCATTAATTCGTGCTTCGATTACATGTCCATCAAAAACTATATCTTCCTGTGTAAAAGGCAATTCACCATTTATCATCAAGTATAGTTGAGCTTGTAGTAAATCCCTATTCGCTCTCATTTCAGTCACCGTATGTTCTACTTGAATACGCGCATTCATTTCAATGAAATAATATGCTTCGTCTGTTACTAAAAATTCGATTGTGCCTGCACTTCTATAGTTAGAAGCATTTGCGACTTTGACAGCATCAGTACACATTGCATTTCTAGTCTCATCTGTTATTGCTGCACATGGTGATTCTTCAATTAATTTTTGGTTTTTTCTTTGTACAGAACAATCTCTTTCCCCTAAATGTATGTAATTATCCTTACCATCACCAATGACTTGAACTTCTACATGTTTCGCTACGGGAATGAACGATTCAACATAAATACGATCATCACCAAAATACTTTTCTCCCTCACTCTTGGCTTCTTTAAAAGCTTTAGCTAATTCACCAACTGTTTTAACGATTCTAATACCTTTACCACCGCCACCGCTAGCAGCTTTTAAAACTAGAGGGAAACCAATATCTTTTGATATTTTCTTCACTTCTTCAATTGACTCCACAGCATTCGTAGAACCAGGAATAATTGGCACGCCCGCATCATCAACTGTTTGACGAGCGGTGATTTTATCACCCATCATTTCCATCGTCAATTGTGTTGGGCCAATGAAATCAATATTATTTTCTTCTACTTTTTGTGCAAAAGAAGTACTCTCTGATAAAAAACCATACCCTGGATGTATTGCAGTAGCGCCACTGATTTTGGCGGCGCTAATAATTCGATCTTGATTCAAATAACTCTCTAGTGGATTTGCTTCACCTATACAAATAGCTTGATCAGCTAAACTCACATGTAAACTCGTTTCATCCCCTAATGCATATATAGCTACTGTTTCAACATCCATCTCTCTACATGCTCGGATAATTCTAACAGCTATCTCTCCTCTGTTTGCTATTAAACAACGATACACAGCAAACGCCCCTTTCTTTCACTTATTTTATTTTAATAATCGTCTGATCATATTCGACATTCTCACCATGTGCTACTACGATTTCCTCCACTACACCATCTATGTCACTTTTCACTTCATTCATTACTTTCATCGCTTCAATAAAACCAATCGTATCACCTTTATTTATTTCATCACCAACACGAATGATTGGCTCAGTAAGCTCTTTTTCATCTTGTTGGAAAAACGTACCTACCATTGGTGATTTAACTTCTTTAAAGTTGTCAGCCTCCTTTGTTTGGC
The DNA here is from genome assembly GCF_000294465.1 of Staphylococcus sp. OJ82. Classification (NCBI taxonomy): domain Bacteria; kingdom Bacillati; phylum Bacillota; class Bacilli; order Caryophanales; family Staphylococcaceae; genus Staphylococcus; species Staphylococcus sp. OJ82. The sequence continues at coordinate 2,073 of NZ_ALPU01000010.1, read as the reverse complement.
CGTCCGCTACACTTTGATTTTGATTGAATGCTTGGTTGGCTAAAGTTTGTGAATTATGATCGGAAGTAAATGAATGTAATTTATTATCATTAAAATCTATAGATATTTCACTTTTACTATCTTTGTATTCAAATTTTTTAACTTCGTTTTCTTTTACTAATTTTATTAATTGCTCGATTTTTTCAAGATTCATTTTAATTCCCCTTTTAATAATTTTTTGATACGTGAAGCCGTTGGTCTGAATTGCGCCGTATTATAAATAGGTGTATCGATTGTATTTTCTAATACTTTCTTGAAATCTAATTCTTGTTGTTTTAATTTATTTGTTGCTTCTTCAATCGTTGTCCATTCAAAATGTAGCACGTCCCCCGGTTGTTTCTGTGCTAAAATATGTAAATCTGAAGCACATACAGTAGCAATTTTTGTATAACCACCAACTGTTTGTTTATCATTCAATAGAATAATTGGATTGCCATCGTTCGGAACTTGAATGCTACCTAAAGCTACTGGTTCAGAAATGATATCCGCAGAATCTATTGGTGAAATTATCTCACCTTGTAATCGATATCCCATGCGGTCTGATTTTTCTGAAATTTTAAAATCAACTGTTGTTAATTTATCTTGCGCATCTTGAGTGAATCGATTTATTTGTGGTCCTTCGATTATTTGAATTGTATCTTTATTAAATGATTCAGTATTTAATTCTAAACTGTATCCTATTTGGGAAAGGTATGTATCGTCTTGTTTACACAAAATTACATCGTATCCTTTTAAGGCACGTCCTTTATATCCTCCGATATGACTACGTGTATGCGTTGCATAACTACCAGCTACAATTGGGACATCTATCGGTTTACCAAACAAAATATAACCTCTTGCACCATTAACTACAGCACCTAGTTCCAATACATCCCCTTTTTTCACTGAAGTTACTGTTTGAACATCAATCACTTCATCATTTATCTTGGCATTAAATTGCGCACCAGTGATAACAAAAGAATTATCTTCTAAAAATTGAAGTGTTGGTCCAATAATTGTGCATTCAATTGCAGGTCCATTATTTCCAATAAGTGTTTGACATAATCTATATGCATATTGATCTAACACGCCTGCATTTGAAAAGCCTTGATTTTGAAAACCAATTCTACCTTGATCTTGTATTGTGCTAAATAGTCCAGGATTTAAAATTTTTATAGACATATTAAATTTTCACCCACTTTTCTATATCAAAATCGTCATATTGTTGTTCATCTAATATACGATGGTATGTTTCTTCTTCAATAGCATAAAATTTTATATAGTCTCCTGCGCCATATAAACACATAGGTTCTCTATGAATATCAAACACTCTAATAGGCGTACGTCCTATAATTTGCCAACCACCAGGCGATTGTTTTGGATAGAGACCTGTTTGATTATTAGCAATACCTACAGAACCTGCATGAATGCTTGTCCTCGGTTCTTGACGTCTTGGCGTATGTAATTGCGTATCTAATCCTCCTAAAAAAGGAAAGCCAGGCATAAAACCTAGCATATAAATTAAATAAGTATTTTCAGTATGTATTCGTATAACCTCTTTAGTAGTTAAATTATTATGCGATGCTACCTCTTGAATATCTTGACCATAACTTCCACCATATAACACTGGTATATTAATTGTTTGTGTTGGTGTAGCTGTATCATTAAATTTTGTTATGTCCATTTGATTTAAATTAAGCGCTTTAATTATATAGGTTAAATCACTTTTAGTGATATCAATGGTTAACATAATTGCGCGATACGAAGAGACTACTTCAATAATCGCTGGATTGTTTTGTGCTTTAATATATTGTTCAACGCGTTGTACCTTTTGAAACGTATCAGGATCAATACGCTCTTCAAAATATATCATAATCGTTTGTTCATTAATTAATTTATAATTCAAAGATTATGCCCCCTTTATTACATTTACAATATAGTTTATCTTCAAATAAACTATATTGTGCACATGCTATTGATAGTATATCATTTATTTTAAAATTGTGTTTAATACAAAAAGTTATTACTAATAATAAGTAAACGTTTATTAAACAA